>JBILLJ010000125.1:0-25662 GCA_044376125.1 Sandaracinaceae bacterium
GGAGAGAGGCCGTTGCTCGCGTTCGCGATGGTCGCCGTTGCGCGCCTTCGCGACGACGGCCTCGCGCAGGGCATCGAGCTCGTGTGCCCGCAGCCCTCGATGGCGAAACTTCGCAGCGTCCGGCAGGCCCGCGGGGAGAGGCCCGCGCGTGAACGGTGTGGCTCGCGTCGCGAAGGGAGCAGGCGCCGTGGCGACTGTCGCGTTTGCGTGATCGCGCGGTCGAAGCGGAGGACGCCTTGGCGGCGGTCGGCGTGCGCGTGGTCATGCGGTCGAAGCGGACGACGCCGTGGCGGTTGTCGCGTCTGCGTGTGAACGCGCGGCCGGTGTGCTCGTGATTCCCCTCGATCCTGCCGGGCGCATTCGCGGACACGTTCTCGCGAACCGCGAGTCTGGTGTGCTCGGCGACCGTGCTCGCACGCGTGACGACTGCTCCGGGCATGGCCTCGAGCGTCGCGTCGTCCAGGAAAGAGGCCATTGCTCCGCGCCACGCCACCCATCGAGCCGAACGCTTCAATCCTGCTCTGGTTCTCGCTCGCGGAGGAGCTCCGCGAGCTTGGCGTGCAGGGCCTTCTCGCGCTCCGTGAGTGGAACGTCCCAGTCGATGCGGACCAGCACGTCGCCGCGTGTCACGGCGCGGTGGTTGCCCGTTGGATCGGTCGCGATCGACCACCTCGTGCTGCCATCCTCGAGCGGTCGGCCGACCCTCAACCCTCGGTACTCGAGCCCGCGTGCGCGACAGGCCTCGCGGACGGTGCGCTCGACCGGGGACATCGCGGCCTCTCGGGCCGCGTCGCGTGCTCGCACTCGCGCGTCTCGATCAGGAACGATGCGGGCCAGGTCATCGAGGGCCGCTCGATGCGCCCGTTCGTCATCGACGACGACGATCACGTCGGAGGACCGCAACCAGTTCGCGCACTTGGTCGACCACCGGCTCGAGCCCGCCGCGAGCGTGCGCATCTCGTTGTCGAGCGGCCCGAACGAGGGCGCGATCTCCGAGGCGGCACCCCAATAGAGCGCGCGGCGCAGTCTCTCGAGCAGGCTCGGTGAACGTCGCGACAAGGCGAGCGCGCGCTCGAGGATGTCGAGCTCCGCCGCGGCGCCGACGAGCGAGAGGCCCTCTCGCGCGAGCGCGACGACGCGGTCGAGGTCGCGTGCGTTGTAGAAGAACTGCGAGTGTCCACCGTTGCGCACCTGCGCGACGTAGAAGTCGGCCTGGTGGATGGCGATGACCTCGGGCGGGAGCTCCTCGACGCGCCAGAGCTGGCGAAAGAGCTGGTTCGTCGACTGCACCAGCTCGAGCACGGCGTCTTCGGCGAGCTCGCCATGCAAGGCGCGCCGCCGAAGCGGCACACGAACGCGCGCCTGATCACCCATGGGGTCGAGCCTACTCGAAGCGCCCGTGACGAGCGCGTCGTCGTCAGCCTGCCGTTCGCCGGCCGTGCTACTCACGCGGGCATGCACTTCCTCGGTCAGTTTCCTCGCACCCGGATGCGCCGTGATCGGCGCGACGCTTGGTCTCGGCGCCTGACGCGCGAGCACGTGCTCACGCCCGCGGATCTGATCTGGCCGCTCTTCGTGCACGAGGGCGAGGGGCTCGCCACGCCGATCGCGTCGATGCCCGGCGTCTCGCGGCTCTCGATCGATCTGCTCGTCGAGGCCGTGAAGGAAGGCCACGCCGCGGGGATCCCCGCGGTCGCGATCTTCCCGGTGATCGATCCGAGCAAGAAGTCGCCCGACGGCGAAGAGGCGACGAACCCCGAGAACCTCGTGTGCCGTGCGGTGCGCGCGGTGAAGAGCGCATGCCCGGACGTCGGCGTCATCTGCGACGTGGCGCTCGACCCGTTCACCACGCACGGCCAGGACGGCCTGCTCCGCCCCGACGAGCGCGCGCCCTGGTACGCGGGCGGCGCGTACGTGGTGAACGACGAGACGGTCGAGATCCTCTGCAAGCAGGCGATCGTGCAGGCGCGCGCGGGCTGCGACGTCGTCGCGCCGAGCGACATGATGGACGGCCGCATCGGCGCGATCCGCGACGCGCTCGAGCACGAGGGCCTCTCGCACGTGCGCATCCTCAGCTACGCGGCGAAGTACGCCTCGGCGTACTACGGGCCGTTCCGCGACGCGGTCGGCAGCAAGGCCAACCTCGGCAAGGGCGACAAGCGCACCTACCAGATGGATCCGGCCAACGGCGCCGAGGCCCTGCGAGACGTCGCGCTCGACGTGGCCGAGGGTGCCGACATGCTGATGGTCAAGCCCGGGATGCCGTACCTCGACGTGCTCTTCCGCGTGAAAGAGGCCTTCGGCCTTCCGACCTACGCGTACCAGGTGTCGGGCGAGTACTCGATGCTCAAGGCGAGCGCCGAGCGCGGCTGGCTCGACTGGGATCGCGTGATCCTCGAGAGCCTCGTCGGCTTCAAGCGCGCAGGCGCCGACGGCATCCTCACCTACGCCGCCCTCGAGGTCGCGAGGTCGCTCCGCAACGAGCCGCACGACGGCCGTCCCTGAGCGTCCGGAGCCACTCGTCGAGCCGGCCCACTTCTGCGCGGGTCAATCATCCTCGGCGAGTCGTCGTCGGAACTCCTCGAGCATCGACAGGAGTGACTCGCGCTTCCGCGCCTTGAAGTCGCCACGAGGTCCGAGGTCGTCGATGAACGCCGCTCGCCAGCGTCGATGGTGCTCGTCGTTCCGACGCTCGATCAGAGTGATGTCGGGCGCGGCCCCGGGAGTGAAGGGTTCTCGAGCTCGCGCGCGAATCGGAACGTGGTCGCGATGACGCTCGTTGCGGCGATGGGCTCGCGGTGCACGCGGCTCGGGTCCTTGCCCTCCTCTGTCCACGCGAAGGGGAACGCGCTGACCGCGGTGTCGAGCGAGAGGTCGCGCACCTCGTCGCGCCAGCCCGGCCAGCGCTGGCTCTCGAACCAACCATCGACGCGTTCGCGATCGAGCAGCAGCCACTGGAGCCACGGCGTGTAGCCCATCTCCATCGGCTCCCACGCGAGCGAGTCCGGCGCGAAGTAGAAGACCTGTCCGTTGCCCGGCCCGCCCGAGAGCGCGCCGCCGTCGAGCGCGAACACGCCGCCCATCACGTCGTAGCCCACGACGAAGAAGCCGACGCTCCTCGCGAACGTCGGCGCGTCCGAGAGACCGTTCCAGTCGGCGAGATCGGCGCGCTGCCCCGCGGTGCCTCCGCCGAGCACGCGCACCCAGCCATCGTCGATCACCAGCGCGCCGACGTTCGTGGCCATCGCCCACAGGCTCGAGCGCGCCGAGACGCCGAGCGCCCGCGCGATCGGCTCGCCCCGGTGCGGCTCGACGGGCAGCACACGCACGCGCGCGCCCGCCTGTGAAATCCAAGACGAGAACTGTCCCCACGCGCTGTCCGGCTGTGCGCTCATCGCGCCGCAGCCTACCGCGCCGATGGGGGTGGCGTCCGCCAGGGGGGCTGGCGGCGAGCCCGCCAGACGAGGCTCGAATTCCCTGCGCTTCGTGGGCTCGGAGACCGGCACGTGGGCTGCACCGTCGCCTTGCATGACGAACGGTGGCACCCTGACGGGCATGGAGATCGGGCGCGATCCTTTTCCCCCGCGCGTTCCCCCCGGCCAGGACCAGCTGCCCTGGGACGACGGGGTGGAGATGGAGACGCCGCGACACCGCGCGCTGATGAACCAGCTGATCGACACGCTCGCGCAGCACTGGGCCGACCGCGAGGACTTCTTCGTCGGCGGCAACATGTTCGTGTACTTCAGCGAGCTCCAGACGCGGAAGAACGACTTCCGCGGACCCGACGTGTTCGTCGTCCTCGGCACCGATCGCAAGAAGCACCGCAAGAGCTGGGTGCTCTGGGAAGAGGGCGGGAAGTTCCCCGACGTGGTGATCGAGCTGACGTCGCCCTCGACGAAGACCATCGATCACGAGGAGAAGCTCCGCCTCTACGAGCGGATCTGGAGCGTGAGCACCTACGTGATCTTCGACCCGCACACGCTCGAGCTCACGGCCTACCATCGCGACGCCACTGGGTTCGTTCGCGACGAGACCGATCGCGGCGTGATCCACGTGCCGTGCATGGGGCTCTCGCTGGCGATCGCGCCCACGCGACTCGAAGGCGAAGCGGTGACGGGCTTGCGGTGGCTGCAGCGTGGCGTGCCGGTGCCGACGCGCGAGGAGCGCACCGAGCACGAGCGGGAGCGCGCAGATGCGGAGCGGCAGCGCGCCGACCAGGAGCACGCACGCGCGGAGGCGCATCGACAGCGCGCCGAACAGGAGCGCATGCGCGCGGAGGAGGCGCGTGTGCGCGCGGAGGAGGCGCGTGTGCGCGCGGAGCAAGAGCACGCGCGCGCAGAGAGTGAACGCGCGCAGGCCGCGCACGAGCGCGAGCGTGCGGACGCGGAACGGACGAGGGCGGAGGCCGCCGAGCGGCGGGTGCGCGACCTCGAGGCGTTGCTCGCGAAGAAGTGAGCGCCGGCGGCGCTGCGCGCCTCGGAGGCGTTCAGCTCATCTCGTCGAACAGGATCCGCACGACGTCCTTCTGCATGTCGATGCGCCGCTCCTCGGGGAAGCCCATCCAGGTCTCGACGCAGATGCCCACGCACCCGATCGCGTCGACGATGACCTCCGTCGAGCTGGTGGGAACGGGGTAGTACTGCGGCGCCCACGTCTCCTCGTCGCTCTGCTTGGCCGCGTTGAGACGATCGATCGCGCGGCCGATGACCGCCGGCATCGGATCGACGCCGTAGACGAGCGTCTGACCGAACGAGGGCTTCACGTCCGGGTGGTAGCGCTTGGTGCTCTCGTGAAGCGTGCACACCAGCGCTGGGCGCTCGTCGAGGACGAGGTCCATGAAGATGCGGGCGAGGCGCTTCTCGTGCTCGGGGGCGCCCGCGTCGCCGGGGAAGCAGCGGTTGAGGTCGAGGCCGCTCCAGATCCCGCGCACGCTCGCCGGGCGCTTGCGCGCGCGGTAGGCGCCGGGGTTCATCACGGGGCACACGAGGAGGCGCCCGCGGCGTGGCGCGAAGCCCTCCTCGAGCAGCTCCTCGATCGCGTGCACGCCTGCGATCTCGTCGCCGTGGATGCCGGCCTGGAAGAGCAGGGTGGGCCCCGGCTCCTTCGCCTCCATCACGTGGAGCACGACGTTCGGGGCGAGCAGGTGGAGGCCGGCGCTGCGCATCCTGGCCCTCTACCACGAACCGTGGAGCGCCTCGCCCGATCGGCCGGGCCCTGGACGCGCGCGCGGGGTCACGCTAACTCCGCGCGCATGAACGCCTGGTTTTCTCGGTCTTTGTGCGCGTCGGTCGCGACGGGCCTCGTCGCTGCCTCCCTCGTCGGGCTTCCTCTCGTCGGCTGTGACCGCAGCGAGCCCGAGTTCCGTCGCCGCTCGAGCCACGAGCGCGAGGACAATGCCGGCACCGGCGATCACGCCGAGCGCGCGGCCGGTCACGAGGAGCAGGCCGCCGAGCGCGTCGCGCCGCCGCGGCCTGCGGGCCCGCCTGCGCCGCCCGACGTCGCCGCGCCTCCTGCCGACGCGCAGCGCACCGCGAGCGGCCTCGCCTCGCGCGTGCTCACGCCCGGCACCGGCACCGAGCACCCGGGCGCGCGCGACCGCGTGACCGTGCACTACACGGGCTGGACGACCGACGGCAACAGCTTCGACAGCTCGCGCACGCGCGGCGAGCCCGCGACGTTCCCGCTCAACGGCGTGATCGCCGGATGGACCGAGGGCCTGCAGCTCATGGTCGTCGGCGAGCACCGCCGCTTCTGGATCCCCGAGGAGCTCGCGTACCGCGGCCGTCCGGGCCGCCCCGCGGGCATGCTCGTGTTCGACGTGGAGCTCATCTCGATGCAGCGCGCGCCCGAGCCCCCGCAGACGCCGCCGGACGTCGCCTCCGTGCCGGCCGATGCGCAGCGCACGGCCAGCGGGCTCGCCTCGCGCGTGCTCCGCCCTGGCACGGGCACGCGTCACCCGACGGCCGAGAACGTCGTCGAGGTGCACTACTCCGGCTGGACCACGGACGGCCAGATGTTCGACAGCTCCGTCACGCGCGGCGAGCCCGCGCAGTTCCCGCTCGGCGGCGTGATCGCCGGATGGACCGAGGGCGTGCAGCTCATGGTCGAGGGCGAGCGTCGTCGCTTCTGGATCCCCGAGAGCCTCGCGTACCAGGGCCGCCCCGGCGCGCCCGCGGGCATGCTCGTGTTCGACGTCGAGCTGATCCGCATCGTCCGCTGAACGACCTTCAGGTGCCGTGCTCGGGCGTCGCGTGGATCGCGGCGCCCGAGTCGTTTCGTGGATCGGGTATCGTTCGGCGCATGATCGATCTCTCCCGGGACCCCAAGACGGCCGAGCGCCAGATGCAGGCGCTCATCTTCGCGCTGACGACGTTCGGGCACATCGACGGAGACTTCGACGCGAACGAGCGCGAGGTGGTGAAGGGCACCATCCGCAGGCTCGTCGAGCAGCGCGTCGATGGTGCGATGAAGGACGCCGACGCCGCGAACAAGAAGGACGTCGTCGATCGCTTCACGGGCCACTTCCAGGAGGTCTTCGAGAACATCGACCGCTTCGTGTCCGACGTGATGACCGAGCCGGTCGCGGCGCACGACGACCGCGACGCCGTCGTGCACGCCAAGCTCAAGCTCCGCTGCTTCGAGCTCTTCTCGAGCTTCGATCAGAAGGGCCGCGACGCCTTGCTCGACGCGATCGATCAGCTCATCGCGGCCGACGGTCAGGTGCACCCCGCCGAAGCCAAGTTCCGCGCCGAGCTCGCGCAGCTCCTGGCCTCGCCCGACGAAGTCGACACCGACGATCTCGTCGAAGAGGAAGAAGACGGTGGTGACGCGGGCGCGAGCCGCGTGCACGACATCGGCGCGCTCCTCGCGATGGCGCCGGGCGAGGTCACCGTCAGCCCGATGATCGACGAGCGCGCACAGGGCGATCACCAGTTCTTCAAGCAGCTCGAGCACCACTACTCGGCCAACCCCGAGCGCATCCAGAAGCAGGTGCAAGCAGACCTCGCGCTCGCGGAGAAGGCCATCGCGATGCTCGACGAGCGTCGTGCCAAGGGCGCCGGCAAGATCGGCAGCGCGCAGCGTGTCGACGAGCTCGAGGGCAGCCACCTCGACGGGCACATCCAGTGGACCAAGCCGGAGCCCGGGCGCGTCTACGACGTCGTGGTGCTCGGCGATCTCCACGGCTGCTACTCGGCCCTCAAGGCCGGCGTCATGCAGACGAAGTTCCTCGAGCGCGTCGAGGCCTACCACCGCGACAAGAGCCAGCCGTACCCGCTGCTCGTCTTCCTCGGGGACTACATCGACCGCGGCATCTTCAGCCTCAACGGCGTGCTCCGCAGCGTGCTCCAGCTCTACACGGCGGCGCCCGATCACGTCGTGCCGATCCGCGGCAACCACGAGTACTACATCGAGCATCAAGGGCAGATCTACGGAGGGGTCAAGCCCGCCGAGGCGATCAACACGCTCAAGCCCTACCTGCCGGTCGACGTGTTCCGCCGCTACATGGCCCTCTACGAGGCGCTGCCGAATATGTACTTCCTCGGGCGCACGATGTTCGTGCACGGCGGCATCCCACGCGATCGCGCCCTCAAGCAGAAGTGGAAGGGGCTCGCCTCGCTCGAGGACGCCGACCTCCGTTTCCAGATGATGTGGAGCGACCCGAGCTCGGCCGACGTCATCCCGGCCGCGCTCCAGGATGCGAGCGCGCGCTTCCCCTTCGGGCGCCTCCAGCTCCAGTCCTTCCTCCAGCGCGTGGGCTGCAACGTGCTCGTGCGCGGACACGAGAAGATCGAGGCAGGCTTCAAGTCGCACTACGAAGGGCCGTTCAAGCTGCTCACGGTGTTCTCGTCGGGCGGCGCGACGAACAACGATCTCCCCGAGGGATCCAGCTACCGCAACGTCCAGCCCAAGGGCCTGCGCGTGGTGCTGCGGGCCGACGGCTCGGTGGACTTCCAGCCCTTCGCGCTCGACTGGGCGACCTACAACGATCCTTCGACCAACGGCTTCTTCGCCAAGCCCATGGAGATCGAGCACCGCGAGGGGTGAGCGACGGACCGCGAGGCGGGCGGCGCCTCCTTTGGCTTCCGGTGAAGTTCGTGTCACGCCTCCGCGTCCCAGGCGGGCCCACCATGCGCTTCTCTTCCTTCTCCCTCACCGTCCTTCTCCTCCTCGTCGCGGCGCCGGCCGCTGCGCAGCTCCCCGGTGAGGAGTGCAGCTCGATGACGCTCGACCAGTGCGTCACCGAGGCACAGGGCCTCATCGGCAATGACGACGAGCTGCAGCGCGCGATCGCGATGCTCCGCCACGCCTGCAACCGCAGCCACGGCGAGGGCTGTCGCCTCCTCGGCGCGCTCTTCATCGTCGGGCGAGGCGTGCGGCAGGAGCCCGAGCGCGCGGCCATCTTCCTCAACACGTCGTGCGAGCAGGGCAACCAGCGCGGCTGCTTCGATCTCGCGCGCCTGCTCGCGACGGGGCAGGGCGTGCGCGAGGACATGACCCGGGCCGTGCGCCTCATGGGCGATGCCTGCGCCACGGGCGTCGCGGCCGCGTGCGTCGAGCTCTCGCGCCGCTTGCGCGAAGGCGACGGTGTGCCCGCCGATCCCGCGCGCGCACAGACGCTCCTCGAGGGTGCGTGCGACGGAGGCACCGGCGAGGCCTGCATGGCGCTCGCGGGCATGGCCGCGAGCGATCCGGCGCGCGCCACGTCGCTCTTCGCGCGGGCCTGCGAGGCGGGCGTCCCCGAGGCGTGCACCGAGCACGCGGCAGCGCTCCGCGACGGGCGCGGCTGCGAGCGCGACGTGGCCCGCGCGGCGCAGGTCCTCACGCGTGCGTGCGACGAGGGCGACCTCGCGGCCTGCAACCACCTCGGCATCATGTTCGAGGACGGCGAGGGCGTCTCGCAGGACATCGATCGCGCCTTCGCGCTCTTCCGGCAGGCCTGCGCGGGTCAGGTCGCCCTCGGCTGCAGCAACGTCGCGCGCTTCGTCGAGACCGGCGTCGTCGGAAGCCCGAATCCCGCCGGGGCCGCAGAGCTCTACCGGCGCGCGTGCGATGCGGGCGCGGCCGTCGCCTGCACGAACCTCGGCCTGATGCTCGAGGACGGCGCGCCTGGCGTCGAACGCAACGTCACCGAGGCGCGTGCGCTGCACCAGCGTGCGTGCGAAGGCGGCTCGCAGCTCGGGTGCTACCAGCTCGCGCTCGTGCTCGACGAGGCGATCGGCGGTCCGCGCGATGCGCGCCGCGCGATCGAGCTGCTCCGCCAGGCCTGCGCCGGGGGCGTGGCGCACGCCTGCACCTCGCTCGGAGGACATCTCGAGACGGGCCGCGGCGTGCGACAGGATCTCGCGGAGGCGGCGCAGCTCTATGCGAGCTCGTGTCGCGGAGGCGACCTCGCGGGCTGCGTGAACCTCGGCAGCCTTCAGGAAGAAGGGCGCGGGCAGGCCGCGGATCCGACCGCGGCCTCGCGCCTCTTCGAGCACGCATGCAACGGCGGCGAGCTCATCGGCTGCACGCGCTTGGGCTTGCTCCTCCAGAACGGCACGGGCGTCACGGCCGATCCCGTGCGTGCGGTCGCGCTCTTCACGCAGGCCTGCGACGGCGGCGATCTGCGCGGCTGCAACAGCCTCGGCTTCATGTACGAGCGTGGCCTCGGGGTCGCTGCGGCCGATCTCGCGCAGGCGCGGAGCTTCTACACGCGCGCCTGCGACGGCGGCGTGCTCCGTGGTTGCTCGAACCTCGGCGCCATCGTGCTCCGCGGTGACGCGACGACACCGGCCAACCCGGCCGCAGCGGCCGAGCTCTTCCGGCGTGCGTGTGAGGGCCGCACGGCCGTCGCGTGCGCGAACCTCGCGGCGCTCTACGACGCGGGCTCGGGCGTCGCGCGCGACACCCAGCGCGCGCGCGAGCTCCGCCAGCAGGCGTGCCAGGCGGGGCACGCACGCTCGTGCCAGTGAGAACGAGCGCGCATGTTCTCTCTCGGCTTCGGTGAGCTCGTCGTGCTCGCGCTCTGTCTCGCGGGCCTCGTGATGCTCGGCGGCGTGGGCGGTGCGGTCTTCCGGACCCTCCGTGGACGAGCGCGCCGATGAGCACCGTGCTCGCGGCGCTCGCCCTCGTGGGCTCGCAGCTCGCGCTCTACATCGTGGCCCTGGCCGCCGGGCTCGAGTGGAAGGGGCGTCGCCCCGTGCCGGACGACGTCCGCTTCGATGCGGTGGTGGTCCTGGGCTGCCGGGTGCGCCCCGACGGCGCGGCCAGCCCAACGCTCATCCGTCGCGTGGACGCGGGCGCTCGACTCGTGCTCGCTGGCAAGGCGCCTCGCCTCGTGCTCTCCGGTGGCAAGGTGGGCAGCGACACCACGGAAGCGATGGCGGCGCTGCCGCATGCGCTCGCGACCGGGCTCTCGCGCGACGCGATCGAGCTCGAGGAACGGTCGCGCACCACGGACGAGAACGCGCTCGAGGTCGCGCGCCTGCTCGGATCGCGCGAGCGCTCGATCCTCGTCGTCACCGACGCCTACCACGTGCCCCGCAGCGTGCGCCTCTTTCGCAAGCACTTCACCCAGGTTGCCGGGCACGGTGTGCGCGACGCGGGCCTCTCTCGCGTGAAGAACGCGCTCCGCGAAGCCTGCGTCCTCACCGTGTACCTTGCGCAAGGCAAGCTCGACTGAGCGCGGCGGACCGATGGCGAGCATCCGTCCCGTTCCCGAAGACTGGCGTGGCCGCGTGAGCGCGCTCTCCGCGCTCGCGGCGCGGCCGTGGGCACGCGGCGTCGACGAAGCGCTGCGCATGCTCGCCGCGCACGACGATCACGTCGGCGTCGAGGTGCTCGACCGACTGCTCGCGCCGGCCGCGGGTGTGCGCTTCGAGCGGCAGACGACCGTGCGCAAGCGCGGCGCGCCGTTCGCCTACGACAGCTCGTACGACGGATCGATCACGCGCCGCGGCGTCGTGCCGACGCGGGAGGGCTCGATGCACGACCTGATGAACGCGGTGATCTGGCGTGCCTATCCCCGCACCAAGCGCGCGATCCACGCGCACCAGGACGCTGCCCTCGCGCGCGAGGTGGCCGCGGGGCAGACCGCGCTCCCGGGC
This sequence comes from Sandaracinaceae bacterium, assembly GCA_044376125.1. Lineage (GTDB taxonomy): Bacteria > Myxococcota_A > Polyangia > Polyangiales > Sandaracinaceae > JAFLCL01. The sequence goes on from JBILLJ010000125.1 coordinate 11,088, forward strand.
CGCAGGAGCCGGCTGCGCGACCGCCTCTCGATGCTCGACGAGGGCGGCGTGATCGTGTGGGCCCGCAGCCCGGAGGTGGCGCTCGAGGCGCTGCTGTCGGCAAGCGACACGAGAGGGCTCGAGGCGTGCGCGACGCTCGGCACGATCGGCGCGCGCGTGCTCGGTCACGCGATCCTCGAGCACGCTGCGAGCGCCGATCCGCGCGCGGTGCGCGGCTGCGTGGTCGTCGTCGAGGTCGACGACGAGGCACGGATCGACGACGCGATCGCGCGCGCGCTCGAGCGCGACGAGGACGCGATCGAGGCGTGGATCGCGCGCTTTCCATCCATCCCGCTCGGCGCGCTGTTCGAGTCCGCTCGGAGCGCCCCGGCGCCCCCCCGCTGAGGGCACTCGCACGCGCCTCCCAGCGGCGCGGCTCGACGGCCCGTGGTCTCACGCGAGGGCGATCGTCGCGACGATCGCGGCGTGATCGGAGCTCCGCGTGGCGCGCGTCTCGAGATCGACGAACGAGAGGTCCGGGGTCGCGAGGATCCAGTCGAGCGCCCAGAACGGGCGGCGGCTCGGGAAGGTGAGCCGCGGCTCGCTCGGTGCGCGCACGCCCAGGCGCTCGGCGAGCTCTCGCACGGTGTCGTCGTGCGTGCGGCCGAACGCACCCGGGCTCATCGCGTTCGTGTCCCCGAGCACGATGCGCGAGCTCTCGGGCGCACCGAGCGCGCTCGCGATCGACCGGATCTGCCGTGCGCGCGCGGCGCGCGACAGCCAGTCGAGGTGGAGCGCGACCACCTCGACGCGGTGAGGCCTCGAAGATGGCGGCTCGAGCGGCACGTCCAAGACCACGCGCGTGAAGCCCTTGTCGTCGCCGACGCGCGCCGGGATCCGTGCCCCGCCGGTGGCGAGCGCAGGCAGGCGATGACCGACGGCGACACCGCGCTGCACGGAGGCCGCGTGCGCGACGAACGTCGTGTGGGCCAGCCCCGCGCTGCGCGTGACGTCGAGCGCAGGCCCCGCGTCGATCTCCTGCAAGGCCAGCACGTCGGCCTCGAGCGCCCGCACGATGTCCGCGATCGCCTCCACGCGCGCGGGCTGGCGGGCCGAGAGACGTTGGACGTTGAAGCTCGCGACGCGCAGCGTGCTCATGTCGTCGACAACGGCCTCCACGGTGGCCCGATTTCGCTCGGACACGCGGATGACGAAACGGTGACGGCGCGCGCGAGCGCGAGCGCGAGAACACCCGCGCCGGCACCCCGACGCACGAGGGCTCCCGTGCGTCGAGGTGTCGAGGTCAGCGGATCAGGCCGTGAGCAGCGCGGCGCGCAGGGTCGCCTCGTCCGTGGTGCGCGCCTGCGCGGCCGGTGCGTGGGCACGGATCGCGTCGAGGACCGCCGCGCGGCTCTTGCGACCGCTCGCGACGAGGAACGAGAGCAGCAGCGCCGTCTCTCGCTCGGACGCTGCGATCTTGGCGCTCGAGGCGGCCGCGACGACGGCGTCGATCGCCTTCTTCGCGTTCGCGCCGTAGATCGCGTGCGAGGTCGTGAGCCCCTCGCGCAGGAGGACGCGGAGCGCCGCGATCGTCGCCGCGAGCGTCGTGTCGGTCGCGTCCCAGAGGCCGCTCGCGCGCTGCGACTCGAGCGTGCGCTCGAGCAACGAGCCCGCGGCTTCCTTCTTCGCGGCGACCGTGCCCTCCTCGCGCATCAGCCCGTCGAACGCCGCGGGGGCTGCGAACGAGAAGTCGTCGTGATCGTCGAGCTCCAGCGCCTCGTGGGGCGGCATCGCGGGCATCGGTGCCATCGCGGGCGGCGGAGGCGGTGCGCCCGTTGCGCTCGACGGCGCCGAGCTCATCGCTCGCATGGGTGCGGCCGGAGCGGGGGCGGCGCGACCGATCGGCGGACCGCCGGGCACCGCACCACCCAGAGACGCCATCACCTTGCGGGTCATGGCGGGCACACTCCCGCGCTTTCGCATCGAGGAACGACCCGCGTCCTTGGCTTCTTCTGCCTCGAACATCGCCCAGCCGTGCGGTGCGTTCACCGCCACCGCACGCGTGACCGCGCTCTCCGTCGTGCGCCGATCCCCCGTGCGCTTCTCGACGACGACGAACGACGTGTATCGAGACGCGAGCGCGTGCTGGGTCGCGATCGAGACGATCCGATCCTTCATCGCGGCGGCCCGACGTCCCGTGACCTCCTGCGCTTCGAGATCACGGATCCGCTCGCGCGCCCAGAGCGTGGGCACGAGCGGCGCATCCGAGCGGTCGGGGAGATCGGCGATCAGCACGTGCACGAAGGGCTGCCCCGCGAGCGTGCCCTTGATGCGCACCTCCGTGCGCCCGCCTCGCGCATAGCGCGCCATCACCGACCACGGCTCGCCGTCGACGAGATCGGGCGTGCGGCTCGGGGCGAGGTCGTCGAGCTCGACGCCGCTCACCTCGATCACCGGGCGCGACACTCGCGCCGCGTGGGCCTTCGCGAACGTCGCGACCACCTTCTCGTCGACGCGCTCTCCGGGATGGATGAGCTCCATCGCGCCGCCCGTCCGCTTCGCGAGCTCGCCGAGGAGCGTGTCGCTCACGTTGGTGCCGATGCCGAACGAGTAGATGCGGGTGGTCTTCGATGCAGCGAGGACCTCGGCGAGGATCTGGTCCTCGTTGCCGACCTGGCCATCCGTGAGCAGCACCACGACACCGCCGTGACGCGCGGCCTGCACCATCGGCGCGAGCAGCTCGGTGCCGCCACGCGCGTCGATGCCGGCGATCCAGCGATCCGCGTCCGCCAGCGTGCGCTCCGTGTACGGCACGGGCTCGGGCTGGAACAGCTCGAGGCGATCGTCGAACGCGATGACCTCGAAGCGATCTCCCTCGCGCAGCTGTCGAAGGCAGAGCCGGAGCGCGCGGCGCGCTTCCTCGATGCTCGAGCCGCCCATCGAGCCCGAGCGATCCAGCACGAAGCTGAACGCCTCGCCCCCTGCGCCGCGCGCGACGAGGCGCGAGAGGTCGGGCACCCAGCTCAGGGCGACGTAGCCTTGGCCCGCGCTCGGCTCGCGGTGCGCGACCACGCGCTCGAGGCTCGCGCGGTCCTCCGGCTCGACGAGGAGGACGAGGTCGCGGTCGAGCGGTGCGCCCGAGAGGCTCACCTTCCACACGCGTCCGTCGTGCACTGCGCTGATCGCGTGTGAAGGCGAGCTGAGCGTCGCCTTCTCGTCGAAGGCGAGCACGAGGTCGAGCGAGAGCGCGTAGTCCACGTCGCCGATGCGCGGGCTGATGCGATCGGCGTCGGGCACCACGCTCGTCGGCTCTGCGGCGCCGTGCCCCGTGCGGTCGCCGATGGGCTTGCCGGGGATGTAGCGAGGCGCGACGAGCGTGGGGATCATCAAGCGCAGCGCGCCCTCGTCGCTCGGCACCTTCATCACGAACGAGATCGCGATCGTGACCTCCTCGCCGGGGAGGAGGTTGCCGACGTTCGCCGTGAAGACGTTCGGGCGCTCCTGCTCGACGAGCGCGGCGCCGTGACCGCTCGTGATGGCGTCGTCGTAGACACGGAACGCCTCCTCGCGCTCCTTCACCTCGGCCTCGAGGCGACGGCCCGCGACCTCCATCACGAAGCCGGTCACGGCGGCGTCGCTCGGCAGCGGGAACACGTAGACCGCCTCCACCGGCTGGCGCTCGTGGTGCTGGTAGCGCTGCGTCGAGGTGATGCGCGCGTGACCGCCGATCACCTCGCCGGAGAGCGCGACGCCGAGCAGGGGCACGCTCTCTCCGCTCGGCGTGCGGAGCGGGCTCGTGAGATCGGTGGGCGCGGGCAGTCGGGTCATGGTGTGTCCTCGTGGTGTGGGGATGCGGCGCGGTCGTGGAGCGCGGGGTTCGTGCGGGTGGGAGTGTGGGGAAGCGGTGGCGGAGAACGGTCAGCGACGCTGCTTGGCGACGAGCATGCGGATGGCCTCGAGCAGCGTCTCGGTCTCGTCGCTCGCGGGCTCGCTCACCTCGAGCACGAGCTCGTCCGTGAGCGAGATGCGCCGCACGAGCTGACCTCGATCGACGGGTCGTCGTACGCCGCCGCGGGGCGCGGGCTTGGCGGGCGCGGGCTTGGCTGGCGCGGGCTTGGCGGGCGCGGGCTTGGCGGGCGACGCCGTCTCGGCGAGCGACGCGCTCGGGGCAGGAACGTTCGTGCCGTCCGCGATGGCCTCGAGCTCCCGCTCGCTCTTGCTCGCGAAGAGACCCGCGATGGCGTCGAGCGGCCAGAACGCTTCCTGGAGGCGCCGGATCGCGCGCAGCCTCACGACGTGCTCGTCGCCGTAGGCCGTGTCGGGCCCGCGAAAGCGCGGCGGCGGAAGGAGCCCGCGCTGGATGTAGTAGCGGACGGTGCGGGGCGAGACCCCTGCGGCCTTCGCCACCTCCTCGAGCTTGCGTCCGCCGTCGTCCATGGGTCGAAGCTGGATCGTGACACCTGAGGTGTCAAGTCGACAGTTATTGTGTCGCCGGGTGTCACGTCCGCGTCGCCGGCCCGGACCGCGCAAGTCGCGTACGATCCTCCCGATGCGAGGCGCGTCCTTCCGCTTCGAGAACGAGCCCGTGAGACGGCCTGCATGACGAAGCGCGCGTCGAGCGACACCACGCGGCGTGGCTGGCTCGCGAAGAGCGCGCTCGGCGCAGGCGCGCTGGGCGCGGCGTGGCTCACGCACCACTTCTGGGGGACCGTGGAGGAGGAGGCGATCGAGGCGGGCGTGGTGCCTCGCGCACGCGCTGCGCCGCGGGGCCCGCACGGGCCGCTCCGCCCCGACCCGGGAGGCATCCTCGATCTGCCCGAGGGCTTCACCTACCGCGTCATCGATCGACGGGGCGATCCGATGGACGACGGCTTCGTCACGCCGGGGCGTTACGACGGCATGGCCTGCTTCGACGGCCCGACGCCGGGCACCTGGACGCTGCTTCGCAACCACGAGAACGGTCCGCGCATGACCGAGCTCGGGCCCGCGCCCGATGGCCGCACCATCGAGCACATGCACCGCCCCGGCATGCCTGGGGGCGTCACACGTGTCGTGCTCGACGCACACACGCTCGCCAAGCGCAGCGCGAACCTCGTGCTCGCGGGCACGATCCTCAACTGCGCGGGCGGGCCGAGCCCGTGGGGCTGGCTCTCGTGCGAAGAGGCGATCGATCGCGGCCACGGCTACGTGTTCGTCTGCGATCCGCTCGCCGATCGCGTCGCGGCACCGCGCTCCGTGCCCGCGTTTGGTCGCTTCCGGCACGAGGCGGCGTGCGTCGACCCGGCACGCGGCATCGTCTACCTCACCGAGGATCGCGAGGGCGGCTGCCTCTACCGCTTCGTGCCGCACGATCCGAGCGTGCCGTTCGAGGGCACGCTCCAGGCGATGCGGGTGCGGGGCCGCGCGCGCTTCCGCACGGACACGCAGCTGCGCCCCGGTGACGACGTCGAGATCGACTGGGTCCCGATCGCCGATCCGGATCCGGACACCGACACGGTGCGGGTCGGCGCCCAGCGCGACGGAGCCGCGATCGTGCGACGCGGCGAGGGCATCGCGTTCACCGAGCGCGAGGGGCGGCCTTCGATCGTGCTCTCTGCGACCGAGGGAGGGCGCGCGCGCCTCGGGCAGATCCTGCGCCTCGATCCCGAGGGCGATGGCGGCACGCTGAGCGTGATCGCGGAGTCGAGCGACCAGAGCGACTTCGACATGCCCGACAACCTCGTCGTGTCGCCCCACGGACACGTCTACTTCTGCGAGGACGGTCACGCGCGCAACTACGTGCGCGGCCTCGGCCCCGATGGCCGCATCTACGACGTGGCGCGCAACCGCCTCTCGCGGTCGGAGCTCGTGGGCGTGTGCTTCAGCCCCGATGGCTCGACGATGTTCGTGGGCATCCAGCAAGAGGGCGTGCTGCTCGGCGTCCGCGGTCCGTGGCCCAGCGCATGATCGTCGCGCGTGGCGCCCACGTCGTCGCGCTCGCGGCGTCACTCATCGCGCTCGCCGTGCCGGCCGCGGCACGGGCCGACGAGGACTTCGCCGTGGAGGGTGTGCGCTCGGAGACCGCGTCGCTCGGCTGGTCGCGCCTGCCCGGCACCGAGACGTGCGCGACCGCGATCGAGCTCGGCGCGCGCGTCGAAGCGCTCGTCGGCCGCGACGTGCTCGTGGCCGCGCCGGACGCGGAGCTGTCGCTCGAGGGCCGCATCGAGCGCACGGAGGCGGGCTATCGCGCGACGATCGCGGTCACGCGTCGCGACGGCGCGAGCGAAGGCGAGCGCGTGTTCGAGCAGGAAGGCACGGACTGCAGCGCAGCGACCGAGCCGCTCGCGCTGATCCTCGCGCTCTTGATCGATCCGGAGGCGGGATCGGAGGCAGAGTCGGGCACGGGATCGGAGACGGGCACGGGCACGGGCACGGGCACGGGATCGGAGACGGGCACGGGCACGGGATCGGAGACGGGCGCGGGATCGGAGACGGGCGCGGGCGCGGGAGCGCCGTTCGGGGTGGCGGTGGATCTCTCCGGGATGTTCTCCGCGTTCGTGACGCCGTCGGCGGCGCCGGCGGGGCGGAGCGCCATTCACCTCCGCTTCCCGAGCGGTCCCTTGCCGCCGCTCGCGGTCGCGGTGGTCGGCTGGCTCTCGCCGTGGTCTCGCGCGAGCGCGGGCTCGGGCTCGGCGGACTTCCTCTTCGCGATCGGCGGCGCGGGTCTCTGCACCGTGCCCCGCCTCACGCCGTGGCTCGACCTCTCCGTGTGCGTGCTCGGCGAGGCAGGCGGCGCGTTCGTGGTGGGGCAATCGATGCTCGTGCCGAGCGAGCGTGAGCGTGTGGTCTTCTTCTTCGAGGCGTCGGCCACGCTGCGCGCGCACGTCTACGACGCGCTCACCGCGCACCTCGGCCTCTCGCTCGCGGTGCCCTTCCGCACCGAGCCCTGGCTCGCCTCCGGCGCGGCGTACTGGCGCCCCGATCCCATCGGCCTCTTCGCGTTCCTCGGCGTCGGCTTCGACGTCGGCTTCGGCGGCTGATCGCGACGCGACGCTGGGTGTCGCGCCGCGCGTCCCCCGCGCGAGAAGGGGGGATGCACGCGCGCGGAGCGTACTCGGAGGCAGAGCGCTGATTCGTTCGGCGCGAGGAGCGAGGATGGGATCGCACGCACGTTCGTGGGGCTTCGTCGTGCTCGCCGTCGGTGGCTGCACGGCCTGCGGATCGATGTCGGGACGAGGCGCGGCGCACGCGCCCGAGCACGCCGCGCGCTGCGTGCTCGAGCCCGCGGTGGTCACCGATGTGCCGCCGCTCGTCGAAGCGCCGCGGAGCGATCGCGTGGTCGTCGAGGAGCTGGAGGGCGGCGAGGGCCCCTCGCGCGCGCGTCGCGAGGTGGCGCGCGTGATCGACGAGCTCTGGCGCGCGTGGGTCGTGCGCGATCACGACGCGTATGGAGCGCGCCTCGCGCCGGACGCGACGCGCGCGTTGCGGCAGACGGGCCGCATCGAGCGTGGTGCGCATGCGATCGTCGCGGCCCTGCCGGCCGAGCAGCTCGCGTTCGAGCGCGAGGGCGACGAGCTCGGCGTGACGCTGCACCTGCGGCACGTCTCGATCGACGTGGACGGCGACGACGCGGTCGCGCGCTATGCGGTGCGCGTGCGCGGCGGCGATCACTGGGACTTCGAGGATCGCTTCCAGGTGCTCCAGCTCTGGCAGCGCCGTCGCGGACGCTGGCTCCTCGTGCACCAGAGCGAGGGCAGCGATCCCTCGATCGGCGAGGCGCCCGGCTCGCGGCGCGAGCTCACGGTGGCCGACATCGGCTTCGACTACGCGTACCCCGTGCGCGACCTCGATCGCGCGGTGCGCTTCTACACGGAGCTGCTCGGCCCGCCTGCCTCAGTCGGCGACACGCGCGCGACGTTCCAGCTCGGCGGTGGACGCTTCCACCTCGACGCGACCCAGCTCGAAGGCCTCGCGCCCGTGCGCGACGCGTATCCGAACGGTTACCCGATCTTCGAGACGCGTGATCTCGAGTCGCGCGTGGCGTCGCTGCGGGAGCACGGCGTGGAGATGGCGAGCGAGGTGGCCGCGCGTGATCCCGATCGCTGGGTCGCGGCCCTGGACGAGGCCGGCAACGTGTTCGTGCTCGAGGAGCGACACCACGCCGTGCGCGCGGAGCTCCCGAGCCGCCTCGAGATCACCCCGAGCGCGCTGCCTTCTCCGTGCGTCGAGCCCGCGCGCGCCTACGTGTCCCGCTGGCTCGCGGGCGACGTGCCGAGCCTCGTCGCCGCGCATGCGCGAGGCGCGCGCTACTTCGACGACACCTCGCGATCGAGCGCCGTGCCGCGCCGCGAGATCGAGGCGCTCCTGCGCGATCAGCTCTCGCGCCGCGACCGAGGCGCGAACGGTCTGGCCGCGAGCTTCGTGGTGTCCGACCTCTCGGTGCGGCCGCTCGGGCGCGCCGCGCTCGTCACCTACGTGCTCGACGTGTCCGCCACGGGGCCGCACCCCGTGCGCGAGCGTCTGCTCGTGACGCAGCGCTGGGAGACGCTCCCCGCGGACCTCTCCGCGGCGGCGCCGATCACCGACACGTTCGTCGTGCGCTCGGAGGCCAGCCCCGCGATCGCGCAGGCGCTCGACTACACGGGGGCTCCGACCGAGTCGCTCGAGGACGCCGAGCACCTCTATCGCCGCGTGATGCACTTCGGCGAGCCCTACCGCGACGAGGACTACGTGGGCTTCTGGGGGCTCGACACGGTCTTCGGCGTCTACGAGGCCCACCGCGCCGTCGACGGCGTGCCGGTGCGCGGTCGCGCCAATGGCTACATGAGCTTCTGGGTGCGTGACATCGAGGAGGCCCAGGCCTTCCTCGAGGCCCACCACGCGACATTCCCGGTGGTGCCTGCGATCGTCGAGCGGGCAGGCATCGACACGCAGCCGGGCTATCGCCAGATCCTCGCGACCGACAGCGAAGGCAACCTGCTCCTGCTGACCGAGTACACGCGCGACGACGCGTGAGGCTGCAGGCTATCCTCGGCGCCCATGGGTGCTGACCTCATGGGCTGGCGAGGATGCGCGCTCCAGCGCGTGCACGGGCCCGACGGCTTTCTCCACAAGATCAAGCTGCGGGGCTACCGCGCCGCGATCGAGTCCCAGATCCCTCCGGGGCCCGACCGCGACCGAGCACGGTTCGTGGTGCACGTGCTGCGGCCCGAGGGACCGACCGAGAAGGAGATGGGGTACGCGGAGCTGGTGCGCGACCTCGACGATTTCGGACGCGGCATCCCCGACTGTGCGTCGTGCCCGCTCGCCGGTGGACAGGCCGTCGGGTGCACGCGCTACGTGACCTATCCAATCGACGCCGTGTGCGAGCAGGCGGCCTTCGCCTTCGTCGCTGGCCAGATCGAGAGCGCCGGATCCGTCGCGCAGCGCTTCTTCGAGGCGCGAGCGAGCGCGCTGCCACGCGCGGGCTCGGGCTGGCACGTGCGCCGCGGTCCGGGCCTCGGTGGGCTCGCGACGCTCGCGCGGCCCCTCGAGCACGTGTGGGGTGGCTGGTTCTCGCGTCGGCGCATCGACAGCGCGCAGATCCTCTTCGCGCTCACGAGCCCCGACCCACGCGGCCTCGCGCTCCACGCCTCGTTCCTCGACGGCTTCGTCGCGCACTGTGCAGCCACCGCGTCGCGCTCGACGTCGATCGACGAGCTCGCCTCGCTCGTGCCCTTCTTCCGCGCGCTCGCGGCCAACCCGAGCTGGTCGCTCTACGTCGACGCCTGAGCACGTCGGCGCGTCGGCGGCTCAGCCACCGAGCACGGAGAGGAGGACCTGCGCGATCACGATCTTCGCGATGGTGGCGATCGGGAAGACGCTCGCGTAGCCCAGGCGCGGCAGCTCGTTCTTGCTGCGGTCGGTCGCGAACGCGAGCGCGGCGGGCTGGGTGTGGATCGCGGAGACGAGACCGAGCGCGACGGAGAAGGGCAGGCGCAGCACGCGGTGCGCGACGACGAGCGCGACGAGCGCCGTGAGGAACGTGACGGCCGCGCCGGCCGCGAGCATCGAGAGCCCTCCGCCTTGCGCGAGCGTCTCCACGAACGCGTGACCCGAGCGCAGGCCCACGCCCGCGAGGAAGAGCACGAGGCCGAGCTGTCTCAACGTGACGCTCGCGGCGTAGGGCAGCGTCCACACGAGCGGGCCCGTGCGACCGACCTTGCCCAGCAAGAGGCCCACGACGAGCGGGCCGCCCGCGATGCCGAGTCGGAACGAGAGGCCCATCGGCAGCGGGATCGGCAGCTCGCCGAGCGCGAGCCCGAGCACGATGCCGAGGCCGAAGGTCAGCACGTCGAGCTCGCCGAGCGCCGTGAACGAGTCGCCGAAGAGCGTGGTGAGCTCGGGCATGCGCGCGCGTGGAGCGATCACGCGGACGCGATCACCGAGCTCGAGCTCGGTCGTGTCGTCGGGCAGGAGCTCGACGTCTCCGCGCCGCACGCGCGTGACGGTCGCTCCGAAGCGCTCGAGGAGATGCAGATCCGCGAGCGGACGCTCCACCACGTCCTTGCGGGAGACGAAGATGCGGCGAAAGTCGAGCACCTCGCGATCGAGCTCGAGGTGCTCGGGGCTCACGCTGCCGAGGAGCTCCTCTGCGCGGCGGAGCTCCGCGCTCGTGCCGACCATCGAGACGAGGTCTCCCGCTTCGAGGGCCACGCTCTCGTCGCACACGCGGAGCGTCTCGCCGCGCCGCAGACGCCCGAACGCCACGCGCAGGCGCTCTCGGCTGCGGAGCTCGCCTGGCTTGTGGCCGGCCGCGCCCGCGCCCACGCGAACCGTCGTGGTCTCGAGGTGCTGGCCGATGAGGCTCGCGCCCACCTGACTCGTGCGCTCCGCACGCGTGTCGTCCCGGAAGAACCGCTCCGCGACGAGCATCGCTGCGAGCAGGCCGAGCACACCGAGCGGATAGCTGACCGAGTACGCGACGACGGGCGCGTCCGCGTCGCCACCGAGTCGCGTGAGCGACTGCACCGCGGCGGCGAGCGCGGGCGTGCTCGTCAGCGCGCCACAGAAGATGCCCGTGGTGCTCGGCCCGCCGAGCCCGAGCGCGCGCGACAGCGACGCGGTGAGCGTCGCGGCCGCGACGAGCATGCCCACGGTGAGGGCCGTGTCGCGCACGCCGCGCGCGCGGAACATCGCGAAGAACGCGGGGCCGCTGGCCACGCCGATCGCATAGAGAAAGAGCGCGAGACCGAGCTGCGGCACGATCTCGGGGAGCGCGACGTCGGGCACGGCCGCCGAGAGCGCCAGGCCCGCGAAGAGCACGGCGGCCACGCCGAGCGCCACGCCGCGGACCTCGATGCGCCCGATCAGAAAGCCGATCGAGGCCACGAGGAACAGCGCGACGAGCGGCGTGAGGTGCGGCACGCGCCGGAGGATGACCTCCTCGTCGCCCCTTGGCTGTGAGCCCACGCGTGCTCGCGCCTCGCGCGGCGTGTGATCACCGCGCGAGGATGCGATCGATGCGCCGGATCGAGGGCGAGCCCGGATGATCGGTGCGGAAGCGTCTCGCGCGCTCTTCCGCGTCACCGCGTCGTCCGAGCCGCACGAGCGCGTCGATCGCGATCACCTCGCGATCGTCGGCGAGCGCGCCGTGCGGGTAGAGGCGCGCGTGCTCGTCTGCCTGCGCGAGCGCGCTCGCGGGCGACGACTCGAGCGTGCTCATCGCGCCTCGAACGAGCGAGATCTCCATGGGTGCGTCGGCCACTGCGGCCGTCGGTGGTGGCGTCGAGGGGGGAGACGTCGTCGAGGTCGGCGCGGGCTCCGCTGGCTGCTGCCGCGGCTCCTCGTGCACCGTGCGCACGCCACGTGGGCTGCGCTGCGCCGAGCCGCGCGTGGCCTCGAGCCGTTCGCGCGTGGAGGGCTCGGACGCGGGAGGCGGCTCGGAGCTCGCCTCGGTCGTGGGCGTGGCCTCGGGGCGCGAGGCCGGCGCGCTCGGGCGCTCGGTGGTCTGGGCCGTCTCGTGTGGGGCGGTCTCGTGTGGGGGCTCGGAGCCCGAGGGCCCGCGCTCGATCCACACGAAGGTCCCCGCCGCACCGAGCGCGGCGACGAGCGCGAGACCCTTGGCCGCCGCGATCACACCACCGCCCTTGGCCGCGATGGCCGTGGCTGCAGCCTTCGCGGGCCCACCACCACCGCCGCCACCACCACCACCGGGCGGACCGAGCAGCGGCCCGAGTCGAAGCGCGAGGCGCTCGATGCGCTCGTCGTCCACACGATCGGCGCGCGCGGCCTCGAGCGTCGCGCGGAGCTCCGCGTCGAGATCGGGGTCGACGTGCATGCGAACGGGCTCTTCGCTCATCGCGCGCCTCCTTCCAGCGGGCCGAGCTCGTGCAGCGCCGACGCGAGCTCCTTGCGGGCCGCATAGAGGCGCGAGTAGGCCGTCTGCAGCGGGACGCCGACGGCCTCGGCGACCTCGCGCATCGGGAGCTCCTCGATCTCGTAGAGCACGAGCACCTCCCGCTTGTCGTTCTCGAGCGTGGCGAGCGCGCGATCGAGCCGCGCACGCCGCTCGGTCGCGAGGATCTCCGACAGCTGCGGGGCCGAGCCTCGACCCTCCGGCAAGGTGTCGCCCGGCTGCTCTCGACGCACGTGCGCGCGCTTGCGGTGATCGGACGCGTGCCGCACGGCGATGCCGTACACGTACGAGCGCACCGCCTCCGGCCGCTCGATCTCACCGAGCTTGCCGTGCAGTGTGACGAACACGTCCTGCGCGACGTCCTCGAGGTCTCGCTCCGCGACGCCCAGCCGCCGCAGCGCGCGCAGGACCAGCGGCGCGTAGCTCCGGAAGAGCTGCGCGAAGTCCAGTCCGGTCGTGGGGGGCGTCGTCTCCAGAAGAGCCTCCAGCCTACAGTGGCGGCAGGACGGCGTTCTTATGAACGGCCCATCGCGAGCGGCCCGCGCCGCGCACCCCTCGTGCCGCGAAGAAAAAAATCGCGCGGCGATCAGAAACCGAGCGCGCGGTCACCACTGCCCTCGACGAAGCCCTCGTTGCCAGGAGCCGTCGATGCACTGCCTTCGTGTCCTCGCCCTCTCGTCCTTGATCGTCTTCGTCGCGCCGCGGCTCGCCCGCGCCGACGCACCGTTCGCTCCGTTGCCCGACGAGACACACCTCGCGGCGGAGCAGGATCTCGCGTTCGGCGTCTACGCGACCGGCTGGGCGGGCTCGTACCTCGCCGGCGGTGTGGGGGGGCGCCTGCGCTGGGAGATGTTCGACGACTTCGGTGTCGAGCTCTTCGGCGAGGCGCACCTCGTCGAGAGCGCGAGCGGTATCCGCCACGATCACCAGATCGGCTTCAACGTCTACGTGCCCATCCGCCTGGGCGCAGGCTTGCGCCTGCGTCCGCTCTTCGGGTTCTGCACGGTGTTCTCGATGGTCGAGCCGACCGAGCAGCTCGCGCCTCGCGCCGACGACGTGCTCTTCGGCGCGCACGCGGGCCTCTCGCTCGAGTGGAGCGCCAACGAGTGGCTCGCGCTCTTCGTCGAGGCGCAGGGTGCTGGCTGGGCGGGCCACGACCGCTCGCTCGATCGATGGACCGGCGCCATCTCCGACACCTACGTGCCCTTCGGCACCGCCCAGGTGATCGTCGGCACGAGCGCCCACTTCGACCTCTGAGGACGCATGCGCGGATCGCAGCACGTGCTCCTCCTCGCGCTGGTGTCGCTCGTCTGCGCGGCCTGCGCGCGCGCGACCGATCCCTTGCCGCTCGGTGCGCGCAGCGCGGACTGCGCGAGCTGCCACGCCGAGCAAGCCGCGGACTTCGCGCGCTCGCCGCACGCGCGGAGCGATCGCTCGCCGGTCCTCGAGGCGCTCCTGCCTCACGCCCGCGAGGCGTGGGGTGAGGCCGCGGCCGATCGCTGCCAGCGCTGTCACGCGCCCTCGCACGCTGCGCTCCTCGGGGACGTGGACGCCGAGCGCAGCGTCACGTGCATCACGTGTCACGCGGCCGTCGGCAACCGAGGCGAGCGCGACGGCCTCCTCGTCGTGGATCCGAGCGCGCCCCTCTCAGGCCCCTTCGGCGACGCGGAGAGCACGCCCGCGCATGCGAGCCGCGCCGCGCCGCTCCTGGGCTCGTCGTCGCTCTGTGGCACCTGCCACGAGGTCACGGGGCCGTCGGTCTTCGTCGAGGAGACGCTGAGCGAGCACCGCGTGGCCTCGCCCGGGCCCCACGATCCGAGCTGCGCCACGTGTCACGTGCCGCGTGGCGACGAGGGGCCGATCGCGCTCGACGCGCGCGCCTCACGCGTGCGGAGCGATCACGGCTTCGTGGGGCTCGACCCTCCGTGGGGCGCGCCCGAGGCCGAGCGCCTCCGCGCCGCCGAGGAGGCGACCGCGCTGCTGCGAAACGCGCTCGCGCTCGACGCGACGCGTGACGGCGCAGCGCTCCTCGTGCGCGTGACGAACGTCGGCGCGCGACACGCGGTGCCGACGGGCGTGGCCTTCCTCCGCGACGTGTGGATCGACGTGATCGTTCACATGCACGACGGGACCACGCGTACGATCGCGCGCGTGATCTCGCTCGGTGATCAGCCGCTTCGTGGCGGCGAGCCCGTCGCGCTCATCACCGACGCGGACTCC
>JBILLJ010000028.1:0-73292 GCA_044376125.1 Sandaracinaceae bacterium
CGAGCCTCTCGCGGGCGCGCACACTGGCCTCACCGCGCGGGAGCTCCCACGCGATGCGCCGCACGAGCGCCTCGGCGCGCGGTGCGTACGGCGTCGGGAGTGAGGCCAGAAACGACAGGATCGGGTTCACGCGAGCGTCGAAGCCGATCAGCTCGGCTGGCAGAGGGACGTCGCCCGCACGCTCCACCGCGAGCTCCAGCGCGTCGATCGGATCCCAGCGCGGCGTCGCGGTCTCGAGCGTGTGACGCGCCCCGTTGATGCCGCCGAACCACGCCCTTCGAAGCGGCTCCGGCCATCGGTCCGCCTCGAAGGTGCCCCGCTCGACGAGGGCCGCCGTGGGGCTCTTGAACGCAGTCTTCAGCGCCTTCACACGCTCGGCCTCCGGGGCCGCGTCGTCGAACACGACCGCCGACGGGTCGACCTTCGCGGTCTTCGCCTTGCTCGCGGGCTTCGCACTCTTCCCGACGTTCGCACGCGGCTCGTTCGCACCGGGCAGCTCCCCCGATTGCCACACGACCTCGCAGGCTTCGTCGTGGCGGAGGACGAGCAGCTGCGGCGTCGCTGCGAGCGCGAACACGAGCTCGGCACCGTCGTCGGTTCGTGCCGCGACTTTCGGACCGCTCCATCGCGATGCGGCTTCGCGCGCCTCCTCGGAGAGCGCGTCGAGCTCGCACCGCACGAACACGTGAAGCCGATCGCGGTCGAAGCCGGTCGCGACGGTCGCGGTGTTGCCGGCGGCGAGGGCGTTCGCGACGCGCGCCGGCACGAGGAACGGGGGCGACCACGTGGGGTCGTCCGGCATCCGACTCTGCTGCGCGAAGACCCAGACTCCAGGGCCGTCGAGCGCGATCGGTGTTGGCGCCCCGAACGCCGTGACGGTGCCCGGCCACGCGACCGAGAGCGTCACGTCGTCCTCGACGTCGTAGTCGGCGACCACGTACCGAAGCGGGATCCCGTCGCTCGTCGATGCGCCCTTCGACCCGCTCTCGGCGGCGGCCGTCGAGGTGCTCGCAGCCACGCCAGCGCCCGCGTTCACCACCTCGACGTAGCCCTCTTTCACCTTCTCGCGGGCGCGGAGGGCTGCTTCGGCGAGCGCTTCGCCTTCCGTCGCGAAGGTCGTGACCTTCGACTGCCCGACGGTGCCGATCTTCCCCCACGCGACATGCAGCACGTTTCCGTCGACCCGCGTAGACCAGAACTTCGTCTTCAGCTCGTAGCGCTTCACCACGTTCATGGAGGCCTCCTCGTCGTCGGTCGAGAGTCTGCCCGCTCGGCCGACGAGTGCCCCGTCAAACCGCGTCAACGCGCGCCGTCCTCTGCCTCATCCGGCCGGCCCGAGGCCGCCAGCACGACTCACTTCCTCAGGCTCGCTTCACCACCACCGCGCTCGCGTTGCCGTAGTAGCCGACGGCCGTGACGACCACGACGTCCACGCGGGCGGGGGCGCGCCCCGCGATGAGCGGCGCCGGGGCGGTTCCTTCGATCCAGGCGACGGCGGCGGCGAGGCCGAGCGCCGCCGAGGCCGCGAACGCCTCGCCGTAGAGCGCCTTGGGCGCTGCGACCGCGACGTCGGTCCCGAAGAGCTGCTCGATCGCGTGCAGCTCGGCGACGTCGTAGCGCGAGAGGCCCGAGGCGCTCGAGCACACGACCGACACGGCCGAAGGAGGCACGCCTGCGTCGTCGAGGGCCAGGCGCATCGCGCGGCCGATGGCCACAGGCGTCGCGTTGAGGAGGAATGCTTCCTCGGTCGGCGGCTCGAACGCGGTGCCGTAGCCGGCGATGACCGCACGCACCTTCGCGCCGCGCGCCTCCGCGTCCGGTCGCCGCTCGCAGAGCACGTACGCTGCGCCCTCGCCGAGATGAAGGCCGGTCGAGCGGTCACTGCCGGGCTCGCAGACGTCCTCGCCCTCGGCGACCGCGCCGAGCTTGCGGAACGCCGTGTAGAGCGGCTCGGTCACGACGTCACCACCGCCGACCAGGAACGCATCGGCGCGGCGGTGCGCGAGGTGCGTCTCGGCCACGAGCACCGCGTCGAGCGCGCCGCAGTTGCCGTTCACCACGGTCGTGTTCGGCGCACGCAGGTCCTCCCAGATGCTCACGTAGCCCGCCGCCGCGTTGATCACGGTGTTGGGGAAGCGCGCCGGGTTGATGTAGCGAGGGTCCTCGAGCTCCGCGACGAGGTTGAGCTCCGTGATGGAGTCGAGCGAGCCGTAGGCGGTCGAGGAGCAGATGCCCACGTGATCGGCGGTGATGGGGCCGACGAACTGCCCGTCCTTCTTCACGCCGGCGCTCTCGAGCGCGCGCTTGCCCGCGACGATCAGGTACTTCGTGAGGCGATCGAAGTTGCGGTGGCCCTTGTCGCCGAGGAGGGCGTTCGCGTCGAACGAGCGACACTCGGCGGTGCGGGCCTGCGCGGCGCGGGTCTGGGCTTGGGTCTTGGCGCTCGCCGAGGCGTCGTCCTTGGGCTGCGGCGAGAGCTTCTCGTCGCCGAGCGCCGTCGAGGGGCCCTCGAAGGCGCGGCGACGCGCGTCGTCCGGGTCGGCCAGTCCCGCGCGGAACGACTCGAAGTCGAGCGCGAACGGAGCGACGGTGCCGATGCCGGTGATCGCGAGGGGCTTCATGTCGGCGCGAGGATGCCACCGACCCGAGGGACATGCCCGTGTGTCCCGAGCGCCGAAGGCGCGAGACCCGAGAAAGGAACGAATGAAGCGTCGCCGGGGAGCCTCGCGGCGGGGTCTGCGAAGCAGACCCCAGGAGCGCGCGAGAAAGCGAGGCTTGGGGAGCGTCGAGCGGGGGGATTGGGGGGAGTTGCTCCCCCCTGCCGCGCCGAAGGCGCGAGAAAGACGAAGCCCCCGGACCGTGAGGTCCGAGGGCTCCGTCGAGGCGATCGGGGGCGAGCCCGATCAGCGCGTGATCACCACGCGCCCATGCCGGGCTGCACGTCGCCCATCACGTTGCGGAGGGGCTCCGGCGCCAGGGCCACCGACGCCTGGTTGTTGCGCTCGCACTCGCGCGCCCAGAGGTAGTAGCAGGTGTAGTAGGTGCTCTTGAGGTACGCGCCGAGCGCCCACGAGACGTTCACGAGGAAGAGGCTCACCACGAGGCCCGCGATCGGGTGGACCAGGTTCGAGAGCTGGAAGCCCAGGAAGTTCGCGAGTCCGAAGCACGCGAAGCTGAGGATCCACGTGACGAGGCCGAGGCCCACCACGCCGATGCCGACCTGCGTCGGGTCGTTCTCCATGAGCTGCTTGCTGCGCTTGAACGAGGCGAAGAAGCCGAGCCCCTCGAGGACCATCGCGGGCATCACGACGTAGGTCGCGGTGGTCCAGATGGTGCGGAGGATGCCGATGAGGAGCGTGCGGACGAAGCCGCGCTGGTTGTTCGCGACCTGCTCGAGGAGATCGAACAGCGCGCACACCGCCGCGAAGATGGTGATGCCGATGCTCGCCTTGAGCGTGCGCGAGAACGCCGTCCCGAGCGAAGCCTGTCCCGTGGTCACCTGGTCGGCGACCATCGAGGTGTTGAGGCCGGCGCTGAAGTAGTCGACGAAGTAGAGGACGAAGCAGCCGAGGCCCATCAGGGGCACCTGGATCACGCTCGCGTATTCCGCGGGAACCATCACGGCCGCCACGATGAAGAGGATGTGGAGCGGCACGGCCGCCGCCACGTTGATCAGCAGCGGGGCCAGGAGCATCGGGTTCTTCCCGACCATCCCCATGACCTGACCCATGAACGAGAACACCCGGAAGAACGAGCCCACGGCAATCCTCCTCCGCCGCTCACGGCGGCGACAACGGCGCGATGCCCTGCAGCGCCAGCGCGGGAGACTAGTCGATGGCGCGGGGATCGAGAAGGGGCCCGCTCACGCGCGGAGGCTGCCACTCAGGGGCACGTCACGATCTCCACCTCGTAGGAGATCTCGCCGAGCGCGCCGCTCGTCACGGTCACGCGGTAGCGCTCTCCGACGGTGCGATCGGTCGGCTCCCACACGACCGACGAGCCGCCGTAGCCATCCGGCACGCGGTGCACCGTGCCCGTGACGTCCATGCCGTCGCGCACGCGGATCATCGTGACGCTCGCCTCTGCGATGCTCGGGCCCGTCGACTGGAACGACCACCACGCGCCGGTCGTGGCCTGCGGGGCGGGACCGGGCGGTGGCCACGAGATCCACGTGCGAGAGGTCGAGCCCGAGGAGTCGAACACCGAGAGGCAGCCCGCGTTGCCCGCGAAGCCGATGCCCACGCGACCGATCGGACCGTTGAGCACCCAGCGGCGATGGCCGAGCGAGTCGACACGATGGTCATCCACGTAGAGGTCGATCGTGTCGGCGCTCGTCGAGGTGCCGAGCGCGAGGTTCGAGCTGCCGGCGCCCGCCGAGCCCTCGGCCGTGTAGCAGCTCCAGCCCATCGGCGGCGAGTGAGAGAGGCTGCCGTTGCGGTACATCATCACGGCGCACGCCTGCTGTTGCGCCTCGAGGCCGGGGTTGTCCACGACCGGGCCGAGGCCGACCATCGCGCGGAAGCCGGTGATGCGGCGCAGCGTGTCGTCGACCGCCTCGCGCGGCATCGAGCCTCCGTCGCACTCGGTCGCGCCCATCGTCCACGCCGAGCTGGCCGTGGTGCGGTGTGCCTCCGCCCAGATGGCGCACGCGTCGGCGGTGGTGCGCGTGCTCGGGTCGCCCGGCGGCGCGGCGGTGCACGACGAGCCCGAGTCGACGAAGCCCGGCAGGCACACGCAGCGCGCGGTCGGCTCGTCGCAGCGCTGGTTCGCGCCGCACGTGATCGTCGCGCACGCGCCCATCGGCGGTGTGTAGGCGTCGGGTGAGGCCGGGCTGAACGCATCGACGTTCGGCGGCACGAACGCGTCCGTCCCCATCGGCACCGCAGCGTCGGTCTCGCCGTCGTTCGTCGAGAGGCTGCCGTCGCACGCAGCCACGACGAGCAGCGGGAAGGCGAGGGCGGGGACCAACCGATGCGCGCTCATTGGCTCCGAGGATACCCGCGGTCGGGTCGGCCCAACACCTCCACCCTCGGGGCGAGGGTCAGAGGTGGACGCCGAGCGCGAGCCCGCCGCTCCAGACGACCGCGCCGCGGGGCACGAGGTGCACCGCGCTCGCCCACACGTCGGTCGCGACCACGTGCAGGCCGCTCTGGAGCGAGATCGAGAGCTCGGGCGCGAGGAACGCGCGGGCGCCCACGACGACGAACGGCGCGACGCCGGCCCTGCCGCGATCGGCGATCGAGATCGCGCGCACGTCCGCGCCGAGCTGGCCCTCGAGGGCGAGCCACTCGATCACCCGCAGCGACAGCTCGGCGAAGGCACCTCCGCCGAACGCCCAGCTGGGCGCCGCGCCGGGCGATACGCCGCCGAGGAGATCACGCACCCCGAGCGCGAGCCACGGCGTCGGCGTCGCGGTGAGCTCGAGCCCACCGATCACGGTGGCCTCCACACCCGCGCCGGAAGGAACGCTGCTCACGAGGCCCGTGAGCCCGAGCCTCACGATCGGCGGACCGCGCTCCTGTGCGCCCTCGACGGGCGTGCCCCCTTCGGTCGCAGTCACCACTGTCGTGGCCTCGGTCGCGATCACGTCGACGGTGCTCTCACTCGCGATCACGTCGACGCGGGTCTCGTTCGCCTCGGCCGCGATCACGTTCGTCGTGGCCTCGCTCGCGATCACGTTCGTGGCGTCGCTCGCGATCACGCTCGTCGTGGGCTCGGTCGCGATCACGTCGGCGCTCGCCTCGGTGTCTGCCGGATCGCGCGTCGCGGTCGCGGCGTCGCTCGTCGACGCGGGGGGCTGGGTCTCGGCAAGAGGCGTCGCCTCGCTCGCTCCACCGCCGCGTCGACCGAGCAGCCCGAGCAGCTCGTCGGCCTCGTTTCGGAGCATGTGCGTCGCGACGATCACGATCGCCTGCGTTCGTTCGTGCGGATCGGCGTCGAGCGCGACGATGCGCACGAGCGTCTCGCGACCGTGCACGCGGAGCTCGAGGCGCGCGCGCCCACCGACGACGCGCACGCGGAGCACCGTCGGAGCCCGCCGCTCGCTGCCGACCGTGCACCCCGACGCCTCGGCGAGCGCGGCGCGGAGCGAGTCGCCGCCGAGCGCGCGATCCTCTCGCGCGCCTGCATCGAGAGAGAAGGTGCAGCGCGGCGCGGCCGCGTCCTTCGTGTTCGGCGCGCCCCCGAGCCCGAGGCCGACCCCGAGCCCGAGGAGCGTGGCGATCAGCGCGGTCGTCATTCCCCGGACGGCTCCGCGGCCAGGGCGTCGAGGAGCGCCTGTGCCTCGCGCTCGCGGTAGCGGCCGAAGCGACCCTCGGCGAACGGGGCGAGCGCTGCTCGCGCGTCCTCGTGGCGCCCGAGCCGGAGCAGACACAGCGCGCGCTCGTAGCGGGCCTCGATCGCGAAGCGACCGTCGGGGTACTCGTCGAGGTACGCGTCCCACGCGCCGAGGGCTGCGTCGAAGTCGCGCGCCGTGTGGAGCTCGTCGGCGCGCTGGAACGCGCGGCGCTCGCGTGGATCGGTCGGCGCCTCCTCGGCCTCGTGGATCACGGTCTCTTCGGGAACCGAGGGCACGGGCTCCGCACGCGACGTGGTCGGGTCCACCAGCTCCGCGCTGCGCTGCGCTCGGACCGGCGCTCGATCGGGCTCGACCACGGTCGTCGTCTCCTCGACGGGCGCGACGGCACGCTCGCGCACGGCGGGCTCGCGCGCCTCAGGCTCCGAGATCGTGGGCTCGTCAGCGCCGAGCCACGTCGCCAGGCGTCCCGTCGACCAGGCCCACGCCGTGGGCGCGCCCACGAAGAGGACGAGCGCGGCCGCCGCGGCGAGCCACAGCGTCGTGCGTCGCGTCGCGTCGTGGTGGGTCGCGAGCACCCGTGCGCGCGTGGAGGCCGCGCGCTCCGAACGACCGTGGCGCTCGTCGCGGTGCGCCTCGGCGGCGCGCGCGATCCGCGCGTCTCGTGCTTCGTCGTTCATGTTCGCGCCTCCTCGTCGACCCACTCACGGAGCTTCTTGCGTGCGTGGAAGAGCCGCGTCCTCACCGTGCCTTCGGGCACGCGCAGGATCTCCGCGACCTCGATGCTCGTGCGGTCCTCGATCACGCAGAGCACCACCACCAGGCGCTGGTCCATCGGCAGGCGCTGGAGGAGCCGATCCATGAGCTCGGCGAGCGCGCGCCGCTCTCGGGCCTCCTCGACGTCCTCGCTCGTGCCACGCGGCTCTTCGTGCAGGCGCTCGTAGGCACCGAGCCGCCGCGCCGTCGCGCGCTTGGTGTGTCGCACCACGTTCGCTGCGATCGAGAAGAGGAACGTGCGGAGCGAGCTGCGCCCCTCGAAGCGCTTGCTCGCGCTCGGCAGCGTCACGAACACGTCGTGCACCACGTCCTCGGCGGCGTCGTCATCGGCCAGGAGCTGTCGTGCGAAGCGGCGCACGTGCTCGTGGTGCGTGTCGTAGGCCAGACCGAGCGCCTCGGCCTCGCCTCGCCGCAGGCGCGCGACGAGCGCGGCCTCGTCGGACGCAGCCGAGCTCCGCGCGAGCTCGAGGGTGGGCGTCGCCGACATCCGCGGAGCGAGCCTCGCCGTGGGCCACACGTCAACGTCCACGCTCGACGATGTGGACGCTCCCGCTGTCGGCCGTGGCGCGGATCACGAAAGTCCCGCCTTCCCCCAGCTCGCCCACGAAGTCCTCGCCGTCGTGCTGCACCGCGCCCACGGACACGTCGACGGAGCCACTGTCGGCCCGCGCCTCGACCCGCGCGGCCAGATCGGGCGGCACGACGAGCGTGATCGAGCCGCTGCTCGCGGTGAGCGTGAGATCGCGATCGAGCGGACCGATCAGCTCGAGATCGAGCGAGCCCGAGCTGCACCCGAGCTCGCCGCCGCCGCCGAAGCGCCCGTGGATCGAGCCGCTCGTCGCGTGCGCCTCGACGGCGCCGGTGAGGTCGAGATCGATCGAGCCCGAGCCCGCCTCGAGCACACCCGCGCGGCCCTCGACGCGGATCGAGCCGCTCGTGGCGCGGAGCTCCACGTCGAGCGCGTCCGACACGTCGATCGAGCCGGAGGTCGCGACGATGCGCGCGTCGCTCTCGAGCCCACGCACCTCCACGCTGCCGCGCGTCGTCGTGAGGTCGAGCGCCGTGCCTCTTCGGAGCGCGAGCTCGATCTCCTCGACGCTGATCGCCTCCTCGCGTGTGGCCTCGAGCGAGAAGCGCAGCCCCGTCGGCGTGCTCGCCGTGTCGAACTCGGCGCGGATGCGCGAGAGCACGTCGTCGATCGGGCGATCGAAGGCCAGGAGGCCGCGCACCACGAGGCCGACGGTGGGCACCTCGTCCGTCGGCCCGACGACGACGGCGGCGTGGCCGAGGTCGGCGGCCTCGAGGTCCGTGCGCAGCGTCGTGACGTCTTCGGTGGCCCGCGCGACGATCGTGCGATCGACGGGCTGCACGTTGAGCGTGCACGCCGAGAGCGCGAGGGCGGGGCCGAGGCGAGTGGCTGCGCGGAGCAGGTGAGCGGGTCGCATGATGGTCGGTCTCCGGAAGGTGGTCAGAAACGCGCTTCGGCGCCTGCGCCGAGCTGCAAGAGGAGGGCGGCGGTGGGGAAGAGCTCGTGGCCGAAGAGGACGTGCTCGGTGGCGGGCACGTGGATCGCGCCCTCGATCTCGAACGCGAGCCACTCGAGCGCCGCGATGCGGAGCCCCGCGCCGACGAACGGCGCGACGCCGAAGCGAGAGCCGCCGTCGCCGAAGCGTGTCTGGACGAGCGCACCGATCTCCGCGAACGGCTCGAGCACCTCGCCGAGCGGCACGAAGAGATCGATCGCGGGCGAGGCCTGGAGCGCGTGGCGATCGCCCTGGAGCGTCGAGGCCTGGCCGTAGCCGATGCGGCGCACGGCGAGCCTCGCCCAGGGCATCACGCGGAACGCGAGATCGATGCCCGCCGTCCACGTCGGTGTGACGTCGTTGCCGGACTCGCGCAGCCCGATCAGCCCCGAGAGGCCGAGCGAGAAGGGGCGCTCGCTCTCGGGCGCCTCCACGTCTCGCTCGGACGCGTCGAGCACGCTCGGCGTGGACGGCGGCACGGGCCCGTACGCGGTGGCGGGCGCCTCGATCGTCACCGGGCTCGCGGGCACGAGCTCGATGACGATCACCGTGTCCGCCGAGGGAAGCGGGGCGGGCGCGGTGGCCTCGGCGGCGACCGCGTCGCTCGCGATGGCCTCCTGGGCGGCGGCCGACGCGGCGGGCGCGAGGGCCAGGACGAGACCGAACAAGGAGTGTGAGGAAGGGGCAGGGCGCATGCTGTCTCCGATTCGTCCGTGCGTGCCCGCGGCCCTCGAGACCGTTCAACGAATTCGTCATGCGTCACGGCCGGTGCGCTCGCCGTTCGCCCGCACGCCTCGCGGTGGTATGAGTCCGCCGATGTTCGAGCGTGTTCCGAGCAAGGTCTCTTTCCCCGAGCTGGAGCTGCGGCTCCTCGACCTCTGGCGTCGCGAGCGAATCTTCGAGCGCTCCGTGGAGGAGGCGAAGGACAAGAAGCCCTTCGTCTTCTACGAGGGCCCGCCGACGGCCAACGGCATGCCGCACCCCGGGCACGTGCTCACGCGCGTGATGAAGGACGTGTTCCTCCGCCACCGCGCGATGACCGGTCACTACGTGCCGCGCCGCGGCGGCTGGGACACGCACGGCCTGCCCGTGGAGGTCGAGGTCGAGAAGGCGCTCGGCATCAGCGGGCGCGGCGCCATCGTCGAGTACGGCGTCGAGGCCTTCACGCACCGCTGCATCGAGTCGGTGTTCAAGTACATCGACGAGTGGCGGAAGATGACCCAGCGCATCGCGTTCTGGGTCGATCTCGACGCGGCCTACGTGACCTTCCACAAGCCGTACGTGGAGAGCGTGTGGTGGGCGCTCCAGACGCTCTTCGAGAAGGGCCTCCTCTACCAGGACTACAAGGTGGTCTGGTGGTGGCCGCAGGGCGGCACCGCGCTGAGCGCCGGCGAGGTCGGTCAGGGCTACAAGGAGGTCGACGACCCGTCGGTCTTCGTGCGTTTCGGTCTGCGAGGCGTGGAGCGCACGTCGTTCCTCGCGTGGACGACGACGCCGTGGACCCTGCCGAGCAACGTCGCGCTCGCGGTGAAGCCGGACTTCGACTACGCGACGGTCGAGGTCACCGAGGGTGACAACGTCGGCGAGCGCTTCGTCGTGGCCGCCGCGCTGGTCGAGAAGCTCTTCGGGACCACCGCGAAGGTCCTCGAGACGAGGAAGGGCGCCGAGCTCGTCGGCATCGAGTACGTGCCGCCGTTCGAGGCCTTCGCGCCCTCGCAGCGCGAGCCGGGCAAGTACTGGCAGGTCATCGCGGCCGAGTTCGTCACGCTCGACACGGGCTCGGGCATCGTCCACACGGCGCCCGCCTTCGGCGAAGACGACTTCCGCGCGTGCCGCGAGAACGGCATGGGCTTTCTCCAGCTCGTGAAGCCCGACGGCACGTTCACCGACGACGTGACCGACTGGAAGGGCCGCTTCTGCAAGGACGCCGACCGCGACATCCTGCGCAACCTCCGGCAGCGCGGCCTCCTCTTCAAGGAAGAGGTCTATCGCCACGACTACCCCTACTGCTGGCGCAAGATGAGCGACCCGCTCATCCAGTACGCGCGCCGCAGCTGGTTCATCAAGACCACGCGCGAGATCGGCCAGGTCATCGAGAACAACCAGGCGATCCACTGGGAGCCGCAGCACATCCAGGACGGGCGCTTCGGCGAGTTCCTCCGCAGCAACGTGGACTGGGCCATCTCGAGAGAGCGCTTCTGGGGCACGCCGCTGCCGATCTGGATCAACGACCAGACGGGCGCGATGAAGGCGCTCGGCTCGGCGAACGAGATCCTCGCGCTCAACCCGCACGCGTTCGATCACTTCGTCGAGGCCAAGAAGGCCAACCCAGCGCTGAGCGAGCACCTCATGGTGCACAAGCCGTGGGTCGACGACGTGACGTTCACGGTGCCCGGCGAGGCGGGCGTCTACCGACGCGTGCCCGAGGTCATCGACTGCTGGTTCGACTCGGGCTGCATGCCGTTCGCGCAGCACGGCTATCCGCACACGAACCGCGAGGCCTTCGAGCGCGAGTTCCCGGCGGACTTCATCACCGAGGCGATCGATCAGACGCGCGGCTGGTTCTACTCGCTGCTCGCGATCTCCACGATGGTCTTCCCCGACGCAGGCAAGCCGCACCCCTTCAAGAACTGCACGGTGCTCGGCCTCATCACCGACGAGAAGGGGATGAAGCTCAGCAAGTCGCTGAAGAACTACAAGGATCCGAGCTCGATGTTCGACCAGTACGGCGCCGACGCCGTGCGCTGGGCGCTCTACGCGCAGAGCATCCCGGGCCAGACGAACAAGTGGTTCGAGGGCGGCGCGGTCGACGCGACCAAGGACCTGCTCCTCAAGGTGTGGAACGTCTACTCGTTCTTCGCGACCTACGCGGCGATCGACGGCTGGACGCCGGCGGCCGGCGTGCCGCCCGTGCACACGCGCCCCGAGCTCGATCGCTGGATCCTCGCGGAGCTCGACACGACGGTGCGCGAGGTCGGCAGCTCCCTCGAGGCCTTCCGCACGCACCCCGCGGCGCGTCGCATCCAGGACTTCCTCGAGGCGCTCTCGAACTGGTACGTGCGCCGCAGCCGCGTGCGCTTCTGGGCACCGAACGACGCCTCCGGTCACGAGAGCGCCGACAAGGCGGCCGCGTTCGCGACGCTGCACGAAGTGCTCGTCGACTTCGCGAAGCTGCTCGCGCCGTTCGTGCCGTTCCTCGCCGACGAGCTCTACCAGGCGCTCGTGCGCAAGCTCGACGCGAGCGCGCCTCCGAGCGTGCACCTCGCGAGCTTCCCTGCGGCCCGCGACGATCGGCAGGACGATGACATCCGCCGCGACATGCAGCTCGTGCGCGACGTCGTGGGCCTGGGCGCCCGCGTGCGCGCCACGCAGAAGCTCAAGACCCGCCAGCCGCTCGGCGAGGCCATCGTGGTCGTGGCCGACGCGCACGACCGCGAGGTGCTCGACGCGCACCGCGCGATCATCGAGGAGGAGCTCAACGTCGAGCGCCTCTCGTTCACGAGCGAGCCGCAGAAGTACGTGCAGTTCCAGGTGGTGCCGAACTTCCGCGCGCTCGGGCCCAAGCTCGGCAAGGACATGCCCGCGTGCAAGGCCGCGCTCGCCAAGGCCGATGGCGGCGCGCTCTACGACGAGCTGCACGGCAAGGGGCAGATCGCGATCGAGGTCGCGGGCCGCACCGTGGAGCTCGGCCCCGACGAGATCGAGATCCGCCTCAGCGCCAAGGACGGCTTCGCCGCAGCCTCGGATCGCGGCCGCGTGCTGGTGCTCGACACGACGATCACCGAGGCGCTCAAGCAGAAGGGTCTCGCGCGCGAGGCCATCTCGAAGATCCAGGCGGCGCGCAAGTCGATGGATCTCCCGCACGAGGCGCGCGTGCGCCTGCTCTGGAGCGCGGAGGGCGAGCTCGCGAGCGCGCTCGAGGCGCACGCGAACTACGTCGCGGGCGAGGTGCTCGCGTCGAGCTTCACGCGCGGCGCGCTCACGACGGACGCGACCGAGGGGCTGCACGAGGCGGATGTCGAGGGCGGCAAGCTCCTCTTCATGCTCGAGACGGAGAAGGCGGGATGAGCGCGGCGATCATCGACGGCAAGGCCATCGCGGAGAAGGTGAAGGGCGAGGTGAAGGCGCGCGCGGAGGCGTTCCTCGCCGAGCACGGGCGCAAGCCGGGCCTCGAGGTGATCCTCGTCGGCGACGATCCGGCCTCGCACGTCTACGTGAAGAACAAGGAGGCCTCGGCCGGCAAGGCGGGCCTGCACGGCGCGGTGCATCGGCTCCCTGCGGACACGCCCGAGGTGGTGCTCCTCGAGAAGGTGCGCGAGCTGAACCACACGGCGCACGTCGACGGCATCCTCGTGCAGCTGCCGGTGCCCAAGCACATCGATCCGCTCGCGATCGTCGATGCGCTCGATCCAGCCAAGGACGTCGACGGCCTCACGCCGACGAGCGCCGGTCGCCTCTGGGTCGGCCGCAAGGGCCTTCGCCCGTGCACGCCGCACGGCTGCATGCGCCTGCTCGACGAGACGGGCACCAAGCTCGACGGCGCGCGCGCGATCGTGATCGGTCGCTCGAACCTCGTGGGCAAGCCCATCGCGGCGATGCTCCTCGAGCGCAACGCGACGGTCGTGCTCGCGCACTCGCGCACGAAGGATCTCGCGGACCGGGTGCGCGAGGCCGACGTGGTCATCGCGGCCGTCGGCAAGGCAGAGCTCGTGCGCGGCGACTGGATCAAGCCGGGCGCCGTCGTCATCGACGTCGGCATCAACCGCACGGCCGACGGCAAGCTCATCGGCGACGTCGAGTACGCCGCCGCCCGCGAGCGCGCGAGCGCGATCACGCCGGTCCCCGGTGGCGTGGGCCCGATGACCATCGCGATGCTGCTGTCGAACACCGTCGACGCCGCCGAGGCCCGCGCTTCGCGTCGTTGAGGCGAGAGAAGGCTTGCTCCCGCGCCAGCCCGCGGAGCGGGCGAGCCCGTGCCCGATCGGAGCGCCGACACACGGGCGCGGGCACGGCTGGCTCTGCGGTTTTCTGGACCGTGCGCGCGGGGTCGTGCGAACGGTCGGGCGATGGCCCTCGGTCCGCAGCTCGGCTCCCTCTCGCGCGTTGGGCAGACGCGCCTGAGGCGCATCCGTCGTGGCGTGGAGATGCTCCTCGTCTCGATGGCGCTCCTGAGCTGCGACGGCCCGCTCGCGCTCCTCGAGGAGCCGACCGACACGAACGCCGACGCGGCCGTGCACGAGCGCGTGGTGCGTGTGCCGGTGCGTCCGGCCGAGGCCCCGACGCACGAGGCGAGCACCGCGCCCGTGCCCGCGGCACCGCCCGCGCCGCCGCCTCCACCACCTCCCGATCCCGAGGCCGAGCTCCGCGCGCAGCGCGAGGCCGAGCGCGAGGCGTTCGAGCGCGAGTGGCCGCTCCACGGCGTCTGTTACCACTACCTCGCGCACGTGCGCGCGCGCCCCGACGCCTCGAGCCCGATCATCGGCTACATGCGGCGCGGCGCGCAGTTCCGCGCGAAGGAAGGGCTGCGCGGCGCGGGCTGCTCGCGCGGCTGGCACGAGGTCGTCGGCGGCGGCTACGTGTGTCGAGGCGAGGGCTACCAGCTCGGTGAGACGCCGCAGACCTTCGAAGGCTCGCCCGTCTCCCCCGCGCTCGACTCCGCGCTGCCGTATGCGTACGCGTACGTCGGTCGCGCCGACGCGCCGCAGTACTGGCGCATCCCCACCGAGAGCGAGCTCGCGGAGGGCGAGGCCGTGATGGAGCGCCTGCGCGACGCGCGCGCGCGCGCGACCGCAGCGGCGGAGGCAGCGGCCGCAGCAGGCGGCGAAGAGGGCGAGGCGGGACCGGACCCCGGCCTCGAGGCGCCGCCGCAGCTGCAGAGCACCGAGGCCATCGCGTCCACGACGCTGCCTTCGTTCTTCCGCATGCGCATGGAGCGCGGCTTCTACGTGAGCGTCGATCGCGAAGAGAGCGCGGGCGAGACGCGCTTCTACCGCACGATCCGCGGCGCGTACGTGCCGGCCGATGCGATGACCGTGGCGACACCGCCGTCGATGCGCGGCGTGGTGCTCGGTGGCGCGTGGCGTCCACCGCTCGGCTTCGTGTACCGGCGCGGCGCGCAGTCCTTCACGCGCGACGCCGTCACCGGCGCGCTGCGCGCGGGCGCGAACCTCGACTACCACGCACCGCTCCTGCTCCAGGAGGACACGATCGAGCGGCGCGGCAACCGTCACCGCATCACGCGCCAGGGCGCCGTGGTGCGCGAGACGAACCTGCGCCTCATCGAGCCGATCACGCGACCGCGTGGCGTCGGCGAGAGCGACAAGTGGATCCACGTCGATCTCTCGAGCCAGACGCTCGTGGCCTACGAGGGCGACCGACCGGTCTTCGCGACGCTCGTCTCGAGCGGCCGCGAGGGCTTCGAGACACCGACCGGCACCTTCCGCATCCAGAGCAAGCACGTCTCGGCGACGATGGACGACACGGCGTCGGCCACCGAGGCCTACTCGATCGAAGACGTGCCCTGGACGATGTACTTCGAGGGCAGCTTCGCGCTCCACGCCGCGCTCTGGCACGACCAGTTCGGCCGCCAGCGCAGCCACGGCTGCGTGAACCTCGCGCCCGCCGATGCGCGCTGGCTCTTCCAGTGGACGGGCCCGGTGCTGCCGCCGGGCTGGCACGGCGTCGTCGCGTCGAGCCGCCGTCAGGGCACCTGGGTCCACATCACCGAGTGATCGCGCCCGAGGCGCGACGACCACGGCTCAGCCGCGGCCCGGCAGACGCAGCTCGATGCGCTTGAGCACGCGCGCGGGCGTGGGCAGCGAGTAGAGGTCGACCGCGAGCGCGAGGATCGCGACCACGCCGGGCGCGGCGAGGCCGAGCGCGCCGATGGTCACGAGCACGAGCCCCGCCGCGATGGCGCCGATGCTCGCGCGGAGCGCGTCTCGGCTCGCCGCACGCGCGATCCACAGCGCAGCGCTCGCGTCGCGCAGATCGTCGGTCGCGAGTGAGACACCACGCTCGCTCTCGGGCGCGCCCGCGGCGCCGAGCTGCACCGGCACGTCCGCGGCGCCGAGCACGTCTCGATCGAGATCGGGCCGGCCGATCACGCAGACGCGCCCACCCACGTCGCGCAGGCGTCGCACCTCGGCGACGCGCTCCTCGGGCGCCAGCTCCGCCTTCACGTTGTCGACGTCGACGCCACGCGAGAGCGCCTCGACGGTGCCGCGGTGATCGCCCGAGAGCACGAGCACCTCGACGTCGAGATCGATGAGGCGCTGCACCGCTGCGCGCGCACCGGGGCGGATCTCGTCTCGCAGCGCGAGCCACGCACGGGCCCGCGCTTCGGAGGCCACGAAGACGACGGAGAGGCCGCGCCCCTCCGCGCGCTGCACGTCGGCCTCGACGACCGCCACGCTCGTGCCCTCGTCGAGCAGGAGCTGCCGGTTGCCGACGAGCACGAGCTCACCGTCGGGTCCGGTCGCGCGCATGCCGCGGCCTGGCACGGCGGCCACGCGTCGCACCGTCGGCAGCTCCTTGCCCGCGGCGTGTGCGGTGATCGCGCGTGCGATCGGGTGCGAGCTCTCGCTCTCGATCGCGGCGGCCAGGAGCACCATGCGCTCGAGCGCTGCGGCATCTTCGCCCCCGATGCCGTGGCCCTCGACGACCTCGGGCGTGCCCTCCGTGAGCGTGCCGTGCGCCGAGAGCACGGCGGTCGTCACGCGCCCCGCACGATCGAGCGCGCGTGCGCTCGCGAACGTGATCCCTCGCTCGGCCGCCGCGAGCGCGGCCGCGGCGAAGGGCACCGAGGAGGCGCGTCGCAGCGCGAGCGCAGGCACCGCGACGAGCACCGCCGCGCCCGCTGCGAGGCGTGCGCCGAGCCCTCCTTCGGGCGCAGCGAGCACGACCGCGAGCACCACGCCGAGCCCCGCCACACCCGCCGCGAGCGCGAGCAGGCGCGCCGCCAGACGCGTGAGGGGCGCCGCGTCCGCCGCGCTCGCGTCTGCGAAGCGCAGCGGACGAAGGAGCGCGCGATCGGGGCCGACGTGCGTGGCGAGGATGCGCGCGCGGCCCTCGATCACGCGCGCCCCCGCGAGGATCGGCAGGCCCACGCCGCGGCGCACGGGCGAGCTCGAGGTCGGATGCAAGAGCACCACGGCGCTGCCCTTGGACACGACGCCGTCCACCCCGACGAGCTCGCCCTCCTCGACGAGGATCTCCTCGCCGACGCGCACACGATCGATCGGCACGTTCTCCACGGATCCATCGGGGCGCACCGCTCGCACCACCGTGGGCACCGAGCGGCGCACGCGGAGCTCGAGCGCGTGCACGGGCGCTTCGGTGAGCGAGTCGATCCACCACCGAAGGTTGGCGAGCGCGGCGACGAACGCGGCGCCCACGAGCGGCAGGCGCGCATCGGAGCCATCGAGCTGCATCCAGATGGCAGAGACCGTCGAGACCGCCGCGGCCAAGGGCCCGGCGAGGTAGGCCACCCAGCCGGCCGACTCGCGCACGTGCGCGCCACCCGCGAGCGCGGCCGCCGCCGAGGCGAGCACGAAGACGGCGGAGATGGACGTGATCGTCACGCCGTGCGCGAAGGCTGCAGCGACGATCGCCGCGCAGGCGAGGCCGAGCGCGAGCGTCGGCGGCGGTGCGAGGGGCAGGGCCTCCGTGTGCGCCGAGTGGTCCCCCGTCCAGCTCGCGTCCCGCTTCTTGCGCAGCTTCGCGAAGCCGGGATCGGAGGTCGTCGACCACGACGCCGACGCCGAGCGCGCGCGCGCCTCGGCCCTGGCCGACGCGCCGGGGGCAGCGGGCTCGGCGCGCAGCGCGAGGGCCCCGACGTCCTCGTCGCGACAGCGGACGCTGCAGTAGGCCCGTGGCGCCGCCTCGCCCTCGATCCACGCGATGCAGGGCGCGCGCAGCGGCTCGACGCTGCGGCCACAACGCGCGCACGGGACCTCGGGATCGGACGGGCGACTCGTCATCGCGGGGTGCCGCGATAGCCGTGCGCTCCGGGCGCGTCAACGGTCGTGCGCCCGCCGGCGCTACATCGTGCGGAGCTCGCGCTTCAGGATCTTGCCGGTCGGATTCTTGGGGAGCTCGCCGAGGAACACGACCTCTCGCGGGATCTTCGGACCCGAGAGCTTCGTCCGCGCGAACGCGACGAGCTCTTCCGCCGTGGCCACGTGACCGTCCCGCAGCGCCACGAAGGCCTTCACCTTCTCGCCGAGGTCCGCATCGGGCGCGCCCACGATCGCGATCTCCGCGACGGCCGGGTGCGTGGCGAGCACCTCTTCGATCTCGGCCGGGTACACGTTCACGCCACCGGAGATGAGCATGTCGCGCTTGCGCCCGTCGATGTGGAAGAGGCCGTGCGCGTCGCGGTGCGCGAGGTCTCCCACGGAGAAGAAGCCGTCTCGCATCGACGCACGCGTCGCCGCGTCATCGCCGTGGTAGCGGACGAGCATGCTGTTCTTCACGAAGAGCTCGCCGGTCGTGCCATCGGGCACCGGCCGCCCTTCGTCGTCGAGGATCCGGATCTCGTTGCCGCCAACGACGTGACCGATGGTCCCGGGCGCGCGCAAGAGCTCGTCGGGCGTCGCGATCGTGTTGATGCCCGTCTCGGTCGCTCCGTAGAAGTTGTAGAGCACGTGACCGAGCTCTTCACAGACCGCGCGCGCGAGCGTGCCGCTCAGCGGCGCTCCGCCCGAGAGGATCGCGCGGAGCGATCGCGTGTCGTGGCGCGCGCGCACTTCGGTCGGCACCTGCAGCATGCGGTGCAGCATCGTGGGGACCATCGCGGTCGTCGTGATGCGCTCGCGTGCGATGAGCTCGAGCGTGCGGGCGGCCTCGAACTTCGTCTCGACGAACACCGTGCCGCCCAGGAGCAGCGTGATCGTCGCGAAGGCGAACGCCGTCGAGTGATAGAGCGGACAGACCGCGAGGTGGCGGTCGTCGGCGCGGACGGGCAGCTCCGCGAGGATGTGCATGTACGCGAGGTGTGCGTCGCGTCCGAACGTCCGCACCGCGCCCTTGGGCTTGCCCGTCGTGCCCGACGTGTAGATGACGACCGCGCCTTCCTCCGCGCCGTCCTCCACGGGGTGCGGCGCTCCGGAGCGCGCGATGTCGTCGTACGACGCGGTGCCCGGCGGGTGTCCCGCGACCGCGATGATGTTGTCGCCCAGGCGCGCGAACCGGTCGCGGTGCGCGAGGACGGGCCCCGCCAGCTCCGCCTCGATGACGAGCGCCCGCGCGCCCGAGTGCTCGACGATGTACGCGAGCTCCTCCACCGTGGAGCGCCAGCTCGCGGACACCGCCGCGCCACCGAGGCGCGTCGCCACGGCCTGCATCTCGATCACCTCGAGGCGGTTGTGGAGCACGATCACCACCGGCGCGCCTCGGCCGATCCCGCGTCGCGCGAGCTCGCCGGCGATGCGATCGACGCGCGCGTCCACCTCGCCGTAGGTGAGGCGCTGCCGCTCGTCGCAGAGCGCGAGCACCTCGGGCTGCGCGGCACCGTGGATCCGGAACACCGACGCGAGGCCGAGGCCGCCGCGCAGGCGCTGCTCGATCACCGCGCGCGCGCCTCGCGCGTTCACTCGGTACGCGAGCCCGGTCTGCGCCCCGACGCGCAGCCCGAGCAGGGAGAGCTGTCGGATCTCGTCGGCCTTCGTCAGGCCGCTGGCGAGCGCGTTGCGGGCGCGGGGGCGCAATCCGAGGGGCCTCGCTTCGTCGTTCTTGACCATCGACGGCACTTTTCACTAACATCGACAGCCGTCGTCAAGGAGGTGTCCATGGGTTTCTGGGAGGACGCGAGCCCCGCTGTGAAGGGTGCAATCATCGTCGGCGGTATTGCGATTTTGTACTTCGTCGTCGCCATGTTCGCCGGCCTGCCTCCATACGGTGGCGGTGAAGAAGAGATCCAGCAGACCCGCGGCGTCGCGCAGTGACGGGCGCTCGGTGCCGGGCGCCGAACGCGGCGTCCGGCCCGTGCGTCTCTCGCATGTGACGAGATGAGACCCCGTGTCGCATTCGTCGGGTCCGGTGGTGCCACCAAGGGCATCGCCCACCTCGGCGTGCTCAAGGCGATGGAGGAACTCGGGCTCGAGGCCGACGTCTACGTCGGTGCCTCGTCGGGCGCCATCGCGGGAGCCTTCTTCGCGCAGGGGTTCTCCGCCGACGAGATGGTCGACTGGTTCCGGCCGAGCTGGCGCCGGGAAGATCCCGCTGGCGCGATGAAAGGCCGCTACTTCCTCGGCCTCCCGACCATGGAGCAGATGCGCTCCCCGGGATGGCTGACGAGCGGCATGTTCTCGATCGATCGCTTCGAGCGCTTCCTGCGCGATCGGCTGCCGACGAACGACTTCCGCAAGCTCGCGAAGCCGCTGCTCGTCACCGCGACCGACGTCGACGGTCGGGGCCGCGTGGTCTTCGGTCAGGGCCACGACGAAGAGGTGCCGATCAGCCAGGCCGTCGCGGCCTCGAGCTGCGTCCCGCTGCTCTTTCGGCCGTACAAGATCGGCGATCGCTACTACATCGACGGTGAGCTCACGAGGACCCTGAGCATCGATCTCGCGGTCGAGGCGGGCGCGGACGTCGTGATCATCTCGAACGTCTACCGGCCGCACGTGACGCGCGCGAGCGAGCCCTCGCTGGTCCACGGATCGGCGCCCGCGATGGTGCGACAGACCGCGAACATCATCCTCTCCGAGAAGGAGAAGCGCGGCATCGACCTCATCCATCGCCTCTATCCGCACCTGGCGATCCTCAACGTCTCGGCGGACCTCGGCCGCTACTCGTTCCTCGATCGCGGCAACGCGCGACAGCTCCTCACGCGCGGCTACCGCGAGGCCCTGCGTGTGCTCGCGGGCGCCAAGCAGCGCGGCGTCTTCGACGTGCGCTCGAACGTCCGCACCATCGGGCGCGCCTGATGGACGAGCCGACGCTCGACTGCGTCGTGATCCTCTGCACCGTGCCCAACGCGGACGTGGGTGACGCGCTCGCCCGAGGGCTCGTCGAGGCGCGCCTGGCGGCGTGCGTCAACCGCATCGGGCCGATCCACTCCACGTATCGATGGAAGGGCGCAGTGCACGCGGAGGCCGAGCACCAGCTGCTCATCAAGACGACGCCGGAGGCGCTCGCCGGGGTGCGCGACTTCCTCGCGAGCAGCCACCCGTACGACGTGCCGGAGCTCATCGCGCTCGAGGCGACGATCCTCAGCGAGCCGTACGCGCGCTGGCTCCGCGATCAGGTCGGCTGAGCTAGAGCAGCGATTCGAATGAATCGGTGCTCTAGCGGTCCAGGCCCGCGTAGAAGCTGCGCATCGCGCCGATCATCTTCGGCACGTCCGCCGCCGCCGACATCTCGCGGATCGAGTGCATCGAGAGCATCGGGTTGCCGACGTCGACGACCCGCATGCCGACCATCGCCGCGGTGATCGGCCCGATCGTCGTGCCGCACGCGAGGTCCGTGCGCGTGACGAACTTCTGCGGCGTGACGCCCGCGTGACCGCACCAGATCTCGAAGCGCGCCGCGGTCTCGCCGTCGGTCGCGTAGCGCTGGTTCGTGTTCGTCTTGATCACCGGCCCCGCGCCGAGCTGCGGCTGGTGCTGCGGCTCGTGCTTGTCGGCGTAGTTCGGGTGCAGGGCGTGCGCCATGTCCGCCGAGATCAGAAACGATCGGTGGAGCGTGCGCGCGAGCGCGTCGGCCTCCGTCTCGGGGTGCGCCGCGACGATGCGCGCGGCGACGTCGCGGAGGAACGGCGACTGCGCGCCCTGCGCGCTCTGGCTCCCGCACTCCTCGTGGTCGTAGAGCACGAAGCCACGCGTGAGCTGCGGCGCGGGCGCGGCCGTCGTGAGGGCCAC
This sequence comes from Sandaracinaceae bacterium, assembly GCA_044376125.1. GTDB lineage: Bacteria > Myxococcota_A > Polyangia > Polyangiales > Sandaracinaceae > JAFLCL01. The sequence continues at coordinate 21,456 of JBILLJ010000028.1, forward strand.
GGTGGCCGCGTGGCACATCGCGAGGTTGTCGAGGCGCCCCGAGAAGACGTACTCGTCGCGCACACCACCGCGCGTGGGCGGCGCAGCGTCGTAGAAGCACAGATCGAAGCCGAGGATGTCCGCGGCCTTGGTGGAGATGCCGAGCCGCGAAAGCTCGGTCACGAGGTGCTCCTCGAGCGAGAACGCGCCGCCGGACTCGAGCGCGAGGATCGGCGGCAGGTGCGACTGCGTGTTCAGCTTGAGGCCATCGGTGTTGACGTTGCGATCGAGGTGGATCGCGAGGCTCGGCACGCGCGCGAGGGCGCGGCGCGCGTGGACGAGATGCGACACGAGGCCCTCCGCGCCGCGCACGAGCACGCGACCCGCGAGCGCGAGGTCACGGTCGAGCCACGTGTGGAGCAGCACGCCGCCGTAGACCTCGACGCCGACCTGGAACTGCCCCGAGCGCTTCACGTTCGCGTTCGGCTTGGCGCGGAGGTTCGGCGAGTCGGTGTGCGCGCCGACCCATCGGATGCCAGTGACGGCGGGGGAGGGCTCGCCGATCTCGAGGGCGACGATCGTCGAGCCCCCACGGACGACGAAGACCTTGTCGCCGGCCGCCACGCGCCAGGCCTCGCCCTCCGACAGCTCGCGGAAGCCTGCAGCGAGGAGGCGCCGCGTGGTCTCGGCGACCGCGTGCCAGGGCGTCGGGGAGGCGGTCACGTACGCGAGCAGGTCTTCGGCGGAGTCGGGGGCGTGGCTCGAGGCGGCGTTCATGCGCGCGTTGTACCTCAATCGCGCCGGCCCTCGCCGCAGCCACGCTCGGAACGGCGTTGACCCCACGCGCGGGCGCTCCGTACGATGATCGGGCATGCGCGTGTCGTCGCCGCTTCGCTCGTCGCTCGTCGCCTCGTGGGTGAGCCTGCTCCTCGCCTGCCTCGTCGCGACCTGCGTCGCGTGGCCCGCGGGCGTCGATGCGCAGCGCCGCCGTGGTCGCGACACGCAGCGGCAGCCGCCGGCCGCACAGCCCACGCGCCTCGTGTTCGACAACCTCCCCGACGGTGCCGAGGTGCTCGTCGACGAGAGCTCCATCGGCGTCGGCCCGCTCGGGCCCACCGACGTCGAGCCCGGCGAGCACACCGTGCGCGTTCGCCTCCAGGGCTACACCGAGTACACGGACGTGCTCCAGGTGCCGCGCGGCGAAGAGCTGCACGTGCCCGTCGATCTGATCCCGCTCGCGCACGTGCTCGCCGTGACGAGCACACCGCCGGGGGCACGGCTCTTCGTCGACGATCGCTTCGCCGGCGAGACGCCCACCGACGTCGAGCTGATCGATGGCTCTCACGCGCTGCGGCTCTCGCTCCGCGGCTTCGAGGACGCCCTCCGCACCATCGAGGCGATCGCGGGCCAGCGCGACACGTGGAGCGTCGATCTCGTCGCGCTCCCCGAGCAGGCCCCTCCGCAGTGGTACGAAGATCCGATCGTCTGGATCGTCGCGGGCGCGAGCGTCGTGGCGGTCACGGTGCTGGCGGTCGTGATCGCGATCGTGGCCCAGCCGAGCCCCTCGCAGCTCGATCAGTTCTGCATGCCCGAGGGGCGCTGCATCCGCTTCGATCCCACGTTCATGTGATGGCGTTCCACGGCGGGCGGTCGTGTTAGATCGCCGCGCATGACCACCACCACTCAGCGCGAGATCGAGGCAGCAGGCGGCAGCACGGGCGTGAAGGTCGAGCGGCGTGGGCCGCTCGCGGTCTGGACGATCGATCGCCCCGATCGCCGCAACGCGCTCGCACGGGCGACGGTCCGCGAGCTCGGCCGGCTCGCGCGAGAGGCGGCGAGCGACGCGACGCTGCGCGCGGTCATCCTGACCGGGGCAGGGGGCCAGGCGTTCTGTGCGGGCGCGGACCTCAAGGAGCGGCAGGGCATGGACGAAGCAGAGGTGCGCGACTTCCTCGCCCTCTATCGCGCGTCGTTCGGCGCCATCGATCGGCTCCCGGTCCCCGTCGTCGCAGCGATCGACGGCGTGGCCTTCGGCGGTGGCCTCGAGCTCGCCCTCGCGTGCGACTTCCGCGTGGCGGCCCGCGGCGCGCAGCTCGGGCTGACGGAGACCTCGCTCGCGATCATCCCGGGCGCGGGCGGCACGCAGCGCCTCGTGCGCATCGTCGGCGCCGGTCGCGCCAAGGAGCTCATCGTCTTCGGTCGCCGGCTGAGCGCCGCGGATGCGCACGCGATGGGCCTCGTGAACGCGCTCGCGAACGAAGGGGAAGGCGCGCTCGCCGCCGCCGAGCGCTTCGTCGCCCCGCTGCTCGACGCCGCGCCGATCGCCATCGCAGCAGCCCTCGACGCGGTCGATGCGGCCGACGATCGCACGCTCGAGGACGGCCTCTCGTACGAGCGCGTCTGCTACGAGCGCACGCTCGCGTCGCAGGACCGGCTCGAAGCGCTCGCCGCCTTCGCCGCCAAGCGCAAGCCCGTCTACTCGGGCAAGTGAGGCCCGCGCGCGGGGCCGGCTCCGCGCGCGGTCAGGGCCGGTCGAGCGACTCGTCGATGGGCTCCTCGCGCCCGTGCGTGCGCTCGTGCGCGTTGCGCTCGGCCTGCCAGAACGTGTTCACGACGGGCGAGAGCGGTCGATCCTGCATGCGCGACAGGTAGAAGCGCGCGAGCCAGAAGTTGCCCTCCTGGAGCTGCACGGCGATCGCGTGCTCGAGCTGATCGTCGCGCACGGGCTCGAGATCGAGCGAGCGCGCGAGCACGTAGGTCATCGCCTGTCGGTAGCCCTGCTCGCTCATGTCCGAGGCGAGGTCGCGCAGGCCCTGCGCGTCGTCCATCGCACGGAGGAAGCGCTCGGAGTGCGAGAGCGCGTTCGAGGGCTCGAGGTCGTGGCGCTGCTCGTCGCGGAGCGCGAGCGTGTACACGAACGAGGCGTGGCCCACCCGCAGGTCCGGTGCGATCTCGATCGCCTCGGCGTAGGCGTCCAGCGCCGGACCGTACTGGTGCGCGTCCCGCTGCACCTCGCCGAGCTTGAGCCACGCGTAGTAGGACCGTGGCTCGACCGAGACCGCGTGGCCCCAGAGGCGGAGATCGCTCGACCAGACCTCCGCGTACTGGACGCTTCGCGCCACGAGCGGCGCGGCGATCACGAGCCCCACGACGCCGATGCGCCGCTCGGCGCCCGCGCCCGTGAAGAGGAGATCGAGCGTCGCCCCGAGGCTGAGCACGAGGCCGATCGACATCCAGACGAGGTAGCGATCGGCCCACTGGAAGTAGAGCGGCACGAGGTTCGAGACCGGCGCGAGGTAGAGCAGCGCGACGAGGAGCCCCGCGCCGAAGAGCGCGTGCGTCGCGCTCCGCGTCCGCATTCGCCACGCGAGAGCGACCAGGATCGCGACGAGCACCGGACCGATCGCGGCCTGCCAGAGCGGCGTGGGCTCGTCGCGCTCGAACGCGTACATGGGCGTGAGGCGATCGGGGAACACGGCGATGCCGAGGTAGTGCGTGAGCGTCGCGGGCACGAGCGACCACTCGATGCTCGTGCGATCCGAGCCCATGCCGCGGATCATGTCGTGGGACTGCCAGATCCAGAGGACGAGGCCGCCCAGCACGAGCGCGACGAGCGCCGCCGGCGCCTGCTGGAGGGCCGCCTCGCGCGCGGAGCGGCGCATGCACCACACGTCGATCGCGAAGAGGACCAAGGGCAGCGGCGCCGACGCGGTCTTGCCGAGCATCGCGCACGCGAAGAGGGCACGGCTCGTCCACGCCGCGCGGTCCCAGGGCCCACGCGCGTCGAGGTGCGAGTGCAGGGCGCCCATCGAGAAGAGCAGGGCGACGAGGTCCTTGCGGCCCGTGCCCCAGCCGACGATCTCCATCGCGGCGGGGTGCACCGCGAACACCGCCGCCGCGACGGTCGCCGCCGCGAGCGACAGCCCGAGCCGCTCGAGCGCGCGCGCCAGGAGGAGCACCACGCCGATCCAGAGCACGAGGTTCGTCGCGTGCACGACCGGGCCGGTGGCGCCGAGCCACGGCACGTCGAGCCAGTACGAGAGCAGGTGCAACGGCTGGTACGCGTCGAAGTGGATCTCGCTCCACGCAGACACGAACGCTCCGATCGACGGCGTGAGCGTCGGGTTCGCGGCGGGATCGAGGAAGTGGCCGTCGTCCCACGACGGCACGAGCGGGTTCGACACCGCGCGCCCCCACGCGATGCAGGCGAGCGCGCCCACGACGAGGCTCGCCCAGGCGCGTGGGCCCACACCTGCACCGGTCGACGCGCGAGAAGCTTCGGTCGACACGCGAGAAGCTTCGGTCGACACGCGAGAAGCTTCGGTCGACACGCGAGAAGCTTCGGTCGACACGCGAGAAGCTTCGGTCGACACGCGAGAAGCTTCGTTCGCGGGCTCGCTCGCAGACGCGCTCGCTTCGGGCGGCCGACTCGCGCTCGCGCGCTGCTTGCGATCCTTGGCCACGCGTCACTCCAGCGTGATCGGGAACCGCGCGACCATCTCCGGCCCGTCGAAGCTCGGGAAACGAATGCCGCGCGCGGCCGTGCGCAGACAGTCACCACACTCGCCGGTCGTGACCGCGGCGGGGCCGCTGAGGTTCACGGCGCTCACCTCGCCCGAGCCGCGGATCCGCATCCCGAACGTGAGGCGCCCGTGCACCGGCTCGTCGCCCGCCGCGAGGAGGAAGCAGCGACGGATGCGCGGCATCGCGCCATCGAACGCCGTCTCGATCTGCCCGTTCGTGAGCTGCGCCTCGCCGCCCGTGCCTTCGCCGTCGATCGTGCGCATCTCGCCTTCGCGCAGGTCGTCGCCCGTCGTGGCCTCGCCCGTGGGAGCCGCGCCGGAGCCCGTGCTCTCGCCGCCACCAGCGCCGCTGCGGCGCGGTCGCCGACGTCGCCGCGTCGCGGGCTCTTCGGGGGCCGCCTCGGTCTCGGCCACCACGACTTCGTCTTCTTCGGGCGGCGGTGCCTCCACCGGAGGGCCCCAGCCGAGGCCCAAGACGAGCCCTGCGCCCACGAGCAGCCAGATCAAGGTCGCAGCGCCGAAGCCAGAGAAGAACTTTGCCACGCGCGGCTTATATCACCGCGTCGCGGCGTCGGGGCCTCGAGGCGATGCGGCCAAGCTTGACCCGAGTGGGTCGGTCCTCTAGCTTCGCCGCCCGTGAATCTCCCCCTTTCTTCCCACGATCCCGCGCCTTCGGCCGCCTCGCGCGGACGCGGCGCGTCGGCGTCGCTCCTCGCGCTGCTCGCGCTCGGCGCCGTGTCCTTCGTCCTGCCGTCGTCGTCGCTCGCGCAGAGCACGCCCGACGAGAGCCTCGACGAGGAGGTGGTCCCCGGCCAGCGCGGCTACGCGTGGGGTGGCGCCGAGAGCGAGGGCGGCTCGCAGGCCTCGGGCCCGGCGACGCATCGCTTCGCGCACGCCTTCGGCTCGCTCGGTGCCGGGGGCACGCTGCGACTCTTCTACGACCCCGACACGCTCCGCCAGGACCTGGCCGCGCCGGTCTACCTCCAGCTGCGCTTGGGCTACTTCTTCGAGGGAGACGGCGACATCCAGCACGGCGTCGGGCTCGGCATCGCGCCGAACGTCACCGCGGATCCGACCGACCTCGCGTACGCCGATGGCTTCTTCGAGTTCGGCCAGTGGACGCTGGCGCCGAGCTACCTGCTCCGCGTGTGGCTGAGCGACGAGGCGCAGATCATGGGCTCCTTCGGCCTGCCCATCGCGCTCTCGGGCACCTACCAGAGCTTCGGTCTCGAGCTCGGCGGGGGCATCGTCTACAAGTTCCTGGCGGGCTTCGGCATCTACGCCCACGTCACGTTCTCCACGTATTTCGCTTCCTTCGTCCAGCCGATGCTGAGCGGTGACGCCGGCCTCGTGCTCGACTACGAGGTCCTTCCATGAGCCGCGACGACACGAAGAAGAACCGCAGCCGTCTCGTCGCGAGGATCCTCGTCGGCGGGATGCTCGTGCTGGCGCTCGGCGGTCCGAGCCCGGGCCACGTGGGCAGCTGCGACGGCAGCGGCGAGCTCGCCGACGCGGCGATGTTCTGTGAGGCCTACCGGACCTACTACTGCGCGCGCGAGCTGAGCGGCGGCCGACTGCCGGCCGCCGAGTACGCCGCGTGCACCCAGCGCACCGGCCCCACTGGCCCGTACACGTACTGCACCGGCTTCTCCTTCATGACGGGCTGTGAGCCGAGCCAGCGCTCGGCCGACTCGTGCATCCGCGCCCTCGATCAGACCGAGGTCAGCATCCCGACCGGCAACATCGCCCAGTGCGACTTCTGTGGAGGTGGCGTGTGATGAACATCCTCTCGAGCTGCCCGCGCGTGGTGCGTGCGGCGGCGCTGGGCCTGGCCTTCGGTGTGGCCGCTGCAGGCTGCTCCATGTTCGTCTCGCACGAAGAGGTCGCGCTCTATCGTCGCATCCGAACGACGAGCGACTCCAACGCGCGCCTCGTGGCGATGGCGGAGTACGCCACGCAGTACGGCGGCGGCGCATGGATCAGCAACGTCCGCGCAGAGCGTGAAGCGAACGAAGCGCAGGTGTGGGCCAGCAACGGCACCACGGCCGACGGCCTCGCGTTCTACCTCCAGGCCTACCCCGACGGGACCTACGTCGAGCAGGCGCGGGCGCGTCAGACGGCGCTGCAGCAGGTGAGCGTCGGTCGCGAAGAGACGCAGCAGCACCAGGAAGAGCTCGCGCAGCAGCAGGCACAGCGACAGGCCGAGGAGCGCCGCCAGTGGGTGACTCGCGCCGCGCAGTTCTGGATGCGCACGCTCGTGGGCGTTCGGAACTACGGCTCGCCCATCGGCCAGGTCGCGCGGGTCAACCCGGACTTCTCGCGCGCGTTCGGTGCGGCCCCCGCGCCTGCGTGCACGCCCCTTCGGTGCATCAAGCACTACCACGCGCACTACGCGATCCCCGTTCCGGGCGGCAACCGCCTCGAGCGCGAGATGCACCTCGTGCTGCGGGTCGGCCTCGAGGAAGGTCGCGTCGAGCGCATCGAGGTGCTCATGCCGAACCACGGCTTCTCGCGCTGGTTCGAGCTCGAGAACCGCACGATCGTGATCGACGAAGACCCCGAGGCGCGCATGGCGGCGATCGAGTGGGCCCTCCAGCGCATCGAGCCCGTGCTCGCCGAGGTGGCGACCGGCTCGCGCGCCATCGACTACATCCCCGAGCCCGTGGTGCCCGTGGGCGAGTCCTCGCCGATCGAGAGCGACGAGGCCGACACGACCACCTCGATGGACGGCAGCGACGACGGCGCGGCCGCGGCTGCGGGCGGCGGTGGCGAAGCGGCCCCGAGCGGCGACGCGGCGCCGGCGGGAGGCGAGGGCGTGGACCCGACGCTCGAGCAGCTGATGACCGGCGCCGTCGGCGAGGCGCAGACGGGCACCGAGCAGCAGACGGAGCAGCAGACCGAGGAGACGCAGACCGTCGTCTATCCGCTCGGCCTCCGCGCGCTCCAGCGCGGCAACACGCGCATCGTCATCTTCGCCGCGGGCGATGGAGACTACGGAGACGCCTACGACGGCTTCTTCGTCGAGCGAGTCCGGGATTGATCCGGCTCCGATCCGAGACTCGGCTCGTCACGTCGTTCGCAAGCGCGTGCATCGCGCTCGGCGCGGCGGCATGTGGTGGTGATGCGATGCCCGCGCGCAACGACGGCGGGCCTCCACCGCCGGATCCCGCGTCGGTCCAGAACATCGCGGCCTACGAGGGTCAGGAGGCCTTCGTCACGGTGCTCGAGTCGCCGGGCGACGACTGGACGAGCGCGAGCGTGGCGAGCACGCCAGGCCTCGAGATCGTCGCACAGCGCTGCAACGCGACCCTCTGCGCCGTGGTCGCGCGCGTGCCGGACACCGTGCGCAACACCGGCCAGAGCATTCCGGCGCCGATCGATGCGATGCGCCACTACGTGCGCGTGACGGCGCCCGCCGGTGAGTCTCAGGGCCTCGTGCAGGTGTTCCCGACGGATGCGCTGAGCGCGTCCGGCGCGACCAACACCAACGGGACCTACTTCGCGGCCTCGGTCACCGGCGGCGTGGGCAGCCTCGTCGCAGGCACGGGTGCGGAGCCCGTGCGGTGGGTCGTGTTCGGCTCCGCGACGCTCGAGGCCTTCGACGTCTCGGCGGAGGGCGCGGTCCCGGGCGCGGGCGGCCATGCAGGTGGCGGCGCGGGTGCGGACGGCGAGGGTCCCAGCGGCGGCGCGGCGGCGAGCGGCGCCATCGGCGCAGGCGGTGGCGCTTCGTTCGAAGAAGGCGGTCTGGGGGCGATGGCCACGGCGGCAGCGCCCGCGACCGATCCCGCGTGCGCCGCGGACTTCTTCGCGTCCCAGTGCGGCGGCAGCGGGGGCGGAGGCGGAGGCGGCGCAGGCGGCGCAGGCGGCGGCAGCGTCGCGATCATGGTGCTCGGCTCTGCGTGCATCGGCACCGTGCGCGGGCGCGGCGGCGACGCCGAGGTCGGCAGCGGCGGTGGCGGCGGCGGCGGCGCGCTCGCGCTCGTCGCGGCCTCGGAGCTCGACTGTGATCCCGTCGCGGAGGTCGGCGGGGGCACGGGCGATGGCGATGGCGGCGACGGCGGCGCGGGCCACGTGCTCGTCTCTGGCGTGGACTTCCCGCGGATCACGTTCGCTGCCTCGGACTTGATCACCTCCGAGACGTCGCTCGACGTGCGCGGCGTGGCGGCGCCGGACCACATGCTGCGTATCGAGCGTGTGACCGACAGCGGCGCAGTGCAGGTCGCGGAGGGCACGAGCGGGCCGGACGGATCGTTCGCGATCCCCACACCGCTCGTCGCCGGGCTCAATCGCCTGCGTATCACGCAGCTCGACGCCGACGGATCGCATCCGATGCGGGCCTTGAACGGCAACCACGTCGAGCTCGAGCGGCGCGACGGCTTCGTGCGTCAGCTCCCGCTCGGCGGCCTCCTCGACGTCGCGTCGATTCCTTGAGGGCGCCGTGCTGAGCCCCGCGGAGCTGCGCGTCACCGAGACCGTCGGTCGCCTGATGGAGTTCTGGGGGTTCAAGCGCCAGATGGGTCGCACCTGGGCGCTGCTCTATTTGAGCGAGCAGCCGCTGAGCGCCAAGGAGATCCGCGATCGCTTGGACCTCTCGGTGGGCACCGTCTCGATGACGCTGAGCGAGCTCCAGCGCTGGGGCGTCGTCCGCGGCGTTCACCAGCCGGGCGTGCGGGCCGAGCTGTTCGAGGCCGAGCTGAGCCTCTGGAAGATGATCTCGCGCGTGTTCCGCGAGCGCGAGCTCTTCGAGGTGACGGAGGCGGTCGCGTCGCTCGAGGCCGCGCTCGAGGACCTCCGCCGCGTGGCACCGAGTGATCGCAGCACGCTCCAGCGCAAGCGCATCGAAGCGCTGCTCGAGGTCGCGCGGCTGGGCAAGGGCCTGCTCGAGGTTCTCGTCTCGACCGGCCGTGTCGACGCCTCGGAGCTCGCGCGCTTGCTCCTGGGATCGGGCCCCCCGTCCGATCCCGGCTCTCGGTTGACATAATCCATCTTCTGCGAAGTCCCAGCCGTGCGATTCTCCGAGGAATACGGGCTTCCTCGCGTAGACCCGCCGCCGCTCGGTGCTCTCGTCCCTCGGTCCGCGTCCCCCCGGTCCGCGTCCGCGTCGCTCGGTCCGCGGTCAGTGGACCGCGAAGACGAAGAGCGCGCCGGCATTCGAGATGGCGGCGCCGAGCCCCTGATCGACCGCGAGCTGCCCCGCGAAGCCATGCCCGTTCTCGATGCGCCCGACCTCGCGGCCACGGCCGAGCGTCAGCCCCACGAGGCCGCCTTCCGACTCGCCGTACAGCACGAGATCCCCCTCGACGCGCACCGCCGTGGGTGCGCCACGGCGCACGCGCGTGGCCCACAGGCGCTCGCCATCGCGGGCCCGCACTGCCATCACCCCCAGGTCGCCCGACGAGAGCACGAGCTGACCACCGGGCGCCTGGGCGATGCCCGTGACGCCAGTCAGCTCGTTGCGCAGCCAGCGCACCGAGCCGCTCGAGGCCTCGAGCGCGTAGAGCCCGCCGGCGAACGACGCCGCGTAGACCACGTCGCCGACGACCAGCGGCGTGGTGTCCACGTCCGTGAACCGCAGCTCGTCCGACGTGTTGGGCGCGAGGTCCGAGGTCGTGTCGCGCACCCAGAGCACGCGGCCGTCGCTCGGATCGAGCGCGACGACGGCGCCGTCGGTGAAGCCGGCCAGGAGTCGTCGATCCGCGAGCGTGAGCCCCGCGTGCTCGGTGACGTAGAAGCCTTCGGGCGCCTGGCGCTCGTAGCGCCACAGCGCCTCGCCGCGCTCGCGATCGAAGGCCTCGATCACGTCGTTCTCGGTCGCGATGTAGACGACGTCTTCGGTCACGAGCGGCGCATCGCCGAGCGCGCCCCGCATCTCCGTCCGCCAGATCAGCGAGCCATCCGAGGCGCGCAGCGCGTGGAGGTCGCCGTCGTCGCTGCCGACATAGAGTGTCTCACGGTCGACGCTGAGCGTCGGTTGGGCCCCGATACCGCCGCCCGCCTGATACATCCAGACGCGGCCGCCAGCGCCGGTGAAGGCCCAGACCTGTCCCGTGCTCGATCCCACGTAGATGCGGTCGTGGTTGGCGTCGAGCGTCGGCACCGAGCGCTCGATCGGCAGGTACGGGCCGTCGAGATCAGGCGCGAGACGCCGCGACCATCGCACCTCGAGCCGTCCGCCCGAGTCCACCGACGGCCCCCGATCGAGCCGCTCGGCGTACTGCGCGATCTCGGGCGTCGCGCCGCCACACGCCCCGACGACGCTCGCAACCGTGCCCGCCAGCGTCGCGTGCGCCAGGGTCTGGGACAACCTCGAGCCGCGGACGATCACTCGCCGCCGCCCTCGCCTCCGCCCGCGCCCTGCTGCTGCTGGGCCTGGAACTGGCGGATGAGCTCCTGGAGCTGGGCGGGGTCGATGTCGCCCGTGCCGCCCGCGCCGGGCTCGCCACCGCCAGGGCCGAGGAGCTGCGGGCCTGCCGACGTCGCGCTCGACGGATCGAGCTCGCGCAGGCGAACCTCCGCCTGCGAGAGCAGGTACGGGAAGCGCGGCTCGCTCGAGTCCTCGACGGTCTCGGCGCGGAGCGCGTCCACGAGCTCGCGGAGCGCCGTGCGGGCCTCGTCGCGCTCACCGCGCGCGAGCATCAGGCGCGCGAGGTGGTAGTTCGCGACCTGCTCGTAGGCGTGATCATCGAGGCCGCCCAGACGCTCGTACGTCGCGCGGGCCTCGTCGGGCTGGCCCGCCGCTTCCTGCGCGAAGCCGACGCCCTCGAGCGCCTGCCAGGCGATGGTGCCCGAGCGACCGCCGTTGCGGTCGAAGGCCTGCTGGTACATCTCGAGGGCCTCGTCGTTGCGACCGAGGGCCAGGAGCGTGCGAGCGGCGCCGAGGCGTGCGACGCCGGCGGAGGGATGATCGGGGTACTGCGCGATGATCGCCTGGTAGGCCTCGAGCGCAGCCTCGTCGCGCGCGGTGCGCGTGGGGAACGTGCGCTCCTCCTCACCATCCTCGTCCTCGTCGGCGCCGTCGGCGGGCTCCGCCTCGTCCGCCGCTTCGATGCGCGCGGACGCGATCTCGAGGGCCTCCGCGAGGAGCGTGCCGGCCGCCGCGCTCGTCGTCTCCTTGTGGTACTGCCAGCCGAGGAAGCCGACGATCGCGATCGCCGCAGCCGCGAGGGCGATCCAGCCCATCTGCTGGTTCGACTCCCACCAACGACCCGCCTGCAGCGCCGCACGGCCGAGCTCGGACTCCTCGAGCTGCTTGACCGGATCCTCGGGCGCGGGCTCGGCAGTCGGAGCCTCTTCGGGCGCCTCCTCGACGACCTCGGTCTGCGCCGTGGCCGCCTTGCGCTCTTCCTTCTTGGCGGCCTTCACGACCGCCTTGGCCGCCTTGGCCGCCGCGAGGCGTGCGCCCGCCGACATCCGACCGCCCTTGCCCGCGGCCGGCGCGCCCGCGTCGGTGGACGCGCCCGACGAGCCGCTCTCGCTGGTCGACGTCGACGCGCTGGATGCAGACGCGCTCTCTTCGGCGTCGCTCTCTTCGGCGTCGCTCTCACCGCTCTCGTTCTCGTTCGACGCCTCCGGGGCGTCGGTCTCGCCGGAGTCGGTCGTCTCGTCGCGCTCGTCGTCGCGCTTGTCGTCGTCGTTGGACACGCAGAACCTCGATCGATGGCCGCCCAGATCCGGCACGGGCAGGTGTGCGGCGCTCGGATGGGCGAAAAGGCGCGGGATATTACCGGCGGGATCCTCCGAGTCAACGGCGCTTCCAAGGTGCACGCGCTCGTGGCAAAGAGCGACCGATGTCCCGGTCGTGCTCGCGTCGCGCACCGCGCCTCCTGCCCACGCTCGGGCAAGCGGCGTTCGGGGCCGTCGTCGCGCTCGTGTGGCTCGGCACCGCGGCGACGTCGGCACGCGCGTACGACCGCCAGCTCGGCCTCTTCGTGGGCGCCGGGTACACCGGGATCGTGGGCGACACGCCCTACCCGCCGCACGCCGTGGCGGCGAGCGTCGGCGTGGGCCTGGGGCTCGGAGACGTCTGGGAGCTCCGCCTGCGCGCCGACTACGCGGCCCACGTCGGGTCGATGCATCGGGTCACGGGCTCGTTCGACGTCGTGTACCTCGTCGACGTGCTGAGCGCCGTGCCCTACCTCGGCCTCTCGGCGGGCGGCGCCGTCTCGATCCTCGATGCGTCGCTCGCGCTCGGCGACGTGCGCGGTGATCTCGTCCTCGGGGGGCTGCTCGGGCTCGACGTGCTGATCGGGCGCGAGTGGACGGTGGGCGGCGAGGTGCGCTTCGCGTGGGTCGTGACGGACTTCGCGCGCGAGCCGATGCAGCTCACCGGCCTCGTGCGCGCGCAGCTGCTCTTCGAGATCTAGCGCGATCAGGCGGCCTTCGCGCGCCGTGCCTCTTCGGCCTTCGCGTGCGCGCTCGCCTTCACCCAGACGAACGCGCAGAACGCGAGCATGCCGATCGAGATCCACTGCGAAGTCGCGAGGCCTGCGTAGATGCCGCGATCATCCGCGCGCAGGAACTCGAGCCCGAAGCGCAGGAGCGCGTAGAGCCCGAACGAGATCGAGAAGACCTGACCGTGGAACTGCTTGCGCGGGTGCACGAGGCCGATCGCGACGAACGCGATGAGGAGCGACCCGAGCGACTCCATGAGCTGCGTCGGCCACACGGTGAGCGAGGCGACGTTCGGGGACGCGAGCAGGCCATCGCGCCACTGCTGCTCGCTCGCGGGTGACCACGGCGGGAACGAGACGGCGAGCGGGTGATCGCTCACGAGACCGAAGCAGCAGCCGCCGAACCAGCAGCCGAGGCGGCCGAAGAAGAGACCGAGCGGCAGGATGAGCCCCGCGAGATCGAGCGCGGGCAGGCGCGGGAAGCCCTCCTGCCGGAAGATGTGCATCGCGTACCCGACCGCGCCGATCATGCCGCCGTACCAGGTCAGGCCGCCCTGCCAGAAGCGGAACGGCGCGAAACAGTCCTGCTCGGTCGGGTGACAGACCTGGGCGGCCGCGTCCCAGCTGCCCTGCACCCACTCGGCGTTGCACTGACCTTCGGTGATCCGCCAGCCGACCTGCGTGTAGTCGGTGCAGAGATGGACGTAGTCCATCAGGTATCCGTCGAAGAGCACGTGCGCCAGGCGCGCGCCCGCGACCCCCGTGATGACGGAGTAGAGCGCGACGTCGATGAGGACCTCGTGGTCGTAGCGACTCTGCTTGCCCCACCGCACCGCGAAAGAGGTGCACACCACGAAGGCGCACGTGAGCATCGTGAAGTAGGCGGGAAGATCCTCTCCGAAGATCGACCCGAACGAGGGGATCACGCGCGCTCCGCGTCCGTTGCCGGCGTGGTGTCCTTCGCGTCCTTGGCGGCGGGCACCGTCTTGACGGCGTCGGCCGGCGCGGGCTCACCGCGGAACGAATCGAGCACCAGCAGGATCACGCCGATCGTGATCGTGATGTCCGCGACGTTGAACGTCGGGTAGTCGAAGTCCCACGGCTCGTAGTGCACGTGGATGAAGTCCACGACGTAGCCATAGCGGATGCGGTCGAGGAGGTTGCCGAGCGCGCCCGAGGCCACGAGGGGCACGCTCCACGCGAAGAGCGGCCCGCCGCGCCCCTGGAAGAAGAGGAAGAAGAGCGCGCTCACGGCGACGGTGGCGGCGATGCCGAAGACGACCTTGCGCGCGATGGCCGGCGCGCCGCGCATGAGTCCGAAGGCGGCTCCGCAATTCTCGGCGTACTCGAGGTCGAGCACGTCTGCGATGAGCACCTGCGGCTCGCCCCGCAGACGCTGGGTCGCGATGTAGCCGTCGTCGTTCTCCTCGCAGAGCGTCGGCGGATCGCCGTGGCGCGCGTGCGAGAGGTTGTCCTCGGCCCAGGTCTTGGTCCAGATGTCGAGCGCGGTCAGCGTGGCGGCCGCGAGGATCGCGAGCACGAGCGCCTGCATGGACCGGGGGCGCAACGCGGGCACCGGCTCCGGCTTGGGCTCGGCGGCCTTCGCGTCGTCGGCCTCGGCGTCGTCGGCCTTCGCGTCGTCGGCCTGGCGCACTGCGTCCTTCTCGGACGAGGCGGCAGCGGCCTCGTCGTCGGTCTTCGCGGCCTCCGTGCTCGCCTCGGTCGCCTCGGTCTCGGCCTTCTCGTCGTCCGACTTCGTCATGCGCGTGCTCTGGATCTGTCTGCTTGCTGGCGCTGGGCCCCGCGGCTCGGCGCGAAAGGTCGCCCTTGTAGCACTGGCCCCGCCCATCGGACACCCACACCGGGTGGGCGCCTCGGCGGCGCAGGATCAGAGCCCGGCCCAGGCCAGGCGCGCGCGCATTCCGAGCTCGCTCGTGTAGCCGACCTCGGCGTCGGAGACGCGACCCTCTCGATCGACGAAGATCGTGGTCGGGAACGCGGAGATGCCGAGCTGCTCGGCCAGGCGCCCATCCTGATCGACGGCGATCCGGAGGTGGTCGAGGTCGTGCTCTTCGGCGAAGCGGCGCACGGCCGCTGCGTCGCCCGACTGCGAGGCGACGACGAGCACGTCGTGGTCTTCGGCGAGCGCGCGGATGCTGGCGTCCTCCATCCGGCAGACGCCGCACCAGGAGGCCTCCATCTGCACGAGCAGCGGCCTCTCGCGCGCTCCCGAGAGCGGCACGCTCGTGCCGTCGAGCAGCGTCAGCGTGCGCTCCGGCAGGCCCTCGGCAGCCACGTCGTGCGCGCGCCACCACTGCACCGCGATCACGATGCCGACACCGATCGCGACGTCGCGTGCGAGCCCGAGCCACTTCTGCCGCTGCGTGGGCCCGCCGCCCGCGCCTTCGCCCTTCGTCTCCGTGCGTTCCGTGCGCGTCACGCTCGGTGGTATAGCGCGATGGCGGCGGTGCGACGGGCGCGCCGACCGAGCGAGCAGGTCCTCCATGCGGGTCGAGAAGAGCGGGCCGATCACGACGTGGATCCTCGACCGCGCCCAGCAGCGCAACGCCGTGGACCGCGCGACGGCCGAAGCGCTCGCGGACGCCGTGCGCGCGTTCGAGGCCGATCCCGAGGCCAAGGTCGCGGTGCTCCACGGTGATCACGGCGTCTTCTGTGCAGGCGCGGATCTCGGTGCGATGGCCAAGGGCACGCCCAACCGCGTCGCGCTCGACGGCGACGCGCCGATGGGGCCCTCGCGCATGGTGCCGACCAAGCCAGTGATCGCGGCGATCGAAGGCCACGCGGTGGCGGGAGGGCTCGAGCTCGCGCTCTTCTGTGATCTGCGCGTCGCCGCCGACGACGCGATCCTCGGCGTGTTCTGTCGGCGCTGGGGCGTGCCGCTGATCGACGGCGGGACCGTGCGCCTGCCGCGCATCGTCGGCCTCGGGCGCGCGCTCGATCTCATCCTCACCGGCCGCGCGGTGAGCGCGCGGGACGCGAGCGCGATGGGACTGGTCGACCGTGTGGTGCCCAAGGGCAGCGCGCGCGCCGCGGCCGAAGAGCTGGGCCGACAGATCGCAGCGTTTCCGTGGACGTGCGTGCAGAACGATCGGCGCTCCACCTACGACGCGCTCGACCTCGACTTCGAGGCGGCGATGCGCAGGGAGACCGAGCTCGGCATGCAGACGCTCGCGAGCCCCGAGCTCCTCGAGGGTGTCGGGCGCTTCCTCGCGGGCAAGGGACGCGGAGGCAGCTTCGAGTGATCGCGGCCGGTGCGGCCGGAAAGGAGAAGGGACGATGCGCGAGATCCACGACGATCCAGGGCTCCGCGAGTGGCTGGCCTCCGAGCCGCCGCACACGAACGTCGTCTTGCGAGGGGTCGATCTCCGGGGACACGCCGCGCGGCTCCTCGGTGCAGACCTGCGCGGCGTGGTGCTCCTGGGCTGCACGATGTCGTCGGAGGAGGTGCTGGCCGCGATCGGCCGCGGCGCGCTCGTGTTCCCGGATCTGCCGAATCTCCCGTACGAGCCCTGGCGCACCACGCTCTACAGCCCCGAGGAGCTGTTCGCGGGCTTCCGTCGCGAGGACCCGCTGACGTACTGCGACACGCTCGATGCGCGCGTGTACGCCCACTTCGTCTCGAAGGGTGGCGCCTCCGAACCGCCGATGCTCGAGGCCTTCGCGCAGCGCCTGCACGATCACGGCGTGACGGAGGCCCTCGAGGATCTGCTCGCGGCCCATCCGCGCGTCGTCGCGGTGATGGGCGGTCACGGGATGAGCCGCCTCGATCCCGTGTACCTCGAGGTGGCGCGCCTGTCGGCGGCGCTCGCGCAGCGAGGATTCCTCGTCGCGACCGGAGGTGGCCCGGGCGCGATGGAGGCAGCGAACCTCGGCGCACGCTTCGCCACCGCCAGCGACGACGAGCTCGTGGACGCCGTGCAGGCGCTCGGCGCGGCCCCGCTCTACAAGGACCGCGAGTGGCTCGCGCGTGCCTTCCTCGTGCGAGAGCGCCACGGCGCGGCGATGGCGCGCGCGAGGATGCCCACGCTCGGTGTGCCGACCTTCTTCTACGGCCACGAGCCGCCCAACGCGTTCGCGACGCACCACGCGAAGTACTTCGCCAACTGCGTGCGCGAGGACGGGCTCGTGAGCCTCGCGACGCACGGCATCGTGTTCGCTCCCGGAAGCGCAGGCACGGTGCAGGAGATCTTCCAGGACGCGTGCCAGAACCACTACGGGACGGTGCGAGGGCTGGTCTCTCCGATGGTGCTCTACGGCACGCGCGCGTGGTCCGAGACGCTGCCGGTGGCGCCGCTCCTGCGAGCGCTCGCGGGGCAGGCGTGGGGGGATCGCATCCTCCTCAGCGACGACCCGGTGGAGATCCTGCGCTTCGTGACCGAGACGGGCCCGCGAAGGCTCGATCGGGCCGCGTGGTCGTTCTGCGCCGCGCACGGCCGCACGGACTGAGGCGCGAGCGGCCTGGACTTCCCCCTGTGGCCGCGCGGCGGCCCTGGTACGATGCGCGCGTGAGCAGCCTGCACGTCGTCGTCGTCACCGGCATGTCCGGCGCCGGTCGCTCGAGCGCGCTCCGTGTGCTCGAAGATCTCGGCTTCTACTGCGTGGACAACCTCCCGCCGCAGCTCGCGCCCGGGCTGCTCCAGCTCTTCGGCGACGGCGAAGGTCGGACGCTGCTCCTGGGCGGCGCGGTCCGACAGATCGGCCTGGGCATCGACGTGCGCACGGGCGCGTTCCTCGAGAGCGCCGGCGAGCTCGTCGATCGGGTGCGCAGCTTTGGGCACGAGGTGGAGGTGCTCTTCCTCGACTGCGCCGACGACATGCTCGTGCGCCGCTACAGCGAGACGCGACGCCCCCATCCCCTCGCGCCCGGCGGCGACGTGATGGAGGCCATCGCGCAGGAGCGCGAGCGCCTCGGCACGCTCCGCTCGCGCGCGACGCACGTCATCGACACCTCGCGGCTGTCGGTGCACGAGCTCCGCCGCGCGCTGGTCGAGTACGTCGGGCGAGCCTCACCGGGCCACTCGATGCGCGTCCGCGTCGTCTCGTTCGGCTTCAAGTTCGGCCTCCCCGTCGACGCCGATCTCGTCTTCGACGTGCGCTTCCTCGACAACCCGCACTTCGTGCCCGCGCTCCGACCGCAGACGGGCCTCGATGCGCCGGTGCGGGACTACGTGCTCGGCTCCTCGGAGACGCAGGAGCTCGTGCGCGACGTGCTCACGCTCCTCGAGCACACGCTGCCGCGCTACGAGCGCGAAGGAAAGGCCTACCTGACCGTCGCGATCGGGTGCACGGGGGGGCGTCACCGCTCGGTCGCCATCGCGGAGCACATCGCGGCCTCGCTGCGCGGCCACCGAGAGATCGCCGTGGCCCATCGGGACATCGCGCGATGACGGCGGCGGCGGGAGCGCCGGGCGCTTGCTCGGACGAGTTCCTCATCGTGAACGAGCTCGGGCTGCACGCGCGCGCCGCCACCAAGCTCGTGCAGCTCGCCTCACGCTACCGCTGCGAGGTCGAGCTCGAGAAAGACGGCCAGCGCGCCAACGCCAAGAGCGTCATGGGCGTGCTCCTGCTCTGCGGGAGCAAGGGCACGACCGTGACCGTCCACACCACCGGCGCCGACGCGCGCGAGGCGCTCGACGCGATCGGCACGCTGATCACGGGCGGCTTCGGAGAGCGCCCGTGAGCGCCGACCCCGAGAGCGACGGCCCTCCGACACGGCCCATCGAGATCCCCACGCTCCCCAATGCGCGCTCGATCCGTGGCCTGCCCGCCTCGCCGGGCGTCGCCATCGGGCACGCGGTGGTCTTCGATCGTCGCTCGGTGCCGATCGCGCGCCGCGTGATCGAGCCGACCGACGTGCCGTCGGAGCTCGCGCGCCTGAGCGAGGCGGTCTCGCGCTCGCGCGCGCAGCTCGAGGCGCTGCGCGACCGTCTCGATCCGTCCATCGACGCCGAGCATCGCCTCGTCCTCGACGCCCACCTCCTCATGGTGAAGGACGAGCTGCTCGCGAGCGCAACCGAGGCGGAGATCCGCGCCGGCAAGTGCGCGGAGTGGGCGCTGCGTCAGGTGGCCGACGACCTCGCACACCGGCTCGGACAGGCCAAGGAGGGCTACCTCCGCGACCGCGCCCACGACATCGAGCACGTCGCCTCCGACATCCTTCGCGCCCTCACCGGCGCGGGCACCGACCTGCCCCCGCTGGCCGAGCCGGCCGTGCTCGTCGCGAGCGATCTCTCGGCGGCCGAGCTGCTCTCGCTGCCGCGCGAGCGCCTGCTCGCGCTCGTGACCGAGCTCGGCACGACCACGGGGCACACCGCGATCCTCGCGCGTGCGCTCCACGTCCCGACGATCGTCGGCGTGCGTGGCGCGACACGGACGATCGAGAGCGGCAACATCGTGATCGTCGATGCACGGCGCGGCGAGATCCACGTGGATCCGAGCGTCGAGGCGCGCGCGAGCGCCGAGGATCGTGCGGACCGGTATCGCTCGTTCACGGGCCGCCTGCGCCAGGCGCGCGAGGCCCGGACCGCGCTCGCGGACGGCACACGCGTCGAGATCCTCGCGAACCTCGAGATCGAGGTGGAGCTCGAAGAGGCGCTCGACGAACAGGCCGAGGGCATCGGCCTCTACCGCACCGAGTTCCTCTACCTCGATGGCTCCGTTCCCGACGAAGAGCGCCTCACGGAGGTCTTCCTCCGCGTGGGCCGCGCCTTCGCACCACGCAGCGTGACCGTTCGGAGCTTCGATCTCGGCGCGGACAAGATGCCGCGCGGAGGCCTCGAGAGCAGCCGACGCCTCTCCGAGCTCGCGAGCGCTCCCAACCCCGCGCTCGGCCTGCGCGGCCTGCGCCTCGCGCTCGAGATGCCCGAGATCTTCCGCACGCAGATCCGCGCCGTGCTGCGCGCCGCCGACGAGACGCCGCTGCGGCTGATGTTCCCGATGGTCTGCACCGTCGAGGAGATGCGCGAGGCACGGCGCATGGTGGATCACGCGCGACGCGAGCTGACGCAGGCGCGCGTGCCGCACCGCATGGTGCCGATCGGCGCGATGATCGAGGTGCCCTCGGCGGTGATGCTGGCGGACGTGCTCGCGGGCGAGTGCGACTTCTTCTCGCTCGGGACGAACGACCTCGCGCAGTACGCACTGGCCGTGGACCGCAGCGATCCCACGGTGGCGGCGCTCGCCTCGCCGCTGGCGCCAGGCCTGCTCCGGCTGCTCCGTCCGGTCATCGCGGCGGCCACCGAGCGCTCGCTGCCGGTCAGCCTCTGCGGCGACATGGCCTCGCACCCGCTCGCGCTGCCGGTCCTCATCGGGCTCGGCCTGCGCACGCTCTCGATGCCCGCCTCCGAGATCCCGTTCGCGCGCGCCCTCTGCGCCCGCCTCGATCTGCGCGCCTGCGAGGACGTCGCCGAGCGAGCGCTGGGCTGCGCGACCGAGGCGGAGGTGCGGCGCTCGATCGTCGCGCGCCTGGGCGAGACGCTCGGCGACCTCTGGGACGAGCACGGCCTCGTGCTCTGACTGAGCCGTCCCCCTGCGCGCCGACGACGTCAGCCGCCGGCCTGCCAGACGCGGATCGCTTCGATCGGGTGCGCGAGCATCACGACGTTGATCGCGAGGCTGTCGCGCACCGTGAAGACCATCCCGAGCTCGCAGAGCGCGACGGTGGCCCACCACGCGGGCCAGCCCAGACGCGCGTGACGCACCACCGCCCAGGAGAACACGAAGCCGGCCGTCGCGAAGATCACGTCGGACAGCGAGTTCAGCACCGCGTCGCCGTAGTAGTCGGCTGAGATGGTCGCGGCTCGGTAGCGATCGATGATGAAGCTCGAGTTCTCGAGCAGCTCCCAGCCGCACTCGAGGGTCGCCGCCGCCACCGTGCGCCACGCGAGCGAGAGCTTCGGAAAGAGCAGGAGGAACGCGAAGAAGAGCAGGCCGTGCTCGAAGTGGCTCGCCGAGTAGGGATCGACGAAGTGCTGCGAGTTGTGGCTGCCGTTGATGTCGCTCGACCACGGCACGAAGCTGCCGCAAGCGCACCACCACGGCCGGCCGAACGACCGCAGCGTCGCGAGCGTCACGGCCGTGATCGCGAGGGCCGCGAGGACGTGCGCGCGCTCGAGGCCGAGTGTCCGGCCGTAGCGCTCGAGGCGAGCCGCGGCGGCGCTCGACGTCGCGGTGCTCGTGGCGGGCGCGTTCGGAGACGCGGGGGCGTCGCTCACTTGAGGGTCGCTTTCTCCAGGCGATCGATGAACGCGCGGGCGCCGTGGTGTCCCGAGCGCTTGAGGAGCTGGTTGCGCGCGGCGACCTCGAGGAGCACGCCCATGTCGCGCCCCGGTCGCACGGGGATCGTCACCATCGGGATCTCCTGACCGAGCAGCGTCGTGGTGACGTCGTCGATGCCGAGGCGATCGGCGTCTTCGTGTCGATCGAAGGAGCGGAGATCGACCACGAGGTGCAGCGGCGCGTCGTCGCGCACGGCCGTCGCGCCGAAGAGGTCGCGGATGTTGAGGATCCCGAGCCCGCGGATCTCGAGGTGGTGTCGGAGCAGCGGCGCGGGCCGACCGACGAGCGTGCCATCCGGCGCGGAGGTGATCTCGACGCGATCGTCGGCCACGAGGCGATGGCCCCGCTCGACGAGGAAGAGCGCGCACTCGCTCTTGCCGATCCCGCTCGCGCCGGTGAGCAGGATGCCCACGCCGTAGACCTCGACCATCACGCCGTGACGCCACTCGCGCGGCGCGAGCAGACCATCGAGCAGGGCGTGCAGGAGCGCGATGGCCTGGCTCGACCGCGCGCCGAGCACGACGAGCGGTGCGCCCGCCTCCTCCGCCGCCGCGACGAGCTCTTCGGGCGGCGTGACGCCGCGGGTGAGGACGGTCAGCGACGGCTCGAGCGAGAACAGCAGCGCCGCCCGCGCGCGACGGTCCTCCGACGAGAGCGTCTCGAAGTAGGTGATCTCGGTCTCGCCGAAGATCTGCACGCGCGACGGGACGATGCCGTGGAGGTGACCCGCGAAGACCAGCCCGGACTTCTGGATGCGCGGGTGCGTGATGGCGCGGTCGACGCCGCGCGAGCCCGCCACGATCTTCACCAGGCCTGCGAGGGCCGGCAGCGCGAGCAGGGTGCGCACGGAGGCCGGCGGGCCGAGGGGCAACGAGGGCTGACCCATCGTGATCGACATCGCCCGCAGGGTACGACAGCCAGCCCGGCTCGGGCGCGTTCGCGGCGCACGCGCGACAGATCGGTCCGCGGGCTCGCGCGTCCGATGGGGCCGCATGCCGCGGCCCACTCACCTCTCCCTCCCCCGCTGGCTTCTTCGGTTCGCCGTGGCCTGCCTCGCCTGCGTGCCCTGGCTCGGCGCGCTCTCGGTCCGAGCGGAGGCGCAGAGCCCCCGCGCCGCGCACGTCGTCGGTCTCTTCGTCGATCAGCCCGCGTTGCTCGTGGCCAGTGACCGCGCGTTCGTGCCCTCGCTGCCCGACGGTGCGGTCACCGTCTGTTCGTACGAGAGCGGCGCGTGCGCGCCGATTCGTTCGGCCGAGCCCTGCTCGGGCGCGGCGTGCCCCTCGGGCGGCACCCTCCTCCGGCTCGAGCGCTCGCTCGGCGGCGTCGGAGATCTGCCGACGGACCGCGACGGCCTGATCCACCTCCACGGTGAGCTCTCACACGACCCGCGCGTGAGCAGCCTCGTCCGTTGGATCGCGCAGCCGCCTCCGCCACCCACGCCGGGGCCGCCCCCGACCTTTCACCTCGACGAGGACGACTGGCACTTCGTGGTGGGCCTGGGTGGCGGTGTCGGCACGCACCTCGGCACGGGCGCCGCCACGGGCTCGATGTACGGCAGCCTCGCGTTCGGGATCGGCATGACCTGGGACCGCGAAGAGGTCCTCCAGGTCCTCTTCGGGACGGCGCTCGGAGCCGAGCTGCGTGTTCGTCTCCTGCCGGCGATCGACGGCGGCGCGTTCGAGCAGGCGTCGGTGCTCGTGGGCTTCGCGCCCCACTCGATCTGGGCGCCGGAGCGTGAGGCCTTCAGCGTCGGCGCCGGCTACTTCTCGCTGCTCCCCGAGGTCGGCGTGATCACGCACCCGACGCTCGCTCCCGCGCTCTACTTCGGCTGGAGCTACCCCATCGCCTTCGCGCTCGACACCCACGTGGGCCTCGAGGTGCGGCCGTTCGCCTACATCGTCGACGACTGGGTGGAGGGCGACGACGTGGCGTGGATCCTCGGTGCCGACGTGAACCTCCTCGGCTTCTGAGGACCGTGAGAGCATCGGGCATGCGCTCCTCGCTCCTGCTCGCGCTGCCGCTCTCGATGGCGCTCTGGGCGCTCGTCGGTCTCCCAGCGCCGGTGCGCGCCGACGCGGTGGATCCTTGCCCACCCGGCTTCCAACCGAGCCACAGCGGCTGTCACTTCGGGCCGAGCGAAGAGGACTTCCTGCTCTGCGGCGGCTGCGCCTGCGTCATCGTCGGGCTCGGCTCCGTGAGCGCGCTCCTGCTCCTGCGCCGCACGCGCGCGAGCGGCCCGCGCGAGGGTGGTCACGGGTAGAAGCACACGTTGAGGCCGGCCTGCTGCTCGCACTGCGCCGTGCCAGGGCACTCTCCACAGCTGCCGCGCCAGGACGAGTCCCCCGTGCACACGCACTGGCAGCGCAGGCCGTTGCCATCACCTTCGTCGTAACAGGTGGCGGCCCCGCCGTAGCCGAAGTCCACGCACTCGCTGTTGGCTGCACACCGACACGCACCCGCGACGCACGCGCGTGATCCGCAGTCGACGCCACAGACGCCACAGTGTCGCGCGCTCGACCGCACGTCCACGCAGCCACCGCCGCAGCAGCGGCCCCCGCTGCACGTGGTGCCATCGGCGCGCGAGGGATGCGTGCAGCGGCCGGACGCGCACACGTCGTTCGTGCACGCGTTGCCATCGTCGGCGCACGCGCCCGAGCGCGGCGTCTCGGTGCATGTCGCGCTGCCGTTGCACGAGCGCGTCGCGCACTCGGTCGACTCGCACGTGATCGGCGTGCCCGCGCAGACGCCGCTCCGGCACGAGTCACCGTGCGTGCAGGCATCGCCGTCGTCGCAGCCCGTGCTCGCGCAGTCCGGATCCGCGCAGTCGACGAGGCCATCGCAGTCGTCGTCGTCGCCATCGCCACAGCGCTCGGCCGGGCACGCGAACGCATCGAAGATGCCCGCGTCCTCGCCGGGCGCGACCCACGCGTCGATGAGGCTCGGCGCGTCTTCTCCGCCGGCGTCGGGCACACCCGCGTCGGCGCGCAGCCCGCCGGGGATCGGGAGGCACGCACGCGCGCTCCGATCGCAGTACTCACCTTCGGCGCAGGCTCCCGGGCGATCTTCCGCGATGCACGCGCCCTCGATGCAGCGCGGCTCGGCGCACGGGGCCACGACGCAGTCCGATGGATCGTCGCAGAGCGCGGTCTCGGGACAGCCACCGCCGGTGCAGCACTGACGCCGCGAGGCCGAGAGCGAGGGGTCGCACGAGGGCTGCACGCAGCGTCCGTTCAAGCACTGCGTCGCATCGTCCACGTCACCGGCACCGGGGCAGGTGACGCCGACGCACCCCGCGTCGAGCACCACGCGCACCGTGCGCGAGGCGGACAGCACGACCACGACACGTCGCTCCGTGAGGATGGTGCCGCCGTCGTCCGGTGCGCCCGGAGGAGCAGGTCGGCGCGCGATCACGCGCACGGTGTGCTCGCCGCTCCCGAGCGCGCCGATCTCGGCGACGCGGCGGCCGCGCTGGTACTCGCCGGCCTCGGCGAGCTGCGGCATCACCGCGGTGCGGCGCGAGCGCACGGTGCCGGTGCCCCGCGGCACGGCGCCCTCGAGCACTTCGACCTCGAGCAAGCCGAGCTCGAGCTGCGGCACGAGATCGGTCTGGACGTCCACGGTGATGGAGAGCAGGCGCGTCTCGCAACCGCTCGTCGCACAGACGACGACGCAGGCTGCGGCCACGACGAACCACATCCACGAGAGCTGGGCACGAGGAGGCTCACCGCGCCTCTGCATCGTTGCAGGATTCCTGCATCGCGCGCTGGGGTCAAACTCGCGCGAACGCGCGCCTGCACATCGATTGAGTGACGTGAAGGGTCACGCATGAAGCTACAGTGCGGCCGTGCCCCGGCACCGCACACGAGGCCCGAGTCGGCCGCTCGCCTCCCTCGGCGAACGGTTGCCGCCGTGGCTCGCGATCGTGCTCGCGATCGTCCCCTCCTTCGTGCTCGGGACGGCCCACGCGCAAGCGCCGGACGCGTTCGTCTCGACGGGGGGCGATGGCGACGCCGGGGCCTCGCACACGACGGCCGAAGCGAACGACGCGGGCACCGTGGACGCTGGCTCCTTCGACGCGGGCTCCTCCGACGCTGGCTCCTCCGCTCTCGACGCTGGCTCGTTCGACGCTGGCGCCTTCGATGCGGGCTCGTTCGATGCTGGCTCGTTCGACGGCGGCGCGCCCGAGGACGCAGGCGCGCTGACGGCCGCCGGCGACGCGCCTTCGGCAGGCCAGCCCGAGGCGTCGGGGCACGAGGGTGCGCAAGTCGCCGAGGCGACCGGTGACGTCGTGCGCACGCTGCTCGGCCTCGTCGCGCTGCTCGCGCTCGCGTGGCTCGGAGGTCACGAGCGCGTCCGCAGGCTCGAGGAGCGTGTGGGCATCGCGCAGCTCATGACGAGCGGCTTTCCGTTCGTCCTCCTGGGCCTCATCGCGCAGGCACCGGGCGTCGACGTGCTCAGCGAGAGCACCGTCGCGCGCCTGACGCCGGTGCTCCAGTTCGGTCTCGGCTGGATCGGCTTCCACACGGGCTTCCAGCTCGACTCGCGTGCCGCCGCCATCGTGCCGCGCGGCACCGCGACCGTCGTCATCCTCCTCACGGCCCTGCCCTTCCTCCTCATCACGGCGCTCGCCGGCGCCGCGCTCTGGGGCCTCGGCCTGAGCACCGATCACGTCATGCTCACGCGCGACGCCGTGAGCATCGGCCTCGCCGGTGCGCTCTCGGCGCCCACGCTCACGCGCCTCGCACGCGCCTCGAGCGCGCGCGCGATCGAGCTCGTTCAGACGATGAGCCTCCTCGACGACGTCGTCGTCATCGTCGCGTTCGCGTGTCTGGCGGCCTGGCTCCGACCGACGGCGCACTCGGGGTGGATCCTCCCCGGCGTCGGCTGGGTCTTCGTGACGTTCGGCATGGCCGCCGTGCTGGGCCTGCTCACCGATGCCGTGCTCCGGGGGACCGACTCGCGCGCGGAGAAGACCTCGCTCCTGCTCGGTGTCGTCGCGCTCACGGCCGGCATGGCGGCGATGTTCCAGATCCCCCCGCTCGTGGTCTGTTTCCTCGCCGGTGTCCTCTTCCGCAACCTCCCGGCCGGCACCGACAAGCGCGAGATCGAAGAGGCGTTCGGTCGCCTCGAGCGACCCATCTATCACCTCTTCCTCATCATCGTCGGCGCGCTCTGGCGGCCCGAGCTCGGCTCGGGATGGCTGGTCCTTCCGCTCTTCCTCGTCGCACGCGCGCTGGGCCGCTACGCAGGCGCACGCCTGGCGCGCGCGCTGCCCGCCGATGCGCGCCCCGAGTCCCTCGCCGAGACGCCCGACGCGGATCTCGTGCTGCCTCCGATGGGGCAGCTCGCGATCGCGTTCGTCATCACCGCACAGACGCTCTACGAGTCCCAGGCCGTGCGCGCGATGGTGACCGCCGTCATCGGTGGCTCGATCGTCATGGAGATCGTCGTCCAGCTCGGCGCGCGACGTCGCGCCTCGACGGTGCCGCCGGCGCCGTCGAGCGACGCTGGCGACGGAGGCGCGCGATGAGCATCGTCAAGCGCATCCTCCTCGTGCTCGCCGTCGGCCTCCTCATGCGCGCGGTGGACACCATCGACGTGAGCACGCCGGGCGCGCGCGCCGGTGCGCTCGTGCTCGGCGTGGGCTTCGTCCTCGTCTGCGCGTGGTTCGTCGGCCGCCTCGCCGCCTCCATCGGCCTGCCCAAGCTCACGGGCTACCTCGCGACCGGCATCGTCGCGGGGCCAGCGGTGCTCGCCTTCCTCGACGCCGAGACCGTGCGCGACATGGGCGTCGTCAACGGCATGGCCATCTCGCTCATCGCGCTCACTGCGGGCAGCGAGATGGACTTCCGCTCGATGCGGCCCCTGCTCAAGTCCATCGCCTGGATCTCGCTGTTCGGCGTCGCGGGCACCGCGCTCGTCCTGGCCGCGGTGGTCTATCTGCTCCGCAGCCAGATCACCTTCCTCGCGGAGATGCCGCTCACGGCCGGCCTCATCGTGTCGCTCGTGCTCGGTGTGGTCGTCGTGGCGCAGTCGCCCGCGGTCGTCGTGGCGATCCGCGCCGAGACGGGCGCCGATGGCCCGGTCTCGCGGACCGCGCTCGGCGTGGTCGTGCTCGCCGACCTCCTCGTGATCGTCCTCTTCGCGGTCACCTCCTCCGCCGCGACCTCGGTGCTCGCGGGCTCCTTCGACATCGGACAGGCGACGCGCCAGCTCGCGTGGGAGCTCTTCGGCTCCCTCGGGATCGGCATGGTCGTGGGCGGGATCATCGCCGCATGGCAGCGCTTCGTCGGCACGCGCGGTCTCGATCTCTTCGTGCTCGCCGCGTGCTTCGTGAGCGCGGAGGTCGGCCGCCGCCTCCACCTCGATCCGTTGCTCCTCATGCTCGCCGCCGGTCTCGTCGTCGAGAACGTCGCGCGGCGCGGGGAGGAGCTGCGCCACGCCTTCGCGGACGCGTCGCTGCCCGTCTACATCCTCTTCTTCACCGTCGCGGGCGCCTCGATCCACCTCGACGCCCTGCCCACCGTCGCCGTGCCCGCAGGCGCCCTCGTGCTCACGCGCGCGGCGGGCCTGCTCGCCGGCTCGTACCTCGGAGCACGCGTCGCCAAGGCGCCCGAGAGCGTGCAGCGCCTCGCGGGCTTCGGCCTCCTGCCACAAGCGGGCCTGGCCATCGCGCTCTCGCTCCTCTTCACGCGCACCTTCCCTCAGTTCGGCGAGGCCGCGAGCGCGCTGACGCTCAGCATCGTCGCGATCAACGAGCTGCTCGCGCCGGCCGTGTTCCGCGCTGCCCTGCTGCGCTCGGGCGAAGCGAGCACGAGCGCGGCTCAGTCGAGCCCCGGCGTCGTCGAGTCCGCGGGCCCTGCCACGGTGGCGGGCGGCACGCTCGTCGAGCCTGCACCTTCGCTCGGCGCCGCCTCGGCCGACGCGACGCTCGCGGACGCGACCCCCTCCGACACGACCCCAATGAGCGAGTCGAACGAGTAGCCGGGCGCGATGCGCACGACGCGATCCGTCGGCGGGTAGCGCAGCGTGCGTCGTTCTCGAACCTCCCCGGTCGCGGTGTGCAGCGTGCGCGTGCGCTCGACGACGAAACCCGGGCCCCCGTCCTGCGTGATGCGCGCCTCCCCTGGCGGCACCGTCGCGTCCTCGATCACGCGCTCTTCGTAGCTCGTGCGCGCGAGGATCTCGCGCTGCCACTCGGCCTCGAGGGGGCGCGCCCGCGCCCAGAGCGTCACCTCGAGCTGCCCGCCCTCGGCGTGGGCTCGCACGGTGATCGGCACCGGCAGCGGGTTGCCGATCACGAGGTCGACGTCGGGGTACACGACGGTCGCATCGAGCCCCATCGGGATGTACGTCGAAGGGCGCGAGTGCGGCGCATGGGCCTCGATCGGCAGGCCCGCGAGGAAGGCCGCCGCGTGGAGCGTCGAGGCGACCTGACACACGCCACCACCGATGCCGTCGATCATCTCGCCGTCGTAGATCACGTGGGCGACGCGGTAGCCGCGGCCCGGCGTGCGTGGGCCCACGCGCTCGTTGAACGAGAGGCTGCCGCCAGGCGCGATCACGGCGCCGTCGAGCGCCTCGGCCGCGACGCGCACGTTCACCGCGCGCGGGCCTTCGTCGCCTCGCATGCGGTAGCGCGTGAGGTAGCTCCCGACGACGGCCGGCTCTCTCGCGCGCGCGATGCGATCCGGATCGACGGCGGGCGCGTGGGTGAGCACCGCGAGGGGGATCCGGCGCTCCCCGGCCTCGAGGGCGGTGAGCACGCGGGCCGTGCTCGCCTCCACGTCGATCGATCGTCCGGCCTCCGGCGGCGAGACGAGGTGCCCCGCCTCGTCGATCTCCGCGGCTCTCGCGGGTCGATCGAAGCGGCCCGCGAGCGAGCGGATCGCGACGCGCACGGACTCGACGTCGAGCGTCGGCACGAGCGAGACCTGGACGCGCCCGACCCGAGCACGGACGAGCGTCGTCACGTCCGCGAGCCAGTCTCCGCTGCGACCGATCGCGAGCAGCTGTCGCGCGCACGCGTCGACGTCGAGCGCGTAGCCGATCTCGGCGCGACGCAGGCGCTCGGTCGTGCTCCCGGCCTCGAGCCAGATCTCCTCGTCGAGCCAGCGCGTCGCGTGCTCACGGACGAGCGCGCCGACGTCGTCGCGTTCGGTCGTGCGTCGCCCTTCGACGATCACACCGCTCGCGACGTGCCCCGGCGCCGGCGTGGCCCAGTCGAGCGTCGCGAGCAGCGCGCCGACGGCCAGACCGCCCGCGCCCAGCGCGCCCACGACGCGCGCCCAGCGGCCCTCGTTGCTCACGGCCTCACGGCGTCGTCGCGCCCTCGAGCTCGTAGCTCGCGCGGCACGGGAGCGAGGGGAACTGTCCTCCTGCGCCCGCGGAGACGAGCGCGAGGGAGCAGTCGAAGCCGGGCACGACACCGATCTCGATCGTGTTCGTCCCGCTCAGCACGCGCGCCTGCGTGAGGCCCGCGTCGCTCGCACCGGCGTCGGGCCCACCAGCATCGCTCGTCCCAGCGTCGGACATCGTGGGCGCGAGCTCGACCTGCCCTTCGATGGTCTCGGTCTGGAGGAAGCGGCACGGCGGGATCCCGTTGGCCGCGTCGGCGGGCCAGCCGTCGATGCTCGACTGCTGCTGGAAGCGGAACTCGCCCTGGTCGTCGATGGTCCCCTGGCTGCGTGGACCGGTCGATCCCATGCGCCAGTAAGCGACGTCGCCATCGCGGCGCAGCTCGGCGACGAACGAGATCGAGAGCGCGGGCGCGAAGCCCTGACCGCACGTGTTCTCCTCGAGCGTGCCCTCGAGCGCGAAGCTGCCCACGCGGGTCCCCGGAGGCGCGGGCTCCTTGCAGCCGGTCGCGAGCAGCGCGGCGGGCGGGGCGGCGAGCGCGAGGATCGTTCCGATCACGACGGAGACACGAGGCATGAAGGCCGCGTACTCCGAGCCGGATCACGGCGTCCAGTTTTCGGCGCGTCACCGCGAATTGGATCGAGCCGCGCGTGGCTTGCGACGATCGCGCCCATGTCCGCTCGTTCGTCCGTCCGTCGCATGGCGTCCGTCGTGGGCGGCGTGATCGCGCTCGCCTCCGGCGCGGCCACTGCCGAGCTCACCCAGGCAGCGACGCGACCCCCGAGCCTCGCGCCGAGCGCGTCGACGAGCGAGGGCCTCGCGCCCACCGGACTCGTCGCGGACGTCACCGAGCGCACGGCCTCGAGCGCCTCGTCGCGCGAGGCCTCGCTCGACACCGCCACGCCGAGCGCGCCGATCGCCCCCATCGCACCGACCGCACCGACCGCACCGACGGCACCGATCGCGCCGTTCGTCGCGAGCCTCGACTCCGTCTCGTCGAACCTCCGCGACGGTCGCATCATCACGGGCGCGACGCGCCATCGCTTCGTGCTCTTCACCTTCGACGACGGGCCCGACGTCCGCTACACGCGCGCGCTCCTCGACGCGCTCGACGAGGCCGACGTGCGTGCGGTCTTCTTCCTCACGACGCGCCGGTTCGAGGGCCAGACGCCCTACGAGCGCGGCCTCGCGGAGATCGCGCGAGAGATCGTCGCGCGTGGGCACCGCGTCGGCTCGCACTCGATGGATCACGTCCAGCTGCCGCTCGTGCCGAGCCCCGATCTCGTCACGCAGGTCGACGCGAGCGCCGCCATCCTCGAGCGCGAGGTCGGCACGATGCCAGCGCTCTTCCGGCCGCCGGGCGGCAGCCGCTCGCCGCGCATCGACGGCTACCTCGCGAGCCACGGCTACACGCAGGTGCTCTGGAACCTCGGCACCGGCGACGTGCAGGTGCGCTCGGCCGACGGGGTGCTCGACACGTTCCGCCGCGTGCTCGAGGTGCGCGAGCGCGACCACGGCGAGCGTGGCGGCATCGTCCTGCTCCACGACATCCACAGCTGGAGCATCGAGGCCTTCCCGCGGATCGTGGCCTACCTCGATCGCAGGAACTGCGACTTCCTCTCGTCCGGGGAGGAGCTCTACGACTTCGTCGACGATCCCGCGTTCTTCTTCGAAGCGCGGCACGACGGCGACACCGCCGGTGCGGTCGCCGACGCCACGATCCCCGACGACGTGATCGCCGCGCGCCAGATCCGCGCCCGCGCGCGCGCCACGCTGCGCTGCGAGGACACGGCCGCCCTCGACGCGATCATCGCCGGCGACTGAGACCCTCCAGACTACTCAGCGCGCAGGTAGCCGCCCTTGAGCAGCTTCACGAGGATGGTGCTCGTGTCGACGTCGGAGGCGAGGCTCTTGTTGAGCACCGTCTCGACGCTGCCGTAGTTGTGCGCGAGCTGGAGCACGTCGAGCTCCTCGGCGCTGAGATCGCGCAGCGGCGGCACGAGCGGCACCGACACCTGCACCGAGGCGCGCAGCGGCGGCATGTCGCTGCCGAGGCGGCGGATCTCGTCGATCTGCCGCATCGCCTCCATGAGGATGCCCTCGGTGGACATCTCGATGCGCTCGGGGAACTGGCGGTTCTCCTCGGGCGCGTCCATGTCGAACTGGCCGGTCTGCCAGCCGAGGATGCGCATGAGGCTCTTCATCGGCGCGACGTCGAAGTGCTCGTTGACGACCGCGAAGACGACCTTGCCGGTGTCGATGAAGAGCTTGCCGGTGTCGTTGCGATCCGTGCGGATCACGAGGACGCCGCTCTTCTTCGAGGCGCTGAACAGCTGCAGCAGATCGGGGAGCGGGATCTCGGCGATCGAGCCGCTCATCGTGCGCACCTGCGAGGTGCGACGACCCTGGCTGATGTCCTCCATCATCGCCTTGGCGTCGCTGGCGTTCGCTGCGTCGCCGGCCACGACCACCTTGATGATCGAGGTGCCGATGAGGATGCGGTCTCCCTCGGAGAGCGCGGACCGCTTGATCTTCTCGCCGTTGACGAAGGTGCCGTTGGTCGAGCCGAGGTCCTGGATGAACATCTGGTCGCCGGTGACCGTCAGCTTCGCGTGGCGGCGCGAGACCATGTCCTCGACGAGGACCATGTCGAGCTCGCTCGACCGCCCCACCACGATCTCCTTGTTGGGAGGGAGTGGGAACTCACCGCCCTGGTACTTGCCCGAGATGAAGCGCAGCGCGTACTGCTTCGCAGCGGGCTGCCGCATGCTGGGCGGCGGGGGTGGGACTTTCGGAACCGGAGGCTCCATCGGTGCGAAAATCCTAGAGAACTCGGAGCACTGAGGTCAAGGCTTGTGCATGCGCCGGGTGCCTTCTCCGGCAGGCCCCGAGCGAATCGCCGCGCGCCGCGGCACCAAGCGACCCGTCTTTTCGGCATGATGCCGCGGATGCGAGCCGCCGGAGCGCCGAGTGGACCCGCCGCGCCCCGCGGTCGCCGAGCGGCGTCGCAGGGGATCGCCGGGGCCCTCGGGGCGCTCCTCTTCGCCGCCGTCTGCCTCTTCGAGCCCGCTCACGGAGTGGCCCAGGCGCCCGATCCGCTCCTCGACTGGCGCACCATCGAGACCCCCCACTTCCGCATCCACTACCACCAGCCGCTGGCCCTGCTCGCGCGCCGCGTCGCCGCCGTGGCCGAGCGCGCGCACGGCCCGCTGTCGGAGATCATCGCCTTCGCCCCGCACGACCGCGTCGAGATCGTGCTGACGGACGAGTCGGACTCCGCGAACGGCTCGGCGACCGCCCTGCCCTTCGACACCATCCGCCTCTACGCAGAGGCGCCCGACGATCTGTCGCCGCTCGCCGACTACGACGACTGGATGACGATGCTCGTGACGCACGAGCACACGCACATCCTGCACCTCGATCAGGCCACGGGCCTCGCGGCGTTCATCAACGCGGTCCTCGGCAAGACATACATGCCCAACCACGTGAACCCGCGGTGGCTGCTCGAGGGGATCGCGGTGTGGCAGGAGTCCGAGCTCACCGCGGGTGGGCGCCTGCGCTCGACGCAGTGGGACATGTACCTCCGCATGGACGCGCTCGAGGATCGCTTCATGAGCCTCGATCAGGCGACCAACGGCGCCGATCGCTGGCCGCACGGCAACGCGGCCTACCTCTACGGCAGCCAGATCATCGAGCACATCGCCGCGCGTCACGGCCGCGAGGCGCTCACGGAGGTCATGCACGAGTACGCCGACGGCATCCTCCCGTACGGCCTCAACCGCGCCTTCCGACACGCGACGGGGCGCAGCCTCGAGGAGCTGTGGGACGACTTCCGCACGACCAAGCGCCGCGAGGCCGAGGCCCTGGTCGCACGCATTGAGGCCGAGGGGCGCGTCGAGGGCACGCGCCTCACGCACCACGGCGAGCTCGCGCGCGCGCCGCGATTCCTCCGCGACGGACGCCTCGTCTACAACCGCGGCGACAACCGCTCGCGCTCGCGCATCGTCGTCGTCGACCCGCGCGGCGACATCGCGAACGATCTCGTGCGCATCAACGGCGGCGGCGAGGCGGCCGTGGTCCCCGACGGACGCACGCTCGTCTACGCGCGCATCGAGACCCACCGCGACATCTACGGCTTCTCCGATCTCTTCGAGCGCGACCTCACGAGCGGCGAGGAGCGGCGCTTGACCACGGGGCTCCGCGCGCGTGAGCCCGACGTCTCGCGCGACGGGCACTGGGTCACCTTCGTGACCTCGCGCGCGGGGGCTTCGCACCTCTGGATCGCGGAGCGCCGCGACGTGACGGGCACGATGCGCGAGCTCGCGCGGGGCGAGCTCTACACGCAGTACTACACGCCGCGCTTCTCGCCCGACGGCCGCACCATCGCGTTCTCGCGCTGGAGCCCCGGCGGCTACCGCGACGTCGTGCTCGTCGAGGTCGCGAGCCAGCGTGTGTCCGAGATCACCCACGACCGCGCGATGGACACGGGACCGTGCTGGTCCAACGACGGCCGCACGCTCTACTTCTCCTCCGACCGCACGGGCGTCGCGAACGTCTACGCGCTCGCGCTCGCGAGCGGGACGCTCTCGCAGATCACGAACGTCGTCGCGGGCGCCTACCAGCCCGCGGTGTCCGACGACGATCGCCGCCTCGTGTACGTGGGCTACACGAGCTACGGCTTCGATCTCTTCGAGCTCGATCTCACGCGCGTCACCCCGCGTGCCGCCGCTCCCTACGCCGACACGCGCCCGCCGCCCTCGAGCACCGACGCGCTCTACGACGCCGAGAGCCGCGACTACGATCCGCTGCCCACGCTCTACCCGCGCTCGTACCTCCTCGATCTCGGCGCGGACTCGTGGGGCCCGCAGATCGGCCTCTCGGTCTCCGGCGAGGACGTGCTGTCGTTCCATCGCTGGAACGCGCGCCTCGGCGTCGGCGTGACGACGGGCGCCTGGCGCCTCGACGCGGGCTACTCGTACAACCGCTCGCCGCTCGGCGTGTCGGCCCACGTGTTCCGCACCGAAGGCCTCGCGGGGGGGCTCCAGGTGGCCGGCGAGGATCGCAGCTGGGCCCAGGAGGCCGTCGGCGCGAGCGCTGCGCTCCGCTACACCTTCCCCGAGTCGTTCCGCTCCAACTCGATCGGCCTCTCCTACGGCGCGACGTACACGCGCGCGACGGCCCCGTTCGCGCGCGCCGACGAGCTCGACCCGAACACGCCGCCGCCGAGGCTGCCGGAGATGGGCTTCTTCTCGACGCTGCGCTTCGGCTGGAGCTACACGGACGTCGAGCGCTACGGCTACGACATCAGCGCCTCGAACGGCCGCTCGCTCTCGATCTCGGGCTCCGTCTCCGATCCGGTGATCGGCAGCCAGCACCGCGTGCTCACGCTCGACTGGTCCATCACGCAGTACGTGCCGCTCTGGGAGCTGCACGTGATCGCGCTGCGCTACGCCGGCGGCATCAGCGGCGGAGATCTCGAGCGACGCGGCCTCTACACGGTCGGGGGTTTTCCGCAGACGAGCCCCTTCGACTCGATCCTCGCGCCCGTGGTGCTCGGTGGCGCGGCGCTGCGCGGCTACCCCGTGAACGTGCGCGTCGGCTCGCAGTACCACCTCGCGCAGCTCGAGTACCGCTTCCCGATCGTCCGCTTCAACGCGGGCCACGCGACGTTGCCCGTGTACCTGAACCGCCTCTACGCGAGCGTCTTCGTCGACGCGGGCGATGCCTTCTTCGGCAACTTCGACGTCACCACGCTCCGCGTGGGCGCGGGCGCGGAGATCTACGTCGACTTCACCCTCTTCTATCTCCTCACCTTCACGCTGCGCGTCGGCTACGCGCGCGGCTTCATGGAGAACGGCCTCGATCAGGTCTACGGCCACCTCGGCGTGCCCTTCTGAGTGCCTGGGTCGAGGGACCTCTGGCCCCTCGAGCTCCCCCGGGTTCTCCCGTGCTCGCGTGCTCCGCACGCTGCGCGCGTGTGCGATCACCGGCTCGATCGTCGAAGACTCCTCCTCGCTCCCGCTCCAGGGGTGAGCTGCGCTCACCACGCCGCGAGGCGCCCCACGTGGCATCGATCGACTCGTTCCCGATCTGCGATCTGGGTTCGCATCGTCGTCACGTGCGGAGGGCGCGGAGCAGGCCGTACCACTCCTGGCGGAGCGCGATGTCCTCCGCGTGGAGCGAGCTCGCCTCGGTCGTGAGGCGATCGACGCGCGCGACCCCGTCGGCGATCGAGGTGGACAGGCGCGTTCGCACGGCGCCGGCGCTCGTCACCGATCGCAGCGCATCCATCGCCTCGCGGCGCTCGTCGAGCGCGACACGCTCGACGCGCAGATCCTCCTCCACGCGACCGAGCTCGCTCCGCAGGTCGAAGAGGCGATCGGCGATCGCGCGCAGGCGCGGTGTCTCGCTGCGATCTCCGAGGAGCGCGAGCAGCGCTGGCACGTAGCGCGCGTCCGGCTCGCTCGCGATGCTCACCGAGCTCGAGGTCTCCTGGACGAGATCGAGCGCGACCTCTCCGCGGCCGTCCGCGTCGAAGCGCACCGGCGCGAACACGCCCTGCGGCGTGACGATCGCGCCCTCGGGCAGCGTGCGCGGCGCGAAGCCCGGCACGCTCTCGACGAACGCGTAGACCTCCTCCTCGATCGCGTGCGTCGCGCGCATCACGAAGCCCTCGTGGCGCACCGCCTCGAGCGAGAGCGTGAGCACGCCCCCAGCGAGGCTCGTGCCGCGCACCTCGGCCTCGCTCGCGCGCGAGACACGCTCGACCGTGATGGCCCGCTCGAGCGCGAAGGGCACGAAGGCGTGGGCGTGCGCGGGTATGACCCCGGTCACACCGTCGCCGACGAAGCGATCGTCGGCGTAGATCGACACCGGCCCGGTGAGGAGCGCGGCGTCGCTCGGGTTGCGGAAGAGCACCGAGCGATACGGGTGCACCGCGCTCAGCGCGCCGCCGGGTGAGGGCTTGAACACGAGCGCGATCTCTCCGTCGGTCGCGGTGTCGACGAAGGGCACGAGGCCCGACTCGCCGCGGCCGAGATCGAAGCCCGGGACCGACGAGAAGACACCGCCCTCCTCGCTCGGATGCTCCTCGAACGCGAGGAGCGCGCTGGCCGATCCGGCGCCGCGTGTGGTGCCGGCGCTCGCGTCGGAGGAAACGCTCGCTTCGCCCACGCGGATGCCCGCGCGCGTCGAGCGCTCCGGCAGATCACGCTGTGCGAGGCCGTACGCGAGGTTCACCTCGGAGACGGGCCGCGTGTTGCCGAGCCCGAGCGCCGCGATGGGCGCCTCGCTCGGCGCCGTCTCCTCGTCGCGCAGGAGGTGCCCGTTCGCGTCGAAGTGCGGGCGGTACGCGGTGCGCGCGTCGCGCAGATCGAAGCGGAACGAGAGCGGCACCTCGGTCGAGAGCGTGAGCGCCACGTCCTGCCACGGCTCGCTGGTCGGGTTGTCGATCACCGCGAGCCCCTGGAGGTGAACGCGCCGATCCGCACCGACGACGAGCCGATAGCTCGGCCGCCACGCCGCGGCCTCGGTCACGTAGCTGACGCGGACCTCGCCATCGCCCTCGGCGCGCAAGCCCACGCGCAGCGTGACGTCCGAGCCCGCCTCGGCCGGCAGCATGCGCACGCCCGTGATCGCGGCCCCATCGGCCGCACCGACGACGGTGAGCGATCGGATGACGTCGTCGACCTGCGCCGCGGGCACGACCAGATCGAGCTCCCCCTGCGGCGCGCGCCCGCGTCGCTCGAAGTGCGCCAGGCCGTTCTCGTAGAGCACCACACGCTCGAGCCGCAGCGGCGCGTCGCCCCGCCCGCTCACCACCGTGTCGCGCGCGCCGGCGCACCCGGACGATCCGCTCGCCGTCGCCGCGCCGACCACGACGACTCCACCGAACAACACGCGGCGCACGAAAGGCGCGCCGAAGAGCAGCGAGAGCTTTCTCGTGGCCAGCCTGAAGCTTCTCGATCGCATGAGGACCTCCTCACGCCGTTCTACGCGGGACGCGCAGTGCCCACCGTCAAGGCTCCGTAAAACGCTGGGCTCTCTCGCGCTGCGCGACCCCGCCGCGACGCGTCGAAC
Organism: Sandaracinaceae bacterium; assembly: GCA_044376125.1. Lineage (GTDB taxonomy): Bacteria > Myxococcota_A > Polyangia > Polyangiales > Sandaracinaceae > JAFLCL01. The sequence goes on from JBILLJ010000028.1 coordinate 59,083, forward strand.
GGATCACTCGAGGAGGAACAGCCACGCCTCGTTCTCGGCTCCGCTGCCGACGGCGCCGAACACGAGCGCGCGCGAGGGCTCGGCCTGCGTGACGTCGGCCTCTGGATAGAGCCCCAGCACCGCGCCGAAGCTCGGCGGCAGCGGCACCTCCTCGTCGATCGCGCGCTCGAGCGCGAGCGCCCCACCCCGCCGCACGTCCTCGCGCGCGAAGCGGCGCACACGAAGGCCTCCTGCGTTCGGGCCGCTCGCGATGGCGAGCCAGTCCTCCGACACGAGGAAGCGTGCGCGGTAGCTCGCCGTGTCGAGCACGCGCGGCGCGCTCCAGGGGCCATCGAACGGGCGGTGGTAGTACGCCACTGCGCCGCTCGTCGTGCGCGCCAGGAGGTGCACGTCGTTGGTCGCGGGCTCGACGAAGAGATCGTTCGTCGACGCGACGGCGTCTGCCGCCGGCGCCGCGAGCGCGTTCGTGAACGACACCGCGTCCGCCGTCGCGAGGCTCGCCTCACCGACGAGCGTCGAGAAGGCCCACGCGGGCGCGAGGCCCGACACGACCTGCCCGAAGAAGAGCACGCGCGGATCGCCCTCGAAGAAGCCCGCGTGCGCGTACGCGAAGTCGTTGTAGCCGGCGATGGGCCCGCTGCGCGGCCCGTTCCAGCCACCACCGTAGTCGACGACGTACGAGAAGCTGCCGCCGCCACCATCGACGACGTTGGTCCACCAAGCGACGCGCGAGCCATCCCGCGCACGCGCCGCGCCGACGTAGTTCGCGCTCGGGCCGATCGGGATCGGGATCGGCGCGCACGCGCTCGTCTCGCTCGCGAGCACGAAGCGGCACTCGATCACGCGGCCGCTCACCACGTCGATGCCGTACGTGTGGAGCGCCGTGTCCGTGGCGACCGTGCCCGTGTTCTGCTGCACGCCCGAGAGCGGGATCGTGGCGATCACCTCCCAGCCCGTCGGTGCGCGTCGATGCACGCCGACGCGGCGGTTCACGTTCACGTCGCAGTCGCCGGCCGCGCGCGGATCGCACAGGTCGTCGACCCAGTGGAGCTCCCCTCTGGCGCGCACGAGGTGCCCGAGGTGCGGCCCCCAGCCACCGAACATCGCGCCGGGCACGAAGCGGTGCTGGTCGGTGATCAGGTCGACGGTCACGCGCAGCGGCATCGGTCCCGCGTCCGTGACGTACGCATCGCGCCCCGCGTCGCGCGACGCCGCGTCCGGCTCGCTCGCGCCATCGATCGCGGGCGCGTCGGTCGAAGCCGCGTCGAGGCTCGACGCGTCCTCGGCGCCGAGCGAGGCGTCGCGATCGCCCGTGCTCTCCCCGCAGCCTCCGAGGAGCCACAGCCCGAGCGCGATCGACGTGGTCGGCCTCACACCACGAGCGTACCTCGCGGCGCGCGTGGCGCGTCAGACACCCGCGATCACGCTGCCTTCGGGGATGAGGATGCGGACGCGCGGTGTCGTGGCGGGGTCCTCGTCGACGACGATGGTGCCGACCTCGACGTCGAGGCTTCCGCCGGCGCCGACGGTGAAGCGCTCCTCGGAGAGGATGTCGACGAGCACCGTGCCCGCGGGCTGGCTCGTCGTCATCGTCGTGCCGTCCGAGCTCGTGCGGCTCGCGTGGCGGCCCTGCGTGTTGATCACGACCAGCGCGTAGTTCGCCGGATCCACGGTGCGCTCGAACGCGATGACGCCCGCGTCGCTCTCGTCGGCCACGTGATCGGTCGCCCACACCACGTCGAAGCTCCCGTGCGTGAACGCGACGTAGTTGCGGCGGATGCGCGTGAGGCGCGCGATCCAGCGGAACGTGGTGCCGTCGGTGTCGTAGCCCGACCACCAGAGCGGCTCGCGGTTCGCGGGATCGTTGCCGCCCGCGAAGTCCTGCTCGGTGCCGTAGTAGAGGCAGGGGATGCCGTCCTCCGTGAGGAGGTAGGCGACCGCGGAGCGCAGCGCGTCGGGACCGCCCGGGTCGGGGCGGTTGTAGAGGAAGCGCGGCACGTCGTGGTTGTCGATGAAGTTCACGAGCACGTCGCGCGGGCGCGCGCCGATGCCACCCTCCTGCGGCGTCGAGCTGTAGTTCGTGTCGCGCTGCGCGTAGAGGCGCGAGATCTGCGTCGTCGGGCCCTCGTTCGAGAAGACGTCCGAGAAGACCCAGAACTTGTGCGAGAAGTAGAAGACCGAGTCGAGCATGCCCGGCTGCGTGTAGGAGCCGATCAGCGCGTCGTCGCCGTCGAAGGCCTCGCCGAACATGAAGAAGTTCGTCTTGCCGGCCGCGGCGAGGTTCTGCCGGATGCGCGGCGCGAAGTCCTGCCAGAAGCCGTAGTCGACGTGCTTGAGCGTGTCGATGCGGAAGCCGTCGATGTCGGTCGTGAGGATCCAGTTCGTGTAGACGCGCACCATCTCGTCGCGCACGCGCTGGTCCTCGGTGTTGAGGTCCTTGAGGCCACCCGGGAAGTCGCCGTAGAGGACCTGCTCGCGCACGTTGTAGTCGGTCACGCGGCCGCGCCGGTTGTAGACGCTCGGGTCCTGGAAGAGCGGCGGGTTCGGCGGCACGCGGAAGATCTCCGGCATGTCGAAGAAGCGGATGGGCGCCGGGCCCGACTCGCCGAGCGACGTGAACGCCTGGATGCCGCGCGGATCGTAGTCCGGGTCGTACTCGGTGATGCGCGTGAGCGGGCTGCGCTCACCACCGCCGATCAGCGTGTCGTCGGGCTGACCGTTGTTGTTGATGTCGTAGTAGAAGACCTGCCCGAGGTGGTTCGTGACGATGTCGAGGATCACCGACATCCCGCGCGCGTGCGCCTCGCGCACGAAGGCGCGCAGCGTCGCGAGATCGCCGAAGTGCGGGTTGATGCGCTCGAGGTCGACGGCCCAGTAGCCGTGGTAGGCGTCGAAGCCCGCGTCGTAGTCGACGTTGAGCACGATGGGGCTGATCCAGAGCGAGGTGACCCCGAGCTCCTCGAGGTAGTCGAGCTGATCGATGATCCCCTGCCAGTCGCCGCCCTGGTAGCGGGCGAGCGCGGAGGGCGCGACGCGGTAGTCGGTGGACGCGTCGCCGTTGGCGAAGCGATCGGTCAGCAGCTGGTAGATGATCTCGTCGCGCCAGTCGTCGACGTGGGTCTCGAGGCGCACCTGACCGAGGGTGCCGAGACCGTCCTGCGCGCAGGAGCCGAGACTCATCGTGAGGCCGACGGCCGCAGCGAGGGCGGCGCCCCGCGACAGACGCGACGGACTTCGTGAAGTGCTTCGTGAAGTGATGGTGCGCTTCATGATTCGCTGTCTCACGGTGCCCTCAGGGGGCGCCGCTCTCAGGGGGAATAGGAGGTCGAGCTGAACCACCACTCGACGCTGACGCCGAGGAAGTGCTCGATGTCGCGCGAGGCGCGGGGGTCGGCGGGGTTGAGGAGCTGCCGTGCGCCGGCGTCGCGGCCGCTCAGCACGTAGACGAGGCGGATGTGGGGGCGCGAGTAGGTGCCGCGGCCCCACGGCGAGATGAAGGGCATCACGCCGAGCTTGAAGATGCCGCCGCCCTCGCCGTTGCCGGTCAGCTCGTTCAGCGCGAGCGACTGCATGCCCTGGTAGGAGAGATCGAGCGCGACGCCCGCGACCTGGCCGAACCAGACGTGCGGGCGCAGCGCGATGGCGCCCTCGCTCAGCGAGCCGCGGTTCCACACCGCCGGATCGGCGTCGTGATGGATCTGCCACCACGCGCCCACCTGCAGGCCCACGCCGACGTCCGCGCTCTCGTTCCACTCCCAGTTCGCCGAGAGCGCGAGCCGGATCTGCTCCGCGCGACCGGTCGTGATCACGCTGCCCGTGCGGAACGGGACGCCGAGCGGGTCGTAGGCGCCGAGGCCGCGCGCGTAGCGGAAGAAGAGGTTCGCGAACGTGCGCGAGTCGCTGAGGTAGCCACCGACCTGCGCGCCGAGCACGAAGCCCGAGTCCTCCGGCAGCCCTTCGGTCGTGCCGTCCGTGCGCGTGCGCTGACCGGCCGGGAGCCAGTGCTGCTCGCCGTAGAGCACACCCTTGAAGCCGTCGCGCTCCATGCGGCCGAGCGGCCAGTAGGTGAGGCGCCCCGAGAGCACGGTGCGCGGTCGATCGAGCACGAAGATCTCGTCGGCGAGGAAGCCCGCGCGCGCAGGCACGAGATCCGTCTGTCGCTGGAACGGGTCGTTCGGCTGCGACATGCCGACCTGGACCGCGAGCTCGAGGTCGTCCTCGAGCGCGTACCTCAGGCCGCCGCCGACCATGTTGAGGTTGTCCATCGGCCAGAAGTTCATGAGGTAGACGTCGTCGCCGCGGACCATGCGCGAGCCGCCCCAGATCGAGAGGCCCGGCGTGAGGATGTTGTTGGCCTCGGCGAAGAGGTTGCGGATCGCGATGCGCTCGGAGAACTCGCCGTCGTAGTGGAAGAGCGGCCCCGCGTACGCGACGGTCGCGACGATGCGCGTGTCGACACCGAAGAAGCGGTCCTCGCGCCGCAGCTCGAGCTCCGCGTACGTGTCGTCCTCGTCGATGCGCGGCGCGAAGCTGACGACCCGCGTCTGCCGACCGCTCATGCCGCGCAGATCCGAGGCGGCGACGATGCGGCCGTACGAGCCGAAGCGGAACCCATCGAGGAACTGCCTCGCGGGATCGGGCGCAGGCTGCGCTGCTGGCGCGGCCTCTTCCTCGGTGTCGTCGTCGGGCGAGGGCACGCTCTCGTCGTCGTCGACGATCGCGAGCGACGTGGTGCTCGCCTCGTCGGGCGCCGCAGTCGCCGGCGGCGCTTGCACCTCCTCGGTGTCGTCGATCTCCTGGGCGCGTGCGCCCGACGCCACGAGCGCGCACGCGCTCGCGAACAAGAGTGCGCCGCATCTCTGGCCGAACGTTCGTGTCACGGGGCGCGACCATATCGCGGGCGGCGGCCGAAAGGCACGGTCATCCAAAGTGGGATAGCGTCGCCTCGTGCGTTCCCTCGGCCGCCTCGTGCTGACTCACCGCACGACGCTCGTGGGCGCGGTGTGGCTGAGCGTCGCGGGCGCCCTCGCGGCGCTCGCGCTGGCCCGCACGACGAGCCTCGCCGTCGCGAGCGCGCTCGATGGGCGGCTCTCGATCTCGAGCCTCGCGGCGCTGGCCGCGCTCGGAGCGGCCCGCGTGCTGCTCGGCGTGCTCCAGAGCCTCGTGGGCATGCGCCTCGGCCATCGCGTCGCGACCGAGCTGCGTCGCGCCCTCCTCGCGAGCGTGCTCGAGGCCGACCGGAGCGAGCGCTGGAGCACGCAGGAGCTGACGACGCGCATCACGCACGACGTGACCGTGGCGCAGAGCCTCCTCGCCTTCCGAGCGCCCGCCGTGCTCGCCGACGCGCTCGCTGCGCTCGTGCTGGTCGGTTACGCGCTCGCCTGCGATCCGACGACGGTCCTCGCCGCAGGCGTGCCCGTGTTGCTCGCGCTCGCGCCGGCGGCGTGGCTCGGCCGTCGCGCCACGGCGCAGGCGGACCGCGCGCGGCTCGCGTTCGGGCGCGTGTCGGAGCGCGTCGCGGAGGCCATCGTCGGCGCGTCCCTGCTCCGGCAGCACGGCGCGGTGCCCGCCACGGAGGCGAGGCTCACGCGCGAGCTCGAGGGCTTCGAGTCGGCCGCGCTGCTCGCTCGCACGAGCACGGCGAGCGCCGCACCGTTCGTGCAGGTCGGGGCCATCGTCGGACTCCTCGCCGGGCTCGTGTCACTCGCGGGGCACACGGCGACGCAGGCGCTCGACACCGCGAGCGCGCTCGGACTCCTCACGGCGCTCTCGCTCGCGGCGCGCCCGCTCCTGCGCCTGGCCTCCCTACCCTCCGACGCGACCGCGCTCCTGCCCTCGCTCGTGCGCCTCGAGGAGCTGCTCGGCGCGATGGTGCCACCCCGCCCCGCCGCGCCAGGCGAGACGCGGCCCTTCGAGCGCTCGATCGCGATCGAGGGACGCGTGCGGCGCGGTGGGCGCGTGGTGGTCGAGGACGTGAGCCTGCGGCTGGCGCGTGGTGCCAAGGTGGCGGTGCTCGGGCGCAATGGCGCGGGCAAGTCCACGCTCCTCGACGCGCTCGTCGGCCAGCTGCCCTTCGAAGGATCGCTCACGATCGACGATCGGCCCGCCCCACACGCCGGCGACGTGGCCGCGTGGGTGCCTCAGGATCCCGTGGTCTTCGAGGGCAGCGTGCTCGACAACGTCGCGCTCGGCGACGCGACGCCCGATCGCGAGCGTGCAGCGCATGCGCTCGCGCGCGTGGGCGCCACGTTCGATCTCGATCGCCCGGTGGCGACGCGCGGGCGCGACTTGTCCGGCGGCGAGCGGCAGCGGCTCTGCCTCGCGCGCGCGCTCTACCGAGATCGCCCGCTGCTCCTGCTCGACGAGCCGACCGCCGCGCTCGACGCGGAGGGCGCACGGGCCTTCGCCGAACAGCTCGGCCGCGCGCTCGACGACGCGTCCCTCACGGTGGTGCTCGCCACCCACGATCTCGAGCTCGCGTCGCGCTGCGACACCGTCGTCGAGATCCGCGACGGACGCCTCACTCCGCGTCCGGCACCACCGCGAGGCGAACCCGATCCTGCGAGCGCGTGACGAGCGGGCGCGCGTTCGAGCCGTTGGCCCAGATGCCGCGCCAGCGCTCGCGCTTGGCCCCGGCGCCACCGACGCCGTCTTCGGTCCAGTGCGGCTTGCCGAACTGCTTGCAGCACCAGTTGCACGGCATCTCGTCCCACGGCTCGAGCGAGCCCTCGCGGATCTGCTGGAGGCGCTTGTGCTGCAGCTCGTGGACGAGATCGAGCATCTTGCCGTGGGCCTCGGGCAACGTGACCTGCGCGAGGTCCCCGAGGCGGTCACTGCGAGCCCCGTCGCCGGGTAGCCCCGAGAGCTGACAGCAGAGGCTCAGCTCACCGCTCACATCCACGTGAAGCTGCTCGCTCTGCCAGGGTCCGCACACGAAGAACGCGTGGTCGGTCGGGAAGCCGACTGGTAGCTGGACCGGAATCTTCACGAGGGTGGACAGCTCGTTGAGCTCGTCCCGGAGCTTCTTCCACTCGCGGCGGGACAGGCCGAGCTCGCGGTCGAGGTGCGTGCCGGTCGCGTGCAGCCAGACGAAGCTGACGTGGCTGGCGCCGAGCTTCGCGGCCTCGATCGCGAACGCGTGGATCTGACCGCGGTTGCGCGCGTTGAGCACGATCTGGAAGCTGAACGGGATCTCGAGCGCGGTGCAGCGGAGCGCCGCGCGCATCACCTCGGCGTACGAGCCGGGCCCCCGGATTCCGTCGTGCATCTCCTCGGTCGCGCCATCGAGGCTGAACACCAGCCGTCGCAGCGCGACGCCGCGCGCCGGGACGTCTCGGACGAGCCGCTCGATGCGCTCCATCTGCGAGCCGTTGGTGACGGCGTGCCACGTCGTCCCGCTCGCGACGATGGCGTCGAGCACACGATCGATCTGCGGGTGCAGGAAGGGCTCTCCGCCCGTCAGCGCGACCTGTCGGATCCCGTAGCGCCCCGCCTGGTGGACGACACGCTCGAACACGTCGAGCGGCAGGTCCCCCGGCTCTCCGCCCGGATCGCGGATGCAATGCGAGCAGTTGAGGTTGCAGCGGTCCGTCAGGTGGAACGTCAGGACTCGCGCGGTCATCGGACCCTCAGTCCGCCGTCCCGGTGAGGGCGGTGCCCCCGCCGGTGCCGGTCGCGCCTGCGGTGGCGCTCCCCGAGAAGAGGATGGAACGGTCCAACGACCGGCGGCGCTCCACACGCGGCGGCGCGTAGGTCCGCTTGCGCGTTCCGCGCTCTCGGTCGGCGGGGTTCTCGTGCTCGTCTCGACCCGCGAGATGCTTCTTCATCGATCCTGCTCCTCGTCGTTCCGGTCGGGCAGTGGGTGCACGCGCACGGCGGAACGTTCATCAGATTACACAAAAACGTCGGTCAGGCGACGCGCATCGCGTTGCCGACGTTGATGACGCGTGAGATGGTTCGAGCAGCTTCGACTCGAGCTGGAGGGCACATGCGCATGGAGCACAGGGCTGGTCTGGGGATGTTGGCATCGCTGTGTGGAGCGCTCGCTTCGTGCGCGAGCCCGCCGACGGCTGCGCCGAGCACACCCGTGGCCCCGTATGACGACTCGCTCGTCTTGCTCGGTCAGTTCCGTGGCCACGTGGACAGCGACGGCATGCACTTCGACGCCTTCGAGCCCTCCGCGACCCTGACGGAGATCGCGGATCGCGAGGGGCTGTCGATCGAGGCCCTCAACGGCCTCACACGCGGCAACGGCTTCGGCCGTGGGTACAACGCCCCCGACACCTACGAGATCATCACGTGCCAGGCGTCGACCTCGCCGCCGTGCTCGGGCCAGTACGGTCCGACGGTCCTCCCTGAGTTCCGGACCGATCCCGCCATCTGCGGCGACATCCCCGCCGGACGGTCGAGCCAGTGCTACGCCGCCGACGTCGAGATCCGCACGTTCTACGGCTTCGCGCGAGAGGTCGCGAACGTGTATGTCCAGTTCACCTCGTTCACGTCGGGCGGCATGCCCTACGATCTGCGGCCCTACGGCGGCAGCGAGGCCAGCCTCGGCATCACGGGCTCGACCATCGGCGACGTGTATCGATACGGTTCGCTGGAGAGTGTCGAGGGCATGGCCGCGCCTCCTGCACGCGACTTCGACGCGCCGTTCCACCAGGCCTCGCTCCGCCGCTGGCGGTTCTCGCTGCCGGAAGGGGCGACCGCCGATCCAGTGTTCGGCTTCGTCGGCTCGGTGTGGGGCAGCGTCTCGACGACCGCACGCGCACAGCACCAGGTCAGCGTGACGAGTGGTGGCGGCCCGACGGCGCAAGACGCGTCGGTCGGCTGCATGACGTCGAACAGCGACTACACGGTACTCAGCAGCGCCGCTGCGCTCCTGCCCGAGCACCCGGCCGGGACCACCCAGGTCTACCGTGTCCGGCGCCGCACCGGCGCCGTGGAGCTCCTGAGCCGCGCGTCGGACGGGACGCCTGGAGACGGCGACTCGAGCGGTGCGTGCATCAGCCAGGACGGCGCGGTCGTCACGTTCGAGTCCGCCGCGACGAACCTGGTGGCTGGCGACAGCAACGGTGTGGCCGATGTGTTCGTCCGCGACGTCGCGACGGGCGCGACCACGCTCGTGTCGCGCGGGACAGACGGTGCAGCCGCCAGCGCGTGTGGTCGCGGGGGCGGCTCGAACCGAGCGCTGCTCTCGAACTCCGGCGACGTGGTCGCGTTCGCCTCGACGTGCGCGAGCCTCTGCGGTGGCACGAGCCAGACGACGGGCTGCTTCACCGGCCGCCGTCAGGTCTACCGCTTCACGCGCTCGACCTCGACGCTCGAGGGCGTGAGCGTGCGCAACGGCACCTCCGGCGCCATCGGCCCCGACACGCGCTGGGGCGGCGCAGGCGAGCCGCTCACGGCGGGCACGCACAACTCGCACATGGGCGGCATGAACTTCGATGGCACCCGCATCGCCTTCGTGTCGAGCGCCTTCGGCGGCGGAAACCTCGGCGGCGACGCGACCGACACCGCCACGCGCGACGTCTTCGTGCGCTTGGTGGCGGGCAACGAGACACGTCGCATCAGCGACGACCGCGGTGGCGCTGTTGGCAGCCGCAACGCGAACCTCTCGGCCGATGGTGTGTGGGTGGCTTTCGAGAGCCTCTCGTCGAGCATCGTCGCGGGCGACGCCAACGGTCACGTCGACGTCTTCCGTTGCCTCGCCACGGGCGGCACGTGCAGCGTGGTCAGCTCGCCGAACGGCACGGGTGGCTTCGGCTCCGACGGCGATTCGATGCACCCGTTCCTCTCGACCGACGGCCGCTACGTGGCGTTCGACTCGGACGCGACGAACCTCGTGACGGGTGACACGAACGGCGTGCGCGACGTGTTCGTGCGCGACCTCGCGAGCACCACGGTCACCGTTCACAGCGTCAGCCACACCGGCGAGCTCGGCGATGCGGACTCGTCGCGGCCGCGCATGACCCAGAACGGCGCGTACATCCTCTTCGAGTCCGAGGCGACGAACCTCCTCGAGGAGCCGGCTGGTCCCTTCGACGTGGACGGCGCTGCCACCGACGTCTTCCAAGTGCGCCGCTGACGTCGGGGCCGTTCGGCGAGGACTGCCGCCCAGAAATCCGATCGAGTACCCCTGCCCGCAGCGTTCGCCGAACCCGGATCGAACCTGCGGGCAGTCGTACTGGATCTAGAGGCGAGCGCGGATCTGCTCCCGCAGCGTGGCGGGCTGCTCGAGCACATCCGGCCCGACGCGAACGGACACCGCTGGCCGCTCTGCCAGAGTCCGGAGCGCGGCGAGCTGCTCCTCCACGAGTGTTGCACCGTCGACCACCGCGAGGGCGCTCTCCTCGACCAGTCGCCCGAGCACCTCGGACGCGCTGGCGCGCAGGACCTGCGTTCGCTCCGAGACCCCCTCGAGGCAGATCACGGCGCTGACGTCACGGCGTCGAGCCTCGCGCGGAGCCACGACGACCGCATGCCGATCGGCGTCCGGCAGTGGCTCGCTCGGGCAGAGAGAGGGGAACGCCTGCCGCGTTCGCGCCGAGAGGTGGAACGCTCGGGGCACCGGGACGGCGCCGCCCTTCGCCGTGACCGCCACGAAGTCGTCTGCCAGCGCCGTCATGCCGCTCTTCGCGAGCGCGAGCGCGGTCGTCGACTTCCCGCGGCCGCTCGATCCCACGAGGAGCCAGGCACGCTCGCCGTCGGCGACCATGGCGGCGTGGAGGTGGAAGCGGGCGTGCTCGCGGAGCGCGAGCGCGAGCGCCATGAAGAGCGTGCGCCGCGTGAAGATCGCGATCGAGTCGGGTGCCGCGCGGCAGCCCCCCGCGATGCGCGTCGTCCCCTCGGTGCGCCGCACCGTGAGCCACGCGCCCGCGCCGCGGAGCACCCAGCCGTCCTCGATGACGCCGACGCGCACGACGCCCTGGAAGAACGCGGGCTCGATCGCCCGAGGTCCACGATCGTCGTCGCTCCACGCGAGCTCCACGTCGATCGCCGGCACGTCCACGCGAGGAGCCTCCGGCAGCGCGTGAAGGAACGGTGCGAGCCGCTCGACGTGTCCCTCCACACGCACGCGGATCGGCAGGCCGTCGATCGCGAACGCACCCTCCCAGCCCGTCACGCGAGCGCTCCGCTCACCAGGCGCGTCCAGCGTCGCCACTGGAGCTCGGCCCACGGTCGGCCGCGCGCAGACGCGTCATGCGCCTCGAGATAAGCGCGCGCAGGAAGGACACGTGCCCACGGGCTCGGACCGATCGCGCGGAGCGCGCGACGCAGCCGCGCCCTGCCCTCGAAGCCGCGCAGCGCGACGCGACGACCGCAGAGCTCCGGCGCGCCGAGGTGCCCCAGCCAGCCGAGCGCTTCGGCGAGCACGTCGCTCGTCTCGGCCCGCCGACGCAGGGCCTCGAGGTGCCCGCGATCGATCAGCGCACGCAGATCGCCGACCAGGCGCGCGAGGAAGCGCAGATCACCGCGGTGGTGAACGAGCGCGTGATCCGACAGCGCGACCGCGCTCTCCTCGAGCGTCGGACACGCACCGCCCGCCGACGTTGGCAGCGCACGTCGCGTGAAGTGAACGTCGATGGGCGCACCGGTGCTCGACGTGTAGAGCGCGCCGCGGAAGTCGCGCTCCGCGCGCGCCATCGCACCGTCGTGGCGTCGCTGAGGCGCGAGATCGAGCCCGCGGGCGCGAAGGAACGCGACGGTCCGCGCGCGATCGCGCTCGTGCACGAGCACGTCGACGTCGTCCATCCAGCGCTCGGCGGCAGAGACCACCTCCTCGAGCGCGAGCCCCTTCACCAGGCGGTGATCGATGCCGGCCGCGGACAGCCCGAGAGAGAGCCGCGTGCCTGCGTGTCGGAGCCACGTGGCCCGCGCCGCGCACTCGAGCGAGCCCGCGACCAGACGGCGGCGCAACGCGTCGGGCAACGTCGCGCGCGCCTCGAGCGCGGCGAGGGCACGTGCCTCGACGCGCCAGCGCACGGCGAGATCCACCACGACCTCGACCTGCCCGACGGGCGCGCTCGTGCCCCCCGCCAGCAGCTCGAGCAGGGCGCGCTCAGTCGGCGCGAACGAGATCGTCATCGAGGAGCTCGTCGAGCAGGGTCCTCACGTCGGACTCGATCGCGGCGCGTGGCGCGTCGTACGTCGCCTCGAGCACGTCGACCAGCCGAGAGGCCGTGCACGGCTCGCTCGCGAGCGTCTTCCACACCAGGACGGCCTGCTCGTTCAACGTGAAGTACAGCTTGGTCCGAAGGTGCAGGAGCAACCCGGAGCCGTCGTCGAGCTCGGTGAGCAGGACGCGCGGGTCGGTTCGGAGGAGAAGGTCTCGGGCTTCCGTCATGGGCTCGATGTTCCGGGCAGAGGTACTAGTCGCGGGTGGGAGGGATGTCGAAGTGAGACGACGAGCGGCGCGAGGCGCTCGGCCGGTACCACGCGCCCCGTGACCTCGACCCACGCATGCCCGATGGCCTCGGACGACCTCCGCGCAGCGTCGGGCTCGACCGCGACGACGAGCTGGGGCGCATGGCCGTGCTCTCGCAGGAGCGCGTAGCGCGACAGCGCACGCTCGAGGCAGGTGCGCCGCCGTCCGAGGCGAGACGAGAGCGCCTGGCCCACCTCGATCGCGAGCGCGACGTCCTCGAGTCGCGCCGCGCGGCGTCCGGGCAAGCCGTCGAGGCTCGCGAGCACGTCGTCGAGCGGCCCAGCACCGAGGCGCCGCGGCCAGCGCGCATCGTGCGCGAGGTAGCGGGCGGCGAGCGCGAGCGTGCGGCCAGGGGCGCGCACCAGCGCCGCGAGGAGCCGCACGCGGAGGCGCCTCATCGGAGCCCCATCGGCCGCAGCTCGTCCCCGGCGCGGAGGGCTCGCTGGCGCGCGCCCGCCACCACGATCTCCGCGCGGACCAGACCGTCGAGGGCTCCGAACGTCACGCTGCCTCGGTCGGCGGCGACCACGCGCCCGACCTGCGTAAGTGGGCCCTGCGCACGCGCCGCACGCCGGAGCGCGACGTGCCCATCGGGCCCGACGAGCTTCGCGGGGATGTCGTCGGTCGCAGCGACCCGACGCACGAGCGTGTCCGCCTCGAGCGCGGGGTCGATCCGGCGAAGCGCAGGCGGCACCCGAGGATCGTAGCTGCCAGGGCCCGCCTGGGGCACGGGCCGCCGCCCCGCGAGCGCCTCCGCGACGAGGCCGGGGAGCACGTCGGCGGCGCGCGCCACCAGCTTCGCGAGCGAGGCCGTGTAGCCGTCGCCCTCGCAGCGCACGCCTTGCTGCCACCAGATGTCGCCGGCATCGATCACGTCGCTCATCTGGTGAACGGTCACGCCCAGGCGTTCATCTCCGCGGAGGATCGCCCACCGCAGGGGCTGCGGACCGCGGCGCGCGGGCAGGAGCGAAGGATGCACGTTCCAGGTCCCGAGCCTCGGCGCCGCGAACACGTCCGGGCCCAGACGTCTCGGAAACCCGCAGACGACGAGGAGCTCGAGGCCGAGCGCCTCGGCCCTCGAGGGCGCACGCGGGAAGCGCACGACCTCGTGCCCCGCCCGTTCCAGCGCCTCAGGGACCTGCGCAGCCACGCCGACACTGCCGATGCGCACCGGCCGAGCGTGGCCGACCCGCGCATCGCGGACAACGAGCCCGTTCCTTCGCGCGGGACACCACGCCTCGAATACCCTCACCACCGCGGGCAACCTCCCCGCGCCCGTCCCATGCCCACGCCCGACGACCGCCGGCGGCCCGGCCGCCCCTGGAGCGAACAGCTCGCCATCGGCGCGCTGGGCGTCACCACCGTCACCGCGCCCCTTCTCTTCGGAGGCGTGCTCGGCTGGACCGTGCCCGTCATCGCGGGTCTGTCGGCGGTGTCGGTGCTCATGGCGGCCTTCGCTGGCTGGCGCAGCGCGCGACCGCTGCCTCACGGGCTCCTGCTCGTGGCGCTCGTGGCGGGTGCGCTGTGGACGACCCTTCAGGCCGTCCCGATCCCGTGTGGCTTCGCGTCGTGGCTCGTGCCCGAGTCCGCGGAGCACACGGCCCGCACGGCGGAGCTGTTCGGCCTCGAGCCGCGCTGCACCGTCACCGAAGATCCTGGGCGCACGCGCGAGGAGGTGCTGAAGGGGCTCGCGCTCGTCTCGTTGTTCGTCGCCGCGAGCTTCGTGAGCTCGATCGCCAAGCGCGACGCCGTGCTCCGCATCGTCGGGGTCGCCTGCACCGCG
>JBILLJ010000357.1:0-7907 GCA_044376125.1 Sandaracinaceae bacterium
GATCGCCTTCGACACATCGGGCTCGATGGCCCTCGACTTCGACGGCATCGCGACCTTCGGCGACGGCGTCACGACGGGCTGCACCACGACGGCAGGCGCGGGCCTCTGCGGTGGCAATTGCACCGCGGGCCTCGACACCAACTGCGACGGGCAGGCGAACGACAGCCGCATCTTCATCGCGAAGAACGCGGTCGGCGACATCGTGCGCGCCTACGGCGAGGTGGACTGGGCGCTCTCTCGCTTCCAGCAGAACCAGGGCACGAACCTCTCGTGCCTCACCGCGCAGAACTACGAGTGCAACTCGGCCGGGCCGTACCTCACCTCGTACGGCAACCCGCTCTGCAACAACGGCGCGCTCTGCTTCTGGGACTGGGAGAGCCTGATTCCGTCGGCGTGCCGGCCCGGCACCGGAGGCCGCCGCCGCATCCGCACGCGCGCCGGTGGCGATCCGACCGTGTGCACGAACTACCAGGGCACGTGCGGTCTCGGCACGGGCCGCGCAGGTGATCTCCTCGTGGGCTTCCCCGACATGGGCCCCTGGGCCGGTCGCGACAACACGTACGGCATCCTGCGCTGGCTCGACGGCGTCGAGACCAACTTCGTGAACACCACGACGGCGGGCAACTTCTGCAACACGACGACGACGGGTGACTGCGAGCTGCGTCCCGAAGGCGCGACGCCGCTCGCCGGCATCCTCACGAGCGCCAACGACTACCTCGATCCGGTCCGCGACGCGGACTCGGCGCGCGCCTGTCGACCGTACTCGGTCATCCTCATCACCGACGGCGTCGAGTCGTGCGGCGGCACACCCAACAGCGCCGCCGCGACGCTCCTCGCCAACGGCATCAACACGTACGTCGTCGGTCTGGCGATCGACGCCAGCTCGCGCACGCTGCTGAACGGCATCGCGACCGCGGGCGGCACCGACGCGGGCGCCGCGGGCGGCGACACGGCCTACTTCGCCAACGACCGCGTCGCGCTGTCTGCGGGCCTGTCGGAGATCGTGCGGCGCAGCCTCCGCTTCGAGACCTGCAACAACCTCGACGACGACTGCGACACGCTCGTCGACGAGGGCGTTCGCAACGCGTGCAACACGTGCGGCACCGTGCCGAGCGAGACGTGCAACGGCATGGACGACGACTGCGACGGCACCGTCGACGACGGCGTGGCCAACGCGTGTGGCACCTGCGGTGTGCTCACCGAGACGTGCAACGGTCGCGACGACAACTGCAACGGCGCGATCGACGAAGGCGGCGTGTGCACGTGCCCCGCGCCCACGCCCGAGATCTGCGACAACATGGACAACGACTGCGACACGCGCGTCGACGAGGGGCCGATCACGCGGCCCTGCGGCGTGGACACCGGCGAGTGCTCGGTGGGTGTCGAGCGGTGCACCGCCGGTGTGTTCGGCGGCTGCACGGGCGTGGGCCCGGTCGCGGAGACCTGCGACAACCGCGACAACAACTGCGACGGTGTGATCGACGGCATCACGCGCGCGTGCGGCTCGAGCACCGGCACGTGTCGCCCCGGCACCGAGACGTGTCGCGCGGGCGCGTGGGACATGATGTGCGTGGGCGCGGTGGGCCCGAGCACCGAGCTCTGCGATCGCTCGGACAACGACTGCGACGGCACGGTGGACGAGGGCAACCCCGCGGGCGGCGCGACCTGCGGCAGCGCGGCCGGCATCTGTCGCCCGGGCACCATCCAGTGCGTGATGGGCGGCCTGACGTGCGTCGGTGGCACGAGCCCCGGCACCGAGACGTGCAACACGCTCGACGACGACTGCGACGGACGCACCGACGAGGGCATCGCCACGATGGGCCCGTGCGGCATGGACGTCGGCGAGTGCAGCCCCGGCGTGTTGGCCTGCGTCGGAGGCAGCTTCGTCTGCACGGGCGCCACCGGTCCGGTCGCGGAGAGCTGCAACGCCCTCGATGACGACTGCGACGCGAGCACCGACGAGGGCAGCCCCGGCGCGGGCGTGCCTTGCGGCACCGACGAAGGCGAGTGCATGCCGGGCACCACCGTGTGCGCGGCGGGCATGCTCACGTGCATGGGTGAGGTCGGTCCCGTCGCCGAGAGCTGCAACGCGCTCGACGACGACTGCGACACGCAGATCGACGAGGACCTCGGCATCGGCGAGGCGTGCGGCACCGACGTGGGTGAGTGCGTGCCCGGCTTCAACGAGTGCATGGGCGGCATGGTCGTGTGCCGCGGCGCGCTCGGGCCGACCGAGGAGGTCTGCAACGGCCTCGACGACGACTGCGACGGCGCGGTCGACGACGGCCTCGCGCTCGGCGAGACGTGCGGCACCGACGAGGGCATCTGCATGTTCGGCCGCACGATGTGCGTCGATGGCCGCCCCGTGTGCGTGGGCGGCGTCGAGGGCGGCCCCGAGACCTGCGACTGCAACGACAACGACTGCGACGGGGCGACCGACGAGCCGCCCGACATGGGCTCGCTCTGCCCCGGCACGAGCGCGTGCGTCGAGTGTCAGTGCGCGCCGCCCTGTATGGTGGGTGAGTTCGGTGACGAGTGCGCCACGGGGCGCACGCCGCTCCGCATGGGCGACACCTGCTACTGCGTGGCCGAGGCCTGCAACGCGGCCGCGTGCGCGGGCACGACCGTGGAGCAGAGCGGCGAGGTGCGCTGCGCGCCCGACAGCGCCGACGTCTCGAGCTGCGTGTGTCGCGGCACCGAGTGCACGTTCCCGTGCGACGGCGTCGTCTGCACGGACGGCACGGTCTGCGATCCGCGTGATCCGATGGGTCGCTGTGTGGAGGACAGCTGCCGCGGCCTCGGCTGCCCCGCGGGCGAGGTCTGCGACTTCACGACGGGCGCGTGCACGACCGACCCGTGCACGAGCGCGGGCTGCGACGCCGACGAGGTCTGTCGCATGGGCACCTGCGAGCCGAGCTGCGCGACGGTGTCGTGCGCGGACGGCGAGCGCTGCGTGCGCGGCGTGTGCGAGACCGATCTCTGCGCGGACGCGAGCTGCACGCCCACGGAGGTCTGCGATCCCGCGAGCGGCGACTGCGTCACCGCGATGTGCACGGGCGTCATGTGCGGGTCGGGCACGAGCTGCGATCCGCTCACCGGCGCGTGCGAGCCCGATCCCTGCGTCGGCGTGACGTGCCCGTCGGGTCAGCGCTGCGTCGCTGGCGAGTGTGCCCTCACCGGCGCTCCGGACGCGGGCCCCAGCGAGCCGGACGCGGGCATCGATGCGGGCACGAGCGACCGCGATCCCTTCACGCGAGGCCTCGCCGCCGGCGGCGGAGGATGCCTGTGCGCGGCGGGCGTGGGCGCCGATCGCAGCGGCCCGAGCGCGGGCGCGTGGTGGCTCGTCGGCCTCGGTGCGCTCGTCGTGCTCGCGCGCCGCACGCGCTCGAGGAGGCGCGCGCGCCCTCGCCGACGCGATGCAGTGCGCGCGGCCTGGCTCTCGGTGGTCGGCCTGATCGGCCTCGGCGCGGGAGGATGTGACGTCGACCCTTTCTGCTTCGACTGCGTCGATCCCTCGATCGACGCAGGCCCGCCCAGCGGCGACGGCGGATCGAACGACGCGTGGAACATCCGCTACGACACGAACCTCCCGACCGACACGGGGCCTGACGCGTTCGCGCCCGACGGCTGCACGCCGGGCGCGCCCGAGCGCTGCAACGGCCGCGACGACGACTGCGACACGAACATCGACGAGGGCATCGACACCGAGACCGACGAGGACAACTGCGGCGGCTGCGGCATCCCGTGCGCGCCGCCCGGTGCCTTCGGCGAGTGCGTCGCGGGCGCCTGCACGATCCGCGAGTGCGACCTCGGCCGCTTCGATCGGAACATGGACGCGACCGACGGCTGCGAAGAGCGATGCCTGCCCACGGGCACCGACGACGCGGTCTGCGATCTCCGCGACAACGACTGTGACTTCACGGTCGACGAGGACGTGGACCTCGACACCGACCCGACGAACTGCGGTCGCTGCGGTCGCACGTGTCGCTTCATCCACGCGGGCGCGAGCTGCACCGCAGGCGCGTGCACGCTCGACACGTGTGACGCGGGCTACCACGACGTCGACGGTGTGCCCGACAACGGCTGCGAGTACGCGTGCACCGCGGCCTCGCCGGCCGTGGAGTCCTGCAACGGCCGCGACGATGACTGCGACGGAACGATCGACGAGGGCAACCCCGAGGGCGGCGGTCGGTGTGGCATCGACACGGGCGAGTGCTCGTTCGGCACCGAGACGTGCGTCGCCGGTCGCATCACCTGCACGGGCGGCACGAGCTCCACGGCCGAGCTCTGCAACGGCCTGGACGACGACTGCGACGGCACCAACGACAACGGCAACCCCGAGGGTGGCCGCGTCTGCGGCAGCGGCGTCGGTGCATGCACGACCGGCGTGCAGGCGTGTCGCATGGGCACCCTCGTGTGTGAGGGCGGGACCACGCCCGGCACCGAGACCTGCAACGGCCTCGACGACGACTGCGACGCCTCGACCGACGAGGGCAACCCGGGTGGCGGCGCCAACTGCGGCATCGACACGGGCGAGTGCGCGTTCGGCACCACCTCGTGCACGGGCGGAACGCTCGCGTGCACGGGCGGCACGGGCCCGGCGCTCGAGACCTGCAACGGTCGCGACGACAACTGCGACGGCGCGTCGGACGAGACCTTCTCGCTGATGACGGACCTCAACAACTGCGGCATGTGCGGGCGCATCTGCGCCTTCGCCAACGCCTTCCCGGTGTGCACCGGCGGCAGCTGCATGCTGGCGGCCTGCATGCCCGGCTTCGTCGACGAAGACGGCATGCTCGCCAACGGCTGCGAGTACGCGTGCACGATCCGCGGCGGCGAGGTCTGCAACGGCGTCGACGACGACTGCGATCGCAACGTCGACGAGGGCCTCACGCCGCCGAGCAACTTCTGCAACCCGAACGGCGTCTGTGCGGGCACCACCGCCGCGTGCAGCGGCGCGATGGGATGGACCTGTACGTACGCCTCGATGCACTACCAGGCGACCGAGACGCGCTGCGACGGCCGCGACAACGACTGCGACGGCGCGATCGACGAGCCCTTCGCGCCGCTCATCAACCCGATGACCGGCATGGGCACGAGCTGCTCGGTCGGCACCGGCGCGTGTCGGCGCACGGGCACGAACATGTGCACGAGCCTCACGACGGCGGGCTGCAGCGTCACGACGCCCGGCACGCCGAGCGCGGAGCTCTGCAACAACGTCGACGACAACTGCGACGGCACGATCGACAACGGGATCCTGCCGAGCGCGATCCCGACGGTCACGATCCCGCGCACGGGCGGCGGCACGGTGCGCGTCATGGCGTACGAGGCCTCGCGCCCCGACGCGACGGCGACCGCGCAGGGCTCGGTGAGCAACGTGGCCTGCTCGACCCCGAACGTGATGCCGTGGACCACCGTCACCTGGACGCAGGCGCGCGACGCGTGCTGTGCGCTCAACGCGTCGGGCAGCTGTGGCGCGACGGGCTGGCGCCTCTGCGACGCGACCGATTGGACGGCCGCGTGCCGAGGCCCCGCCGGCACCTGCACCTACGGCTACGCGACGGCCTGCACGGCGAGCTCGCAGCTCACGTGCAACGGCGAGGAGTACGACTCGAGCTCGATGACGGCGGGCGATCAGGACGCCCTCTTCCCGACGGGCTCGAGCACGTTCGGCATGTGCTACGCGGACTGGACCGGCGGCGCGCGCATCTACGACATGTCGGGCAACGCGCGCGAGTGGACGAACACCGAGACGAGCGTGGGCTCGGGCGTCTACTACCTGCGCGGCGGCAGCTTCAACAACGTCGAGCCCGGCCGCACGTGCACGTTCGACTACACGGTCGCGTCCACGAGCTTCGCGTTCCCGAACACGGGCTTCCGCTGCTGCTTCTATTGAGGGCGGGGGACGGCGCGCTACGCTCGCGGCCATGCGTCTTCGCGCCGTCCTCGCTTCGAGTGCTTCGAGCCTGCTTCTCCTGCCCGGCTGTCCCGAGACCCCTCCGCCCGATCCGTGCCTGATGGTGGAGTGCGCCACGGGCAGCACCTGCGAGATGGGCGAGTGCGTGGTGAGCCCCGTGTGCAACCCGGCGCAGCCGCGCTGGACGCCGGGCACGCTCGCGTTCACCGAGGAGACGAGCGCGTGGGGCCTCGACGGCGTCGAGGGTGTGCGCCTCTCGGCGATCGACTACGACGGCGACGGCTGGACCGATCTCTTCGTGCGCCGCGGCTCGGGCGCCGACGACTTCGGTGCGACGCGGTCCATCTGGCTCATGCGGAACCGCGGCGACGGCACCTTCGAGGACGTCACCCAGGCCTCGGGCATCGTGGCGCGTCGCTCGGGCGATCCGGGCGGAAGGCCCGTGGACGTGCACGCCTTCGGCGACGTGGACAACGACGGCGACCTCGACGTGTACCTCGGTGTCAGCACCGTCGACACGATGGCGACCGGCGGAGAGCGCAGCGAGATCATGCTGCAGAACCCCGATCACACGTTCAGCCACTTCGACGAGCTGAGCGACGTGCGCCTCAATGGTTTCACCGACACGGTCGCGGGCGCGAGCTTCGTCGACTTCGATCTCGACGGTGACCTCGACCTCTGGACGCCGCACCACGGCAACGCGAACTCGATGGGCGGCTTCTCGTTCCGCCCGCCGCACTTCTACGTCAACGAAGGCGGCGCGTTCTTCGTCGACCGCACTGCCGACCTCGGGCTCGCCACGCAGGGCTGGAGCAACCTCGACAACATCAACGGAGCGCTCTCGCATCCGCGCGCGTGGTCTGGCAACGCGTGCGACCTCAACGGCGATGGCCTGCCGGAGCTGCTCGCCGCGAGCTACGGCCGCGCGCCGAACCTCCTCTGGCGCGCGACGGGCGCCGCGGGCGCGGTCACGTTCGAGAACGTCGCGATCGCCTCGGGCTACGCGTTCGACGACGACCAGGTCTGGCAGGACGACCAGTTCGCGCGCTGCTACTGCCAGGCGAACCCGATGGCCGAGGACTGCGCGGGCGTGCCGGCCCCGACGATCGGCTGCGCGGACAACTGGGATCACGACACGGGCCGACAGGCGTTCCGCCTCGGCGGCAACAGCGGCGCGACGATGTGCGGTGACGTCGACAACGACGGCGACGTGGATCTCCTGACGAGCGAGATCGCGCACTGGTGGGCAGGGCAGGGCTCCGACCACGCCGAGCTCATGGTCAACACGGGCTCGGCCGACGTGGTCTTCGAGCGGCCCGGCCGCGACGCGATGGGCATCACGATCCCGCACGACGATCCGGGCGGCTGGAACGAAGGCATCATGACCGGCGCGATCTTCGACTTCGACGCCGACGGCTGGCAGGACCTCTACTTCGGGATGAGCGACTACCCCGGCAACCACGGCGTGCTCTTCCACCAAGACAGCGCGCTCCAGTTCACCGAGGTGCCGCGCGGCGAGGGCATCGATCACAACCGCAGCCACGGCATCGCGGTCGCGGACTTCGATCGCGACGGCGACCTCGACGTGGTCGTGGGCCACTCGCGCGCGCGCTGCGGCGCGCCCGACGACTGCTACCCGACGATGCAGGTCCGCCTCTTCGAGAACCAGCTCGGTGCGAACTTCGTCGCGCTGCGCCTCGAGGGCACGATGGCCAACCGGAGCGCGATCGGCGCGCGCGTCGAAGTGACCGCAGGCGGCATCACGCAGACGCACGACGTCGAGGGCGGCCACGGCCACTACGGCGCGCAGGACGATCTCGTGCAGCACTTCGGCCTCGGCACCGCGTGCGAGGCGGACGTCACGATCCGCTGGCCCGACGCGTCGCTCTCGACGCAGACCTTCCACCTCGTCGCAGGCCACCGCTACCGCGTCGTCCAGGGCATGGACCCCGAGCTCGACGATCCGCCCGCGCCGACGGTGATGCCCTGA
>JBILLJ010000243.1:0-7860 GCA_044376125.1 Sandaracinaceae bacterium
GGCCTGCGAGGGCCGGTGCAAAGGGTGCAACGGCCCTGCGCATGACGGATCGAGCTCCTCGCCGCTCTCTCACCAGCTCACTGACTTGGCTGGGCGCGGGCGCCCTCCTGGGGGCGCTGCTCGCCCCCGCGTCGCTCTCGACCATCGGCCCAGTCGTCGCCATCGGGGTCGGCTCTTGCCTGGCGGTGGTTGGGCTCCGCATCGGTCTGCGACCGAGGCAGTGGGTCGGTCCGGCCCTCGCGCTCCTGGCCGCGCTCGCGTCGAGCGTGCCGGCGCCGCCCCGCCTCGCGTCGGCGGGCCCCGCCCAGCTCGAGGGGCTCGTCGTCGCACGCGATGCGCGCCGTGGGGCGACGCTCCGCGTGGCCGAGGCGCGCTCGGGTCCGCACGCGCTCGCGCTCGACCGCGTGCTGCTCGATCTCGACGCCGAGGTCGGTGACCGCGTGCGCGTCGACGTCACGCTCGAGGCGCTGGTCCCGTTCCGCAACGAGAGCCCGCATCCCGCCTTCGTGCGCACGCTGGGCGCGTTTCGTGGGCGCGACGGCGTGGTGCTCGAGCGAACGCGCGGCGAGGGGCTCGAGGCTTCGCTCGCGCGGCTCCGAGAGCGTGTTCGTGTCGCGCTCCGGGCGAGCCTCGCGGACGACGTCGAGGGCGTGGTCGTGGCGCTGGTGCTCGGAGACGCGGCGCTCTCGGAGCAAGACGCCGAGAGCGCGCGTGGCGCGGGGCTCTCGCACGTGATCGCCGTCTCGGGCATGCACGTGACGCTCGTCGTGGGCGCGCTCGTCGCGCTCTTGGCGCGCGCGCTCCGACGCGTCACGTGGATCGCGCGACGCTGGGATCCTCGCGTGATCGCCTGGGGATGCGGGGCGCTGATCGCTCCGATGTACGCGGCGTTCGCGGGCGGGACGCCGTCGGCGTGGCGCGCGGCGGCGAGCGCTTCGATCACGTGGCTGCTCGCCGCGCGCGGCCGCGCGGCCGACCCGCTCGCCGTGACCGCGCTGGTCGTGGTGGGTGGCCTCGTGATCACGCCCGAGGCCGTTCGCAGCCCTGCGTTCGTGCTCTCTGCGCTCGCCACGGCCGCGGTCCTCGAGCCGCGTCGCGCACGCGAGGACGACGAGGGCAAGACGAGCCCCGTGCGTCTCCTCCTGCGCGCGGCCGTTCGGGCGTCGATCGCCACCGCGCCGTTCTCCTTGTGGTGCTTCGGTGCGCTGCCGGTGCTCTCCGTCGTCGCGAACCTCGTCGTGGTCCCGATCGTGGCGGCCGTGCTCCTTCCGGTCGGCACCCTGCACGCGCTCTTGGCGACGCTCTCGAGTGATCTGGCCTGGCTCACCGCCGCACCGACGGAGCTCGTCGTGCGTGCGTTCCTCGCGCTCTCGACCTTCTTCGCGCGGAGTGGCTCCTCGCTCGCGCCGCCTCCCCCCGATGCTCCCGAGCTCGTCGTCATCGCAGTGGCCTCGTTCGCGCTGCTCCGCGTCGCGCGCGTCGGTCGTGCGGCCCTCGTGCTCGCTCTGGCGCTCCTGGCGCTCGTGGCCTGCGAGGCGAGGCTGCAATCCGACGGCGCGAGTGGTGTGCTGCGCGCCACCTTCCTCGACGTCGGCCAGGGCGATGCGGCCTTGCTCGATCTGCCTGATGGCTCGCTCTGGCTGATCGACGCGGGAGGTGCCGGCTTCGGCTCGCGCCGCGACCCGGGCCTCGAGGCCATCGTGCCGGTGCTGCGCGCGCGGCGTCGATCGCGCATCGACGTGGCCGTCGTCACCCACCCGCATCCCGATCACTACGGCGGCTTCGCAGGCGTCGCGTCGCGCCTCGTGATCGGCGAGCTCTGGGACTCGGGACAGGCCGCAGAGGAGGCGCCCGAGGGCCACTGGGCGCGTCGACACGCCGGGCTCCTCGTCCCCATCCACACGCCCGAGACGCTCTGCGGGCGCCCGCGTGTGCGCGGCGGCGCGCGCATCGAGGTGCTCTGGCCGTGTCCCCGTTTCGATCCGGGCTTCGACGCGAACGACAACTCGCTCGTCCTTCGCGTGACCCACGGGCGTCGCTCGTTCCTCCTCCTCGGAGACGCGGAGCAGCACACGGAGCGAGCGCTCGCCTCGCGCCTGGGGCACGTCGACGTGGTGAAGGTGGGCCACCACGGCTCGCGAACGTCGAGCACGCCGCCGCTCGTGGAGGCCACGCGGCCGTGGCTCGCCGTCATCAGCGCGGGCGTGGACAACCGCTACGGACATCCACACGCCGAGGTGCTCGAGCGCTGGCGCGGCAGCGCCGATCACGTCGCACGCACGGACGCCGATGGCAGCGTCACGGTGTGGACGGACGGCGAGCGCCTCGAGGCGACGACCTGGAGCGGTCGCGCGCTCGAGGCGCCGATCGGTCGGGGCGCGCTGCGCGTGCTGACGCAGCCCGGCCCGAGTCAGACGCTCACTGCACCGTGACCGTGCAGCGATCGAACGTCAGGTCGAGGTCGACGCTCGCGCTCTCGCCCGCGCCGCTGATCGCACAGTCCGTGGCGCGCACGCGCACCTGACCGTTGCCGCTCACGAAGGGCACGTCCACCGTGCACGTGCCGCGGAACGTGTCGGCGCCGAGCTCGGCCTCGACGGTGCCGTTCGCGGGCGTGTCGGTGCGCGTCATGATCGTGATGGCGCGGAGCGCGCGCCCCTCGGTGCTGCTCGGACCGTAGAGGTCCACGACCACGCCGTACGAGGACTGGCCGGGGTCGCTCGTGAGCGTGCAGCCACCGGTGATCGCGCCGGTCGGCGCGGCGCCGTCCAGGCGCGCTGGCTGCTCGAACGTGAAGGAGGAGGTCGCGCCGCTGGCGTCGACGACCACGTCGCCCGTGACCGTGAGACCAGGCGAGTTGTTGCAGCCGATCGTGGCGACGGTGGCGGGCAGGGCGATGAGGACGGTGAGGGTGAGGAAGTCGCGCATCGGACGGGCTCCTTGGGCGGCGTTGGCCGCGTGCAGCCGCATCAGCGAGAGTCGTGCCACGGCAAGCGAAAAGCGACTTTTCGGCCGATTTCGCTTGCGAGCGCCTCCGTCACCCCACCAGCGGGCCCCCGGATCGTGAACGAGACATCACGGGCTCACCCACGAGCCTGAACGCCACTTCACGAGTCAGAACGGGCGGAGGACGACGAGGACGATCGCCAGGAGGGCTCCGACGGCCAGGGTTCCGCCGAGCGCGGCGAAGAGGCCGGCCGGTGCGTCCCGCTCGCCCGTCGCGGCGCGGCGCACGCGGCCGCTGAGCACACCGCTCACGCCCGCGAGGAGCACGCCGATGGTGAGCTTCGCGTGGACCCAGCCCATGGAGCGAAACGCCTCCCAGCCAGGCACGAGCAGCGCGATGGCGCCCGCGAACGCCAGCACGAGGCCAGGCGCCGAGACGAAGAGGAGGGCGCGGCGGACGTCACCGAGGGCGGCCTCGCGGATCTCCTTGCCGCGTGCGGCCGCCGTCATCGCGACCATCGCGCCGGCGAGACCGCCGCCGATCCAGAGGATGACGCCGAGGATGTGGAGGATGAGCGCGACCGAGTGCATCGTCACTCCCCCGCCACGGCTGCGGCGTTGCGGATGGGGCGCTCGTAGATCCGGTAGGTCTTGTAGATCTTCGCGCCCATCGACTTGATGCCGAGGTTGATCGGCTTGTTGTCCTCGAGCGTCCAGCTCAGCTCGCCCCATTCGTAGCCGAGCTTCTCGCCGCGCTTGGCGACCTCGACGTAGAGGGCGTGGGAGAGGTAGCCGTACTTCTTCATGCCGCGCACGTCCTTGCTGATGCCGAGCATCATGAGACGCGCAGTCTTGGGGCCCTTGAGCTTGAGGCGGTAGAGGAGCTTCGCGACGGTCACCGGGTTGAGCTTGCCATCGAAGTCCCGGATCACCTCGTTGAGGTTCGG
This sequence comes from Sandaracinaceae bacterium, assembly GCA_044376125.1. Classification (GTDB taxonomy): domain Bacteria; phylum Myxococcota_A; class Polyangia; order Polyangiales; family Sandaracinaceae; genus JAFLCL01. The sequence continues at coordinate 3,894 of JBILLJ010000243.1, forward strand.
GACCGCGATGCACATGCCCACGGGCTTTCCGTCGACCTCGGCGATGAACGCGAGCTCCGGGTCGAGGATGAGCAGGAGGTCCTCGCCCGTCTTCTTCACTTCTTCTTCGCTCGCCGGGCAATGCCCCCAGTTCTGCTCCCAGGCGTCGTTGAAGATCCGCATGATCGCGGCGAGCTCCTTCTGCATCTCCATGCGGCGCACGGAGCGGAGCTTCACCTCGGGCATCTTCTTCACCTCGGCCCACGCCTTCTCGGCGCGCTCGGGGATCTTGCCCACGTCGAAGCGCCAGGCGAAGAGGTCCTTGGCCTTCACGAGCCCGTTGTTCTCGCAGACCCGCTGCTGCCAGGGGCGCGTGTGCGCCATGAGGATCTGTGGCGGCATGTCGAAGCCGTCGATGAGCACGCCGGCCTCCTCGTACATGTGGAAGGTCAGCGGGCCGCGCATGCGCACCATGCCGCGCTTCTCGAGCCAGGCCTCGGCCGCGTCGAGGAGCGCCTTGCCGACCGCGTCGTCGTCGATCGTGTCGAAGAAGCCGAAGAAGCCGGTCTTGTCCTTGTATCGATCGAGGTGGATGTGATCGAGCTGTGCCGAGATGCGGCCGACGAGCTTGCCGTCTTTCCACGCCGTGAAGAGGCCCACCTCGCCGCGGTGGAAGAAGGGGTTCTTGCCGGGCGTCAGGCGCTGTCGGAGGTCGAACTCGAGCGGCGGGACCCAGTTCGGATCGTCGCCGTAGACGACGTGCCCCACCCGGATGAAGTCCTCGATGTCCTTGCCGGGCGTGTGCTCTCGGATCTGGATCGTCATGGCCGGGCGGGCCTACCACCCGTGCGCCGGGCACGCACGCACGCGCGCGCCGGCCGCGCGAGGTCACGTGTCGGCTTGGTGACGAACTCGTGTCTCGGGTACCATCGCGACCCATGGAATTCCGAGCGACTGGGCCTTCTCGTCACCTCTTGTTCACCGTCGGCCTCGTCGCGACGAGCGCGGCTGCGGGCTGCAGCTGCGAGACCGCTGCGCCCATCGACGCGGCCGTGGAGGGCGACGCGTTCTCGACGCCGGACGCGGATCAGGATGGTGGGCCGACCGAGTGCCCCGCCGCCGAGCCGTTCACCGAGGGCAACGACGGCGCGGCCGATCCGCTCACGATCCCCGCGGGACAGAGCCGTGCGGGTCGCCTCACCGCTGCGATGCTGCCGCCCAACGTCACCGAGCTGGGCGTGTGGCGCGAGGGCGACTTCGTGCTCGCGAGCAGCGCGGGCTTCGCGCTCATCGTCGAGGAAGAGGGCGTCTCGGATCTCTACGACCGCTATGGAGGCCGCCCGGTCGGCATCGCGCGCGTCGAGGAGGGCGCGCTGACCGACGCTGGTGACTTCAACGAGATCCTCTACGGCTTCTCGACCTTCCTCACGCGGACCGAGTCCGTCAGCGTCATCAACGACGGCAGCGATGGCAACGCCGCGGTCGTCCGGGTGAACGGCCCGCTCGCGCCGATCGACTTCGCCGGCGACGTGCTCGATCTCCTCCGCGGCGGCAACGAGTTCGATGGGTACCCGTCGTCGATGGAGTACCGCATGGAGCCGGGCGCCGATCACATCGAGGTCTCGATGACGGTGCAGAACCCGGAGGTCCGCTCCCAGACCGCGCGACGGATCCTGTTCGGCATCTTCCAGGGCAACCGCATGCCGCTGCTCAACCCGACGAGCGGCTTCGACGCGCTCTCGGGACAGGTCGACTACGTCTCGTTCGCGGACCTCGACGAGCGCACGAGCTGGTCCCTGGTCGCGCCGATGGGCACGCAGCTCAACGCGGAGCTCGACATCAGCGGCGTGACCGTGATCTCGCTCGAGCGTCAGCCGCTCGCGGGCTGTGCCCGTGTCACCGTCTCGCTCGGCTCGATCGCGCTCGGCGCGGGCGTCAACGGCGCGCAGGACGCGGCGGTTCGTCTGCGTGGCGGCACGAGCCGCACGGTCAGCGGCACCGTCTACGAAGCAGACGGCACGACGCCCGTGCGTCGCGTGCACGTGCACGCGGTGGCGGGGACGACCTACCACTCGCGCGCGACGACGGACGCCGAGGGTCGCTACGCGATGCGCGTGCCCAACACCGACGTGTCCATCACGGCGTGGCGTCGCGGCGCGGGCGTGAGCGATGCGGTCAGCGTGCCGATGGGCTCGAGCACGGGGGAGGTGGAGCTGCCGGCCGTGGGCTACATCGACGTCGATGCGATCGTGGACGAGGGGCCCGGTCCGGTGCGCGTGCAGGTGCTGCCGACGAGCGGCTCGGTGCCGTTCCCGCCGGCCACGTACGGTGAGCATCCGGTGACCGGTGGCCGTGTGCACGTGGACTTCGCGGTGAGCGGCTCGACGTCGCTCCCCGTGGCGCCCGGTGACTACGACGTCATCGTCTCGCACGGCTACGAGTACGAGATCTTCCAGCAGCGCGTCACCGTCGCCGCAGGCGAGCACGAGGCCGTCGCCGCGACGCTGGTCCACTCGGTCGACACCACAGGCTGGATGTGCGCCGACTATCACATCCACACGACGCGCTCGCCCGACTCGGACGACGACGGCGAGGTGAAGGTGCTCGGTCTGGTCGCGGACGGTCTCGAGCTGCCGGTGCGGAGCGAGCACGAGTACGCCGACGACTTCCAGCCGACGATCGAGCGGCTCGGCCTCACGGCGTGGGCGCGCGGGCTCGCGGGCGAGGAGATCACCACGTGGGTGTGGGGTCACTTCGGCGCCTTCCCGATGGTCGTCGACAACGACCAGCGCAACGGCAACATCCCCAACGTGTACGACGGCGCGCTGCCGCCGGATGCGTTCGCGGAGCTCCGCGCGCGGCCCGAGAGCCCGCTGCTCATCATCAACCACCCGCGCTCCTCGGGCCCGGGCTTCGGCTACTTCAACGTCGCCGACTACGATCGGGTGACGGGCATGGTCGGCCGGCCCGATCACTGGGACGAGGAGTTCACGGTCGTCGAGGTGTTCAACGAGTCGTCGTTCGAGCAGAACCGCGACAACACCGTCGCTGACTGGTTCTCGTTCCTCAACCGCAGCCGCCGCGTCTTCGCCGTCGGCTCGAGCGACAGTCACCACATCTACGGCGTGCCCGTGGGCTACCCGCGCACGTGTCTGTCGCTCGGCACCGACGATCCCACGACGGTCACGCCGAACCTGGTCCGCGACGCGACGGCCGCGGGTCACTCGTACATCAGCGGCGGCATCTACCTCGACGTGACCGCGAACGACGGAGCCGCGGGCCCCGGCGACACGGTCACGGGCGCGGGCATGATGGCGCCGCTGCGCGTGCGGGTGCAGGCAGCGGACTGGATCGAGGTCGAGCAGCTCGAGGTCATCGTGGACGGCGAGACGGTCGTCACCATGCCGCTGACCGCCGGGGCCGATCCGGTCATCCGCTTCGAGGGCGACGTGATGGTCCCCGTGGCCGCCGCCGGCTCGTGGGCGATCGTGCACGCGCGCTCGAGCAACGACATGCAGCTCGTGCATCCGGGCTACGAGCCCTTCGCGGTCTCGAACCCGATCTTCTTCCAGCGCTGACCGTCAAGTCCGGGTCGGACGGCGACCCTACGGTGCGAGCGCGGACGCGAGCTCCGATAGCCAGCGCCCGGCGTGTGAGTCCGGCGCGACTCGGTCCAGCCCGTGCGTCACGAGGAGTGCGACCAACCCAGCGGTACCCACGTGCCCCCGTGACTCGAGTTCCCCTTTCGGGTCCGTGTACGTCTCGGCTCGAGGATCGCCTAGTACCGCTGATCACAAGTTCGATCCGGGTTACACGCGCGGCGTGAGCGCCCAGGGGAAGTCGCGATGGAGCACTTCGAGCGTCTGGCGGAGCGTCTTGCGTTCGAACGACGCCTCGCCCCAGCGGCCGCGGTGATCCGGGAGCTCGATCGACCACCACTGGGTCGTGACTCGACGTACTCGGCCGTGGGGAACGGGGTCGGTCTTGG
>JBILLJ010000244.1:0-7768 GCA_044376125.1 Sandaracinaceae bacterium
GCGTAGCCGTGCCAACGGCCCGGGTGAGCGGTTCGTCGTCTGGGTGCAAGGGTGCCAGCACGCGTGCCCAGGGTGCTGGAACCCCGACACATGGTCGTTCGCTCCGCGCACGGTCCGCGCCGTCGATGACCTCATCGCCGAGATCAATCGCACCGACGGCATCGACGGCGTCACCTTCACCGGCGGCGAGCCCTTCGCGCAGGCCAAGCAGCTCGCCCTCGTCGCTCGAGCGGCTCGCGACCGCGGTCTCGGCGTCGTGGTCTTCACCGGGCACGAGCTGGACGAGCTCACCTCGCCACCGGCCCGTGAGCTCCTCGCGCTCACCGACCTCCTCGTCGCCGGCCGGTTCGTACAGGAGCGGCGCTCGCTCACCCTGCCGCTGCGCGGCTCGACCAACCAGACCCTGCACTATCTCACTGCGCGGTACCGCCCCGCGGACGTGGAGCACGTCCCCTCCACGGAGATCCACCTCCGAACCGACGGCACGCTCGAGATCACCGGCTTCCCAGACGTAGAGCTCGCCGACCTGATCAGGGGCTCAGACGGCGCCCGTTGGTGATCCTCCCCTGGTAGGTTCCGTCCTCTCCGCACTGGGCGACGAACATGCCGCCGAGCGTGTCCGCGGAGAACGACAGCTCGTACGAGTACGTGCAGCCCTTAAGGCGAACGCTGCTCGCGCGCACCGCGACCGTCCCCTCGCTTCGCCTGCCTCGGGCCTCGAGGTCGGCTCGCACCGGACGGGCTTGCGGGCGAAACGCGGCGCCCGCCGGGGCGTCGGTGGTTCGGGTGATCATGCCCGCCAAGAGGCAGCTCTCTCTCTCGAAGAGCTCGAGCTCGTACCGTCCACGCGCTCCAGGGGAGAGCTTCGTGAGCGAATCGGTGACGACCGTGTCGAACCCCCATCGCCCGACTGCGTTGCGGCAAGCACTCGCTGACGCGACGGCTGTCGCGCCGCGCTCGGGCACGGAGCGCGTCAACCCGAGCTCGACGCGAAAGTGCCAGGCCGCGAGCAGGACGAGAACGAGCACCGTCCCCCAGCCGACGCCCCTATGGCGGTGCTTGGTCAGCTCTGCGAGGAGGTCTTCCATCCGGGCGAAACGCGTGCCCGGATCCGAGTGAGTCGCTCGCAGCAGCGCGAGCCAGAGCTGCGCGGGCGCTCCCGGCGGAATGGGCACGGCCTTCGGCGGCAGCGCTTCGCCGGTGAACGCCTCGACCATCGAGACCGCGAACGCGAACTGATCGCTCTTGGTCGTCGCGACTCCACGTCGCGCTTCGGGTGACAGGTAGGGCTCGGTGCCGGCGACCTCGTCTTGGCCCTGCACGCCCACGCCAGACCTCGCCGGGATCGCGAAGCCGAAGTCGATGACCTGCGCCACCCCGTCGTCTCGGACGAGGACGTTGTCGGGCTTGAAGTCGCGATGGACGATCTTCTCCGCATGGGCGGCCGCGAGTCCGGCCCCGGCACTGAGGAACACGCCCACGATCTCCTGCGTGGACCGGTGCTTCTCCTTCAGCCACACGCGAAGGCTCCGGCCGGGGACCTTCTGCATTGCCACCACCCAGAGGCGGAACGGCTTGCCGTCGTACACCTGGTCCGCGACGAGCACGTCGAAGACGCGGACCACGTTCGGGTGATCGAGCCGGGCGAGCGCGCGGGCCTCTGCGAGCCCGGTCGCCTCCGCCCCACCGATCGAGAGCTTCAGCGCGACCGCTCGCCCGAGCCGCTCGTCCTGTGCCGCAACGACCAGCCCCGTAGCTCCGCGTCCGAGGAATCCGTCGATCGTGTAGCGCTGGCCGATGCGTGGCCGCGACGCTCCGAGGAGCTCGGCGCGCAACAGCTCTGCGCCCAGTGCGGTCTCGAGCTCGGCGACTGCATCCACGGCCCGAGACAGTACCGCGGGTTCTTGCTGCGAGGACGGTCGCTCGCGCTTGAGCCGATCGCGCGTCCTCACCGGACATCGTCCTCGAGGCCGACATCGAGCCGTCCTCGAAGCCCCGGGAGGCCCCATGCGAATCACCCACCACGCGGGCGAGCGAATGATCCGCCGCCGCATCTCACACCAGGATGTCGAGCTGACGATCGGGTACGGCCAGGAGCTCCACTGCGCGGGAGCGACGTTCTACGTGCTCCGCTTCCGGGACATCCCGGCCGTCCTGAGGCGCGATCCCGCGGCGCGTCGCGCCGAGGGCACGACGGTCGTCGTCACCGACGACGTCATCCGCACGGTGTACCGGAACCGCGATGTCCGGGCCGTGAGACAGAAGCCGCGACATGGACGTGCCGAGCGATGGGCGCGCGTCGCGTGACGCTCACTTGGCCGGCACCGTGCCGCCGTGCCGCCGCGGCGAGACCGCTGCCCGCGAGGAGGAGCATTACCCCCGGTGGACGGGTACGGTCGGAACGGGCCAGAACGGGTAATGCGGGGTCGCGGCGAGCGGCGACCCGCAAGAGACGGGACATGGGCTCCCGTGTCGCAATACAAGGCCGTGATCGGGATGCAGGTTGAGGGGCGCAGCATGTCGCTGCCGACGGAGGCCCCGATGAACGAACACCAGCCCACGACCAACGATCACCAGCCCACCAACGATCATCAGCCCACCAACGATCACCAGCCCACCAACGATCACCGGCCCACCGACGAGCCCCCCGACGCAGAGCTCTCGCTCTGGCCGGCCCCGCTCGATGAGCAGGCGATCTTCCCCGAACAAGGCTGGGATCACCACACGATCGCAAAGGACCGCGTGGCTCTCGCGATCCTTCACTGCCTCGACTACTGGCGACGCACCCAAGACTGCCACGGGCTCGACTGCTTGCTCGTGGCCGTACAGGTGGATCTGGAGCTGTACGGGCTCCATCGGGCGCGCGAGGGGCAGGCGATGAAGGAGAGCTCGCGATGACCTGAGTGGATGATGTGGTCGTGCACGGCCAGTAGGCCGTGCGCAACCGCTGTCCATGCCGGCGGTCGTGGAGCGCTTCGCGTGAGGGGAGATCCCCTTGCCGGAGAGCGGGATCTGGACTCCTCCGTTGTCGGAGGCCGAGCTCATGCCATCGATCTCAGCGCTCGAGCGCCTCGATGATCGCCAGGGACGCAGCGCGCCCCTCCACCGACAAGGTGGCGAGCGACCCGACGCCCGCGACTGCGAAGGGACGCGCCTCCACGGCGGCCTCCACGTCCTCCTCGGCGTGATCGAGCTATTGCCGCCAGGTCCCGGAGACTCGCTACAGCCCGATCAACTTCGTGAAGTCGAACGCGAGGCGCCCCTGAACGATCCTGCGCGCCTGCTCCTGGATGGCGGCGGGACGACGCAGGTTCACGCCGAGCTCGGCAAGCTCGCCCGCATCCCACTCGCGCGCGGTCGCGACGTGAGCGTAGCGATTGCTTAGCGCCTTCTTCAGCGCCTCGCGCTTCGCCGGGAAGCTCACGAGGTCCTTGCCGGCACTCAACTCGCTGCACTCGGCGCAGATCTTGACCGTGAGAGTCTTGGCGTACGGCGCGCCGCCGATCGTCTCCTCGGTGTCGGCGTGCTCGCCGCAGTACGCGCAGATCCCACGCTCGTTCATCAGCTCGAGTGCCCCCTCGACATCACCCGTGATGCGAGAGGCCCGGTCGTGCAGAAGGCACGCCGTGCAGATGACTTCCTCGCCGACCTGGTGCTTGTGCGCGAGGGGAACTGCGCAGCGTCCGCAGGTACGAATCCCCGGATGCCACCACCATGGGTGAGAGGGAGGATCGGCTCCGGTCGGGGATGCCGACGTGGCGGCTCGCTGTCGCACGAGGACGCCCCCGTTAGATGTGAACCCAGCGGGCAGGATCGTTCGACTCGAGACGATGACGTCGACCAGCGAAGCGCCCGCGAGGCGTGCTTCGGTCAGGTTCGCCCCCGAGAGGTTCGCGCCATCCAGGCGGGCGCCGGCGAGCCGCGCGCCAACGAGGCGGGCACTCGTCAGGTCCGCGCCCCGCAGGTCGGCGTCCTGAAGATTCGCGCCCTCGAGATTGGCGCCCTCGAGCACTGCCCCCTGCAATCGAGCACTCTGGAAGTCGGCCATGCGTGCGCTTGCGCCCGTGAGATCGGCGTCGCTCAGCCAGGCCCCTGCCAGTGACGCACGGTCGAGCCTGCTCCTGTCCAGGTTCGCGCCGTCGAACCGCGCAACGCGAAGGTTGCAGTCGCTCAGATCGGCGCGCGCGAGGTTCCCGCCGCTCGCGCGCTCGCCGTGATGGTCCTCTCCCGAGAATCTGCGCTCCCCGGCGCGATGCCTCTTCACGAGGGGTCCCGGGCCGCCGCTCATCGCGCTCCTGCCCTCATCGCGCTCCTGCCAGCACGCCCGACCATTGCGTGACGATGCCGCCTTCGTCTGCGTCACACAAGGGGCACCGACCCGCCCGTGGGCCGGTCCGGAGAGCCTCTCCCCAATGGGGTAGTAAGCGCTAGGCACCTCACGGCCCGGTGATGATCCGAACCGTCAGCCTCTCGAGCCTCGCATCGTCACCTCGCTCGAGCGCCGACAGCACACCCGCTCGCTCGAGCGCGCCGAGCCCCGGCGTCGCGAAATCGATGCGGAGAACCTGCGCCGCGACACGGCCGCTCGCGAGTTCTTCGAGCAGTTCGGTCACGAACGGCTCGAGGTCGGACGGGGCCGTGATCTCCCGGACGGCGCGTCGCGGAACGGCGCTCAGCGGGACTCGGGGAAGGAGGGTTCCCGTCTCGTCGCGCTGGTTCACGGCCTCCGCGAAGCGCGCGAGGTCTCGCGTCTCGAGGCCCGCCGCGTGGCCGTAGATGCTCAGGGCCGAGAAGCCGACCTCGGCGAACACGAGGACGTGCTCCCCCTGCTCCGGCGGCCTGCGGTCTTCGACCCACTCGACCTTCATCGCGACCTCCATCAGGGTCCGGTCCCCATGACGCACGGTCATCCGCGCGCTCAGTCCGCCGCCGTCACCCAGTTGTCCTCCGGCATCCACTCGAGCTCCTCGTCCACCGGAATCTCTCCGCCGCCGTACGCGTTCGCGGGGTCGTAGTCCCGGAGCGCGAGCGACGCGCGATCGATGTCGATCACGATCTTGCGCGAGAGGCCGCCGTCGATCCGCACTCCTCGACATGCCATGCGTGAGAGGCTCGGGGAGCTCGCGAGGAGCGCGATGCCGAGCTCGGGGCACTCATGACCCGCGAGCGCCGGTGAAGCCGCCTCCACACCGAGCACGATGACGAGCCCTTCGCGCGCCGCGAGGCGCTGCCAGTCGGCGAGCTGCCCCAACGTGAGCTCGTCGAGGTCCACGGCGACCGCGATGATCGCGCCGAGGTCGTCGTCCTGTAGATCGTGCGCCTCGCGTACGCCACCCGCGACGCGCACGCGGAGGTCGGGGAGGGTGTCGACGTCCATGAGCCTCATCCAGTCGGTCGTCTTGAGCGCAGCGGACGCGATGGACGCGCGCGCGACCCCGCTGCCCGAGGCCATCATCGCCTCCACGAGTCCACGCCGGAGGCCGGGCCCCGCGTAGAGCACTGCCTTGTCGTCCGTGTTCCGCCAGTTTCTCACGAGGTCGAGGAGGACGGCCGTGCGCGCCTCCGGACTCGCGCTCACCACGAGGTGGACGTGTCCGTACGCGAGGCCTCCGAGCCCGACATCGAAGAGCACAGAGCGGGTCTCCGTCGCTGGTCCCGTGATCGACTGGACCTGTGGCCGCGCCCGATCCGCCGCGAGCAACGACAGACGGCTGAGCAGCGCGAAGACCTCGCCCTTCAAGTGGCGAATGTGGCCTGGCTCGAGATCGGGCGTGACCGGCGCCCACCGCCGCTCCCAGACCTCCATCGTCGTCGTCTGCGGCGCGCCCAGCCGACAGCAGCCGTCTCCCATCTGCAGCTCGGTGGTCCAGGTGAGCCGCCGTCCCTCGTCGCCGAGCGTGCGCATGGTCGACAGACCCGCGTCGTCGGAGTCCCAGGTCTCGATGGGCGGAGCCAGCACCACCACCTCGACCGGCGGGCCCGGCACGGAGCGCGGATCGATCGAGTAGAGTGCGAGTACAGCCTCGATGCCGATCAGCGGCGTCCTACATGCGTCCCCCACGACGACGTCGATGTGCAGGGCCTCGAGGACGCCTCGCGCGGTCGCTCCGGGGTCGCGCTCGTCGACGAGCAGGACGCGCTTCGCTCCCTCGAGCGCGAGCGCGACGGCGTGGTGCCCCGTCGAGCCGCCGAGGTCGGCCCACGCGACATCCCGAATGGAGACGCCACGCGCAATCAGCTCGCGCACTTCGGCCCGCGCGCCCACGACGCGGCCATGGAAGATGCCGGGGTCCTCGCGCGACCACTTCGCGGGCCCCATCCACAAGACGTTGGCTTGAGCCCGAGTCTCGGGACCGAGCGCGACCCACGCGTCCGGATCGAGTGAGAGCCCGAACATCGTCCAGTCGTCACCGTCTCGCTCGAGGCCCCGCGAGGGGTCGATCCTCGCGGGGTCGAGCTTTGGGTCGAGCTCCTGTGTACGCATCACTTCCTCCGCCTTCCGCGCACTCGCGCATTCCGCCAGCAAGCTCAGAGAGTCAGTCGAACGTCGGAGCCTCGACGCGGTTGTAGATCCGCACCGACAGGCTCGGATCCACCTCGTGGACGAAGTCGATGCGGTCCGTGAAATGGCGCTCGCTCTCGCCACGCAGGGCGATCTGCTTGACGGGGCGGAAGTGCGCGATGTGCAGCGCCACGTAGAGCGGGCGGGTACCGACGTGCTCGAGCGGCCGCTCGGCAGTGGTCCCGGCCCCATCGACGAGCTGCGCGAAGGCGCGGCGCACCGCGGCGAGCACGGCCCGCGGGATGCCGACCACGGGGCGGTCGAGCGCGTCGCCACGCCGGTATCGTGTCGGCCCGAGAGCGATGTATCGCTGCGCCTTGTGGAGAAGGTAGCCGTGGGGCGCCGAAGGCTCGGAGTGCTCGTCATGCATGTTCGTCATCTCTCCCGTCAGCTCCCATCGAGGCCGCACCAGAACCAGAGCCGCTGCGCGCCCGACTCCCGCAGCCAGTCCGTGAAGGCCTCGGCCTCCTCGGCCGTGATCGCGGCTCCCGGCTTTCGCGCGCCGTCGTGGTCTCGCCGGAAGTGCGCCCGCAGCTTGCGGGCCCATCGGCTCCGCCCGCTCGTGAGGTCGGCGTAGCGACCGACCCACGAGATCATCGACCACGACTGGTTGTCGGACAGGTGCTTCCGGATCGCGCGCGCGGTCCACGGCGTTGTGCCGAGGCGAGCGCGCACCTTCTTCACGAATGCCGTCGGTGATTCGTCGGTGAGCTCGGCGAGGGCAGCCGCGACGCCGCGCACGAGCTGGGCCGGAGTGCGATACCAGTGGAGGCTCGCCTCGCCGAGTCCGCCTGTCGTGTCGACCATCAGGACGCCCCAGCTCTCCCGTCGCGGGTCACCGTCCATCGCGGCCGTCAGCGCATCGAGCGGAGACTCGCTCTTCTTCGTGCTCATCCGAACCCCACCATCTTCTTCTCGCCACCCTTGTAGGAGACCTCGCGCTCGAGGCGCTCCGCGAGCGCGAGGCCGCTCTCGACGCCGCCGAGGATCTGCACCTGCTCCACGACCGCCGCGACGTCGCCCGGCGTCAGGCGCGCCGCGCGCACGAGGATGCGGTCGACCGCAGAGCGCTCGTCGTCCCTCTCGTCGACTCCCAGCGCGGCGAGCGCGGCGTCGAAGAGCGCGCGGCGCTGCCGCTCATCGGGCGGCAGGAACTTCACCTTGATGGGAAAGCGGCGCATGGCCGCATGGTCGAGGCCCTCGCAG
>JBILLJ010000029.1:0-70630 GCA_044376125.1 Sandaracinaceae bacterium
GGCCATGCGCGCGGCTGCGCGACGCCAGCGAGCACGGTCGCCGAGGACCTCGACCCCGCTGGTCGTCGATCACGTCTCCGCGAATGCGCCCGGCAGGACCGAGGGGAGTCGCGGGCACACGGACCTCGCCGTCACACGCAGACACGACGATCGCCGCGGCCCTCTGCGTCACACGGTCGACGCACACCTCGACCATGAGCAGACGCGACGACCCACGACGAGCTCTGTCGCGTGGCGGCGCGAACCACAGGCATCACGCGTCGGGCCTCTCCTTCGGACCTGCCGGGCGCTCCGACGCGAGCGAGCGCGCCGAGCACGCGACGCTGAAGGCCATGCGCGCGGCTGCGCGACGTCAGCGAGCACGGTCGCCGAGGACCTCGACCCCGCTGGTCGTCGATCACGTCTCCGCGAATGCGCCCGGCAGGACCGAGGGGAGTCGCGAGCACACGGACCTCACGGTCACGTGTGGACGCGACGATCACCGGGGCCGTCTTCGCCACACGCTCGACGCGCACCTCGATCACGGGCAAACGCGAGGACCGCCACGGCCGTCTTCGCCACCTCGCGGTCCGCGCAGACGCGACGATCGCCGCGCCCCGAACGCAGCAGCTGCCGTGGCGACTGTCGCGTCCTCGACCGTCGTGTGCTCGCGCCTCGACGCGAGGCTGTGCGCCGCGTCCGGCAGGACCGCGTGGAGAGGCCCGACGCTCGAACCCTGTGGCTCGCGCCCCGAACGCAGCGGACGCCGTGGCACTGTCGCGTCCTCGTTCGGACCTGCGCTCGTCTCGGGCCGGGGATCCGATGTGGGGCTCGCCTCGTAGAGACCGGTGTGATCCGACGTGCTCCGATCGTCGCGATGCTCTTCTTCGCTGCGTGCGCCGGTGTCCCCGCGCCCGGGGCGCCAGGCATGGACGATGGTGCAACCCAGGACGCCGCCGACGCGAATCCACCGTCCACGCACCGCGTGGTGAACGCGGTCGACATCGAGGGGCGACCGCTCTCGTTCGACGTGCGCGACGGGCGCATCGTGGCGCCCGGCTCGCTGGGCGACGATGTCGACGTGCGCGACCTCGGCGGTGCGCTCGTGGTGCCGGCGTTCGTCGACGCGCACGTGCACCTCACCTATTACGACGTCGCGCGCGCCCACGCGCAGGGGGGCATCGCGCTCGCGCTCGACCTCGCCTCGCCCGAGCGCTCGCTCACCTCGCCGCCGGACACGTCGCCGCTCGTCGTGCTCCGCGCGGGCCCGATGATCACCGCGCGCGGCGGCTATCCACTCGAGTCGTGGGGACGCGATGGCTACGGCACCGAGTGCGACGATGCGGCGAGCTGTGGCGCGCGCGCAGACGCGCTGATCGCGGCGGGTGCGTGGGTCCTCAAGGTGCCCGTCGAGGACGTGGGCGGGCTCGACGACGCCTCGCTCGGGGCCGTCGCCGCGCGCGCGCATGCCCACGGGCGGCTCCTCGTCGCGCACGCCCTCACGGATCGCGGCGCGCTCCGTGCTGCGCGCGTCGGCGCCGACGTGCTCGCGCACACGCCGCTCGAGGCGATGTCGGACGAGACGATCGACGCGTGGCGTGGGCGAGCCGTGATCGCGACGCTCGGCGCGTTCGGTCGCTCGAGCGCGATCACGAACCTCGCCCGGCTGCGCGACGCGGACGTCGCGATCCTCTACGGCACCGACCTCGGCAACGCGCGCACTGCGGGCATCGACGAAGACGAGCTCGCGCTCCTCGTGCGCGCGGGCCTCGATGCACGCGCGATCGTGCGCGCCGCCACCGAGACGCCACGCCGCGTGCTCGGCCTGCCTCGTCACGGCGCGCTCGGCGTCGGCGACGCCGCGAGCTACCTCGTCTACCGCACCGACGTGCGCGTCGAGCCCACCCGCCTCGCACACCCCGACGAGGTCGTGCTCGACGGCCTGCGACGCTGACGCGTGCTCCCTCGCATCGCGCGTCGTCACGCCGACGGTGGTACCGTCGCTCGATGCACGGGACCACGATGCGAACGGGTCTGACGCTGAACGTGCTGTGTCTCGCGGCCTTCGGGTGTCTCGGTCTCGCGCTGGCGCCGCGTGCGTCGGCGGGCGCGTGCGCGATGCCGCGCGTCCTGATGGAGATCGTGCCGAGCGAGCGCGACGCGATCCCGAGCGATCAGGGCATCCTCCTGCGCGCCGGCACCGATCCGCGTCGTGCGGTGGGTGACGCGCCCGAGCGCTTCTCCGACGCCGCGATCCGGATCGACGCGCACCTCGAGCGCGAAGGGGCGGAGCCGATCGCGCTCGAGCTCGAGCAGGTCGGCCCTTCGCTCGCGCGCCTCGTGCCCGCGACCGCGCCCGCGAGCGGCACGTGGCAGCTGGTCTCGGCGTCGGGCCGGCACGACGTGCGCTTCGGCGCCGGTCCCGCGCGTGGTGCTCCGCCTGCACGGCCACGCCTCGCGTCCGTCGTGCGGCGTCACACGAGCCTCCCCGGTCCACGGGGCAGCGACGACTACCTCACCGTCACCGCGCGTCTGCGCGGCGGCCTCGCCCGGAGCGCCAACGGCGTGATCCTCTTCGTGCGCTGGGGCGAGCAGGAGCGGGCGATGCTCTCGCAGCCTCGCGCCTCGCTCCACGGTGCGCTCTTCACGCTGCTCGAGATGGGCGGTCGGTGCGCGGTGGTCCTGCCCGGTCAGGAGCCACCTCCGGCGGGTCGCGAGGTCTCCGTCGCCGCGTACGATCTCTATGGCCGCGTCGGTGCGCGCTCGACCACCGTGACGCTGACCGATGCGCCCGACGGTCTACCGTGACGTGAGGAACGCGAGGGCTGCGGCCTCGTCGTCGAAGGTCTGCATCTCCATCGGGCTCGTGCGGCTCAGGCGCTGGACCTGGAGCTTTCCCACGACGGATCGCACGAGCACGGCGCGTCGGCGAAAGCCCCCGAAGAGGGCCTCGCGGTGCGTGAAGAAGGCCTTCTCGAAGGCCTCGTCGTTGCGCCCGGGCGCCGCGCGCACGTCGGAGAGCAGGACGAGGTTGGTACGATCGATCGTCGCGTTCGCGCTCGCGAGCTGACGGAACAGGGCCTCGACCTCGCTCAGGCTCTCGAACGGCTCGCCCGAGCGCGTGTAGCGAACGAGGCCCAGCGTGTCGTCGATCTCGAGCCGCGCGTGCTTGCTCTGGTAGAGCGTTCGCATCTCCGGGTGATGACGCGAACGGAGCGCGGAGAACAGTGAACGAGTGTTGCGAAGGGAACCGCACCGTCCCGGCCTTCGGTCGTCGGCCCGCCGTCCATCCATTACGCTGTGCGCACGCGCCGCGCGCGAGGAGGCTTGGATGAAGGGCGAGACCCTGTGGATCGTGGTGGGCGTCGGCTGTCTCGGCGCGCTCCTGCTCGGTCTCTTGGGTGCCGTGGGTGGCGCGATCTACATGCTGGAGACCGGTGACGAGCTCGGGGTGCCCGTGCCGCCGCTCCCACCACCCGTCGCGACCGAGCCCATCGCTCCCCTCCCGCCTCCGCCCGCACCCGCTCCGCCTGCGCTGCCCGCCGCGCCCGTGCCGCCGCCGTCCGCGATCGGCGCTGCCGCCGAGCCCGACGCTCGCGTCGTGCGGGCGACCGTCACCTCGGCGAGCGGCCTGGCCGACGTGACCATGGGCACCGTCTGCACCGTCGAGGTCCGCCGCAGCGACGATCCGGAGCTGCCGTGTCGGGCGCAGATCGACTGCGGCCCTCGTCACCTCTACGGCAGCGAGAGCCTGGGCTTCTTCGCGTGCACGCTCACGGTCGGAGGCGCGCGGCCCGACGTGCAGGGCGCCGACACGATGACGACGCGCGAAGACACCGATCCCGCGATGAGCCTCGACACGATCGCCGGCACGTTGTCGATGCGTGACGACGAGACGGGGCCGCTCGGCGCCTTCTCGCTGACCGCCAACGTCGAGAGCGTCGCCTACGCCGAGGACTCGAGGTAGGCGAGCGCCGCGGCCTCGTCGTCGAACACGTCAGCGCCCATCGCGTCGGTCGGGTTCGGGCGCTGGAGCTTGTCCGCCATCGTGCGAACGAGCGTCACGCGGCGGCCAAACGGCGACAAGAGCGGCGCTCGTGACTCGTCCGCCACGGAACGAGGCTCGCCGAGAGCCCAAGAGCGAAGCGAGCGCCGACCGACAATCCAGAACTCCGTGACCAACGGGCGACAAGCACGTTCCCAAGGGAGGAGACTGACCGCATGCACGATGATCGGCACATTTCGATCTCCGATGGTGAGATCCGCGCCTGGATCGAGCAGGGAGAATGCATCCACATCAAGGCGGTCACACGAGACGGAGACCCGGTCGAGCTCTCCGTCGGGCAGGTGAGGCTCCTTGCTCAGTCGCTGCTCGAGCTCGTGGCACGCATCGAAGCCGCCGAGTCGTGAGCGCGACCTGCTGGGGCGTCGCCTCATCGTTCGGCTGCTTGCAGGCGGTGGCGGTCCTGTTGTGGGCGCACGTGGGCACCGCGCTCGGGGCGAAACACGGACCCGGACGCGGGAGTCTGCCAGCCAGTGGCAGGGTATGGACGATCGAGTCCAGAGCCCCCGTGTTTTCGTGGCTTGCGGTGTAGCAGAGAGACCCCCGCCTACTCGGGGCGGCGGAGGGCGCTCGACAAGGTTGCTCGCAGGAGCCGCAGCGGCTCGACCACCGTGTCAGGCGGGTCGAACGTGGGAGCAAGCCTCGAGAGCGCTCGCGGGCTGTTCATGGTCGCGCGGATGGGGCGACCGCGAGAGGTGATGTCATCGACGTCCGCGTCTCCGGGACCGATCAGTGCTCCTACGTGCGAGGGCCTGGGCCACAGCCAGTCGTTCACGAGCGCGGCCGGAGGTCGGTCGTCGAGGCTGCGCCGCACCAGCTCCAGAAACGGCAGGTGGTACATCAACGTCTTCAGCGGCACTTCGTAGAAGCGCTCGAACTCGCTACGGTTGATCTGCTCGGTGTGAAAGCTCGCACTGGTCTTGTCGAAGAGGCCTCGGAACGACGCGCGAAGCACCTCCGGATCGATCCGCCCGGGCTCGGAGAGGAAGAGCACTGCCTGTGCGAGCACGAGGTCGGGTGACGGGGGATCCGTGCGGCTCCTTCGCTTCGGACGCGCGGTCGCCTTGGCCTCGAGCTTGGCACCGAGCTTCGACCGCGCGATGGCGATGTCGCCCGCCGCAGCGAAGAAGAGCGCGTCGCGGAGCGTCAGCGCCGGCATCGATGGCAGGGAGATGGCCTCGGACCTCGTGATGACGATGCCTCCGGCTTGCGTCTCGGGTGCTGGAGGAGAGCCCATCAGCCAACCGAGCCAGAAGCGCTCGACCGGGAAGAGAGGCTCCTCCGTGAGCACCTCCGGGATTGCGATGGCGAGCGGTGTGGGTCCACAGAGGGCGAGGAGCACCAAGGCCGCGAACAGGCGCGGGGCTCTCTCGAGGGCGTCGCCGCCCTCGGCGGAGCTCAGACGCCCCGCCAGCCAACGGATGCGGCCCGCGGGACGTGCCGCCGCGCTCTCCGCGAGGGCAAGCGCGCGCGCGAGGGGATGCGGGCGATGGAGCGCGGTTCCCTCGAGCCGAGCGGCCGCCAGGCCAGCGAGACCGCCCAGCGGCGCATCGAGGTGCTCGTCGGTGCGAAGCGGCCGCGCATACGCAGCGAGCACCTCGTCGACTGCGACGAGGAGCTTCTCCTGGTCCTCCGCAGTCTTCGGGAGCCCGTCGCGGAGAGCCTTGCTCACGCGATCGAATGCCGTCTGCGGGCGCACGGCGTCGACGAACGTGGCGACGGTCTCCCCCACCTCGCGCGGCGTCCGATCCGCGGAGCGCACCGCCTTCATGGCAGCGTCGCCACCCGTCAGCGTGCGAAGGAAGAGCGCGACCTCCTCGAGACGCTCGCTCAGGAACGAGAGGGATCCCGACATCCCGACCCGCACCACAGCCTCGCCCCCGGCCGAGAGCCGCAACAGCACCAGATCGTCGGTGAGTCGCTCGAACTCGCCGCTCACGTCGCCGGAGCGGACTTCACCGACCCGAGCCCCCTTCGGGGTCAGCTCGAGGATGACGCGCGGGTCGAGGCCAATCTCCAGACGGCCCGCCGAGTCCCAGCGAGACTGGCACCGCAGCTGACCGCCGGGGGGAGCCAGGGTGAGGTGGAATCGATCGACCGAGATGGGCATGACGCAATGTGAACCACGCCCGTCACACGGTCACAGCCGAGGAGCGTGAGCGTGGCGCAACGCGGGTCCTGAGAACGCGCGTGCCCGCGCTCCACGAGGGAGGCGGGCACGCGTCGGTTCGGGTGCGGGGCGGGCCCGCGTCGTCGGCTCAGGCGATCACTGGAGGATCGGCAGGCGCGCCTTCTCGGCGCCCTTCACCGCGGCTTGCTGGTACTCGGGCATCTTGTCGAAGCTCAGGTAGCGGAAGATCTTGTTCTTGTTCGCGTCGATGACCGAGGCGTACTGCATGTACTCCTCGACCGTCGGCAGGCGGCCGAGGATCGAGCTCACCGCCGCGAGCTCGGCCGAGGCCAGGAACACGTTGCTGTTGGGGCCGAGGCGGTTGGGGAAGTTGCGCGTCGAGGTCGAGACGACCGTCGACCCAGGACGCACGCGCGCCTGGTTGCCCATGCAGAGCGAGCAGCCCGGCATCTCGGTGCGCGCGCCCGCGCCGGCGAACTGCGCGTAGACGCCCTCCTCGACGAGCTGGTCCTGATCCATGCGCGTCGGCGGCGCGATCCAGAGCGTGGTCGGCGCAGGCTCCTTGAACTTCTCGAGCAGCATGCCCGCTGCGCGGAAGTGGCCGATGTTCGTCATGCAGGAGCCGATGAAGACCTCGTCGATCTTCGTGCCCGCGACCTCGCTGAGCTTCTTCACGTCGTCCGGATCGTTGGGGCACGCGAGCAGCGGCTCCTTGATCGTGTCGAGGTCGATCTCGATGATCTTCGCGTACTCCGCGTCCGCGTCGGGCTGGAGCAGCTCGGGCTTGGCGAGCCACGCCTCCATCTTGTCCGCGCGGCGCGCGAGGGCCTTCGCGTCGCCGTAGCCCGCCTCGATCATCGAGCGCAGGAGCGTGACGTTCGAGCGCAGGTACTCGGCGATCGTCGCCTCGCCGAGGCGGATCGTGCAGCCCGCGGCCGAGCGCTCGGCCGTGGCATCGGCGAGCTCGAAGGCCTGCTCCACCGTGAGATCCGGAAGGCCCTCGATCTCGAGGATGCGGCCGTTGAAGACGTTCTTCTTGCCCTTCTTGGCGATCGTGAGCTCGCCCATCTGGATCGCGGCCCACGGGATCGCGTTGACGAGATCCCGCAGCGTGACGCCGGGCTGGAGCGTGCCCTTGAAGCGCACGAGCACCGACTCGGGCATGTCGAGCGGCATGATGCCGAGCGCCGCCGCGAACGCGACCAGGCCCGAGCCCGCCGGGAAGCTGATGCCGAGCGGGAAGCGCGTGTGAGAGTCGCCGCCGGTGCCCACCTGATCCGGCAAGAGCATGCGGTTGAGCCAGCTGTGGATGATGCCGTCGCCCGGGCGGAGCGAGATGCCGCCGCGCGTCTCGATGAACTGCGGCAGCGTGTGGTGCGTGTCGATGTCGACCTTCTTCGGGTACGCGGCCGTGTGGCAGAACGACTGCATCACGAGGTCGGCCGAGAAGCGCAGGCACGCGAGCTCCTTGAGCTCGTCGCGCGTCATCGGGCCCGTCGTGTCCTGCGAGCCGACGGTCGCCGTCTCGGGCTCGCAGTAGGTGCCGGGGCGGATGCCCGCCACACCACACGCGCGGCCCACGATCTTCTGCGCGAGCGTGAAGCCCTTGCCGGTGTCGGGCGGCGCGACGGGCTTGCGGAACGCGTCCGAGGGGCCCAGGCCCAGCGCCTTGCGCGCGCGGTCGGTCACGCTGCGGCCGATGATGAGCGGGATGCGGCCACCGGCCTGCACCTCGTCGAGCAACACCTGCGTCTTGAGCTCGAACGTCGAGATCGTCTCGCCCGCGGCGTTGGTGATCTTGCCCGCGTAGGGCCACACGGTGATCACGTCGCCCATCGCGAGCTTGGTCACGTCGCACTCGATCGGCAGCGCGCCCGAGTCCTCCATCGTGTTGAAGAAGATCGGCGCGATCTTGCCGCCGAGCACGAGGCCGCCGCTGCGCTTGTTGGGCACGTGCGGGATGTCCTCGCCCATGAACCAGAGCACGGAGTTCGTCGCGCTCTTGCGCGAGCTGCCGGTGCCGACGACGTCACCCACGTACGCGAGCGGGTGGCCCTTCTTCTGGAGGTCGGCGATCTGCTGCAGGGCATTCGTGATGCCGTCGCGCGGGTTCTTGAGCATCGCCGTCGCGTGGAGCGGGATGTCGGGGCGCGACCACGCCTCGGTCGCCGGCGAGAGATCGTCGGTGTTGGTCTCGCCCGTGACCTTGAACACCGTGACCGTGATCGACTCGGGCACCTTCGGGCGGCTCGTGAACCACTCGGCCTTGCTCCACGAGTCGAGCACGGCCTTGGCGTGGGCGTTCCCCGCCTTGGCCTTGCCCGCGACGTCGTCGAACGCGGCGAAGACGAGGAGCGTCTTCTTCAGCTGCTCGGCCGAGACGGGGCCGAGCTCGGCATGGTCCAGCAAGGACACGAGCGGGTCGACGTTGAAGCCGCCGAGCATCGTGCCGAGGAGCTCCGTCGCCGCCTTGGGCGTGAGGAGCGGCGTCTTGGCCTCGCCGCGCGCGACCTTCGCGAGGAAGGCCGCCTTCACCTCGGCCGCCTCGTCCACGCCCGCCGGCACGCGGTTCGAGAGCAGATCGAGGAGGAAGGCCTCTTCGCCCGCCGGCGGCGCCGCGAAGAGCGCGACCAGCTCGGTCACCTGCTTCCGATCGAGCGGAAGCGGAACGATCCCCTGCGCCGCGCGCTGCGCGACGTGCTCACGATAGGCCTGAAGCATCTTCGTCTCCTGTGTCGATGAACGGTGCCCGCGCCGATGCCGGTGCCCGTGCCCGAGGATGTCGAGCGCCGAGAACCTAGATCCGGGAGGTCATGCCCGGAAATGGATATTCCTGATTGCATCCATGCGCATCGCGCATGACGTGCGACGGCCGGGCGGGCCATCGATCCTCGACCCGGATGCCGCCTGCGCAGGCGGCGATCTCCGTCGTCACGCCTCGGTGAGCGCGAGCTCGTCGAGCACGAGCTTCCAGCGCTCTTCGAGCTCGGCGTCGCCCTCGAGGCGCTCCCGATCCACGGCCCCCGTCTCGAGCATCCCGACGATGTCGTCGCGGTCTTTCCCACGGGGCGAGGCGAGCTTCATGTACGCGAGCCAAGTCCCCGCCAAGAGCGGGACTCGATGGCCTGTCGTGTCGTCGATCTCCGCCGTGGCCAAGGCGCGCGCCAGCACCTCTTTGCGTCGCGGATCCTCGGGTAGCGGAATGGGGTCGATCGCGACGTCGCCCGCTTGCAGGGGCATCGGCTTGGCGAAGGAGATGATCAGCCCCGAGCGGACGAACGCCTCCTCCCCGACGAGGAAGTGGAGGTCCTTCGTGAAGCGCGGACGGCCCCGCGCACCTGCGGCGAGGCCTCCGACGAGCGCATAAGGGACGCCGAGCGCGGCGTAGGCATCGCAAGCCGCGACGACGGCGGCGCGCATGCTCTCCGACAGCATGTCGAGCTGCTTCGCGAGCCCTCCGGCACGCGCTGGTCGCTTCAGCCCGAGTTGGTTTCGCACCACGTCGCGAGGGTACCGCGTCCCGTCGCAGTTGCACTTGCTCCGGACGCGCGCGCCGGGCGTCCGACACGTATGCGCGAGACGGCGCGGAGAACCTTGCATCCATGCACGTCGCGCATGGAGGATTCGGCGCATGGATCTGCTCCTGCTCCAGTCGCTCCTCGCCGTGGCGGATCACAAGACGGTCACGCGCGCGGCGCGCGCGCTCGCGGTGACGCAGCCGGCGCTCTCGCGGCGCCTCCAGCTGCTCGAGGAGGAGATGGGCGCGGCGCTGCTCGAGCGGAGCAAGCAGGGCGCGGCGCTCACGGAGGCAGGCAGGCTCGTCGCGGCGGAGGCGCGCGTGCTCGTCGATCGCTACGTGCGCCTCCAGCACGCGGTGCGCGCGCACGAGCGCCTCGAGGCGGGCCTCGTGCGCGTGGGCGGCGGCGCGACGGCGGTGTCGTTCGTCCTTCCGCCGGCGATCGCGGAGCTGTCGAGCAAGCGGCCGGGCATCCGCTTCGAGGTGCGCGAGGCCGGCAGCCGCGACGTGGAGGCCGACGTGATCGCGGAGCGGCTCGAGCTCGGTGTCGTCACGCTGCCGACCGCCTCGCCCGAGCTCGCCGTGCGGCCCTTGCGACGCGACCGCATCGTGCTCATCGCCTCGCGCACGCACCCGCTCGCCAAGAAGAAGCGCCTCGCCCCCGAGGACCTGCGCGGGCAGGGCCTCGTGGGCTTCGATCGCGAGAGCGCCATTCGCAAGCTCATCGACGACGAGCTCGCGCGCGCGGGCATCGAGGTGAACGTGCAGATGGAGCTCCGCTCGATCGCCGCGATCGTCGAGATGGTCTCGCACACCGAGCTGCTCGGCTTCGTCAGCCAGCTCGGCGTCGAAGGGAAGAAGGACGTGGGGGTCGTCGCGCTCGACGTGCGCGGCGTGTCGATCCACCGCCGCCTCGCCGTGATCCACAAGCAGGGCCGCCCGCTCTCGCCCGCCGCGCAGGCCTTCGCAGCACTGCTCCGATAGAGGCGCCTGCCGCAGCGAGCGATCCAGTCGTCCGGAAACGTGAGATCGTGGGTCCCTGCCAGCCATGGACGACTCGACGAAGGATCTCTCGTACGACCTCCACGCCTCGCCCGGCGTGCCGATCAAGGCATGGACGCGCGGCGTGCCCGTCGAGCACGGCGCGCTCGTCCAGCTCCGCAAGACGGCGATGCTGCCGTTCGTGCACGGCTGGGTGGCCGTCATGCCCGACGTGCACATCGGCATCGGCGCGACCGTCGGCAGCGTCATCCCGACCAAGGGCGCGATCGTGCCCGCGGCGGTCGGTGTGGACCTCGGCTGCGGCATGATCGCGACGCGCACGACGCTCACCTCGCACGACCTGCCCACGGGCCTCGCCGAGCTGCGCACGGCGATCGAGAAGGCGGTGCCGCACGGCCGCTCCGACAACGGCGGCAAGAACGACAAGGGCGCGTGGCGCACGCTGCCCGGTGGCGTCGAGAACGTGTGGCGTGACGAGCTCGCGCCGCGCTGGAAGGCGATCGTCGACAAGCACAAGACGCTCGGTCGCGGCGCGACGGCGGAGCAGCTCGGCACGCTCGGCGGTGGCAACCACTTCGTCGAGATCTGCCTCGACACCGAGGACCGCGTGTGGGTGATGCTGCACTCGGGCAGCCGCGGCGTCGGCAACCGCACGGGCAGCTACTTCATCGAGAAGGCACGCCGCGAGATGGAGCGCCTCGACGTGCGCCTGCCCGACCGCGACCTCGCCTACCTCACGGAGGGCACCGAGCACTTCGACGACTACGTCGAGGCGGTCGGCTGGGCGCAGGACTACGCGGCGTGGAACCGCGATCTCATGATGCGCGCGGTGCTCACGGCGCTGAAGAAGACCAAGGGCATTCCCCAGTTCACGAGCGGTGAGCTCGCCGTGTCCTGCCACCACAACTACGTCGCGCGCGAGCACCACTACGGCGCCGACGTGTGGGTGACGCGCAAGGGCGCGGTGCGCGCAGGCGCGGGTGAGCTCGGCATCATCCCCGGCTCGATGGGCGCCAAGAGCTTCATCGTGCGCGGCAAGGGCAACCCCGAGTCGTTCTGCTCGTGCAGCCACGGCGCGGGCCGCACGATGAGCCGCACGCAGGCCAAGGAGCGCTTCACGCTCGACGATCACCGCAAGGCGACCGCCGGCGTCGAGTGCCGCAAGGACAAGGACGTGATCGACGAGACGCCGATGGCCTACAAGGACATCGACGCGGTCATGGCCGCCCAGAGCGACCTCGTGGAGGTCGTGCACACGCTCAAGCAGATCGTCTGCGTGAAGGGCTGACGCACCACGCGCCGGGACGGCCGCCCAGACAGGATCGTCGTCTGCCCCTCGGGGAACCAGTCGCTTCAGGAGTCCGCAAGGTCTTGGTGCATCCTCGGGCACTCGGGTCTCGTGTGGAGCGATGCCCCAGGAGGACGCGCATGAAGGTCGGCTTTGGTGTCGGTGCGGTGTGGGTGGGCCTGTCGGTGATCGCGCTCGCGGGCTGTCCCTCGAGCCCGGGGGGCTCGGATGCGGGCCAGGCGGATGCGTTCGTGGCGAGCGGCGAGGACGCGCCGCTCACGACGGATTCGGGCGGTGCGTCGCGCTGTGGGGGCCCCTCGAGCACGTACCCGTCGGGCACCACGACGGTGGCGATGCTCGACCACGACAGCCAGAGCCGCTCGTACCGCGTGCACGTCCCGCCGGGCTACGACGGCAGCGCACCGGTGCCGATCGTCTTCGTCTTCCACGGCGGCGGCGGCAGTGGCGAGCAGATCGAGCTGCGCTCGAGCGGCATGAACGAGGTCGCGGATCGCGAGGGCTTCGTCGCCGTCTATGCCGACGGAACCGGCGCCATCCGCACGTGGAACGCAGGCGGCTGCTGCGGCGGCGCGGTGCGCGACGACGTCGACGACGTCGGCTTCGTTCGCGCGTTGCTCGATCACCTCGAGGCCGAGCTCTGCACGGATCCGGCGCGCGTGTATGCGACGGGCATGTCGAACGGCGCGATGCTCAGCCACCGCCTCGCGTGCGAGCTGTCGGATCGCTTCGCGGCGGTGGCCCCCGTGGCGGGTGTCGAGATGGCGCCCGCGTGCCCCACGAACGGCCGCGTCGCGGTGATGCAGGTGCACGGCTCGAGCGATGGGCACGTGCCGTGGGAAGGCGGCGTCGGCTGCGGGCCTTCGGCCGTCGCGTTCACGTCGGTGCCCGAGACGATGTCGCGCTGGCGCATGCGCAACGGCTGCGAGGAGACCTCGACCCCGCTCGTGATGGAGGGTGACGGCAGCTGCGTCGTCTATGACGGATGCGATGCCGACGTCGCGCTCTGCACGATCGAAGGAGGCGGACACAGCTGGCCCGGCGGCGCGCCCAACCGCGACATCGCCGACTGCCCCGCCGATGGCGAGCAGAGCACCACCTTCCGCGCGAGCGAGCAGATCTGGTCCTTCTTCGAAGCACACCCGCGCCTCTGAACGATGGGGGTGCGGGGGCCGGAGGGGATCAGATCAGAGACCGAGAAAGAATCGATCGGGGCGCCCTGCGGCGGGGTGAGCGGCAGCTCACCGGAGCGAGGAGGAGTCTTCGACGATCGAGCGACGCGGGGTCCGGGGGCGGCAAGAAACGTCAGAGCATGAGTCAATCCAAGTGACTCATGCTCTGAGCCCCCGAGCGCGCGCCGAATGGCGCGCAGAAGCTCAGAGCGAGGTGTCTTCTTCGACGTCGATGCCCGCCATCTTGAGGAGGCGCAGCGCGTTCGAGGTGCGCACGACGCCGGCGCGGAGTCGGTAGTCGAACTTCATCTCGCCGCCCTCGAAGACGTCGGTGAAGTGCACGTTCGTCACGCGCATGCCGCTCGCGTCGCTCGCGAGCTCCTCTTCGAGCTCGCTGAGCGCGATGTCATGCGTCGCGACCAGGCCCATGCCGCGGCGCGCGAGGAGATGAAGGAGCACCGCGCGTGCGCCCTTGTGGCGGGCCTTGGCGTTGGTGCCGCGCAGGAGCTCGTCGAGGAGGAACAGGATCGGCGGCGCGGTCTCGTCGTCGGCGTCGGCGACCACGGTGCGCAGGCGCGCGAGCTCGGCCTGGAAGTAGCTCGCGCCACGCTGGAGCGAGTCCGCGACGCGCATGCTCGCGCGGATGCGGAGCGGCGGCAGCGAGAAGGCACGCGCGGCGACGTAGCCGCCGGCGAGGGCGAGCACCGCGCTCACACCGACGGCACGGAGCAGCGTGCTCTTGCCCGCCATGTTCGAGCCCGTGATGAGGAGCGCGTGCTTCTCGCCCTCGACGCGCAGATCGTTGGGCACGCGGTGCTCGGGCGGCAGCAGCGGGTGGCGGAGGCCCTCGACCACGAGCGGCGCGCCGCGCTCCGAGATCGTCGGGGCGATTGCGTCCGGATCCTGGTGCGCGAGCGTCGCGAGCGAGCTCAGCGCCTCGATCTCGCCCGCCGCCTCGAACCACTCCGCGCAGCGCGGACCGACACGCTCCGCCCAGCCCTCGACGTGCCGCAGCACGTTGAGGTCCCAGAGCAGGATCGGGTTCACGACGAGGTGCACGAGGCCCTGCTGTCGCAGCTCGAGCAGACCCGCCCAGCCCTCGAGGCGACGCAGCTCCGCGGTCGCGCGATCGCCGCCCTCGCCCAGCCGCTTCTTCTGCGCCACGAGCAGCGGCGCCGACCACGCGTGGCCCTCGATCGTCTCGAAGAGCGACCGGTACGACTCGACGAAGCGTGCGCGAGAGATCACGAGCGCGATCGCGGGCCCCACGAAGCGCTCCGCGCGCGCCGCGATGACGCCCTGGAGGGCCGCGAGCGGCACCCAGCTGTAGTGCGGAAGGACCCAGCCCGAGAGCACGATCAGCGTGATCGTCACGAGCGGCAGCACGAGCGTCGCGTGGCGGAGCGCGGGGCTCGCGAGGACGTGCTTGGGGCCGCGCACGAAGGAGAGGAAGCGCGTGCCATCGAGGCGATCCTGCCCCGTGTCGAGCACCGCGCCCTCGAGATCGGCGCGGAGATCGACCGCGCGCGCGAGCTCGGCCACCGCGGCCTGACGCTCGGTGATCACCGCCGCGGGCGCGGGCGCGAGCAGCCAGCCGGCCAGGCGCTGTCGCCCCGCCTCCGTGTGCGCCACCGAGAGGCGCGAGAAGAGCGAGCCCACACCGAAGAGATCGAGGTCGCCGGCGTACGCGTGATCGGGCGGCGCGAGGCCGTCGCCGCGATCGAGCGCCTCGAGCTCGCCGCGCATGCGCGCGAGGTGTCGCTCGTGGATCTCGGCGCGCGTCGTCTCGCGGTCGCGCCGCCGCACGAGGCGTCCGTGCGCCACGTACGCCACGAGGAACGCAGCGAAGAGGGCAGCGCCCACGAGCGCCGTGCCGAGCTCACGATCCCACGCGCCCGCGCCACCGACGATCACCGCGCCCGCGAAGAGCGCGAGGTTCACCGCCGAGAAGCGCAGGCTCACGCCCTCGAGGCGCGCGGCCTCCGCGCGGTGGCGATCGCGGCGCTCGGTGTGCTGCGCCTCCGCGTCGAGCGTGGCCTTCGTGCTC
This sequence comes from Sandaracinaceae bacterium, assembly GCA_044376125.1. GTDB lineage: Bacteria > Myxococcota_A > Polyangia > Polyangiales > Sandaracinaceae > JAFLCL01. The sequence goes on from JBILLJ010000029.1 coordinate 15,218, forward strand.
GGATCGCCAGGCGATCCCGCGTCGCGCGAGGCGCTCACGGGGTGCCGCGTCGCGCGCGAGCCGTCACTGTCCGCCGCCCTCGGAGGGCGGGACGAAGCCTTCGGGTCGTGCGCCGCCGTCCCCGAAGAAGAAGGCCTCGGCCTGCTTGAGCAGCATCTCGGTGCCCGACCTGGACGAGACGTCGATGCGGTACTCGTTCACGAGCATCGTCGAGTGCGAGACCCACTGCTTCCACGCCTCTTTCGAGACGGACTCGTAGATGCGCTTGCCGAGCTCGTTCGGGTAGGGCGGGCGATCGAGCCCCTCGGCGTCCTTCTTGAGCTTCGCGCAGTGGACCATTCGCGGCATGCGCCGCTTGTAGCACGACCTCCGCGCCCGGCCGTGTCGATCCTCCCGACATGGGCTGCGCCCACGCCCACGACCACGGCGAGCCGGGATCGTGAGCGTGGGCGCTCTGGGAACGGAACGGATGTGGATGCGGACGTGCGGTCGGATGTGGATGCGGAACGGGAACGGGAACACGAACGGAAGGTGAGTCGGTGGTGGGAGGCTGCGACGCGTGTGCGCGCTCAGCGGAGGCGGCGCACCTCGAGCAGCGAGAAGGAGTGATCGTCCTCGTCGAGCGCGAGCTGGACCACGAGGTCGACGGGATCGCTGCTCGGCCGCTCGCGCAGGCGCAGCGTGACGCTCGCGCGCTGGCCGGTGAGCGCGGCCTGGCTCGCGACGATCGAGGCGCCGTCGGACAGCTCGGGCACGGCGTCGTCGATCGCGCTGCGGAGCGCGCCCTCGCCGTCGTCACCATCGACCCAGGTGCGCCGGTGATCGGCGACCACGGCGACGGGCTCCTCGCCGCCCAGGCGTGCGAGCACTTCGGCGCGCGCGCTCGGCCGTGCATCGAGGAGCTGGGCCTCGAGCGCTTCGAGGCGCTCGTCGTCGGACTCGACGAGGGCGTCCGCGACGAAGACCACTCCGAAGACGGCGACGAGGATCGCGGCGAGGTACACGGCGAGGCGGGTCGGGGTCATGCCGCGGTACTTCGCAGGGCGTGTGCCAGCCCCCGGGATCTCGCAGATCCCCCTGTTTTTCAGCGATCGCTGCGTCGGCGGCCCACGTGCTCGGTGCCACTTTGTCAGCCGCGTCGCCGGTCTGCGTGACGATCGATCAACCGCTCGCCTCGGGAACCGTCGACGTGAGCAGGGACACGCAGCTCCCGAGGTGATGCGTCGCGTCAACGGGGCGCGGCGTGCGAGGCGGCCGAGGTGCGTGTTAGAGAGGCCGCATGACGCAGAGTCACTCGTCCCCGAGCGCGCATCCGTTCCCGCAGCTGCGGGGTGGTCCCGCCAGCGCGGAGCCCCTCTCGCCGGAGGTGCTGGTGCGCATGCACGAGCTGATGGTCGAGGGTCGCGCGCTCGAGGAGCGCCTCATCCGCATGCAGCGCGGCGGTGAGGGCTACTTCTGGATCGGCGGCCCCGGCGAAGAGGCGTTCAACACGGCGCTCGGCCTGCTCGTGCACAAGGGCGAGGGGCTCGATCACGACTACCTGCACCTCCACTACCGATCGAGCAACACGCTGCTCGCGATGGGCGCGGACCCCATCGATGCGCTGCGCCAGATGCGCAACACGGTCACCGATCCGTACTCGGCGGGCCGCAACTTCGTCGGTCACTACTCGCGCCGCGCGTGGAACGTCGCGCCGATCACGAGCCCGATCGAGATCCAGTACGTGCAGGCCGTGGGCACCGCGATCGCGCAGAAGCGCGCGCGCCCGAGCCACGGCGGCGACGGCGACGGCATCACGATCGTGCAGGGCGGCGACGCGGGCACGGCCGAAGGCGACTTCGCGAGCTGCCTCGTGTGGGCCGCGCGCCCCGGCTTCGAGCTGCCGATGCTCATCATCGTGACGAACAACGGCTGGGGCATCTCGACGCCCGAGCACGAGCAGCAGGGCGGCGAGCACATCTCCGATCGCGGCGCCGCGCTCGGCATGAAGACGGCCGTGATCGACGGCAACGACGTCGAGAGCGCGTACCGCGGCCTCGAGGCCGCGATGCGCTACGTGCGCACCGAGAGAAAGCCCATGGTGCTCGAGGCCTACGTCTCGCGCCTCTACGGTCACTCGTCGAGCTCGGGCTCGAACTACGTCGACTCCGAGGTCGACTGCATCGTCGAGCTCGAGAAGAAGCTCGTCGCGCGCGGCCTGCGCACGGCCGACGACTGCCGCGCGCTGCGCGAGCGCATGGAGCAGCGCCTGCTCGAGGCCAGCAAGATGGTCGCCGTCGAGCAGCGGCCCGAGGGCGAGGCGGTGTGGGATCACGTCTTCGCCGACGTCGACGTGGTCGGCGCGCGCGCGCGGAAGGTGCCGCACGACAACCGCGTGTGGCGCGCCCCCGCGTGCTCGTTCCCCACGCACAAGACCAAGAACTGACGTCTTCTGGGTCGAGGGACTTCCGGCCCCTCGAGCTCCCCCGGGTTCTCCCGTCGCCTCGCGGTGCCAGGAGCAGCGACGGTCGAGAGTCGCTCTCGCTCTCGCGGGGCTTCGCTCCCTCACTGCGCAAAACTCTCTCACTTGTGAGCGCGCTCGCGCTCGCAACACTGAGGGCATGCGTCGTGATGCCCGCTTGGTGCTTCGAACCGTCGTCGCGCTCTCGCTCGGTCTGTGCTCCGCGCTCGCCGGCTGTGACGACGACGACGACCCGTACCTGCCCCCGATCGTTCGGGCCGACTCGGGCGTCGTGATCGGTCGCGACGCGTCGATCGACGCGGCGCGGCCGCCCTCTGGCCTGCCGTGCGACGTGCAGGCGGTGCTCGCGACGTACTGCAGCGGCTGCCACGGCGCGACGCCTGCGGGCGGCGCGACAGGCTCACTCGTCACGCGCGAGCAGTTGCTCGCCGACTCGCTCACGCGCCCCGGCACGACGGTGCTCGCGGTCGCGATCGATCGCATGCACGCTGGCTCGATGCCGCCCGCGCCGGCCGCAGCCGTGCCCGCGACCGACATCGCCACGATCGAGGCCTGGCTCGCGGCCGGGACGCCCGAAGGCACGTGCGACACCCCCAACGATCCCTTCGGAGGCCCCGACACCTGCACGAGCGGCACGACGTGGACCGGCGGCAACACCGAGTCTCCGCTCATGCGGCCCGGTGGCGCCTGCATCTCGTGCCACACCTCGATGCGCGAGGGACCGAGCCTCTCGATCGCCGGCACGGTGTACGGCAGCGGCCGCGAGGTCGACGACTGCAACGGCCTGCGCAGCACGAGCGCCGATCCCATCGTCGTCGAGGTCACGGACGCGACCGGCCGGGTGATCGCATTGACCCCGAACGCCGCGGGCAACTTCTTCTTCGAGGAAGACTTCGTCCCGTTCCCTGCGACGGCCGTGGTCCGCTACCAGGGGCGCGAGCGGCGCATGAGCACCCCGGTGCCGCACGGTGACTGCAACGCGTGCCACACCCTGCGTGGCGCGATGATGGCCCCTGGTCGCATCGTCGTGCCGTGACCCGAGCGCGCATCGATCCCTCCGCGTGATCCGCGGGCCCGTTTTCTTGTGGGATCTCGGGCTGCTTGCGAGAATCGACCCGTGAGCGAGCCGTCCGACGAGCACCGCGCCGAAGCGGAGCGCCCCCCTGCGTGGGTGTGGCTGTTCCCCATGGCGCTGCTCGTGCTCGCCATCGTGTCGGTGCCCATCATGGTGCTCGAGCCGCAGGGCCTGCCCCGCTACCGATCGCTCGAGGCGGAGCTGCGCGAGATCCAGCGCGACAACGAGGGCCTGGCGCACGAGGTGCGGCGCCTCGACGCCGAGGTGCGCCAGCTCCGCGAGGAGCCCTCCGCCATGGAGCGCATCGCGCGCGACGAGCTCGGCATGGTCCGCGAGGGCGAGCTCGTCTTCCAGTTCCCCGAATAGCGCGCGAAGAATTCTGGGGCGCCACGCCGGGTTCTCCCCGTGCTCGGCCTGTGGCCTGTGCGCGGTGTCCGATCACCGGGGGTTGCGAAGCAGACCCCAGGAGCGCGCGCGAGAGCGACGCTTGGGGAGCGTCGAGCGGGGGATTGGGGGGAGCTGCTCCCCCCTGCCGCGCCGAAGGCGCGAGTGACAGAGCGGAACTTCCGCTACGCTCGGACGTCGCACGAAGGAACGTCACGCCTCTCGCGTACGTTGTGGAGGTCGATGGATCAGTCCTCGCCACCGGGTCAGTCGGACGAGCTGAAGGGCCTCGCGATCCTCGTGCTCGTGGGCGCGCTCGGCCTCGTGGGCCTGATCGTCGCGGGCGCCGTCGCGCGCGATCCACGCACGCCTGGCCAGACGCAGCCCGAGGCGCGCGAGACGCACGTGGGCGTGCTCGATCCGTGGCTCGGCCCGAGCGCCCCTCGGCCCGACGGACCGCGGCACGTGACCCCGAGCGGCCTCGGCACGTACGCGACGGGCGTCGCCCACGAGGACGACCCGCAGATGCAGGCGTTCCAGCGCTCCTACACCACCGCCGAGGACGCGGGTGTGCGGCAGCCGTTCTCCATCGGCTACCACCGCGGCACGCTCGTGTCCGCGAGCGGCACGGCGGTGCGGCCGGGCGCGAGCTGCGAGGTGCGCGTCCTGCCGGTGCAGTCCTACTCGTTCAACTGCCTCGTGCGCGTGATGTGCGACGACGTGGTGATCTACCCGGACGATGCGCTCCGCGCGGGCTACGCGCCGTGCGAGGTGCAGGGCAGCGAGGCGATCTCGGCCGTCGACGACTCCTCGACCGATGGTGATCGCGAGATCGAGCTCGACGTGCGCGCCCGCTCGGTCGTGATCGAAGAGCACCTGGGCGACCAGGAAGTGCTCACCGCCCGCGTCGTCCTCGAGAGCTGACTCTCCGCATCGAACCGGCAGGGGCTTGGGCCGAGGATCCGTGCGTTCGCGGGATTGCGCGATCGCGGGTGCGGTCCACACCTCGGCATGTCCGAACGTACTTCGTGTCCCGTGTGCTCGATGGAAGACGTCGTCGAAGGTGCGACGCGCTACGAGTGCCTCACGTGCGGTCACGAGTGGGCGCGCGAGGCGTCGAGCGCGAGCGACGAGGAGGGCCCGCGCGTCGTGAAGGATGCGCACGGCAACGTGCTGAGCGACGGCGACGACGTGCTCCTCATCAAGGATCTCAAGCTCAAGGGCAGCTCCTCGACCCTCAAGGGCGGCACCAAGATCAAGAAGATCCGCCTCGTCGACGGCGACCATCCCATCGACTGCAAGGTCGACGGCATGGGCGTGATGCTCAAGGCCGAGTTCGTGAAGAAGGCCTGATCAGTGCTTCTCGCGCCTTCGGCGCGGCAGGGGGAGCAACTCCCCCCAATCCCCCCTGCTCGTACGCTCGTCGAACTCGCTCCCTCGCTGCTCCAGGGGTTGCTTCGCAACCCCCGGTGATCGGACACCGCGCACAGGCCACAGGCCGAGCACGGGGAGAACCCGGCAGGGCGCCCCAGGTTGGTTCTTTCTCGATCTCCCAGTGCGGGCGAAGCCCGCAGCCCGGTAGATCAGCTCGGCGGCCCGTCCATCGAGCGGAAGGGCTCGGCGCCGTCGGGCACCACGCTCACGCGATCGTCGACCGCGTAGAGCTGGAAGGTGAGGTCCTTGCCCTTGGCGCGCGCGGCGCCGTCCACGAGGCGCAGCGCGTAGTGCTCGGGGTGCTCGAGGCCCTCGCGCACCGCGCCCGTGACGAGCACGTCGGCCTGGTACTGCTTGGTGAGCCCCTCGACGCGCGAGGCGAGGTTCACCGCGTCGCCGATCACCGTCGAGTCGATGCGCGACTGGAAGCCGACGGTGCCCATGATGCAGGAGCCGCGGTGGATGCCGATGCCGATGTCGACCGGCCGCAGGCCCGCCTCGCGGCGGCGCAGGTTGAAGTCCGCGAGGCGCCGGCGCATCGCGAGCGCCGCGTCGATCGAGCGATCGGTGTGCGAGTCGTCGAAGAGCGCCATGATCGCGTCCCCGATGTACTTGTCGATGAAGCCGCCGTTCTCCTCGATCGCGGTGCCCATCTCGGCGAGGTACTCGTTCAGGAGATCGAACATCTGCTCCGCGGTGCTCGCCTCCGAGAGCGACGTGTAGCCGCGGATGTCGCAGAAGAGGATCGTCATCACGCGCTCCTGGCGCGAGCCGACCTGGATGTTCTCGATGCCCGTGGGCGCGATCACCGCGAGGAATTTCCGCGGCACGAAGCGCTCGAACGCCGCGACCGTGCCGCGCAGCCGCGCGAAGCTCCGCTCGAGCACGTCGGCCATCCGGTTGAAGGCGCGCGAGAGCGAGCCGATCTCGTCGCCCGCGTCCACGGCGGAGCGATGGGCCAGATCGCCCGCGGCCATGCGCGCGGCGCTCTCCTCGAGCGCGAGCACCGGCCGCGTGATGCGGAGGGCCACGAACCACGCGCCGAGCACGCCGATCACGAGCACGATCAGCCCGCCGACGAGCGCGTTGCGCACGATCTGCTCACGCGCGCCTTCCACGCGGCGCAGCGAGATCCCCACGCGCAGGACACCGATGCGCCGGCCCTCGAACATCATGTCGGAGGCGACCTCGACGACCTCCTCGCCGCGGTGCGCGCGCATCGTGCCCGTGGGCCACTCGACGTCGCGCAGGAGCACGACCTCGGTGAGCCGCTCCTCGGTCGAGGCGCCGAGCGCGTGCTCGGTGGCCGACACACGCACGAGGTCGGGCACGTGGTGGCCGACGTACTCGTCGGGCACGGCCGCGACGATGCGCCCGCTGCGGCGCTCGTCCGAGAGGATCACGTAGACGTAGTCGGGGCTGCGCGTCGCCACGGTGCGGAGCTGGTTCCGGATCTGGTTCCAGTTCTCGTCGATGAGCTCGTTCGACCACGCGCCGCTCATGGCCACCGCGAACGCGCGCGCCTCTTGCCGCTTGAGCCGGCGCATCGAGCGCGTCTCGCTCTGGATCCAGAGGGACACACACGACACGAGCACGACGGCGAGCAGGAGCGCCGTCGAGACGATCAGCTTGAGCACGATGGAGACGCGAGGCCGCTCGCGATCGGCCACGGCCGCAGCCCACGAGAAGCCCGAAGGGCGGTCGCCGCCGCCGGGCTCGGCGCTGGGCACGGTGAGGCGCTCGCTCACGAGCCGTCCTCCACGCTGCCCGGTGTGTCGCTCGGTGCGGTCGTGTCGCTCGGTGCGGTCGTGTCGCTCGGTGCGGTCGTGTCGCTCGGTGCGGTCGCGTCGCTCGGTGCGGTCGTGTCGCTCGGTGCGCCCTCTCGGGCGGGCTGCGCGCGCTGCACGATGATCTCGTCGACGTGCGTGAGCCACACGCGATCGCCCAGGCGCTGCTGCACCTCGGCAGGCGCCGCGAGCGTGAGCGGTCCGCCCAGGCGCGCGGGGATGTCGACCGTGCTCTCGGGGTCGTGCGCCGCGCCGTCCGGAGCCCAGCGCATCGCGAGCATCGTCGGGCGGAGCATGACGTCGTCGGCGCTGAGCACCGTCGGCCGCGAGTCACCGCGGGTGAGCGGTGCGATCGTCGTGATGCGGATCTCGTCGCCCGGCTCGAGCAGGATGTCCCGCATCTCGAGCAGCTCGCGCACGAGCACGCCCTCGAGCACGACGGGCTCGCTCGGCCATCCGGTGCGGTAGCCGACGCTCATCGTGAGGCGGTTGCGCGGCAGGCTCGTGAGCACCGACGCGTACACCGTGTGCGGCGTCGGGTCGCGGTTGGGTCGTCGATCGACGATGCTCACGCGCGCCGGCGGCGTGTCGACGAGGACGTGCGTCACGTAGAAGACCCACCAGCTCGACGAGTAGCGCTCGAGCAGCGCGGGCGTCTCCGAGATGGGGAACACGGTGAACAAGGGCCCGCCGCTCGCGCGATCGATGGGGCGCCCGTCGGACTCGACGGCGAGGCCGATCGGGTGGGCCGCGAGGTCGGCGACGTCGATGGTCGCGCGGAAGCCGTCGTGGGCCACGAGCGTGACCTCGTCGCGCGCGCGCGGACCGTCGGCGCGCTCGAGGAGCTGAGCGAGCGTCACGACGCGGAAGCTCGCGTGGCGGTGCACGTCTCCTTCGGGCGGGAGGTCCGTGTCGACGGTGGTGCCCGCCATGCGGTCGAGCTCGCGCCAGCGCAACTCGGTGCTCTCGCCGATCGGGTTCACGATCGTGAGCGTCCAGCGCGCGCGCTCGTCGTCGTCGCCGTGTCGCGCCATGGCCTCGCGATCGGCCTCGCGCGCCTCCTCGAGCCACTGATCGAGCTCCAGGCTCGAGGGTCCGCGCTCACAGCCGGCGAGCAAGCCCGCGCACGCGAGCGCGACTGGCGCGAGCACGCGAGGACGTCGGTGGTGCTGGGGCCCGCGGCGCACGTCCGCATTTCGTAACACGGGGGCCCTCACGCTTGCGAGACACACGCTCGAGCGCGCTCGCTCACACGTCGACGAAGTGCCAGCGGCAGGTCTTGGTCACGTGGTCGACGAACGCGCGGACCTTGCTCGAGAGCAGGCGCGAGGTGGGATAGACGAGCTGGATCGGGAACGGTGGTGGCTCGTGGCGGGCGAGCACCACGACGAGTCGGCCGGCGCGCACGGCCTCGATCGCCTGGTAGGCCAGGACGAGCGCGAGCCCGCGGCCGGCCTCGGCGTGGGCGACCGCGACCTCGGCGCTGTTCGTCGCGAAGGTCGGCGTGACGGTCACCTGGGTGACGTCGTCGCCGCGGAAGAACCGCCACTCGTGGGTCGGCGTGAGCGAGGTGAAGTGCACGATCCGATGTCGGGGCACGCCCCCGCGTCGCTCCGCGAGCGCGTCCGGCGAGCGCGGTGTGCCGTGCGCCTCGAGGTAGGCGGGTGAAGCGACGAGCACGCGGCGCGTGGCGCCCACGGCGCGCGCGACGAGGCTCGAGTCCGAGAGCACACCGATGCGCACCGCGACGTCGATGCCCTCCTCGACGAGGTTCACGAAGCGATCGGCGAGGAAGAGCTCGCCCACCACCGACTCGTGGCGCGCGAGGAAGCTCGTGAGCGCCCGGGCCACGTGCGCGCGGCCGAACGCACTCGGTGCCGCCACCGCGAGACGGCCCATCGGCGTTGCACGCTCGGCGAGCGCCTCGCCCTCCGCCTCGTCGACCTCGGCGAGGATCCGCCGCGCGCGGAGGAGGTAGCGCTGCCCCGCGTCCGTCAGCGCCACCGAGCGCGTCGTGCGCTGGAGGAGGCGCACGCCCAGGCGCTCCTCGAGCGCGCCGATCGTGCGCGTCACCGCGGAGGGCGAGAGCCCGAGCTTTCGCGCGGCGCCGACGAAGCTCCGCTGCTCGGCGACGGCGACGAAGGTGTCCATGGCGTCCAGGCGATCCATCGCCCGATCGTTCTCTCATCATTGCGCGAATCGCAATGGTGAGATGCGATTCGTCGCCATTGTTGCAATTCCGTTCGAGCGTCATCTCTCACCCACGACGCGCACGGAGCACGTCGCACGCACGGAGAGAGCCATGACCCGCATCCCGACCCCGACCTCGATCGACACGTCCCCCGCGGCCTCGCGACCGCTGCTCGAGGCCGTGCAGAAGCAGCTGGGCTCGGTCCCCAACCTGTTCCGGGTCGTGGGCACGAGCCCCGCGGGCCTCGAGGGCTACCTCGGGCTCAACGGCGCGCTCGGCAAAGGCGCGCTCGACGACTTGCCGGTCGTCTCCACGCGAAGCGCGAAGTGACGCGGAGCGCGAAGTGACGCGAAGCGCGAACCGACGCGCAGCGCGCACCGACGCGCGCCCCCGGCCGGCCCGGCCGATCTCGATCGCGTGCATGCGATGGAGATCGGCCGGCCCGACTCGTCCCACCCTGCTCGCCCCTGGAGGTTCCATGTCCCGCCCGCCGCTGCCGCCGTTCGACACCGCCTCTGCGATCACGAAGGTCCGAGCCGCCGAGGACGCCTGGAACGGTCGCGACCCCGCGCGCGTCGCGCTCGCGTATACGCAGGGCACCCGCTGGCGCAACCGCTCCGAGCTCCTCGTGGGGCGCGAGGTGGTCGAGCGCTTCCTCGCGCGCAAGTGGGAGCGCGAGCGCGAGTACCGGCTCGTGAAGGAGCTGTGGACCTTCACCGGCGCGCGCATCTCGGTGCGCTTCGCGTACGAGTGGGTCGACGCCGAGGGCCGCTGGACGCGGTCCTACGGCAACGAGCAGTGGGAGTTCGACGAGAGCGGCCTCATGCGTCCAGTGTTGCTGCGCGCCGTTCGGCGCGCGCTCGGGGGCTCAGGCGCCCCCGGACCCCGCGTCGCTCGATGGTCGAAGACTCCTCCTCGCTCCCGCTCCAGGGGTTTGCTTCGCAAACCCCGCCGCGAGGCGTCCCCACCCTACCTCGATCGTTTCGCTCTCCGTCTCTCAGGTCTCACGGAGCTCGGCCTGTGACCCGGGCGGCGCGGTCTGCGAGCGTCCCGAGCGACATCGCCTTCACCGAGGCCGTGAAGGCGATCCAGCGCGAGCGCGGCTCGCGTGGCCACTATGCGCGCATGGAGAAGGGCGGCGGCTGGTCCACGGAGATCGACGACGATCTCGCGGGCTTCATCTCGGAGCAGACGAGCTTCTTCTTCGCGACCGCCAACGCGGCCGGCCAGCCCTACATCCAGCACCGCGGCGGTCCCGCGGGCTTTCTCCGCGTGCTCGATCCTCGCGCGCTCGGCTTCGCCGACTTCACGGGCAACCGGCAGTACATCTCGCTCGGCAACCTCTCGGAGAACCCGAAGGTGCACCTCTTCCTCATCGACTACGAGACGCGGCAGCGCGTGAAGATCTGGGGCCGCGCGCGCGCCGTGACCGACGACCCGGCGCTGCTCGCGTCGCTCGCGCCCGCGGGCTACCGCGCCAAGCCCGAGCAGGCGATCCTCATCGACGTCGAGGCGTGGGACGCCAACTGTCCGCAGCACATCCCGCAGCGCTTCGACGCGGCCGACGTCGCGCGCGCGCTCGAGCGCCGCGACGAGCGCATCGCCGAGCTCGAGGCCGAGCTCGCCCGCCTGAAGACGCGCCCCGCCTCGCCTTCGAGGTCGTGACGTCGGCCCAGGCGCGTGGCCGCGCCACGGCTCGCAGGCGGTGACGCTTCACCAACGGCTCTTGCGGGGGATCTCCTGGTTCGCTAGATGGCGGGCCCCCTCGCACGCGCCCATCGGCGCCCGGGCGTCGGGCTGGCCTCGAGAAGAATCGACGCATGAGCCACGGAGCGCACCACGCCGGATCCGGCAAGCTGAACCAGGCCCAGGACGAGGCGGTGAAGCACGTGAAGGGGCCGCTGCTCGTGCTCGCGGGCGCGGGCAGCGGAAAGACGCGCGTCATCACGCACCGCATCGCGCGCCTGGTCGAGGTCCACCGCGTCGCGCCGCAGCGCATCCTCGCGGTGAGCTTCACGAACAAGGCCGCCGAGGAGATGGGCGAGCGCATGGAGCCGCTCGTGGGCAAGGAGCGCGCGAAGAAGCTCTGGCTCTCCACGTTCCACAGCTTCGGCGTGCGCTTCCTCTCCGAGGAGGCCGGCGCGGCCTTCGGCGCGAGCGGCAAGACGCGCTTCTCGATCTTCGATCAGGCCGACTGCGTGGGCCTGCTCCGCGAGATCATGAAGCGCGAGGGCCTTCACCCGACCGGCCCCGCCAAGGGCGGCAAGGGAGGCGAGCGAAAGCTCGACCTCTGGTCGGTGCACGCGCGCATCTCGCTCTGGAAGAACAAGGGCCTCGGGCCCGATCGGATCAAGGAGAGCGACGTCGAGTACGACGAGGTCGCGCGCCAGGCGTACCCCCATTACGAGGCGGCGCTCCGTGCGATGCGCGCGTTCGACTTCGACGACCTCGTCTCGGTGCCGGTGCGTGTGCTCCGTGAGCGACCCGAGATCCGCGAGCGCTGGCGCGACCGCTTCGAGCACCTCCTCGTGGACGAGTTCCAGGACACGAACGCGATCCAGCTCGAGCTCGTGAAGCTCCTCGTGAACGAGCAGCGAAACGTGTGCGTGGTCGGTGACGACGACCAGTCGATCTATGGCTGGCGCGGCGCGGAGGTGGGCAACATCCTCGCGTTCGAGAGCATCTTCGGCGGCGCGAAGATCGTGAAGCTCGAGGAGAACTACCGGTCTCGCTCGGCGATCCTCACCGTGGCCAACGAGGCCATCGCGCGCAGCAAGGGCAAGCGCTTCGACAAGCGCCTCAAGGCCACCAAGAGCGGCGGCGACAACGTGCGCCTCTGCGTCGTGGGCGACGCCGAGCAAGAGGCGAAGTTCATCGCCAAGGAGATCCGCGACGTCGTCAAGAGCGGGCACCGCTACGGCGACGTCGCGGTGCTCTACCGCTCGAACCTCCAGGCCCGCCTCGTCGAGGAGGAGCTGCGCATCGAGGGCATCCCGTACCGCCTCGTCGGCGGCACGCAGTTCTTCGATCGCAAGGAGGTCAAGGACGCGCTCGCGTACCTCCGCACCGCGATCCAGCCCAAGGACGAGCTCGCGCTGCGCCGCATCGTGAACACGCCGACGCGCGGCATCGGCGAGACGACGATCGCGCGCGTCGAGCGCTGGGCGCTCGCCAAGGGCGTCCCGTTCACCAAGGCGATCCTCGACCCGACCCACATCCCTGACGTGCCCGACGCGGCGATCCGCGGCGCGCGGCAGCTGCGTCAGGCCCTCGAGAACGCGCGCGTGCGCTTCGAGGAGGCCGAAGGAAAGAAGCCCGATCCCGAGCATCCGCGCCTTCCTCCGATCGCGCTCTCGCTCTTCGACGAGAGCGGGCTCAAGCACGACCTCGCCGACACCGGCACCGAGGCCGAGCGGCAGGCGCGCTGGGGCAACGTGGAGTTCGTGCTCCGCTCGCTCGATCGCTACGAGCGCGCGGTCACCAAGGACGGCGACAGCCCCGACCTCGCGAAGTTCCTCCAGCGCCTCTCGATCCGACGCGAAGAAGACGGCGAGGAGGCGGGCAACGAGGTCACGCTCAGCTCGCTCCACAGCGCCAAGGGGCTCGAGTGGCCGGTGGTGTTCCTGATCGGCCTGAACGAAGGGACCCTGCCGCACCTCCGCACGATCGACCCGAAGGTGAGCGAGGCGGCGCCGACGGATGTGGAAGAAGAGCGCCGCCTCTTCTACGTCGGCGTCACGCGCGCGCGCGAGCGCCTCTACCTCACGCGCTTCCTGCGCCGCGAGATGCGCGGCAAGAACCAGGAGACCGTACCCTCGCGCTTCCTCGAGGGCCTGCCCGAGGCCGTCGTCGACAAGTACGAGCGCGACGACGACGCCCCCGCGAAGGTCGAAGAGGCCGCCGCCTTCGGCGCCGCGCTCCTCGCGCAGCTGCGCGCCCGGAAGTGAGCGACGCGCCGATCAGCCGTAGACGCGCGTGAAGAGCGCGTCGAGCGCGTCGATGATCCTCGCACCCTCAGCCGCGAGCGAGGCGACCCGTGGCCCGAGCCTGTCGCTCGGCACGGAGACGACCTCGAGCGGATGCAGGACCACGGCGGTGCCTCGCACGACGAACGACGGGTTGAAGCGCGCGTGCTGCACCTTCCCGAAGAGCGACTTCTTCACCAGAGGCACCACGACTCGTCGCCGGTATTCGTCGAACACGCGTGACTGCACGACGACGACGAAGGGGATGGCGTCGCGTGTCGCGCCCGGGTTCCTGTGGACGTCGAACTGAGCCATCGGGCGGTCCGGTCAGAGAGTGGAGAACTCGTCGGCGAACGAGCCTTGGCGCTCACCGAACTCGTTCCACGAACGCGCCGCGCCCTTGAGTCGATCGGCCTCCGCTCGGCTCTCGGCCTCGCGTCGCTCGACGAACTCCGCGAGCAACAGCTCCACCTGTCCCGAGAGGTTGCCAGTCAACTCGCGGACACGATCCACGAGGGCGCCGTCGAGGGAGAGGTTGACCGCACGCTTGCCCTGGCCGGAAGACTTCATCTGCGCATGGTATGCGCATTCAGCGCGGCCCGCCACGCTGGCTCGAGACCCTGCTGAACGAGTGGCTCTCTTCACAGGGCCTCTTCCCGGCGGAGCGTGAGGCATTGAGCGCGCGGCTCGCCGCGCTCTACCGCGACTGAACGCGGCGATCTCGGGCGTTCGACTCAGCCGAGGGCGAAGCGGAGGAGGCGGCTCGGGTCGTCGGTGACGACGACGAGGCGAGCGGGGGCCTCGAAGGCGATGCCCTCGGGCTTGTCCTTCTCGTGGAGCGAGAGGTCGAAGGTCGCGAGGACCTCGAGGCTCGCGCGCTCGACGTCCAGGCGCGCCTCGACGATGCGGTGTGACTGGTCCGAGAGCAGGAAGAGGTGGTCGGTGCTCGGGCACAGGGCGACGTCGGCCACGTCGTCGATCAGCGCGCCGATGGGCCCGTCGTCGAGGGAGATCGAGGCGAGCAGCGCGAGCGAAGGCAGCGCGTACACCGCGAGCGCCATGGGCTCGCGCTCGTGCGCGACGACGAGGCACGCGCCGCGGGCGGCCGTCGGGGCGAGGAAGCAAGCGCCCTCCCAGCCCCTGTTCTCGGTGTCGCCGGGCCGCACGAGGGACCCGAGCGTGCGCGGCGCCGAGAGCGTCACCGCGTCGCCCCGCTTGCGCACCGAGAGCGCGAGCACCTCACCGCTCTCCTCGGCCACCACGTAAGCGGTCTTGCCGTCGTCGCTCGTGCAGAGGCTCTCGAGATCGCCGAGCGCCTCGGCGTGCGCCCGGCCGGCGAGGTGCTCGGCGCGTCCGTCGGCCTCGACGAGGTAGAGCCCCTCGTCGTCGTCGACGACGAGCGAGCGACCACCGCCGATGGGCGCGATGGCGCTCGCGCTGCGCAGGCCGAGCGAGACCTCCTCGAGCAGCGTGAGCGGGATGCGGCGCCCGTCCTCGGACGAGCGCTCGCCGCTCTTGGCCTTGGCCTTCTCGTTCTTCGACTTGCGCTCGTCGTCTCTGGCGTTGGCCTTTCCCTTCTTGGCCTTGGCCTTTTCCTTCTTGGCGTTGGCCTCGTCGGCCTTGGATCTGCGCTTGTCGTCTTTGGCCTCGGCCTCGTCGGCCTTGGATCTGCGCTCGTCGCTCTTGGCCTTGTCGCCTTTGGCCTTGTCGCCTTTGGCCTTGTCGCCTTTGGCCTTGTCGCCTTTGGCCTTGGCCTTGTCGGCCTTTGCCTTGGCCTTGTCGCCTTTGGCCTTGTCGCCTTTGGCCTTGTCGCCTCTGGCCTTGTCGCCTTTGGCCTTGGCCTTGTCGCCTTTGGCCTTGGCCTTGTCGCCTTTGGCCTTGGCCTTGTCGCCTTTGGCCTTGTCGCCTCTGGCCTTGGCCTTTTCCTTCTTCTCTTTGCGCTTGTCGTCTTTGGCGTTGGCCTTGTCGGCCTTGGCCTTCTCCTTCTTCTCTTTGCGCTTGTCGTCTTTGGCCTTGGCCTTGTCGGCCTTGTCGGCCTTGGCCTTGGCCTCTTCGTTCTTCTCTTTGCGCTTGTCGTCTTTGGCCTTGGCCTTCTCGTTCTGGGCCTTGGCCTCGTCGTTGCGCTCGTCGGTCTTCTCGTTCTTCTTCTTCCCCATCGGGTCCTCGATTCGGTGTCAGGCGAAGAGACCGCTCGCCGCGTGGAGGAACGCGTCGAAGGCCTCGAGAAGCTCGGGGGTGATCCACGCGAGCGCGAGCAACACGGCGGCGATGCCCAGCCAGGCGCGCAGGGGCATGCCGGCGAAGTAGACCGGCAGCTGCGGCGCCGTGCGCGCGACGACGGCCAGGCCCACGTCCGCGGCGACGAGCGCCACGATCGCAGGCGCGGCGATCGCGAGACCGAGGGGCAGGACCAGCGTGAGGAGGCGTGCCGTCTCACCGAGCACCGCGCTCCAGTCGGTCGCGCCCGAGGCGAGGCCGGGCGGGCTCACCCGCAGCCCCTCCGCGAGCGCCAGCGTGAGCACGCGGTGGCCTCCGGCGGCCGCGAAGAGCGCGACCGCGAAGATCCCGAGCGCACCGGCGACGAGGCTCGTGCGCTCGCCCGAGGGAAGCGTGACCTCGGCCTGGCCACCGCCGCGGAGCGGATCGATCACCCGGCCCGCGTGGTCGATCGCGTGGAAGGGCACCGAGACCACGAGCGCGAGACAGCCTCCGATCACGAGCTCGCGCAGGCCGAGCAAGACCAGCGACAGCGCGTCGGTCGGTAGCTCCGGGCTCACCGCGAGCGCGGTGGGCAGGAGCCCGAGCACGAGCGCGAGGAGGATCGTCGTGCGCACGATCGCGGGCACGCCCCGCACCGCGATCATCGGCGCGAGCAAGGTCAGCGGCCCGAGGCGGATGGCCAGGAGCAGCCCCACGGCCATCGCGCGTGACGGCGAGGCCTCGAGCGCGAGCAGTGCGTAGAGCCTCTCCACGTCAGTGAATCAGCGCCGGGATCGAGCTCCAGAGCTGCGAGGTGAAGCGCACCACCTCGGCGCCCATCCAGCCCCCGAGCATCGTGACGACGAGCCCGACGGCGAGGAGCTTCGGCACGAACGTGAGCGTCTGCTCCTGCACCTGCGTCATGGCCTGCAGCAGGCCCACGGCCAGGCCCACGACGAGCGAGACGAGCAGCGGTGGCCCCGACACGAGGAGCACGAGATAGAGGGCCTCGGTGAGGAGACGCGTGAGATCCGCCGCGATCACGCCTCGTTGGTACCACGAGTCGCGGGATCAGCGGATCTCGTCCTCGGCGCCGTGACACGCGCTGCCCCGCCGACCGAGGCCTCGCTCGTCGAGCTCGAGGACCTCGGTGACGTAGCGGCGGCCCACGCTGCGGTAGTGGATCACCACGGTGTCGATGCCGCCGTACGCGTCGAGGAGCTCGAAGCGGATCGGGGGTGTCGCGGCGAGGCCGCGCGACCAGTACGGCCGGATCGCCTCCTTGCCGCGCAAGACGCCCTCTTGCGAGAAGCCACGCTCGACGATGAGCGGCGAGCGCATCTCGAAGTCGTCGCGGTAGTGCGAGAAGATCTCCTCGAGATCCCCGCGATTCCACGCAGCGACCCAGTGCTCGGCGAAGCGGCGCGCCGCGGCGCGGTCGACGATCGGCATCGCGCGAGCGTGCCTCGCCCGCCGCGCGCGAGCACGTCTGCGCCACACGAGCTCGGTTCCCAAAGCGCGTGGTGGGCCCCAGAATGCCCACGTGCGCCGACGCTCCCTCGCCCCCTCGTTCTTCCTGCTCCTCCTCACGCTGGCCTCTGCGGCCGTGCTGAGCAGCTGCTACTTCACGCGCTCCCCTTCGCGGCCACTGCCGGCGCTCGCGTTCTCGAACCCGCGCGTGTCGGACGCGCGCTGTCTCGTGGTGTTCCTGCCGGGCTTCCTCGACTCGCCCGACAGCTATCGCGACAACGACTTCCCGCGCGACCTCATCGCGAGCGGCGCGGGCTGCGATGCCGTCGGCGTCGATCTGCACTTCCGCTACTACGGCTCCGTCGGCGTGGCGGACATGGTCTACGAGGATGTACTCCAGCCCGCGATCGCGCGCGGCTACGACGAGATCTGGCTCGTCGGCATCTCGATGGGCGGCATGGGCACGCTGCTCACGGCCTCGCAGTACGCCGAGCACATCGACGGCATCGTGCTCATCGCACCCTTCGTCGGCGAGGAGCCCGTGTTGCGCGAGATCGAGGCCGCGGGTGGCGCACGCAACTGGTCGCCGCCCGAGGGCCTCGCGACGGCGGCGTGGAGCCAGGACAACTACACGCAGAAGATCTGGGCCTGGCTGCGCGGCTACCACACCGATCCGGCCAACCGCCCGCCGCTCTACATCGGGTGGGGCGCAGAGGATCGTCTCGGTGCGGCCGATCGCCTGCTCGCGGACCTCATGCCAGAGGACCACGTCGTCTCGATGCCGGGCGGGCACAACTGGGTCACGTGGCGTCCGATCTGGCGTCGTCTGCTCGAGATCGTTCCGATGGGTCGTCGCCCGAGCCAGGAGCTCTGAGGTCGGACGCGGTCGCGACCGCCAGGAGCACGAGCACGGGGATCGTCTCCACGATCTCGCCGCCGAGCGAGGCCACCGCGATGGCGACCAGCACGCCGTGCTGCCAGCGGTCGAGCGGCCAGCTCGAGGGCGGCGCGCGGCGTACGAGCAGGACGAGCGCGAGCGTGAGCAGCGCGATCCCGACGAGACCCAGCTCCGCGAGCCACGCGCCGAGCTGATCGTGGGGCGCGCGCGTGTCCGACCAGACGCCGTACGTGCTCATCGTGGTGACGCGGCAGCGCTCCGCGAAGCGCTCGGGGCCGACGCCCAGCAGCGGGTGCTCGAGGGCGCACGTCACGGCCCGTCGCAGAAGGAGCGCGTAGGCGGTCGCGTGCCAGTCGAGCGAGACGGGCCCGAGCGTGCTCGTGTGCACCGGGTGATGGCGTGGCCCGAGGCCGCCATCGGCGTAGTGCTCGTGCAGGGCCGAGAGCGCGAGCTCGCGCTCGCCGACACGCACGACGAGCGGGTGCGTGAAGAGCGCGGCCGCCGCGAGCGCGCACGCCGCGAGCACGAGGATCGCGCGCAGCCGCGCGTGTCGCACGAGGCCGCTCGCGAGGACCGCCGGCACCGCGAGCGTGGCCGACGAGAGGCTCGCGATCGCGACGACGACGCTGGCCACCGTGGCGCCGCGGCGGAGCCGCACGTCGCTCGACCAGCGCGCCCCTCCGAGCGCGACGAGCGCCCAGAGCCCCGTCGTCGCGGGAAGGTCGGTGAACGCCGCGAAGCGAGGCAGCGTCCCGAGGTGCTGGTGGGGCGAGCGCGCGAACACGAGCGCGCCGATCGGAGGTGCGACGAGCCCGAGCACGAGCGCCGTCGAGAGGAGCGCGAGCACCACGAGCGCCGCCTGCGAGAGCGCGGTGCGCAGCGCGGGCCCCGCGTGGGCGCGGGCCAGGAGCGCCGAGAGCGCGATCATCGCGATGCGCGCGACCGCGCGCCAGCTCTGGGGCGGTGCGGCGCCGATCGCTGCCGACACGGCCGGCAGGATCACCAGCGCGAGCAGGAGTGGCGCTTGCGGCGTCGCCAGGCTCGCGCCGAGGGAGAGCGAGCCGCGCCTCGCGCCCAGCGCGAGCGCGACGAGCACGAGCAGGCTCGCGACGAGGAAGCCCGAGCCGAAGGGCACTGCGGGCAAGCGCAGCGCGAACATCGAGACGCCCCACGCCGCCGCGAGGAGCGAGATCTCGGTGCGAGCCTTCATCCCCGTCGTCAGGCGACGGCGGGCACGAACGTCTCGCCCGCCTGCCAGCGCGCGAGAGCCTCGCGCAGCGCATCGCGTCGCGCCTCGGCGCCGCGGAGATCGAGGTGCTGCGGTCCACACCGCGTGCCCAGCTCCGAGAGGCGCGCCTCGACCTCGGCGATCGAGGCGCGCAGCCAGCCGATCACCTCGTCGCGCGAGATGCGTGCGCCCTCGGCGCGGACGCCGTCGAGATCGGCGGCGAGCGCCGCGAGCACCGAGGCCCGGGAGATCATCTCCGGGTGCCTCGCGCCGTACCGCAGCGAGAGCGCGCGGTAGCCAGCCCACGCGTCGAGGTAGCGCACGACCTCCCGTGCGCCGGGCGAGAGA
Source organism: Sandaracinaceae bacterium (assembly GCA_044376125.1). Lineage (GTDB taxonomy): Bacteria > Myxococcota_A > Polyangia > Polyangiales > Sandaracinaceae > JAFLCL01. The sequence continues at coordinate 34,658 of JBILLJ010000029.1, forward strand.
TCGGTCGAAGGTGCGAGCACCTCGGGCGAGCGGGTGTCCGCGCAGCTGCCGCCGCGGCAGTCTGCCTGCGCGGGCGCGCTGGCGAGCACGAGCACGAAGGCACCGAGGCCCGCGCTCCACCACGCGCCGCGTTCGAGCATCGTGCGGGCCCTCGCGCTCATCGCCGGTGGAATCGCACGACCGCGTCGACGACGCGATCCATCTGGGCCGGGGTGAGCTCGGGGTAGATCGGCAGGGCCAGCACCTCGCGCGCGGCGCGCTCGGAGACCGGGAGGCTCCCCTCGCGCTGGCCGAGCCCGGCGAAGCACGGCTGGAGATGCAGCGGCACGGGGTAGTAGATCTCGCTGCCGATGCCCTCGGCCGAGAGGTGCGCGCGCAGCGCATCTCGCGCGTCGCTGCGCACCACGTACTGGTGATAGACGTGGCCGCTCTCGAGGCGCGCGGGCGTGGAGAAGCGCTCGGCCGGCAGGGCCGCCTGGGCGAACAGGCGGTCGTAGCGCGCAGCGTTGGCGCGACGCTGCTCGGTCCAGCGCGTGAGGTGCGGCAGCTTCACGCGCAGCACCGCGGCCTGCAGGCCATCGAGGCGGAAGTTCCCGCCGACGGCCTCGTGGTGGTAGCGGACCTTCGAGCCGTGGTTGCGCAGCATGCGCATGCGGTCCGCGAGCTCGCCGTCGTTCGTCGTGGCCAGGCCCGCGTCGCCGAACGCGCTGAGATTCTTGGTGGGATAGAACGAGAGCCAGCCTGCGAGGCCGACGCCGCCCGTCATCCCGAGCGAGCAGGAGGCCTGCACGGACTGCGCGGCGTCCTCCAGCACGGCAACGCCGTGTGCGCGCGCGATCTCGAGGATCGCGGGCATGTCGCAGGGCTGACCGTAGAGGTGCACCGGGACGATCGCCTTGGTCCTGGGCGAGATCGCCTTCGCGAGCAGGCGCGGATCGAGGTTGTACGTGCGCGGGTCGATGTCGACGAAGACGGCCCTGGCGCCCAGGCGCGCGATGCACCCCGCCGTGGCGAAGAAGGTGAACGGCGTCGTGATCACCTCGTCATCGGGGCCGATGCCCAGCGCCATCATCGCGAGCAGCTGGGCGTCCGTCCCGCTCGAGCAGCCGATCGCGTGCTCGATGCCGAGGAGCGCGCCGATCTCGCGCTCGAACGCGGCGACCTCCTCTCCGAGCACGAACGCGTTCTTGGCCATCACCCGATCGAAGGCCTCCCGGATCTCCGCCAGGAGTGGGCCGTTCTGGGGCACGAGATCGAGCATCGGGACGTGCTGCACGGATCGCCTCGAGAGAACGCCCGCGCGCAGCACGAGCGGAGCGAGTGGAGGGGGAGGGGGCCCCACGGCGTGGGGGAGGGTCCGCACGGACCGACAGGAAGCAAGCGGGGCTGGGGCCCCGCGCGCAGCACGAGCGGAGCGAGTGGAGGGGGAGGGGGCCCCACGGCGTGGGGGAGGGTCCGCACGGACCGACAGGAAGCAAGCGGGGCTGGGGCCCCGCGCGCAGCACGAGCGCGCCGGGCTCGAAGCCCACGAGCACCTGGCCCTGCACGTCGAACGTGGGGAGCGTGCGCCGAGGGTTCAGGACGGCGAGCTGCCCCATCGCGCCGCTGCGCTGATCCACATCGATCTCGTGGTAGCTGATGTTCTGCTCGCGCATCCACGCCTTGGCGCGCGAGCACGCCGTGCACCACGCGGCGCTGTACATCTCGATCGAGACCGTCTCACTGGCCGCTGCGAGCGACACCTCGCCCCGCGGCTGAGCCCCACGGGCCCCCTCGCCGGTGCCGAGCACGCCCGTCGACGGCACACCGGTCGACGGCCCGCTCGTGTCGGGCTCGGCGGTGATCTCGTGTGCGTGTCCGCCGCCGGAACGCACCGCGAAGGCCAGCACGGCGAGCGAGAGCGCCACGGCCATCGTCACGGCCCACCAGGGGGTGCTCTTGGAGGAACCAGCAGGATCACGCGAAGCCATGAGGTGATCGATGGTGCCATGGGCACCCTGCGATCGCTACTCGACGACCGAGCGGGCTCGTCTCGAGCCCACTTCAGCCGAGGCGCTCGCGGATCATCGCGGCGACCTCGCGGAAATGCGCCGCCTCGGAGGGCTTGCCCGAGAGATCCAGCGTGTCTGCGAGCTCGTCGGCCAGGCCTGCGTGCGTCGGCGCCAGAGACGCCGCGACCTTGAGGAGCTCCGCGGCGCCGGCATGGTCACCCGCGATGCGTCGCGTCTTGGCCGCTGCGCGCAGCTCCGCCACGTGCTCGAGCGCGCGCGTGCGCGCACCGTGCTCGAGGGCCTCGTCGCGCACGCAGAGCACGCTGCAGCGCGAGTGGCGCACGACCCGCTCGGTGACGTCGGTCGTCGACATCGGTACGAGGTGATCGAACGAGCGGCTCGCGAGCACGAGGAGGAACGCGTCCTTGCTCGCCTCGAGGATCACGCGCGTCGCGGAGCCGGCACGCACGTCGACCGTCACGGCCAACCCGCTCGTGTCGTAGCCGCCGAGCAGCCGCTCGGTCTCGGCGCGCGCGACGTCTTCGAGCTCCTCGGCCTTTCGCTCGAGCGTCGAGGTGCGCACGAGCCACGAGTGCACGGTGTCGACCGCCGTGACGAGATGCAGGGGCGCATGGAACAGCCGCGCCATGCGGATCGCTGCGAAGATGCCCGTGCGCGACTGCGGCGAGCCATCGACGGCGCACACGACGGGCTTGCCCGGGCCGGGCACGGTGCCGCGCGCGATGAGGACGGGGACACGCGCGTGCCGCACGAGCGCATCGGCGGTGCTGCCGAGCAGCCACTCCTGGATCGTCGCGCCACGTCCGTCGCCGGCCACGACGAGCTGTGCGCCCGTGCGCTCGGCCACGCGCAGCACGAGCGTCGCCGGATCCTCGGCTTCGATCACCGGCTCCGCGATCGGGACACCGCGGGACGCAGGCTCGCGGAGCCACTGGTCGATGCGCTCGCGCGTGGAGGCGATCTCCTCTTCGCGGTACGCAGCGCGCGCTGGAAGGCGCGAGATCGCGTGCACCGGCACGAGCTGCGAGCCCAGCGCATGCGTCACCTTCTGCGCGACGTCGACGATGTCGCCGATGCGCTCGTCGAGGGCGAGGGCGAGGACCACCGGCTGACGAATCTCCATGACTCCTCCGCCAGAGATCCCTACGCACGCGGGCTCGCGCGCAAAGGCCGCCGATGAGTGCGTCCTCCGCGGCCGGGTGGCATAGCCCGCCATGCCCACCGCCGAGAGCCCCCAGAACGGTCGCTGCCGCATCGTGCTCACCGGAGGTCCGGGAGGCGGCAAGACCACGGCCGCCGATCTCTTCCGCCGCGAGCTCGGCGAGCGGGTCGTGATCGTGCCCGAGGCGGCGACGCTCCTCTTCGCCGGTGGCTTTCCTCGCGCCACCGAGCCCAGCGCCCAGCGCTGTGCGCAGCGAGCGATCTTCCACGTGCAGCGCAACCTCGAGGACGTGCAGTCGGCGCGCTTTCCGGACCGCATCCTCCTCTGCGATCGGGGCACCATCGACGGCGCGGCCTACTGGCCCGTGGACCACGCGCGCGGCTTCTTCGACGACGTCGGGACCACCGAGGCCGACGAGCTCGAGCGCTACGACGCCGTGCTCTTCTTCGAGAGCGCGGCCGTGGGAGGCATCGCGATCGAGGGCGGCAACCCCATTCGCAACGAGTCCATCCTGCGCGCGACGGAGCTCGACGCACGCCTTCGCGCGCTGTGGTCCAAGCACCCGCGCTTCGTGCTCGTCCCGCACGACACCTCGTTCGTGCGGAAGATCATGCGTGGCCTCGGCGCCCTCGAGGCGCTCGTGGCGGAGCTGGCCGCCGAGCACGCCTCGTCACGCGGCCCACAGCCCTGAGGCGAGCCGATCGGTGGGGAACGCCAGAGGCCCGCGCGGAGCGAGCCCTCGATCAGCCAGCGAACTCAGCGCGCCTGCTGCGCCTTCTCGCGCTCCAGCATCTCCTTGTACGCGACGGAGTAGCGCGTCCAGGGGCGGAGCTCGAGGCGCTTGAAGCCGATCGGCTCGTCGGTCCCCTCGCAGAGGCCGTACTCACCGGTCTTCATCTTCTCGAGCGCGGCGTCGATCTCGATGAGGAGCTTGCGGTCCTTGTCCGCCATGCGGAACAGCCACGCCTGGTCGGTCGAGCGCTGCGCGATGTCGATCTCGTCCGCGAGGATGTCCTCGTCGGCGAGCGCGTCGTCCACGTGGCGCTCGAAGTTGCCGAGCACGCGGTTCTTCTCGTCCACGAGCTTCTGGAAGAGCGAGCCGATCTCGGTCTTGCTCAGCTTCGCGTCGGGGTGCGCACGCACCTGACCGAGCTCGGGGTTGGGCTTCGCGAGCGAGCGAGCCGCTTCCTTGGCGGCGTCCTTCACCGCCGATGCGGCGGGGGGCGCGGCCTTGGCCGGAGCGGGCGCGGCTGGCTTCGCGGGCGCGGGTGCGGCAGCGGGCTTGGCGGCCGCCTTGGGCGGCTCCGAGCGGCTCGCCGGCTTGGTCGCGACCTTCTTCGGCGCTTCCCTCGCAGGGGAAGACTTCGAAGCAGAACCCTTCTTGTCGGTGCTCTTCTGCGCCTTGGCCATCTCTCGTCACCTCAGCCCCCGCCTCGTCGGAAGCGGCGGCCGCGGAACGTCGCATGGGTGGAGGGCCGTTGCAACACCGGCGAGGCGTCAGCCGCACTCGTTGCAGGCGCCGCGGACCTGGATGTCGACCTTGCCGGCGCGCAGGGATCGAGGCGCGCCCTTCACCGCAGCGATCGTCACCGCCCCGTCCGGCAGACACGCCACCGCACCACACTCGGTGCAGACGAAGTGCGGGTGCACCTCGCCGGCGCCGTGGTCGTCGTGGTGCGCGTCGGCCGTCTTGAGCTCGAAACGCCAGAGGTGGTCGCCGAGATCCGAGCGGCGAAGGAGCCCCACGTCCGTGAGGTCCGCGAGGTTGCGGTAGACGGTCGCACGATCGAAGCCCGCCTCGCTGAGGCGCTCGCAGACGTCCGCGTGGGTGAGCGGCCCCTGGGCCGCCATCATGCACTCGAAGACGGCCATGCGTGGCGCGGTGGCGCGCAGACCCGCCTCACGCAGGCGGGACTTGAGATCGGCCTTCGATGTCATCGGGCCCATGGTGCGAGGTGCGAGTCGCATTTGCAATTCGACTCAACTGCAACTGCCCCGCGACGGGGACGCTGCGGGTGCACCAGGTCGATCCTCACCCGAGCGTCAGTCGATGCCCTCGAGGAATCCCTCCTCGAGACCGAGCGTCGCGAACACGACGAAGACGAAGAACAGAACGAGCCCCACGAAGGCCGCGATCGTCGCGAGCGCCGGCACGGCGGCCACGAGCCACGCGCGGTTGTCCTGGATGCGGTGCACGCCGTGGGCGTGTCCGGCCAGCGCGAAGGTCTGCCAGAGCAGGCTGAGGCCATAGGAGGCCAGCGTGATCAGGATGCCGAGGATCGGGATGCGCCCGAGCACCCACGCGGCGGCCGACACGGGCGCGAGGACGTTCGTGAAGAGGGCGGCGCGCAGGCTCTCGCCGAGGCTCCCCTCCCCGCCCGCGAGGCGCGCCGCGCCGTGATAGACGAGGCCCACGGCGAGCGAGAGCACGACCTGGATGCCCGCGATCATCAACGGCAGCGAGAGAAGCGTGCAGGCCGTCAGTGCGAGGACCAGGGCCATGGGCGCGTCGCGCTCCTGCGGCCCCGCGTCGATGCCCACGACGCCGAGCAGACCGATCATGCAGGGCGTGCAGACGAGCATCGGCAGGCCGTAGCTCACGAGGTTCGAGAGCCCCGCGAAGAGCATCGCGCTGCCGACGCCGTGGCCCGCGCGGATCCCCTGGAACGCCGTGTAGGGCGCGGGCAGCACGTGGACCAGGGTGCCCCAGTAGCGGGCGAGCGTGCCGCCCTCGTCACGCTCCCAGGGGATCACCTCGCCGACGCGATCGCGGCACGAACGACAGAGCGTCTCGTCTGGCCGCTCGAAGCAGACCTCGCACGCGTAGGAGCCACAGCGTGCGCACGGGGTGCGGCGTGCGTCGCGGTCGGCGTGCACCGCGCACCGTGGCGTGCGCTGGAACGAGTCCTCGAGCGCGTCGATCGCGGCGTCTTCGCTCACGTCGCGAGCGTACCCGCTCGACCGAGCAGCGTGTCGAGCGTTCGCAGGACGGGTGCCGCGAGCGAGGGCGCGAGGTGAACGCGTGCGCCTCCATCCCTGCGCTCGATCACGATCGCGCCGCCGCAGGCCGAGGGTGTGCTCGCGATCGCGACGACCGTCGGCCCGAGCTCGACGAGCGCCTCGAGGAGCTCGTCGTCGGGATCGAGCACGACGAGCGCGCGCGTGTGCTCGCCGATCGCCTCGAAGAGCTCCTCTCGCGTCGCGAGCCGCGAGCGCAGGCGCACCACGGCGCAGGCCACGTCGAGCCACGCCGGCGCGCGCTCGACGGCGATCACGTCGTCGTTGGCGCGCGCGAGCACCGTCGCGATCGCCACGAACACGAGCGCCTCGGCCGCATCGGTCTCGAGGACCTGGGTCGAGGCGCTCATGGGGCTCCGTCAGCGAGACGAGTCGCGCAGCCCACACGGGCCGCCCGCGCTCATTCGTCGGGGTTGGGGATGCGGGGCGGCACGAGGAAGTAGACGACGCGATCGTCGAGCGGCGTGAAGCCGTCGCCGATGACGTTGATCTGCGCGCGGAACACCTGCGGCACGAGCGTCGCGGGCACGGTGTCGTTCTGGCGCGGGATGATGTCGAAGCAGACCGGCGCGCCCGGCGTGACGTCGAGGAAGGTGTCGGCGAAGGCGTCGCCGTCGATGCCGGCGTAGTCGCTCGTCGCGAAGCCGCCCGTGCAGGTCAGGCCCGGCGCGCCCGTCGCGTTCGGCTCGAGGTGATCGACGAAGGCGGCGACCGCATCGACGGTCTCGCCCGGGTCCGCGAGATCGACTGCCTGCGCCGAGACATCGAGGGGCACGGCGGCCGCGCGGCGCACGAGGTCGACGATCGTGGCCGAGAGGCCCGTGCCGCCCGAGGCGTTGAGCACGTAGTCGGCCGCGGTGCCGGGAGCGCCCGATGCGATCGTGGTCTCGTTGACGAGCTGCTCGAGGAAGGGCCGCCCGCCGGAGGTGTTCACGCCCACGACGCGTCCGTTGAGGCCGCGCATCGCGGTGATCATGGCGGCCCAGCTCGGGCCGCGCGTGCCGCCCACCAGCGGCACCGAGGTGCTGTAGTTGCACGAGCAGCTCGGGCGGTTGTGCTGATCGACGTCCGTCATGACGATCACGATCGGCACCGCGTCCGGGCGGAAACAGGCCGTCCCACGATGGCCCGCCGGGCAGGTGGGTGGCGTGCCGCTCGCCGAAGCACCCGTCGCGAAGCGGCTGTAGCCTCCGAGGGTGTCGCGCGTCGCGAGCGAGTAGAGCGCCGCGACGCCCGACTCCGGGCCATCGGCGCCGCAGTTCGTGCGGTAGCGGTTCACCGCGGTCTGCGCCGTCGCGGCCGACGGCGTCATGATCTGGTACTGGAAGAACGCCTGATCGTGCGCGATGCCCGCGGTGTCCGAGCCGCAGCTCGCCGAGCCGTGACCGCCGAGCGGGTAGTCGTCGAAGCCGCCGACGCCGAACCACGCCTCGGGGATGCCCGACACGATGCCGGGGATCACGGTGCCCGTGAGGCCGGCCTGGAGGTTCGCGATCGTGCCGCTCATCGAGCCGGTGTTGTCCATCAGGAAGTAGACGTCGGCGCGCTGCAGGTTGGTCGAGAACTGCAGCGTGTCGCGCACCGGATCGGGCGGGAGCATGTAGGGCACGAGGAAGACGAAGTCGCCGCGCGTGCGCGGGCTGACCGAGCCGTCCGTGGGGCTCGTGCCAGCGCCGATCTCGATGAGGTCCGAGACGCCGTCGCCGTCGCTGTCGGCTGCGATCGGCGAGGTGCCATAGGTGCCGAACTCCGCTTCGTCGGACAGACCGTCACCGTCGCTGTCGGCGTCGCGGAAGTCCGGTGTGCCGTCGGTGTCGGTGTCGATCGCGGGCGTGTCGAGGCTCGCGTCTCCGGACTCGTTCGCGTCGAGGATCGTGTCGTTGTCGGAGTCGAGATCGAGGCCGTCGATGATGCCGTCACCGTCGGTGTCGATCAGCTCTTCCTCGGTGTCCGAGATCGTGTCGGCGTCGGAGTCCCGCGTGTTGTAGTCGGGCGTTCCGTCCGCGTTCGTGTCGCGCGGCATCGAGAGGTCGCCGCCGATCTCCGCGGTGTCGAGGAGGCCGTCGCCGTCGTTGTCGCGATCGCGCGCGTTGGGGCGGCCGTCGCCGTCGATGTCGGCGCCGCCCTCGACCGCGTCGGTCACGCCGTTGCCGTCGGCGTCGAGGTCGCGGAAGTCGGGCGTTCCGTCGGCGTCGGTGTCGACGGGCGCCGTCGTGATCATCGCATCGCCGGCCTCGAGCACGTCCTCGACGCCGTCGCCATCGGCGTCGGTGTCGAGGTAGTCGAGCGTGCCGTCGCCATCGGTGTCGACGTCGCTCGCGCGCCCTTCGTCGAAGTCACCGATCGTGTCGCCGTCGCTGTCGTCCGTCGCCGACCAGCCCATGCCCGTGTCGGGCATCTCGAACATGCCCGAGTCCGCCGTCGTCTCGAAGAAGGCATCGGGCGCCGGGCCGGCGTCGGTCTCCGGCGAGGGCGCATCGGGCCCGCCATCGGTGCCCGCGGGCACGACGCAGGTGTTGTCGCGGCAGACGCGACCACCGGTGCAGTCCGACGAGGAGGTGCAGGAGCCAGGCGGTGTGGTGTTCCCGTCGCCGCACGATGGCACCGCGAGCAGGCCCAGCGCGATCGCGAACAGAGACACGGCACGCGCAGGTGCACGAGACGACTTCCCCAACCCAGGCCGTGAGCGCCGAACAGCATCCATCGAGCACCTCCGGAAGCGACTCGTCGATGCTAACAGAGTCGGGCTCCGCGATTCGAGCCCCGTCACGTGGGCACGTGCGAATCAGGGCGTCGTCGCGCGACGGCGAGGTCGGTCTTCGGTGCTCACGCGCACGCGGGGCGCGCGCAGGACGGTGCGTGCAGGCACCGAGACGAGGCGCGGTCGGAGCGCGATCGAGCCCATCGGTCGGAGCGCGCCCACCCAGAGCGGACCGGGCCGAAGCCCCACGAAGAAGCCGCTCGCCCGCGGCGCGATCCAGCCGACCGGCACGCCCTGCGCGGTGACGACGATGCGCGTCGCGCTCTCGTTCACGACGAGCAGGCCCTCGCCCGGCGCTTCCGGATCGGCCGCCTCGATCTCCTCACCGCGCACGACCGCGTTCTCGATGCGCGCCAGCGAGGAGGGCTCGTAGAACGCGCGGCTGCTCGAGGCGGCGATCGGGGCGGGTGGCTCGATCTCGTCGGCGCGGAGCGATCGGCGCGGCACCTCGATCGCGAGATCGGCGGTGCGCTCGGCGCGCCAGAGACCCACACGGAAGCTGATCGGCGCGCGACCATCGCAGCGTCGTGCGACGGCGTCTCGGTCTTCTCCGGCCCACTCCGCCAAGAGCGCGCACACGAGCCCGCCGCGCTCGCCCGACGGCGTCGTCGGATCGCGACGCACCGACAGGCCGGGGCCCGGGCGTCGCTCGCCACCCTCGAACCACTCGCCGAGCTCGCCGGGCAGGAGCGGTCGTCCGCCCGTGCCGTCGAACACGTAGGCGCCGGGGCTGTCTCCGCGCAGGCGCACCTCGGCGCCCGCCTCGACCGGCCAGCTCTGTCCGACGAAGCGCGCCCGAGCGCGCTCCTCCGAGGTGTCCACGTAGAGCTCGGCGCCCGGCGTCGCGAGATCGGACGCGTCCCCGAGCGCGCTCGGGATCGCGAGGCGCACGCGGTAGACGTAGCGACGCACCGGCAGCGGCTCGTCCGTGTCGTAGGCGAGATCACGCGCCGCCGCGGGCACGATGGTCCGCGTGGGCTCTGCTTCGATCGGGGTCGGCGCGAGCGGCATCGCCTCGAGCGCCTCGTCCTCGGGATCCCCCGCTTCGCCCGCCACGCTGGGCTCGCCGTGCCACTCTTCGATCGTTCGCTCCGCCGGCGGCGGCTGCGCGGGGATCCGCGCCGGGGCGCTCTCGCAGCCCAGCGCGAGGCACGCCGCGATCGCGAGGACGGTGCGCGCGCTCGGCATCACACGTCCGTCACGGGACCGTGCCTTCGATGCGCGTCCAGCCCTCGGGCACGGCCGGCCCCTGCGAGGCGATGCCCACACCGACACCGACGCCCACGCCCACCGCGACGACGGCCGCGCCGATCGAGGTCCAGAACCACCACTCTTCCCACGGCTCGGCGCGACGCTCGGGGCCCGTCTCTTCGACGACCTCGACCGTGCCGCTCAGATCGACGCCCTGGTAGAGCTCCACCGCGAGCAGGCGCGCTTGCTCGATGCCCTCTTCTGCGTCGTCGATCGCGGCCTCGCGGTGCGCGAGGAGGAAGCGCGTGCGCACGTCGTAGAGGTACGCGTCCAGGGTCGTCGCGCCCTCCGCGCGCACCAGGCGCGCGACGACGACCTGCGCCGTGCCGAGCGTGGTGCCGAGGCTGCGGATGTTCGGGCCGGCACGATCCTCACCGAGCTCGGCCGAGATCGCCGCGAGCGCTTCGGGCGAGGCGACCAGGCGCGCGCGCGGGTTGGGCGAGAGCTGGAGGCGCTCGGTGCTTCCGTTGCGCGCCACGGTCACGCGCCGCACGAGGCGCATGCGGTCGAGCATCTTGATCGTCACGTAGTGGTCGCCCACGAGGAGATCGTCGGCGCGTGCGGGCGAGGGCCCGTAGGAGCGACCGTCGATGTAGACCTCGGCGCCCTCGGGCTGGGTGACCACCTCGAGCGTCGTGCGCGCGCCCCCGGTGACACGGGCCTGCACACGATCGAAGACGGTCTGCAGATCGGCCGGGTAGCGCTCGGCGTCGTACGTGTGGCCCTCGCGGAACACGAAGATGCGCGCGAGCCGGCTCTCGCACTCGCGCTGCTGCCCGAGGCGACAGCGCGCCAGCGCGTTGATCATGTAGACGTCGACGAGCTGCTCGCGCCGCACGGCGTCGAGGTGCTGCTCGAAGAGATCGATCAGCGCGTCCGTGCTCTCCGCGACGTCGGCTGCGTCGCCGTCGCGCAGCTGGTTGGCGCGTGCCTCGAGCTCCTCGAGACCGAACTGGAGGTCTTCGGTCGTCTCCGCGGGAGACAGCACGTCCACGGGGTGCACGAAGCGCACGCCCTGCACCTCCGTGATGCCGCGGCGCAGGCCGATCGACGCGATCGAGGCCTCCGCCTCGGTGACGTTGCCGTCGGGGATCACGAGCGCCGACGAGGCGACGGCCGAGACCTCCTGCGCCATGGCGCGTGGTGCGAAGAGACCTCCGACCGCGAGCAGCGAGACGAGGGCGATCAGAGACGAGGAGCGGGCGTTGGAGCGCATCGAGAAGACCTGTCGAGACACCGTGGGCTCAGAGCACGTGGCACTCGGATGGATCGATGCGAGTGCCACGGGCTCGAATCGGCGGGAGGGTCTGCGGCCAGACCCTCCGGCAAGAAACGTCAGAGCATGAGTCGATCCAAGTGACTCATGCTCAGAACTCGAAGACGACCTGGCCCTGCGGCGAATTGCCCAGCGAGGGGCCCTGGCTCGAGGCCGCGACGCCGATGGCCACACCAGCGCCCGCGGCCACGACGACACCACCGACGACGATCCAGAAGATCGGATCCTCGAAGATGCTCGGGCCCGACGGAGGCGGCTGCGTGAGCACCGGCGGCAGCTCTTCTTCCTGCTGCTCGCGGCGCCGCGCCTGGTCCTCTTCACTGGCGCGCGCGCGCACGGCCGCCTCGAGGGCGCCCGAGACGAGGCGGTCCACCGCGGGCTCGAGCTCGCCGACGGCCACGGGCGCCGCGCCGGCGCCACGCACGAGGCGGCGGCCGCTCTGCACGTCGAACACGAGCAGCTCGAGCTGGACCTGATCGGCGCTCTCTCCGGCGGTCGCGCGGATGAGGCCGATGCGCTCGACGCCCAGGAGCGAGGCGACGTCGTGGATGGGCGTGCCCGGCGAGATCGCGCTCACGTCCGCGTCGCGCACCTGCGCGAGCGAGTCGGGCAGACCTGCCGCGGCCTCCTCGTCGACCAGGAGCGCCGAGGTGCTCGCGCTGCGACGCGCGGCGACCGTGACGGGCTGCACGGAGGGAATCGCGCCCGCGCGCGTGACGCGCACGATGTGATCCCCGGCGTGCAGGCCGCTCACCGTGATCGGCGTGACGCCGCGCGCGAGGAAGTCGACGTAGGCGATCGCGCCCGGCGGGTCGCTCTCGACGACGATCGACGACGACGGCGTGCCGCGCGGGCGCGCCGACTCGAAGCGCGCGATGACGTCCGGGTTGAAGAGGTTCGGATCGGGCTGGACGTGCGGCATCTGCACGTGGAGGCGCGCGAAGACGCGCTGCGCGTCGCGCGTGCGTCCCTCGAACGCGAGCGAGGCCCCGAGGAAGAGCAGCGCCTGGCCGAGGTCGTTCGGATCCTCGAGCGCGGCGGCAGCGGCGTCGAAGTCGGCGACGGCGGCGGTGAGCGACTCGATCGCCTGACCGAGCTCGAGGTTGAGGTAGGCCTGCCGACCTGCCTCGAGGCGCTCGCGTGCACGCGCGAGGGTCGGCACGGCGGACTCGTCGTAGCCGAGGAAGAGGCGATCGGCGTCCTGCCACTCGACGTCGGGGATCTCGCGCAGGGACGCGCGGGCCGCTGCACCGGCGCGCTGCGCGACGGCCTCGAGGCCCTCCTCCATCGGCACCGCGATCACGTACACGCGCACCGGCTGTGCGGGCGCGGTGGAGGTCGTCGTCGTCGCCCGTGCGGTGCGCGGCTGTGCCGGCCCGCCCTCGTCTTCGTCCGCCACGCGCTCGGCCGTGTCGTCGCTCGGAGCCTCGGCCTCGGCGGTCGCCTCCGCGCTGGCGCCTTCGTCCACCTCGTCCGCGGAGACGCGGCGCGGCTGTGCCTCGGCGCGCGAGGCGCCGAACGGAATCAGGAAGAGGGCCGCTGCCACGAGCAGCAGGCCTGATCCCAGCGCGGGGTGCGGTGTGCGGGACACTCGGCTCTCGTCTCCTTCCAGGTGCCGCGCGAGCGCTGCACCCAGCTCGGGCAGGTCTCAGGTGCGCTTGCCAGAGGCGACCGCGAGGTCGGCCTGCATCGCGAGCAGCGTGGGATCTTCGGCCAGCGCCGTGCGGAGCGTGCGCTCGAGCTGCGCGCGTCCCGCTTCGGTGAGGCCGCGTGCGGCGGGCGCAGCGAGCGCCTTCTCGACGAGTCGATCGACGACCGAGCTCGGCTCGAGCGCCCCCGTCTTCAGGGCGCCCGCGAGCTCGGCGACGGTCCCGACGCCCTGGCTGGCGGCGGTGCTCGTCGGGGCGACCTCGCCCGCGGCCTCGAGCGAGGCGCGGAAGGCCTGGCCGTCGGTGCCGCCGACGTCGCCAGCGCCGGGCAGTCCGCCCGCGCCGCCGACCTTTCGGATGGGGTCGCTCATGAGGGCCTCCAGCGTATCGAATCGCGACGGCGCCCCGCAACGTGCTCGTTCCGGGGTGCCCCGGAGGTGCGATGCGCGCTCATCGGATGTTGCCGATCGCGTTCTTGGCCGTCTCGTGTCGCGCCTTCATCACGTTCGAGAGCGTCGAGTAGCGGCGGTTCTCTTCCTGGATCTCCTGCTGGAGGGCGATGAGCTCCATCGCGTCGTTGCCGCCGAGATCCAGGCCGGCGCTCGCGGCGTCGCCCTGGATGGACGCGGCCCCCGAGGCGACGCCTCCGCCCCCGCTGCGCGCCCCACCGCTGATCGCAGCCGCGACGAGCTCTCCGCCCGGCAGCGAGCGTGCGGCGGCCTCGACGCCGCCGAGCAAGACGGTCGCGCCATCGGCGAGGGCCGCCCGGAACTGTCGATCGGGTGGGGTCGCCGTCACGCGGCTGGTCATGGGCTGGGTGCTGACGCGGGTGTGGGAACCATCGGCTCGAATCGTCATGGGAACCTCCTCGAGCCGGTCTATCGAGCGACCCCGGATCGAGTTGCGTGTGTTTCGATGCCTTGACACCGACCTCGCACGTTCCCCATATCCGCGCGGATCGCTCGTGCCCCCGACGTCCCCCAGAGCCGCGGCCGACGCCGCCCCCAGCCCCTGCGAGCGCTGCGGGGCCAGCTCCACCAAGGAGGGGTGCCGCGACCGCGCTGCACTGCCCGTGGTGACGGACGTCGCCGAACGGCCGCACGTGCACGCGCGCTCGGCCGAGCCTGCCGAGGCCCGCGGGCCGCTCAGCTCGGGCGATCTCGCCCGCGCCTGCAACACCACCGTGCGCACCGTCCGCTTCTACGAGGAGGCGGGTCTCGTCGAGCCGGTGACGCGCTCGGAGGGCGGTCACCGCCTCTACGCCGCGCACCAGGTGCCGCGGCTGTCGCTCATCATCGACCTGCGCGAGGCGGGCCTGTCGCTCCAGGACATCAAGAGCCTCTTCGAGCTCAAGCAGCACGCGGGCACCTCGCTCGAGGCCAGCGAGCGCATGACCACGATCCTCCATCGCCGCATCGACGAGATGCAGGCGAAGATCGCGTGCCTTCGCAAGCTGCGCGAGGAGCTCGCCCAGACGGCCACGATGATCCGCGAGTGCGGCTCGTGCTCGGGCGATCGTTTCCCGACCCACTGCGGTCACTGCGACGTGATGAGCCGCCCCGATCTGCCCCGCGCCATGCGTCTGCTGTGGGGCTGACGCGCCGGGGTCCATCGCGCGCGTGAGCCGCGGTGCTCGACGCTTCGCCGATGGGCTGATCGCGCGTCACTCGCATCGATCCGTGCGAGTGACAGGTGCGCTCAGGCGGTCGCGCGCAGCGAGAGCAGGAGCTCGTGGCGCAGGCCCGCGTCCTCTCGGGCGCGTCCGGCGAACGACGTCGTGATCGCGTGCGCGCCGTGCGGCCGCTCCCCGCGCGCGGTGAGGCAGCTCGGCACGAGGTCGACCACGACGCCCGCGGCCTCCGCGCCGAGGTGCACGACGAGCGCGTCCGCGATCGTGCGCGCGATGTCTTCCTGCAGCGCGAGACGGCGCGTGTAGCACTCCACCAGGCGCGCGATCGCGCCGAAGCCCACGACGCGCGGGCCAGGCCAGTAGCCGACGTGCACGGTGCCCGAGGCCGGCAGCAGGTGGTGCGGGCACATCGTGGTGGCCGGCACGCCAGCGAGGATCACGAGGCCCTTCGACGTCGACTCGGTGCCCTCCGCGAGGATGCGGGCCGGATCGGCCGCGTAGCCCGCGAGCAGCTCGTCGACCCACGCGTCCGCGACGCGCGCGCCCGTGCCGCGGAGCTCGGGATCGGCGTCGACCGGTGCGCCCACGGCGCGGAGAAAGGCCTCGAGGTGCTTGCCGGCCGCGGCCTTGTCGAACGAGCTCATGGCCGAGTCATAGCGCCCCTCGCGCGTGGAGGGGGGTGGCGTCCGCCAGGGGGGGTGGCGGCGGACACGCCAGACGAGGCCCGAATTCCCTTCATTTTTCACTGTCGGAGGCCGGATCGGGACTTGAAAGAGGGCCGCGGCATGACCACCCGCGTTCGTTCCTCCTCGCTCGTCGGCGTCGATGCGCAGCCCGTCGACGTCGAGGTCCACCTCGGCAAGGGACTGCCCGGCTTCGACCTCGTCGGCCTCGCCGAGGCGGCCGTGCGCGAGAGCCGCGTCCGCGTTCGCGCCGCGCTCGCGTACTCGGGGTTCGAGCTGCCGCCGCGACACGTCGTGCTCAACCTCGCCCCCGCCGACACGAAGAAGCGCGGCACGCACTTCGATCTCGCGATCGCGATCGGCGTGCTCGCGGCCTGCGGCGCGTGCGCGCCCGACGAGCTCGAGCACACGCTCGTGCTCGGCGAGCTCTCGCTCGGTGGAGAGCTCCGCGCCGTGACCGGCCTCTTGCCGATGCTGCGGGGCGCGCGCGAGCAAGGGCTGACGCACGCGATCGTCCCGCTCGCGCAGGCGCGCGAGGCCTCGCTCGTGACGGGCCTCGAGGTGCGCGCCGTCGCGACGCTCGGTGAGTGCGTGGGCCTGCTCTCGCACACGTTCCACGCGCCGGCGCTCGAGCCGCTCGAGATCGCGCGCGTGAGCTCGCTCGAGCCCGATCTCTCCGACGTGCGCGGGCAGGTCGTGGGCAAGCGCGCGCTCGAGATCGCCGCGGCGGGGCAGCACGATCTCCTCTTCGTCGGGCCGCCGGGCGCGGGCAAGACGATGCTCGCGCGGCGCCTGCCCGGGCTCTTGCCGGAGCCGACGGCGGACGAGCGCCTCGAGGCCGCGACGATCGCGAGCGCCGCAGGCCTGGCACCTCCGTCGATGCGGCCGTTCCGCGCGCCGCACCACACCGCGAGCAGCGCTGCGCTCGTGGGCGGTGGAGATCCGATCCGACCGGGCGAGGTCACGCTCGCGCACGGCGGCGTGCTCTTCCTCGACGAGCTGCCCGAGCTCCAGCGCAACGCGATCGAGTCCCTGCGCACGGTGATGGAGGGCGGCGAGGTCGCGATCGCGCGGGCGCGAGAGCGCGTGGTCATGCCCGCCCGCTCGATCGTGGTCGGCGCGATGAACCCGTGCCCCTGCGGCTATGCCGGGGATCCGCAGCGCGTCTGCAAGTGCTCGCCCGCGCGCGTCGAGAGCTATCGCGGCCGCCTCTCGGGGCCGCTGCTCGATCGCTTCGACCTCCGTGTGTGGCTCTGCCCCGTGCGCATGGCCGACGTCGATCGCGGCCCGAGCGGTGAGAGCTCGGCGATCGTGAGGGCACGGGTCGGTCGTGCGCGCGATCGCGCGCACCGCGCAGGTGATCTCGAGCGCGGCCAGCGCCCCGCGAACACCGCGCGGCTCTTCGCCAAGCACCTCGCCGAGCTCGAGCCCGAGGCCCGAGCGCTGCTCGATCGTGCGGGAGACCGACTGCGTCTCTCGATGCGCGCGCTCGGTCGCACGCTGCGTGTGGCACGCACGCTGGCGCACCTCGCCGAGAGCGAACCGATCGCCGTCGTGCACGTGGCCGAGGCCCTGCGCTACCGCGGCGACGTCGATCGACCGGGCGACGACACGCCGCTCTCCGCGCCCACCGTGCCCGCCAAGGCGGGTGTGTAGGCGGCCGCTTCCGCGCTCGCCGCCATCGCTCGTCGCGCCCGCGCGTCGCGGGTCGCGATCTCGTCTCCGCTCGAACGCGTTCGAGCCGAGCGCACGGACGCGTCCGCTTCGCGCCGTGCGGTTCCACCACCACGCACACAGGAAGAAAGAGAGTTGCCATGTCCCTCAAGGAGAAGCTCAAGGCCGTCCAGTCCGCCGTGTCCGCGATCGAGAAGCAGTTCGGAAAGGGCGCGATCATGGCCCTCGGCGAGCCGCGCGAGATCGAGCCCATCGCCACGATCCCCACCGGCTCGCCCTCGCTCGACGCCGCGCTCGGCTGCGGCGGCTACCCGCGCGGCCGCATCGTCGAGGTCTTCGGGCCCGAGGCGAGCGGCAAGACGACGCTCACGCTCCACGCGATCGCGGAGTGCCAGCGCCAGGGCGGCGTCGCCGCCTTCATCGACGCCGAGCACGCGCTCGATCTGCGCTACGCCGCGAGCCTCGGCGTCAAGCCCGAGTCGCTGCTCGTGAGCCAGCCGGACTCGGGGGAGCAGGCGCTCGAGATCGCCGAGACGCTCGTGCGAAGCGGTGCCGTCGATCTCGTCGTGGTCGACTCGGTCGCGGCGCTCGTGCCGCGTGCGGAGATCGAGGGTGAGATGGGCGATCAGCACATGGGCCTGCAGGCGCGCCTCATGAGCCAGGCCCTGCGCAAGCTCACCGGCATCACGCACCGCACGGGCACCACGATCTTCTTCATCAACCAGCTGCGGATGAAGATCGGCGTCGTGTTCGGCTCTCCCGAGACGACGACCGGTGGCAACGCGCTCAAGTACTACTCGAGCGTTCGCCTCGACGTGCGCCGCGTCGGGCAGGTGAAGGTCGGCGAGGAGGTCGTCGGTCACCGCACGCGCGTGAAGGTCGTGAAGAACAAGATGGCGCCGCCGTTCCAGGTGTCGGAGTTCGACATCCGCTACGGCGTCGGCATCGACGCCGTCGGCGATCTCCTCGACACGGCCGTGGGCCTCGAGAAGATCGAGAAGAACGGCAGCTACTACGCGTTCGCGGGCCAGAGCCTCGGGCAGGGCCGCGAGAAGGCGCGCCTGGCGCTGATGGACGACGCGAAGCTGCGCGACGCCGTCGAGTCGGCCGTGCGCCTGGCCGCCGAGAGCGGCGCGCTCAAGCAGCGTCCGTCGCTCGGCGAAGAGGCGGCTGCATGAGACGAGAACGCCCCGCGGGTTCGATCCCGCGGGGCGACTTCGTTCGAGCCCGAGCGTGCGTGCTCGGACCTCGGCTCACGGAAGGCAGGCGGCGGTGTTGAAGCCCGCCGGAACCTGGCAGAAGCGCGACACGTCGAAGTCGCCCGGCTCGAGCATCGCGCCCGAGGTGAAGTTGATCGTCGTGCCGCCCGCGACCGCCGTCGCGGAGCCGCTGCAGTGCGGGTCGCACTCGGGGTCGTAGTCGCCGTCGAGGTTCACGTCGAAGTACGCCTCGAGCGTGTGCGAGGTGCCCACGTCGAGGATGCCGCGCAGCGTGTACGGGCCCGGGTCGCACGCGTAGATCGCGCGGATGTAGCCGACCGTCTGTCCCTGACGCGCCACCATCAGCACGAAGGGGACGCGCGCGATGCCCTCTTCGGGTGCGCGCAGGCCGGCGGCCACGCGGATCGCGTCGGCCGTGATCGTGAGGTCGGAGCCGTTCGACTCCGCCGTGACGGGCACGTCGAAGCCCGTGTTGTGGATGAAGAAGACGTCGCCGTCGTCGCAGATCGGACGCACCCAGGTGTGATCCTCGGGTTGCCTTCCCGGCGTGCCGTTGGTCTCCGACCAGAAGTCGACCTCGAACGGCCCGCCGTTCGCCGAGTCCGGCGGGATGAAGTCGGGGATCGTGACGTCCATCGTGAGCGCGGTCGGGGCCGCCATCGCGCAGCGCGAGGGATCGCCGGGCACGAGCAAGCTCGGGTCGTACTCGCCGCTCGCGGCGAAGCTCGGCGTGATCAGCGCGCGTCCGCGCAGGATGTTGCGATCGGGCTCCGCCGGGTTCGTCGAGCCGCCGATCAAGGCGATGAAGGTCGGGAAGGCGGCGTGCGGCTCCATGCGATCGAACACGAGGTGCGCGTCGCGCAGGACCTCGGTGTCGCCGCCCTGCACGCAGGCCTCCGGATTGAACTGCACGCCACCCACGTCCGAGACGACCGCGCTGCAGCCGGCGAGGCCCACGGCGGGCGCGAGCAGCACGGAGAGAAACGTCGTGCTCGGGGAGCGGAGGATTCGAAGACGATTCATGGCGTGCCTCAAGGAAGCGAGAGTGTGAGAGAGGCGTAGCAACCCTCGCCCGTGCACGAGGCGCTCACCTGCGGAGGAGGTGTCGCGGACTCGCCGACGATGTCGTCGGGCAGGAGGAAGGCCAGCACGAGCCCGGTGATCGCCGCGGTCGCGCCCGCGATCCAGAGGATGTCGCCGACGAGCGCCTGCGTGACGATGCTGCTGCGGTTGGGCGCCTGCTCGGTGCTCCGGCAGAGAAGGCCGCCCTCGGGCTGCGTGCAGCGGAGCCGCACCGCGTCGGCCTGCCCCGCCGCATCCACACCGAGCGGCACACCCACGCCCGCGGCCGCGACGCCCACACCGAAGACGATCCACGGCCACCAGGGACGAACGTGGCGCAGCTGCGCGGCCTCGGCCTCCGCGGCCTGGCGCGCGGCCTCGGCCTCGGCTGCAGCCTGCTCGGCGGCGGCCAGCTCGGCCTCCGACTCCGCGTGCGCGCGCTCTTCTTCGGCGATCTGGGCCTCGAGCGCCTCGAGCCGCGACACGAGGTGCAGGCGGTTCGGGATCTCGGAGACCTCGGCGAGGTACTGGCGGAGCGCGTCGCGCGCACGCACGAGCTGCGAGGAGTCGCGGCACGCGATGTAGAGGTTGTAGAGCAGCTGAGGCCGGTGCGAGAGGTCGTAGGCCTGCTGGAACTCGTTGGCCGCCTCGGCGAACCGGCCGGCGTCGTACATCGCGCGACCGACGGCGAAGTGCGCGCGCGCCTGCTGGTCCGTGAGGTCCTGCTCGCGGGCGGTGCTCTGGGCCATCGTGTCAGTGTCGCCCCCGGCGGGCGCGGCCGTGTCCTGGGCGCGGGCGGTGGCAGGGGCGACCCAGCCCGACGCCACGCCGGCGAGCGCCGCGGAGGCGAGCGCGGCGAGGGTGAGCGCATGGAGGGAACGAGTCGTGGTGCTCAAGCGAACCTCGGGCTCGATGGTACTGCATGCCTCGCTCCTCGGAGAAAGGAACGGCCGCTCGTTTCCCTACGCCCCAGGCCCTGGCGCGGATTGACGCGAGGGCCCCATCGATCAGCCGGGCTCGATCAGCCGGGACCGCCGCAGTCCCACTCGACCCCGAGGAGCTCGAGCACGGGCGCGCTCCGGTGCGAGCGTGTGCGCAACGTCACCTCCACCTCGAGCACGCCGCCGTCGGGAAGCTCGAGGGGCAGCGGCGATGCAGCGCCTGGCAGCGTGCCGAGCGGCTCGAACGACTCGGATGCGAGCCCCGCGGCGGTCGCGGCGTGACGCACCGCCACCGAGATCTCTCCGCCTGCGCCGAGCGCGGCGTGCACGTGCACCGCACGCCAGTCGGTCGCGTAGTCCACGCAGCCCTCGAAGACGTGACGCGCCGAGCCCTCCGGCTCGCGCTCGCCCACGCGCTGCCAGCCGCTCAGGTCGCCTTGTGCGTGCGGCGCGCGCCCCACCTCGACGTGCGCGTCCACCACCGCGCGCTCGACGTCGATGCGGCTCGCGAGACCACCGCCCGTCGGGCCGCCCGTCTCGCTCACCATCCACGCGTGTCCGATCGAGTCGACCGCCGCGCCGATCGTCTGGCGCGGCATCGGCCCCGAGCCGTCGCCGTCGAGGTCGATCGTGCGCGTCACGGTGAAGGACTCGATCGAGATCTCGCTCGCGAGCCCACCGGTGTGCGCGACCCAGAGCCGGCCGTCCCAGAGCGCCGCGCCGCGCGGGCTCGCAGGCACCGTGAGCGCGGTGAGCTCGCCGCGCGAAGGCTCGTAGCGCCACACGCGGTCGCAGCCGAAGCCCGTGAGGTAGAGCCGGTCGGCCTCGTCGATCGCGAGCGAGTAGGTCTCGTAGCAATCGGCGGGCAGCTCGATCCGCGTCGTGTCGGGCGGATCGAACGAGGGGTCGATGCGCACGAGCACGCCGCGCTGCGAGCCCATCCACACGATGCCGAGCGAGTCGATGGCCGCGAGGTACGGCCGCACGTCGCCGAGCTCCACACGGCGGATCACCTCGCCCGTGAGGCCGTCGAGCTGGAGCGCCACGCTCTCTCCGTAGAGGCCGATCCAGGGGTTGCCGCCCGAGGCGCCATCGAGGCCCCGATCTCCGTCGATCGCGATCGCGCGGGGCACCGAGCCGTCTTCCCCCTCTGCCGCGGGCGCGCCGAGCGGCACGTGCAGGAGCACGCACTCGTCGCGCTCGAAGGGCACCGGGCTCGAGCCGCGCGAGGTGGTGATCGCGCCATCACCGTCGCGGTCGAGGCAGCGCGACTCGTCGCCGGCGATCTTCGTCGCGCTTCCCCTACCTCCGAAGGTGGGGCCGCCGAACGCGCGGTTGAGCACCCACGCGTCGCCGTTCCAGTCCACGGCGAGCCGCGTCGGCTCTGCGGCCACGCCCTCGAGCGGCGCGCTGAAGTGACGAGCCCGCTCGAGCGCCGCGCGTGCATCGAGCCGCGAGACGGTGCCGTCCGCCGTGTTCGTCACCCACACCGCCGCGCTCGTCACCGCGGTCTGTCCGAGCGTCAGGGAGCCCAGATCCGTCAGCGCGAGCGGAGACTCCGCGTCGAACGGTGCGTCGGCGTTGCCCCACACGCCCCCGGCGCAGGCCGGGTCGCACTCGCCGCACGGGCTCGTCACCCGCTCGTCGACGCGACCGTCGCAGTCGCCGTCCTCGAGGTCACACGCCTCGAAGAGATCCGGGAGCTGCTCGCCGGTGCAGAGCCCGAAGTGGCCGTTCACGCAGCGCGTTCGACCCGCGCGACAGATGCCCACGCCGCGTGTGCCCGGCGGGCCTCGGTAGCAGGTCTCCATCTGCTCCGGCAGGCACGGACAGCCCGGCGACGACGGCGCCGCATCGCAGTCGGGCGCGGGCACGAGCGTGCAGTCGCGCGTGCGCTCGGGGTTGGTGTCGTCGCAGTCCGTTCCCATCGCGCAGCGCAGCCCGAAGCCGTCTTCGTCCTGATCGATACAGCCCGTCGGCTCGCAACCGCTCGCCGCCAGTGCCCACGCCATCGTCGTGATCAGCGCAGCGGCCGACGTGAACCGGAGCGCGAGCGAGGAGGGCACGGGCTCAGCGTACCGCGAGCCGCCGCCTCCGCGGCCATCCCTCGCATGCGGACGCCGGCGCCCCGGAGGCGCGAATGGCCCACCCACGGGGCGAGTCCCACGGGCCGATTTCGCGGAGGCGCTTGGCATCAGGCGCGGACGCGCGGTACGCCCACGCCTCCATGAGCACCACCGACACCGGCCTCCGCCACGACTGGTCCCTCGACGAGGTGATGGCGCTCCACGCGCTGCCCCTCACCGATCTCCTGCTCCGCGCGCAGACGGTGCACCGCGCCCACCACGCGCCGGACTCGGTGCAGCTCTGCACGCTGCTCTCGGTGAAGACCGGCGGCTGCCAGGAGGACTGCGCGTACTGCCCGCAGAGCTCGAAGTACGAGACCGAGGTGGGCGTCGAGAAGATGCTCACGGTCGACGAGGTCCTCTCCAAGGCGCGGCAGGCCCGCGCGACGGGCTCGACGCGCTTCTGCATGGGCGCCGCGTGGCGCGACGCCAAGGACGGCCCCGCCTTCGAGAGCGTGCTCTCCATGGTGCGCGGCGTGCGCGAGCTCGGCCTCGAGGCCTGCGCGACGCTCGGCATGCTCACCGACGACCAGGCCGCGCGCCTCGCCGAGGCGGGCCTCACTGCCTACAACCACAACATCGACACCTCGCCCGAGCACTACGGCGAGATCATCTCGACACGCCGCTTCGAGGACCGCCTCCAGACGGTCTCGCGCGTGGTGAAGGCGGGCATCTCGGTCTGCTGCGGCGGCATCATCGGCATGGGCGAGAGCGTGCGCGATCGCTGCGAGATGCTGCGCACGCTCGCGAACCTCGATCCGCACCCGGGCTCGGTGCCGATCAACGCGCTCGTGCCGGTCGAGGGCACGCCCCTCGCGGGCCAGCCGCGCATCGATCCGCTCGAGCTCGCGCGCATGTGCGCCGTGGCGCGCGTGCTCATGCCGCGCTCGATGGTGCGCCTCTCCGCGGGCCGCACCGAGCTCTCGCGCGAGGCGCAGGTGCTCTGCTTCATGGCCGGCGCGAACTCGATCTTCTACGGCGAGAAGCTCCTCACCACGGGCAACCCCGACGTGCTCGAGGATCAGCGCCTGCTCACGGACGCGGGCCTCAAGCCGATGGCGCCCTACGCGTCGAGCGACCCGACGGTGCAGGCCACGCGCGAGCGCGGCCCCGAGCCGAAGAAGGGCTCGCTCCTGCTCTCGGCGCGCGCGATCGAGCCCGCGGAGTGAGCACGATCCGCGTCGCGTCGGCGGTCGATCTCTCGGAGATCGGCCGCGTGCAGCGCAGCGCGAATTCGCTCTACGCGCCCTACGGCCTCGCCGAGCACCTCGACGCGCTCTCGACACCGCGCGAGGAGCTCGAGCGCGGCATCGCGCAAGGCCTCTCGTGGGTCGCGACCGACGCCTCCGACACGATCGTGGGCTTCGCGCTCGCGAGCGCGTTCGGCGCCGATCTGCACCTCGACGAGATCGGCGTCGTGCCCTCGCGCGCGCGCCGCGGCGTCGGCTCGCGCCTGCTCGAGACGGTGCTCGAGGAGGGGCGCACCCGCGGCGCCCGCCGCCTCACGCTGCTCACGGTGGACTTCGTGCCCTGGACGCTCGGCTTCTACGCGCACCACGGCTTTCGTGTGCTCGCCACGCGCGAGCTCGACGCGCGGCTCGTCGTGCTCCTCGCGATCGTGCCCGAGGCGCACCCGCCCGAGGCGCGCTCGTTCGACGGACGCGTCGTGCTCGCGCGAAACCTCCAAGCTGGCGGGGCGTCCGTGCGTTGAATGCACGCGTTGCTGGAGGGCGTCGGCGCCCGCGAACAGAAAGGACTCTCGATGGACCGTCGCTCGTTCCTCGCCTCGCTCGGGCTCTCGCTCTGCCTCGCGCCCGCGCTCGCGGCGTCCTCGGCGCGCGCGGACATCGTCTACGAGCCGCCGCCGCAGCTCGAGGTGCGCCCCGAGCCCGCGACGTACGCCACGGCGCCGACCTCGGTCACGCTCGTGGTGACGAACCCGAGCGCCGAGGCGATCGAGCTGGAGGGCCCGCGTCTCATCGTCCTCACCGCGGGCGTGCGCGTGCCGGTCCGCGTGAGCCGCCTCGAGCTCGATGGCCGCGCACACGGCGTCTGGGATCCGTTCACGATCCCCGCGCGCGGCTCGGTCCGCATGACCCTCGCGTTCGACGCATTGCCTGCGAGCGCGCTCGCGGCAGGCCGCGTCGAGCTCTCGCTCCGCCTCCAGGGCGCGAGCGAAGCGACCTTCACGCTGACCCAGCGCCGCTGAGCGACGTGGGGCGGGGGCGCTCGGGCGCGATCGCTCACAGCACAAGCTAGAAGTTGAACTTCTCACTTGGCATGATGGGCGGCCTTCGTCTACAAGCCGCGCCATGCGAACCCTCCGGCGGACCAGGCGAACGTTCCGAGCACCTCTCCTGTGTGTCTTCCTCGCTGCATGCGGCGGCGAGGCCGTGGCGCCCGACGCTGCGACGGCGCCGATCGACGCGGCACGCGCGAGCGACGACGCCGCGGTCGTCGTGGCCGACGACGCGTTCGCGCCGGGGCTCGACGCGGGCGCGGTCGATGCGCCGAGCGTGGGCGGTGGCTCGATCACCGGCCGCGTGACGCGCAGCGCGATGCCCGCCGCGGGTGGGCGCGGCCACCTCTACGTCGCGGTCTTCACGACCGACCCGGTCCGCGACCGCATGGGCGCGCGCAACGTCGCGAACGCGCGCGTGGAGGACGTCGACATGAGCGCCGCGGGGGTGAGCGTGCCCTACACCGTCACGGGGATCCCTCCGCGCGCCGAGCCCTACTTCGTCACGGCCTTCCTCGACGACAACCGCACCGTCGACGCGAGCGACCCAGCGAGCGCGGGCCCCGACCGCGGCGATCTCGTCGCGCTCGACGGCTTCAGCTCGGTGCAGGTGAGCGTGCCGGACGCGCGGCCCGTGAGCCTCGACCTCGACCTCAACTTCAACCTGCCGTTCTGACCCTTCCACCCACGTGACCGAGACATCGCTGGGGACGCCTCGCGGCGGGGTGAGCGCAGCTCACCCCAGGAGCGCGCGAGAGAGCGAGGCTTGGGGAGCGTCGAGGAGGGGGAGTGGGGGGAGCTGCTCCCCCGGCCGCGCCGAAGGCGCGAGAAAGAGGGCAACATGAGCCAATCGTCGATCGGTCGTCGCGATCTCCTCCGCCTCGTCGGCGCTTCGGGCGCCTCCTACCTCTTCGGCCATGCGTTCGCGGGCTGCGTCGGGAGCCCCGCGCTGCCCGGGCTGCCGATGGATCCGATGGGCCGCTGGTGGCTCAGCGACAACTACGGCCCCGTGCCCGACGAGATCGAGGCCTTCGATCTCGGCATCGAGGGCGCGCTGCCGCCCGAGCTGTCGGGGACCTTCTTCCGCAACGGCGCCAACCCCGCGACGAGCGAGTCGCTCCACTGGTTCACCGGCGACGGCATGCTGCACGGCGTGCGCCTCTCCGCGGGCCGCGCGCTCTGGTACCGCAACCGCTTCGTGGGCACGCACGCGCTCTCGAGCGGCATGCCCGACAACCTCGGGGCCAACCGCGGCAACACGTCGATCCGCGCACACGCGGACAAGCTCCTCGCGCTCTACGAGGTCGCGGTGCCGCACGAGATCGACCCCGAGACCCTCGAGACGGTCGGCGAGTACGACTTCGGCGGCGCGCTGCGTCGGCCGATGTCGGCGCACCCGAAGATCGATCCCGTCACCGGCGAGATGTTCTTCATCGGCTACGCGCCGTTCGCGCCGTTCCTCACGTACCACGTGGTCGATCGCAGCGGCGCGCTCGTGCGCAGCATCGAGCTCGACATCGACCACAGCTCGATGATGCACGACTTCCAGATCACCGAGCGCTGGGCGGTGATCTTCGATCTGCCGATCCACTTCGACACCGCGCAGCTCGCGGCGGGCTTCCCGTTCCGCTGGGCCCCCGAGGCCGGCGCGCGCTTCGGCCTCGTGGCGCGCGATGGCAGCTCCTCCGAGGTGCGATGGTTCGAGATCGATCTCTGCTTCATGTTCCACTCGTTCAACGCGTTCGAGACGGCGGACGGTCGCGTCGTGATCGAGGGCTGCCGGCTCCCGACGCTCTGGGAGGACAGCATCGCCGACGCCTCCGAGACGCCGTCGCCGTGGCGCTGGGAGCTCGACCCGAGCACGGGGCGCGTCACCGAGTCGCGTCTCTTCGACGGCTCGGCGGACTTCCCGCAGATCGACGCGCGCCGCGCGGGCCGCGAGCACGGCATCGCGTACTCGCTGCGCTTCGACGAGAGCGGGATGCGCGCCATCGCGCAGCCCAACGGCATCACCAAGCACGACCGCCGCACGGGCCGCACGCTCGCGTGGATGGCGCCGGCGGGGCACCAGCCCGACGAGGCGCTCTTCGTGCCCTTCGGCGACGCCGAGGACGACGGCTACGTGCTCAGCATGATCTTCGATGCCTCGCGCGTGCAGAGCTACGTCGGCGTCTTCGACGCGACGATGCTCGAGCGCGGCCCGATCGCGCGCGTGTGGATGCCGCGCCGCGTGCCCTTCGGCTTCCACGGCACGTGGCTGCCCGAGCGCGCGTAGCTCTGCTCGCGCCTTCTGCAGACCCCGCCGCGAGGCGCCCCCAGCGACTGATCGATCGCTTCTGTCCTCTCAAAACCGGTAGGCGATCTCGAGGGAGAAGTCGAACGCGACCGCGAAGTGATCGGGGAGCACGTAGAACGTGGGCGCGACGAGGTCGGCGCCGATCTCCCAGTTCGGGCTGAGCGCGTAGTTCACGCCGGCGGCGAGCCGGAACACGGGCCCGTTGAACGGCAGGTAGCCGACGCCGAGGCGCAGCGGGATCGTCAGCTCGAGCGTGGAGCTCGGGCGGATGCGGTCCTCGGCCTGCACCATGAAGAAGAAGTTGTTCGCGCGCCCGTCGCGTCCCTCGAGGTTCACGTACGCGCCGTAGAGGCCGACGAGGATGTCCCGCGTGATGCGGACATCGAGGCGCATGCCGACGAAGTGGTTGTAGAACGAGCCGTCGCTCGTGCCGATCGAGGCCTCGGTCTGGAGCGCGAGCGAGAAGCGGCGGATGTCGGGCTCGGCCGGACGCCAGCGGCGGCCGTCGCGCGCGGTCGGGTGACCGAGCTCTTCACGCACCGTGCGTCGGCGCGCCTGCGGCAGCACCGAGCCCACGACGACGGGCCCCGGACCGACTGCGACGATGCCCGGCTGCCCGCCCGGCGCGAACGTCGGCTCGGGGCCCTGCCACGCCGAGAGCGGCGGCAGCGCCTGGCGGAGCGCACGATCGACGGCGGCACGCAGATCGTCGGCGCCCGAGCTCTCCGTCGCCACGAACGGGCCTGCACCATCGACGCTCGCGACGATGACCTCGATCACGTAGCGGCCCTCGTTCGCCCAGACGCGCGCGAAGATCGCGCGGTGCGAGTGGGTCGCCCAGCCGAGGCGCCAGAGATCGGCGGGCGCAGGCGGGTAGTGCATGCGCAGCGCCTGGAACGTCCGCACGCCCTCGTTCTGCGGGAGGATCGTGTAGCCCATGTCCGCGGCGGTGCGCCGCAGCTGATCGCTCGTCACGCGCCCGACGATCGGCGCGATGCCGTACGTGATCGCGTCGACCACGACGACCTGACGCGGCGTGGCGGGCGGCGGTGGCACGACGACCACCTCCGGCGCGAGGTCGGGCGTCGCGGGCGTCGCGTCGGGCACCGGCGAGGGCGGCGGCGGGACGGTCTCGCTCGCCTCGGTCGCGCCCGCGGGCGCCGCGTCCTGCGCACGCACGCTCGACGCGAGCAAGAGCAACGCGAGCACCACGAGGACGCGCACGAGCCCTTCGGCGCGGAACGGAGCGGGACCAGCCTGCATCGCGGCCTTTGTACCATGCCGCGCGCGGTCCGCCGAAGACGCGGCGCCTCGAGCACCGCGAGATGGAGCGAGACGTCCCGACTCGTCTCGCGTCGATCGCGTCTCGCTCCCTGTGCGTGCCTGCGCTTGACCATCTGCGCCGTGGGCTGCAGGACCGCGCGCATGACCAACGTCCACTCGTTCTCTGCGAAGGCGATCGACGGTTCGGAGCGCGCGCTCTCGTCGTACGCGGGCAAGGTACTCCTCGTCGTGAACGTCGCGAGCAAGTGCGGCCTGACGCCCCAGTACACCGCGCTCGAGAAGCTCTACCGCGCGCACCAGGCCGCGGGCCTCGAGGTGCTCGGCTTTCCGTGCAACCAGTTCGCGGGGCAGGAGCCGGGCACCGAGGAGGAGATCCGCCGCTTCTGCACCATCCACTACGACGTGACCTTCCCGCTCTTCGCGAAGATCGACGTGAACGGCGCCGCGGCGCATCCGCTCTACGCATACATGAAGGGCCTCGAGACGCGCCCCGACGGCAAGGGTGAGGTGAGCTGGAACTTCGCGAAATTCCTCGTCGGCAAGGACGGCGCGGTGCTCGCGCGCTTCTCGCCGAAGGAAGATCCCAGTGGCGCCCTGATCGCCGAGGCGATCGCGAAGGCCCTCGCGGCTTGAGCCCGAGATGCGCCGCGCTCACACGAGCCGGCGCGCGTCGAGGTCGAAGCGCAGCGTCGCGCCGTCGTCCATGTCGAGGATCGCGAGGCGCCCCTCCACGCGGGTGATCATCCCGGTGCGTCGCGTCACGCCGCGCGAGCAGCCGTTCTCGTCGAGCCAGTCGTGCACGAGGACGCGGTTGCCCTCCTGCGAGAGCTGGAACATGTGCGCGCACCAGCCCTGCGCGTCCTTGTCGAAGTAGCCGTCGCGCTCGTAGACGACGCGAACGTCCGCGAGCGCGCCGATCGGCGCGGTGCCCGCGGGCGTGTCGTCGAGTGACTCCACGCCGCCCTCGACGCCGACGAGGCGGCCCCTCGCGTCCACGGAGAGCGCAGCGTACGGGCTCGCCATCGTGACGCTCTCCTGCACCTCGAGCGTCTCTCGATCGAGGCGCGAGACGAGCTGACCCGTGATCGCGTGCACCACGCCATCGTCCGCGGGATCGGCGTGGAAGGCACGCACCGCCTGCCCGCCGGGCACGATCGCCGCGCGCACGAAGCGGAACGTCGCGTCGTAGGCGCGGATCGTCCCGTCGAGGCTCGAGGTGAGGAGGCCGCGCGCGTCGAGGTGCACCGCGAGCACGGCGCCGGTGTGGCCGTCGGGCGTCGCGCGTAGCTTCTTGCCCGTGAGGCAGTCGAACACGCGCACCGGGCCGGCCCGCCGCGTCGCGCCGCGGAACGTCGCGACCACGGTGGTGCCGTGCACGTCGAAGGCCTCGAGCGGGCGCTCGAGCCCGAAGCGCGCGATCGGCCCACGCTGCGCATCGAAGCTGGTCAGGCCGAGGAGGTGCGAGCCCGCGACGAGGCCACTCTCTGTCCCCGGCCCGCGCCAGCGCCGCACCGCGCGGACGTTCTCGATCTCCGGCGCCGGCCGCGGCGCACCGTCGTTCAGCCCGAAGGCCCTGAGCTCTCCCGTCGCACCGCCCACGAGCAGGAGCGTGTCGCCGTCGAGGAGGATCGCGCTCGCCCACGCACCGCTGTGCAGGCGGATGAAGTCGCCGCCCGAGCGACGGTAGACGTGGGTGAGGTCACCGACGACGCCCACGACCACCGTGTCGCCGTCGCTCGCCACCGCGCTCACGGTGCCGCGGAGCTTCACGAGCTGCATGCGCACATCGTAGCCCCGCGCGCCGCGGGGCGGCCGGCCGTGCCCTCGCGCGGACCGCGTGGTAGCTCCGCGCGATGCAGACGCTCTCGGGCAAGCAGCAACGCCACCTCCGCGCGCTCGCGCACGGGCTCGATCCGGTCGTGATCGTGGGCAAGGACGGCGCGAGCGAGGGTGTGCTCACCGCGACCGATCAGGCCCTGGTCGATCACGAGC
This sequence comes from Sandaracinaceae bacterium, assembly GCA_044376125.1. Lineage (GTDB taxonomy): Bacteria > Myxococcota_A > Polyangia > Polyangiales > Sandaracinaceae > JAFLCL01. The sequence continues at coordinate 64,934 of JBILLJ010000029.1, forward strand.
TCGTGAAGGTGCGGCTGCCCGATCTCGACCGCGAGGAGCGCGCGCAGATCGCGCAGCGGATCGCCGAGGGCACCGAGTCGGCGCTCGCCGGCACGATCGGCCGCATCGCGATCCTCTATCGCCGCCACCCGAGCGAGCCGAAGATCAACCTCCCGAGGAAGTGATCAGTCGCGGCCGTAGGCGAGGTCGAGCGCGATGTCCTCGTCGCGCGGACGCGTGGCCTCGCGCGAGAGGTGCGGCGTCGCGGTCGGCGCACGGCCGTCGCTCACGTCGTCGAAGAAGCGCGCGAGCTCGCGCCAGAGCGTGGGCTCGAAGCGCGGGCGGAAGAAGCCGAAGTGGCCGATCTCCGAGGCACCGAGATCGGAGGGCGCGAAGCGGCGGTGGATGCGCTGCGCGCCCGCGAGCGACGAGAGGTAGTGCTCGACGGCCGGCCGCGGCGCGTAGTCGTCGTCGGTGAACGAATAGAAGAGCGTGGGGGCCGAGAAGCGCGCGAAGCGCTCGCTCGCGCCCTCGACGTGATCGAGGAGATAGCCCGGGCTCGTGCACCAGCGCGCCCACTCGCGCGCCACGCCACCGGGCAGGTCTTCACCGATGCCCGACCAGCCGGGCACGTAGCCGAGGGCGCTCGAGAAGCCCGGTACGAGCACGTTCCACACGAGGCCGAGGCGCGCGCGGCCCGCCGCGGGCCAGTGACCGACGTAGCCGAACTGCACGCCGACCATCGCCGCGGCCGAGACGCCGTGCAGCGCGTCCGAGAGGCCGAGGGCCTGGCCACCGAAGCTGTGCGCCACGGCGAGCACGCGCGCCGCGGGGTCGCGCGCGACGAGCGCCTCGTGCGCGGCGACGGCGTCGCGCTCGGCCCAGTCGCGCATCGTCATCGCGTTCGCCGCGCGCCCGAGCGGGCCGCGGCGCGAGCGGCCGACGCCGCGGTAGTCGTACGTGAGCACGCGGTAGCCGCGCGTCGCGAGCCAGCGCGCGAAGCGGTCGTAGTAGCGCGAGGGCGTCGCCGTCGCGCCGTGCACGATCACGCTCGCGCGCGGCGTGGGTCTGTCCGCCGCGGGCTCGTGCACGCGCGCGCCGAGCGTCGTGCCGTCCGAGGCGGTGAGGGTGAGATCGACGATCGAGATCGAGTCGGTGGGCTCCGTCATGGTGGCCTCCTCTCGAGGAGATGAGGCGCGAGAGCCCCTGGCGGTAGCTGCATGGATGCAGGCTCATCCTGCATCCATGCAGGCGAACGAACGGGGACGGTCCTCCATAGTTCAAAATCGCCAGAAGCCCCAGAACGCAAGGCTTCCGTGCGATCTGCGGCTGCGCACGGGGCACTCTTCTGCCAAACGCCCACGAACGTCAGGTGTTTGTGGCTTTTGAACTATGGAGGACCGTCCCCATGTCGGTCGCGTCGCGGGGGAGGGGCGTTCAGACGGCGGCGGCGGCGGCGAGGCCCGACTCGACGGCGCCTTCCACGCAGCCGGTGAGCAGCTGCGTGCGGGTCCAGTCGCCGCAGATCGCGAAGTTCGCGTACGCGGTGCGGCCCGGCAGGGGGCGCTTGTCCGCGGTGCCCGGGATGATCTGCGTGTAGAGCTGCTCGAGGCCGACGTTCGCGCGCACCTGGACCGCGGCCGCGACCGAGGCGTCGAGCGCGAGCGGACGCACGTGGTCGGCCGCGCCGGGCCAGAGCAGTCCGACGTTGTACTGACTCCACGCGGCGGCGTTCAGGTACGCCGCAGTGGTCTGCGCCTGGAGGTAGGCGCTGCTCTCTTGCCCCGTGGTCTCGAGCAGCGCGCCGAAGAGGTGGCTCACGGTCTGGGGCTGCGCCTCGGCGGGCCAGCGCTCGGACCTCAGGCAGTCCGTCGGGTCTTCCCAGGTCGCGAAGGGCTCGGAGTAGCCCGAGAGGATCGGCGGCTGCGTGGTCCAGCCCAGGCCGACGAGCGTCGGCTTCAGCCAGAAGCGCAGCGACTGCGTCTCTCCTGCGTGCACGTGCGCGAGGGCCTCGCGCATCGCCGTCGAGGCCGCGAGCAGCGAGGGCGCCGAGGGCCCGTACATCTTGAGGCCCATCGCGCCGATCACGACGTCGAAGTCCTTGCCCGCCTCGATCACGACGGTCGGCCCGAGGCGCGGGTAGTACGAGGACTCGAGACCCGGGCTCACGGTCGGCGCGCGCTTCGGATCGAGCGGCAGCGTGTGGACGAGCTCCGCGGCGAGGCCACCGACCCAGCCGGTCGGCGCGGGCGAGCTGATCTCGGACCAGCGCGGCTCGTCGGGCCACACCACGCGGCCGGGGACCGCGACGCTCGGAACGAACGGGTCGTAGCTCGTGGGCTCGCCGCTCGTGAGCGCGAGCTGCTGCTCGAGCTCCACGCGATCGATGCGCGTGCCATCGGCCGAGGGCACCACGTCCCAGACGCGATGGAAATACGCGAAGCGGACGCCGCGGTGCTGGAGGGCCGCGACGATGGGTCCGATGATCGAGTCGCCGGCTTCCCACGAGAGCTGGTACGCGAAGGCGGCGGGGTAGCTCGCGAGGCGCGCGACGCCGATCAACGTCGCGCACGCGGAGGCCTGCGGCCGCTCCTGCGAGCCGGTCTCGTAGGCCGCGATCGCGTCGTACCAGACGGAGATCGGCGCCGACCACACCGAGCTCTCGCGCGCCCGGTGCTTCGTGAGCCACGCGCGGAAATCGAGCGCGTCGAGCGCCGCGAGGCCCTCGGGCGTGAACGCCCGGTCTTCGAGGCCTCCGATCGCGACCGTGAGGCCGAGGTCCGCGAGGATCGCGAGGCGGTGCGCCGTGAGGCTCAGCTCGCCGAGCGGCTCGAGGATCGCGAGCGCGGCGTCGCGGAGCGCCGTGAGCAGCTTCGCGAGCGCGTCGATCGGTCCGTCGTGACCGCTCCGATCGAGCGCGAGCAGGAGCGCCTCGAACGCGCGTTCGGCCTCGTCGATCAGCGGCGCGACTCCATCGACGATCGCGCCCTCGAGCCGCTCCTCCACGGCCTCCACGAAGCGGCGGATCCCCGCGACGATCCCGCGGCCGTCCTCCCTCTTCTCCACCTTCTGCTGCGCGAGCAGCTCCTTCATCTCGTCCGAGCGCAGGAGCCCGAAGGTGGCGCGCGTGAGCGTCTGCCAGGCGTGCTCGGGCGCAGGCAGGGCCGACACGTCGGTCGCGCGCCCGCCGCGTCGCGGCATGGGGATCGCCCAGTCGGTCCACGCGCCGCGGTAGAGCTGGCGGATCACGAGGAGGTCGCGCGGCACGAGCTGCTCGTCGAAGGTGCCGAAGCGCGTGTCGCCGTGCTGCGCGAGCACCGAGTACGCGGCCTCGAGCAGGCCGATCGTCGACGTGTAGCAACCGAACAGGTAGTGCGTGCCGTTCTGGTTGATCCACTGCTCGGGCCCCACGCGGCCCGTGGAGCAGAGGCCACCCGCGCGCCAGCCCTGCTGGTAGATCGTGATCTCGTTCGCGAGCCCGGGCTCGGAGAGGTTCCACGCGGCGGCGAGCGCGGAGGGCCCGGCTCCGAGGATGGCGATGCGCTTCATGCGCCGAGCCTACACGCATCGGCGCGCGATTCGCTCGGCCCGCCGCGTCAGCCGCGCGGACGCGGCCGGCGGGTCCGCAAGAGCACGCGCACGGCCGCCTGCGCGGCGCGGAGCCACGCCGGCGTCGGCTCCTTCGGAGGAAAGGCTCTCTCGTCCATCTCGGGGAGGAAGAGCCGCCCGCGGCCGCTCGCGAGCACGTACATCGGGTGCGCGAGCAGGCTCAGCATCGCGTCGAGCTCGTGCTCGGTCGTGCCTCGCCAGCCGGCGATGGGAGAGTCCTCGCCGTGCACGCGGAGGTGCGGCCGCGGATCGCCGAACCAGTGCAGCGCGGCGTCGAGGTGCGGCGAGACCTCGGGGTGGAGCTCGCCCACGTGCCGCGCGGCGACGAGATCCACCGCGATCGCATCGCGCCCGCCGTAGAGGCGCCGCGGCGCGAGCGGTCGGTCGCACGCGATGATGCCGCCCAGGCCGTGCGGCACGTCCTCGTAGGCGTCGAGCAACGCGAGGTGCGGCGGCAGCTCGCCGAGGAGCGCCATCGTCGCAGGGCCGCGCTGTGTCTGTCGGTCGACGAAGACGTGATCGTCCGCGGCGGCGTTGAGCGACTCGAGCTGCGCGAGGCCGAGGTAGACGTGATCGACGGGGTGCGTCGAGAGCTTGCCGAACGAGATGCGCACGTCCGCGTCGCGCCAGCTGGCGCAGACCGAGCGCTGCGCCATGCCGCGACGGAACGTGTGCGGCGCGAGGTCGTGCTCCACGTCGAGCACGCGCGCGCCAACGACGTCCATGCCGACGTACGCGGCCACGTCCTTCACCTCGCGACCCTCGAAGAACCAGTCGTAGATCGCCTTGCTCTCGAGCACGGTCACGTCGGTGATGCCGCGCTCCGCGAGCGCTTCGACGAGCGCTCGGACGAGCGCGGGGCTCGTGTGCACCGTGCGGTCGTCGCGGTGATAGGCACGCATGAAGGTCGGCTTGATCGCGACGCGCAGCGCGCTCGTGGCCACACCGCGCGCCGCCGCGCGCTCGCGGAGGATCGCGTCGAGGTCGAGCTGCGCGAGGAGGCGCCGCAGCGTCGCGGGCCCCTCGGCCGGACCACCTCGCTCGACGTGCACGTCACCGCCGGCGCCGAGCGGGCTCGCCGCAGCGTCGGGGCGCTGCTCGCGCGCGACGTAGAAGGGGCCGATCGCGAGCAGCCGCTCCCGCAGCCGTGCTGCGCTCCAGCCCTCGGCCAGCGCGCCCGCGTCGTCGATCGCCTCTCCGAGCAGGCCGAAGATGGCGCCGTGGTGATCTTCGTCGGTCCCCATCTGCGCGTAGTGGCCCGCGGCCTCCGGCGCGCCGCTCTCGCGGAGGAGCGTCGCGACGCGGTGCCAGCACATCGCGGCGGTCGCCTCCGCCGAGACGCTGAAGCGGCAGTACGCGCGGAACGAGAGGTGCCGCAGCGAGCGCGTGACCGAGCGCGGGACGCGCCCGCCGAGCCAGCCGCCGAACGTGAAGACGTGGGCCCAGAACCGAGAGAGCGGCGCGTCGCGCCAGCGCGCGTGGTGCAGCACCGAGCTCGCCCAGCCCGCGACCACGCCCATCGCCTGCACGACGTACGCGCGCATCCGCGAGAGGCCCTTGCCTCCTCGGAGGAGCACGCCGCGCACGAACGTCGCGTGCATCTCCTCCTCCTTCCAGATCCATCGCATCGCGTGGCGGATCGCGTCGCGTGCATCGTCGGGCAACGCGAGCGTCTCGAGCCGCGCGCGGAGCACGGCGTCGCGGTAGGCGATGGCGACCAGCTGCTCGCGCTCGAGGCCCAGCAGCGTGATCGCGCGGATCTGCGCGATCGGATCGCTCGGATGCGCGGCCTCGAGCGCGGCCAGGTCCTCGCGCGTCTCTTCGACGATCGGATCACCGAGCTTCGCGATCGAGCGCCGCATCGCGAGCGTCACGCTCCTCCTGCGGGGCGCGTCGCGTCAAGCGCAGCGTCGAGGATCGAGGGGCGCGCCGGGGTCCCCGCCGAGAGCGATGGCAGGACGGTGACGAGAGCGGGCCGGCCGATCCGATATCCTCGTCTCGATGGTGCGTCGTGACGCAGACCGAAGCCGAGCTGTTGGGCGTCGGTCTGCTCGCTGCGCCTCTCCAGCGGGTGCAAGTCCCGCCCCGGCAAGCGTCGGTGCACCGGGT
>JBILLJ010000245.1:0-7681 GCA_044376125.1 Sandaracinaceae bacterium
CGCGACGGCCGCGTATGGCACGCCGATGGCGGACGAGATCGGCGTCCTGCGTCGCTTCCGCGATCGGCACCTGCTCACGAACCCGATCGGCGAGGCGCTCGTGTCGGCCTACTACTCGGTCGGTCCGGACCTCGCGGCCGAGATCGCCGAGGACGACGAGCGCCGCTCGATCGTCCGCACGCTGCTCGAGCCCGTCGTCGCGCTCGCCCGCTGGATCGACTGACCGAGCGGCGATCTCCTCGTCGCTCGGCCCGCGTCGGCGGCCAGCAGGACCTGCGTGCGCTCGGCGTCGCGCACGCGTTTGCTGCCTCCGCTCACCAGCAACCTCGGTCTAGTCGGCGGGGATGGCGACGACGACGGCGGTGGTGTTGTGCCAGCCGTCGAGCTTGCCGCGCGTGCGGGCGATCTCGCCGTACGTGAAGAAGCCGGCGATCGGGGTCTTGGGGAAGACGCGCCGGATCGCGTCGAGCTCGCGGGAGACACCGTCACCGAGGATCGCCGCGCGACAGACGCAGTCGAAGACCAGGACCGCTGCGGCCGGCGTGCCTGCGAGCGCGGCGTGCGCTTCCTGCGCGGCGCGGCGCGCGGCGGCGACCATCTGATCGGGATCGCCGTCGAGGATCGCGATCGTCGCGTCCTCCGGCACCTCCGCGGCGCACGTGAGCGCCCCCGCCTTGTCGACCGAGAGCGGTGCGCGCGCCGCACGGAGCTCGTCGAGGAAGAAGACGCCGAGCTCGTTCGCGATGAGGTAGGGCCCCGCGTTCGAGGGTGAGAGATCGATGCCGCGCGCCTTGGCGTGCGTCCGGTAGAGATCGAACGCGGGCCGGTGATCGATCTCGTGCACGACGTTGCCTTCGGCGCGCGTGACGTGATGCCGCGTGGGACCGGGGCGAAGACCGTGGTCGACGCCCACGCCCCAGCGGCGCGGACCGAAGAAGTGGAGCGCCGCCGCACCATCGCTCGTCGCGCGCGAGCCCGCGCCCACGTGCGTCGCGACGAACGCGCCGTCGTCGCCGGCGGCACCGCCCACGATCTGCTGGAAGGCTCGCGTCTGCTTGAGCACGCCCGACACGAGCTTGTCGCCGGCGCCCGAGAGCCCGTCGACCAAGAGGATGCTCGTGCTCGACGGTGCACCCTGGCTCGTCGCGCGACGCTGTGCGTCTGCGTATCCATCGCAGAGCTGCGCCGCGGCCCGCTCTGGATCGGCCTTGGCGCCCGTCGCGTAGCCGCGCGCCACGACCGCGTCGGTCGCGAGCAAGAGGACCACCACGCCGTTGCGGAGCACGCCCCGTTCGGTCAGCTCGCCCGCGGTCGTGCAACCGATGATCGCCACCCCCGGCGCCGCCGCGTCGGCCGCCGAGAGCGCACGCGCGAGCTTGTGCTGCGAGGCGACGAAGAGGATCCCTGCGGTCGCCGGCCGGTCATTGAGCCCGGCGAGCGCCTGGCGCATCGCCTCCTGCACCGCGCTCTCGGTGCGGGCATCGACGCTCTGACCTGATGCTGCATAGGTCGGCATGGAGGGAGACCACGAGATCCAGCTTCAACGGACCAGTTGAACAAATACTGAATCCCCGAAGCGCGGAGGCAGCGCGGTCAGAGACGTACATCGACCGGATCGCTCTCGAGGCTGAGCACGCCGAGCACGCATTCGTGCACGCGACGCAGCGGCTGGCCCTTCACGAAGCGTTCGAGCCCTTCGAGGCCGAGCGCAAGCTCCCGAACGGCGAGCGCTCGCTTCTTGCCGACCGCCCGATCACGAAGCCGCGCGAGGTGCTCGGGCCGATCGTAGTCGGGGCCGTAGATGAGCTTCAGGTAGCTGGGGCCCCGCACCTTGAGCGCGGGCTGGACGAGGCTGCCGGACGAGGAGCGCGAGCTGCCGCGGGGGGCGTAGTCGAGCGGCTTGACGACCATGCCCTCGCCGCCGCGATCGACCAGCGACTGCCACCACGCGGTCGCCTCGCGCTCGTCGTCGTCGCTCGCGAGATCGACCACGCGGTGTGGCGTGGCCACGAGCACGCCGCTCGCATCGGCGGCCACCAGGCGCGCGAGCACACCCATGTGCCAGAGGTGGTCGCGATCGGCGTGCACACGGCCCTCGCTCGCGAGCAGATGAAACGGCGCGAGGCGATGATCCGTCAGCGTCGCGACGGGCCACGCGTAGCGGCGATAGGCAGCGACGAGCGCCTCCACGCCCGCGACGCGCTCGGCCGTGCGCTCCTCGAGGGCACCCACCTCGAGGCCGCGCGCGCGCGCACGACGAAGGAGCGCGTGCGCCGCGCCGAGCGAGGCGAGGCCCGCGTGACCGACCGCGGCGTACTGCCCCTCGAGGAGCGCACGCGCCTTGACCGACCACGGCATGAGCTCGGCGTCGAGCACGAGCCAATCGGTCGCGAGCTCGTCGTAGAGGCCCGCGCGCTCGGCCGCGTCGCTCACGATCGAGAGCAGGCCCGCCTCGGTCTCCTCGACCGCGGAGCCTCGCGCGGGGCGCGCGAAGAAGCGTCGACCCGTGCGCGTGTAGAGGACGCCGCGTCCGTCACCGACGACCCCGAAGCGCCGGCGCGCCACGTCCTCGTCGCGACACACCACGAGCACCGCGCGCGAGCCCATGTGCTTCTCCTGGCACACGACGCGGCGACGCTCCTTCGCGAGCCCATGGCTGCCACCGAGCACGGCCCGGTAGTAGGCGAAGGCCTCGCGCGGGTGCTCGAGGTAGCCCGAGCGCGTCTCGTCGTCCTTCGCGCTCTCCACCGGCGACATCGTCGGCGGCAGATACACGAGCCAGCGCGGGCTCACCGCGAAGCGGCTGAGCACCTCGATCGCGGCGCCCACGCGCTCGGCCTCGATCGTGACCGAGGGCCCGAGCGAGGTCGTCACGATGCGCTTGGCGGTGAGCTCGCCGAGATCGAGCAGCGTGTCGTCTGCTTGCTGTGCGGTGAGGCGTGCGTCGGCAGGCGGCGCCTCGCCGCCTCGCGGCGCGAGCGGCCGGCGCGGCTCGTAGTACGTGCGGGCCGCGGGCACCTCGACGAGCTCGCGCTCGGGCCAGCGCAGCGCCGTGAGCTTGCCGCCGAACACGCAGCCGGTGTCGATGCAGATCGTGTCGTTGAGCCACTCGGCCTCGAGCACCGGCGTGTGGCCGTAGACCACGGTCGCCTGGCCGCGATAGCCGCGCGCCCAGTCGGCCCGCACGGGGAGGCCGTAGGCGTCGATCTCGCCCGTGGTCTCGCCGTGGAGCGCGAACTCGCGCACCGCGCCCGAGACGCGCATCTGCATCTCGCGCTTCATGCCCGCGTGCGCGACGACGAGCCGACCGCGATCGAGCACGAGGTGGCTCGTCAGGCCGTCGACGAAGTCGGCGAGCGCGACGCTCTTGTCGGCGCGCACCTCGGGCGAGAGCGCCTCGAGCTCCGCGAGCGTGCGCTCGAGGCCGTGGCTCGCCTTCACGTTCTTGCCGCGGAGCGCGCGCACGAGCTTGGCCTCGTGGTTGCCCGGCACCATCAGCGCGTGGCCGCGCTCGACCATCGCCTTCGCGAGCTCGAGGCACGCGATCGAGGCCGGGCCACGATCGACGAGATCGCCCAGGAACACGGCCCGTCGCGAGGGATGCGACCAGGCGGGCGCGCCCTCGCTCGGCGGCTGGTAGCCCAGGCGCGCGAGCAGCGCCTCGAGCTCCTCGAGGCAGCCGTGCACGTCGCCGATGATGTCGAAGGGACCCCGCTCCGCGCGGCGATCCGCGTGCACCTTCATGCGCTCGAGGCTCGCGCCCGCGATCTCCTCTTCGCGCTCGAGCACGTACACGAAGCGGAAGCCCTCGCGCTCGAGCGCCTTGGTGCCGCGGCCGACCCCGCGGCGCAGGTTCGCGTTCTGCCGGAGCACGTAGCCGCGGCTGTTCTCGCGACCGGGCCGACCCTCGTTGTGCCGCAGGCAGGCCTCGACGCCCACGTCGAGCACGATCGCGACCGGCATCGCGTGGAAGTCCTTCGCGATCGCGACGAGGCTCGCGCGATCCTGCACGCGAACGTTGGTCGCATCGACCACGGTGAGCAGGCCCGCGGCGAGGCGCTTCTTGAGGAGGAAGTGGAGCGCCTCGAACGCGTCGTCCGTGGCGCTCATGTCGTTCTCGTCGTCGCGCACCATCGCGCGCAGCGCATCGGAGGAGAGGATCTCGGACGGCCTGAAGAGGCGCCGCGCGAGCGTGCTCTTGCCGGAGCCGGAGGCGCCGATCATCACGACGAGCGAGAGCGCGGGCATCGAGAGCACGGTCACGACGTGCCTCGCTCGAAGACGGCCATCTGCGTCGGAGGACCGACCTCGGGATCGTCGGGGCCGATGGGCAGGAGCGTGACGCGGTAGCCGTGCGCCTCGGCCACGCGCTCGGCCCACGCGCGGAGCTCCGCGCGCGTCCACTCGAAGCGGTGATCGCGGTGGCGCAGCGCGGCGGGCGCGAGCTGCGGAAATCGCACGTTGTGCTCGACGTTGGGCGTCGTCACGACGACGACGCGCGGGCGCGACGCGCCGAAGAGACTCGCCTCGAAGAAGGGGAGCCGATCGAGGTCGAGGTGCTCGATCACCTCGACGCACACGATCGCATCGAGGCCGTCGAGGCGGCCGTCGCGGTAGAGGAGCGAGCCCTGCACGAGCTCGAGGCGTGCGCGACGGGCCGGAGGCATCGCGGCGAGATCGAGGCGCTTGCCAGCGCGCTCGAGCGTGATCGGGCTGACGTCCATGCCGAGGACGCGCAGGTGCCGCGTCTCGTCGAGGAGGAGCTTCGTGAGCCGCCCTTCGCCGCAGCCGACGTCCGCGACGCTCGTGACGTGATGCTGCGCGAGCACGTCGAGCACCGCGCGCATGCGCACGCTCTGGAGGTTCTCCTTGCGCTCGACCGCCTGCTCGGCGCGATCGGCCTCGAGGCCTGCCTCGTCGGGATCACGCGTCTCTTCCTCCTCGAGGCGCTCGAGCGCGCGCCGCGCGAGGCGCCGCTGGTGGCGGAGGTAGCGGTGCGTGATGGCGTCCTTCTCGGGGTGGCCCGCGAGCCAGCCCTCGCCGCGGCGCAGGAGCTTCTCGACCTCGTCGTCGCCGACCCAGTAGTGCTTGTCGTCGTCGAGCACGGGCACGAGCACGACGAGGTGAGACAAGAGCGCGGCGAGGCGCACGGTGCCGGCGAGGCGCAGGTCGCGGTACGGCCCCTGGCCCCACTCCGGGAAGCGGGCATCGAGCGGCTTCTCGCCGAGCGTCACGTCGTAGCCGAGCGGGCGGAAGAGCTTCAGCGCGAGCTCGCTGCCGCCGCGGCACGGGAGCGCGGGCACGTGCACCTCGAGCGCGAGCGGCGTGTCCGCGAGGGCCTGCCGCTCCTTCGAGCGCCCCGAGAGCGCCGTGCCGAAGACGCGCGTGATCGCGACGGAGAGGAACGAGCTCGCGGCGTACGGTCGATCGTTGACGTACTGCCCCACGCCGCCGCCCTCGGCGCGCTCGGTGGTGGCGCCGGAGACGCGCCGATCGCGCACGAGGCCGATCGGATCGAGCTCCACGAGCAGGGCCGCCGTGCAGACGTCCTCCGACGCCTCCGCGAAGAACACGTGCGCAGTGCCGTGATTCAGCGCGATCTCGTGCACGCGATCGGGGCGCTTGTGGAGGAGGAAACCGAGATCGGTCGCCGGCGTGCCGCGGTAGGTGATCGAGAGGAGCATCGTCGAAGGGCCGTGAGGATCGCGCGTGCCTGCGCGAGCTGTCGAGGGACGCCGAGCTTCTCGCCTGCTGACGTTCCACCCTCGCCGTCAGCGCGACGCCGCGCGTCGTCTGCGCGACCCGAGCCGACGCATCGGACCGAGACCCGGCGCCAACGTAGAGCTGACATGGACGTCGAAACGCGACGACCGTGATGGTCATCTCGCCACACGGCGGGCGCACACCTCGATCATGGGCAGACGCGACGACCGCAACGAGCTCCGTTGCGTCGCGGCGCGAACCACAGGCATCAAGCGTCGGGCGACTCCCCTCGGACCTGCCGGGCGCTTCGCAGGATCCACGTGGAGAGCCACCAGCTCGCAACGCACGCGGAAGGCCATGCCGCGGTCGCGTGAGGCGGGCGAGCACGGTCACCGAGCACATCGACCTCATGGAGGGTCGAGCACGTCTCCGCGAATGCGCCCGGCAGGATCGAGGGGAGCCGCGAGCACACGTACCTCGCGGTCACACGCACACGCGTCGACCGCGATGGTCGTCTTCGCCACACGGTCCGCGCACACCTCGGTCATGGGCAGACGCGACGGCCGTGACGAGCTCCGTCGCGTCGCGGCGCGAACCACAGGCCTCAAGCGTCGGGCGACTGCCCTCGGACCTGCCGGGCGCTTCGCCGCACGGTCCAGATGCATCTCGATCATGGGCAGGCGCGACGGCCGTGCGGGAGCCGACGACGCGTCGCTCGCTCGGCGCGTAGCGAGCCATCACCCACCTCCGAGACCGAGAAACAATCGACTCGAGAGATGAAGGGCCGTGGGGGTGGGGGGTCCAGGGCGAGTTCCGCAGGCCGAAGGCCGAGGATGTCTGAGCATCGGACCCCCCTCCCCCGCGGCCCGATTCGAAGTGGGGAGTCCGTCTTGCCCGCTTCAGGCCTTCTTCAGCCACGGGAGGGCGTCGAGGTCGACGTTGCCGCCGCAGAGGATGACGCCGACCTTGCGGAGTGAGGGAGCCAGGCGCGACTGGCCTCGTCCGAGGGCGACGGCGACGCTCACGCCGGCGCTCGGCTCGATGACGAGCTTCATGCGCTCGAACACCAGCTTGGTGCACGCGATGATCGCGTCCTCGTCGACGAGCACGATCTCGCTCACGAGGTCGCGCACCACCGGATAGGTGAGCGCGCCCAAGCTCGTGCGCAGGCCATCGGCCACCGTGAGGGGGGCCTTCTGCGCGACGATCTCGCCGCGCTGCTTGCTCTCGTAGGCGTCGGCGGCGAGCGCGGGCTCGGCGCCGATCACCCTCGTGGTCGGCGACAGCTCGCGGTACGCGATCGCGATGCCGCTCGTCATGCCGCCGCCGCCGAGCGGCACGATCACCGCGTCGAGATCGGGCACCTCCTCGAAGAGCTCGAGGGCGATCGTGCCCTGCCCCTCGATCACGTCGGCGTGGTCGTAGGGAGGCACGAGCGTCGCGCCCGTCTCGGCGGCGATGCGCGCGGCCGTCTCCTCGCGGCTCTTCTGCGTGGGCTCGCACGGCACGACGAGGCCGCCGTAGCCGCGCACCGCCTCGCGCTTCACCTCGGGCGCGTTCGTGGGCATCACGATGTGCGCGGGGATGCCGCGCAGGCTCGCCGCGAGCGCGAGCGCCTGCGCGTGGTTGCCGGAGCTGTGCGTGACGACGCCGCGGCGCGCGACCTCGTCCGAGAGCTTGAGGACCGCGTTCATCGCGCCGCGCACCTTGAAGGCGCCGATGCGCTGGAGGTTCTCGCACTTGAAGAAGAGCTGCCGCGCGACACCGTCCTCCGAGGCGCGCGCGTCCATCGTCCTCGACGTGAGCACGGGGGTACGGTGGATGTGCGGCGCGATGCGCGCGAGCGCCGCGCGGATGCCGGCGAGGTCGGTGGCGTAGTGGGTCACGGCGCGAGCATAGGGCCTCGAGGCCAGGGGGTGCGCCTCCGCACGCACGTCTTGCGCGGACGAGGCGCCCCGCCCGCGCACGTCTTGCGTGC
>JBILLJ010000246.1:0-7627 GCA_044376125.1 Sandaracinaceae bacterium
CCGTGATCTCGGAGCAGTCGGACCGCTGCGGTGCGAGTGGGCCCGTGATCTCGGAGCAGTCGGACCGCTGCGGTGCGGGTGGGCCGTGGTCTCGGAGCAGCCGGACCGGGATCAGGCCTGGGCTTCGAGGGCGACCTTGGCGGCGCGGAGGCCGATCATCATGCTGGGGGCGTTGAGGGCGGAGACTGGCGTGGTCGGCATGACCGAGGCGTCGGCGACGCGCAGGCCCTCGATGCCGCGTACGCGGAGCGCGGTGTCCACGACGCTCGCGTCGTCGGTGCCCATGCGGCAGGTGCCGGCGAAGTGGTAGGTCGTGATGAGGTTCGTCTCGACGTAGCGCGTGATCGCCTCGCGGCTCTGCACCCACTTGCCGGGCATGAGCTCGCGCGTGCCCACGTCCGCCAGGCCCTTGGCCGCGGCGATGCGGCGTGCGTGGGTCACGCCCTTCACGAGGGTGTCGAGATCGTCGGGGTGCGAGAGGTAGCGGGGATCGTGGCGCGCGGGCGCGAGCGGATCGGCCGAGCGCAGCGTCAGGGTGCCGCGGCTCTTGGGCTTTCCGAGGATCACGATGATGCCGAGCACATGCTCGACGAAGCGCTGGAGCGGCGGCATCGCGAAGCCCACACCCCCGGCTGGAGATGCTTCACGCGGCGTGTTGTGGCGAGCATCGCCGAATCGCCGTCGAGGACCTCGCAGCCCACGCGCGAAGAAGGACCTTGACATCCGCAGCGGCACGACTCCAGGCTCGTGGAGCAAGCCTCAGCTCCCGTGCGGTCGGGGGGGGGCGAGGACGGATTTCGACTTCGGCAAGGTTCAGGCGAGCAACTCGGTGATCAGGCGAGCAACTCGGTGATCGTCTGGACGAGCCAGAACATCGCCGTGTCACGCTACCGAGAGGGGACGATGCTGGTGCGCGTTCATGCACTCAACATCGGAACGACAGCCACGCTGGTCGTTGCCCTTCGTGCGGTACAGCCATCGCAGGAGGGCTCGACGGGAACCACGCTCACGGCCACCCTCAGCGCGGACCTCTCGCTCAAGGACGATTGACCATGGCCAAGGTCACCGTAGTCGATCCGACTCGGTTCTCCGCGCGGGTCGTGGATACTCGCCGCTACGCGACGGCGCGCCTGGGAGAGGGGCCTCTGGACCGGGCCTGTGACTGTCATGGTTGCGCTGGCAAGAGTCGCCCGGGTCGCGCTGACGACGGTGACACCCAGCGCGGGTCGGCAGTTCTTGGCGAACCTGCTGGGCGTCCGTACGGTCGGAACTACCGCGTTGGCGAGATCGACCAAGCGGTCATGCGCCGTCCGTCTGGGTCCGGTCGTTGGCTGGGGACGAACGGCTTGGGTCGGATCCAGCCCATCGCCCGCATGTTGGCGCCGCGAGAGAACCTGGAGCGAGCCAGCCAGCTGGTGAGGGCTGAGCTCCGAGACTGCCTCGTCGAGGCGGCGCTTCCGGACGAGATCCAGCAGTGTCTCAACATCTGCATCCAGGACGCGAACTATCCCGACGCGCCGCTCGATCCGATGAACGGGTCGCTGGACCCTCGGGACGGTCGTCGGTTTGGTGGGGATGGGGACTCGTGCTCTCGACGTCGCGCGCTGGCGCACGACTACCTGGCGACTCGCGACGGCCTCTGGCAGGCGCGATTCCAGAGAACGTTGATTGCACGCTGTGATCCGGTGGCGGTGGCCGAGGCGATCGGTGTCTATTCGAACCCGGATGCTGCACCGTCGATGGTGACGGCGTGGGTCTCGGCCGCCAGTGGCTACTACGGCGAGTACCTGCTCCCGTACCCCGCGGCGGGCGGGCGCGACACCGGAGGTTGTGCGCCACCGACCCGTCTGGCCGCAGCCGAGCCAGGCGAGTTGGGCTGGGAGACCCTCCGCAGGCAGGCCGCGATGGGCATCCCGTCTAACCTCGGCTACTACAACATCCCTCTGGTGGTGCCCCGCCCCACGGGCCTCTGCGTGCGACGCATCGACCCCGAGAGAGTGCCGGGGCGAACCAATTTGCGAGGTTCCAGCATCCTGCTATCAGCTCCTCGTGGGGCCGCGTGGGACTTTCTTGATGTTCTGAGCGTTCCACGGCCGCACCAGTTGGCGCAACGGCCATGGCGACAACGTTTCGGATTCAGGGGTCCCCCGGACGACTCGCCGATCTCGACACGCTCGTGGTCGACCTGGGCGGATTCGTGCACGCCTGCTCGCGGTCGTTCTACTCGGATCACGCTCGACTTCATGTTTGCACCACCGATCACAGTGACCGCGCAGTTGGAGATAACTGTTGCGTACGTCGAGCGCGGGTCGAGCTTTCGCATGCCTGGCTTCATTCCGATTACCAGCGAGACCGTACGGCTAAGTCCGGGGCAGACTTCGCTCCACTACGAGATCACATTCCCTCCTCAGCCGGATGAGGTTCGGATGATCGTGGTGAATGTGGACGGTTTCGACGCGATGGGGCGACGCTTGGGCCCCTCGGCGGATCACGGGACCGTGAGTCTCGTGGCGGAAGCTCTGTAGGCTTGTTGAGTCGTACGGGATCCCGAGGGCTCGCAAGGCGTATCTCCCGGGTTGGTATGGCCGAGAGTGCCGCGAGACTCACGTCGGTTCTGCCGTTCGTGGCTGTTGTGGCCACGGCGGGCGGGTCCCTCGTCGAGCACGCGCGCTGCCACGCGCAGACCGCGCCAGTCCGACCGATTCACGTGCTCGGCGCTCCCTGCGGGGCGCACACGCCTCTCATCCTGCAGACGGAATCGGCCGGGGAGTTGATACAGACCGGGGTGCTCCTCCACCTCACCCGCGGTGTCGAAGCTTCTCTCGACACGCCCGAAGCTTCTCTCGACACGCGAGCTGCTTCAGCCTCGAGGAGCCCAAGCGAGGTCGGCGACGTGTGCGAAGCCGTCGTCGAGCTTCCCGCAGACTGGCGTGCGTCTGTCCACGTATCCGTCCCGACGACGGGCGCCGGATGGCAGGCTGTCTCCGGCATCGTGGATCCGCGACTGTGGGGAGTCACCGACTCCGAGGACCGGGTGGCACTCGCTCCCGGCTCGAACGCCAGCTGGGACGTGGCCAGTCTCGCGCCACAGTGTTTCGACTTTCACGGCGCGAGTGCATGCGTGATCGAGCCGCGAGCCGTGGGCGGTGGCGCGGAACGGGGGATGGTCGTCGTGCTTCCCCCCGCGACCTACGGAGCCGATCCTCGGCTCTGGTGGTATTGGGTCGATGTCGACGAGCTGTCGCGACAGAACGTCGTCGTCCTCCTGGCTCCGCCGCGGGGGCGCGATCCCATGGTGTTCTCCGACCACCACGGGGGCGAGACCTGGGGCGACTGGATCGAAGAGGAACTGATCCCGCGCGTGCAGGCCAATTGGCGCACGAGCGCCGATCGCACACACCGGGTCGTCATGGGCTTCTCCACGGGGGGCCTCGGGGCGCTGCTTCTCGGGCTCCTCCACCCCGAAGCGTTCGGCACTGTCGTTGCGGCCAGTCCCGACGCTCCCATGCTGGCCGACTGGTTGCTGGAAGCGCGCGCGCGACCGCGCGACCACGTGAGACAGGTGTGGGTAGAACGAGCACGGCTCGAGGCGCTGCTCGGCGAGCGCGCGGAGTTCGCCTCGTACGCGGAGCTCTACGGTGCCGAGTGGCCATTCGAACTGGGACACGGGCTGGGTGGTGGTGGAGGCCTCATCGAGGACCGCTGGAAGGCGTGGAACCGAGGGAGCCCACTTGGCGTTCTCTCGCGGTCACGGCACCGCAACGCATTGCGAGGGGGCAGAGTGCGCTTCGTCCTCACGGCCGGCCTCAATGATGAGTCCGGCCTCTTCGAGCCGAGCGCGCGCTTCGCCGAGGCGCTTCGATCCTCGGGCTTGGAGGTCTGCTGGTCGCCGCACGCGCGGGGCCACGTGGTGCCCGACCGGCTCTGGGGCGAAGTGGCACGTTGGGCGCACGAGGGCCCGCCGCGAGAACGCTGCTCCTGGTCTCCATGAGATGCTTCGCGCGGCGTGAGCCCTCGCAACCCACGCGCGGACCTTGACATCCGCAGCGGCTCGACTCCAGGCTCGTGCATCAAGCCTCAGCTCCCGTGCGGTCGGGGGGGGGGGGGCCAGAAGGAGGCTCCATGGCAGGAACGATTCTTCGGCTGATGCCGCGGGCGGATTTCGACTTCGGCAAGGTTCAGGCGAGCAACTCGGTGATCGTCTGGACGAGCCAGAACATCGACGTGTCACGCTACCGAGAGGGGACGATGCTGGTGCGCGTTCATGCACTCAACATCGGAACGACAGCCACGCTGGTCGTTGCCCTTCGTGCGGTACAGCCATCGCAGGAGGACCCGGCACAGTACTTCCGGTCGACGACGGATCTGGCATTCGTGGTTCTCGGGAATGGCACCGCTCCGCAGCTCCAAGTTGCTGCGCTCCCTGCGAACTTCGGCGGGTTCGTCTCGCTGCAACTTCGCGCGTCTCAGCCCGCCGTCGCGACAACCCTGATTGCGACCCTCAGCGTCGACCTGTCCCTGAAAGACTGAGAGGAGCACCGCCATGACTGGTATCATCGTTCCGGTGCTCGAGCGGACGGACTACAACTTCACAGCGACCGTTGCCGGCTCGATGGCGGAGATCCCCATCGCGCAGAACATCGACGTGTCGCAGTACCGAGAGTGCACGCTGCTCGTCCGGGTCCATGCGCTCTCCTTCGCGAGCGCGGGTTCGACGATCGCGCTCCGCGCCCGCCGCGTGGCTCCGACCGAGGAGGACCCTGCGGTGTTCTTCCGTGACCAGTCCACGTCATGGGCCGTGACGGTCACCCAGAACGACACCGCGCCGCGCCTCCTCAACGTGACGGTCGGCCCGAACACCGGCGGATGGATCTCCCTCTTCCTGGTCGTCACGCAGGGCACGACGGGCAACACGCTCACGGCCACGCTGAGCGCGGACCTGTCGCTCAAGGACGACTGATCATGGCCAAGGTCACCGTCGTCAAGGCGAGTCAATTCTCCGCGCGGGTCGTCGACACTCGGCGCTACGCGACGGCGCGCCTGGGAGAGGGGCCTCTGGACCGGGCGTGCGACTGTCGTGGCCGCACAGGTTGCAAGAGCCGGGCTGGCTGCGACGAGGCCGGTTGCAAGGGCCGGGCTGGCTGCGACGAGGCCAGCGACACTCAGCACGCGTCGGCGGCCCTCCGCAGCCGTGGGCCCGTCGTGACCACTCGCCGGTTCGGGACGAGCGGGCTTGATCGGATCCAGCCCATCGCCCGAATGCTGACGCCGCGGGTGAAAGCGAGCGTGCTTCAGGGACGAGGGATCCGTACTGTCCGGCCCCTCGGCGGAGTTGAGTGCGAGATTCCGTCCTGGGTTGCGGATTGCGTCAATGAGGCGATCCGCCGATTCAACGACGACTACCCTCCGATTGTCGTCTCGGCCGCGGATTACGGGAGTGTAGCGGGTACCCCCCCGGAAGTCCTTGAGGAGGAAAGGCGATTGACCCGATTCATCGGTTCCTCCGGCTTTCTCGCATATGCGGATTCCTGTTCGCCGGCGACTCGTGGACAACTTCGTGGAATACTGGCGGTTGCCGGGGGGGCCTCTTGGGTGGCGGCGGCGACCGGAGAAACGTTCCCGTCGACCTGGCGAAGCCCGCGACCAGGCGGCTTGCCCGACGAGGAGAACTACGAGTCTGTGCTGACTGCCGGGTTGTTTCCGCTTCCCGGCGTCTATCTCTCGAGTGCTGGCTGTTCCTTGCTCTCGCGCCCGATCGGCAGGCTCGGCCAGAGGCAGGCACCAGACTGGAGACAGGTACAGAAGTGGGGCTTTCCTGGGGGACTCGGGGGCCTTGTGTGCATCGACCGGGAGGCCTGGGACGAGGAGATCGAGACTCTGCGCGCAGCCTACATGTACGCCCAGGCGGTGGCCCCGTCGATGTTGTATAAGTGGGCCGACGAGCGTCTCATGGCCGATCGAGCGTTCGTGGACGCATTCTACAGTGCGCCGGACGTCATGTGGATCATTGATCGAGTCACGGGGCTTGGGGGGCTTACGTTCCCGGAATTCTACTTTGGTATCTGGAGAGATGCGAGTGCACCCAACAACTCCTACGGCTTGCAGGAGGCAGTCGACTTTGCCGACACGATTGCTGGCCATGGACGGCAAAGACGATTGCGCCTGAGGGTTTGCCGTTGAGGCTCGTGCTTCCTGCGTTCCTCTTGGTCGTGGCCACGGCCTCGCCCGGTTGTGGAGGAGCGCACCGTGCGGGTTCTCGTGTTCGGGCCATCGCGCCCTTCTATTCCGTCACTTGCGTGCTGACTGACACGGTCGCCGTGTGTCCCGGGACCGGCGCCGACCTCCGGGCCCCGGGAATCGAGATCTGGGAGGATCAGTTCGCTTCCGGTCAGTTTCCCTGCATTCGCGCAGAAGGCGTGACGCGCTGCTATGACCCGCATGAGGGATGGGCCCCCATAGCGCCGCATGGCGATGCAGTCTTGCGACTCAACAATGGCCGGTTCCTGTTCCTTGCCGGAGACGTGCTGCTCGAACGTTGGGGCCGGGAGGCCACGTCGTGGAGCCGCCGCGTCGTGATTCCGGGGCTGGCGGACGCGGCGGCGGACGGCCGTCACCTGGGTGTATTGACGCCGTCCGGCCTGAGTACCGTCGTGGCTGGCACGGACGAGCTCAGCCCCTGGGGGGCGACCCCGGGCGCGGTTCGACTCGTTGGGCTCATTTCCGGGTTCGTGGCGTGGGCACCTGGCTCGGATAGATATTATTGGTTCAGGGGGCCCGAAGCGCGTGTTGCACTCACTGCCCCCGAACCTCTCCGGTTCGTCACCGCGAACCCGGGCCGGGAGATGTTCTGCGGTATCGGCGTATCCGGCAGCGTGTACTGTGCCAATGATCGGCAATATCGGTGTGACCGCGTAGCCGTATCGTCGAATGGTGAGTTGGTGCGACGCGAGGATGTTGTCGGTCCTGCGTCATGGATCGGAATCGGCCCCGACCATGTCTGTGTGGTTGTGGACGGAGAGGGCTGGTGCTGGGGGGAGAACTTGCTGGGGCCGTCGCCACAGAGAGTGACGATTGACCCCGAGTTGGGGCCTTGCCTGGATGTGGCTGTGCCGCTCCGGCTCCCCATTCCGGAGTCGTGACGAAGGCGACGTCCGGCTGTGCGTGCGACGCCTCAACCCGACAGGATCCCTTCGCGTGCACCGTCGAGCGGGCCTTCATCGCACCGGCATCGACGTCGCACCGGCGTCGACGATGAGGAGGTGGCGATCCGAGCTCCTCGATTCACCAACGTTGTCGGTTGGGCGTCAGTGGCTCGCGAGGGCGAGCTTGGCGGCGCGGAGGCCGATCATCATGCTGGGGGCGTTGAGGGCGGAGACTGGCGTGGTCGGCATGACCGAGGCGTCGGCGACGCGCAGGCCCTCGACGCCGCGTACGCGGAGCGCGGTGTCCACGACGCTCGCGTCGTCGGTGCCCATGCGGCAGGTGCCGGCGAAGTGGTACGTCGTGATGAGGTTCGTCTCGACGTAGCGCGTGATCGCCTCGCGGCTCTGCACCCACTTGCCGGGCATGAGCTCGCGCGTGCCCACGTCCGCCAGGCCCTTGGCCGCGGCGATGCGGCGTGCGTGGG
>JBILLJ010000127.1:0-24608 GCA_044376125.1 Sandaracinaceae bacterium
CCCGCAGAGTCGACGGAAAGAACGACGGGCCCCGGATCGCTCCGGAGCCCGTCTCTTCGTTCACGCGATCACCGAGCCGACATCCCGCCGAGCGCAGCGCGAGGCGTTCACGGGTTCTCCCGTGCTCGCGCACTCCGTGCGCTGCGCCCGTGTGCGATCACCGGGGGTTGGGGCCCCGCGCGCAGCATTCGCGTCAGCGAATGGAGCGGGAGGGGGCCCCGACCACGTCGGGGGAGGGGCCGCACGGCCCCTCAGGCAGATCAGTGCTGGTGCTCGTGATCGTCGCTCGCGCCCTTCTCCTTCTTCGGCGCCTCGGCGATCATCGCCTCGGTCGTGAGGAGGAGCGCCGCGACCGACGCCGCGTTCGTGAGCGCCGTACGCACGACCTTCGTGGGGTCGATGACGCCGGCCGCGAGGAGATCCTCGTAGTTCTCGGTCGCCGCGTTGAAGCCGAAGGCGCCCTTGCCGTTCCTGACCTTGTCCACGACGACCGAGCCCTCGTGGCCCGCGTTGTACGCGATCTGGCGCAGGGGCTCCTCGATCGCGCGGCGCACGATCTTGATGCCGACCTTCTCCTCCGTCCCGGCCTCGAGCGTGTCGAGGATGGACTGCACGCGGATGAGCGCCACGCCGCCGCCGGGGACGATGCCCTCCTCGGAGGCCGCCCGCGTCGAGTGGAGCGCGTCGTCGACGCGATCCTTCTTCTCCTTGAGCTCCACCTCGGTCGCCGCGCCGACCTTGATGACCGCCACGCCGCCCGCGAGCTTCGCCAGGCGCTCCTGGAGCTTCTCCTTGTCGTAGTCGCTCGTCGTGTCCGCGATCTGCTTGCGGATGAGCTCCACGCGACCGGCGATCTCCTTCTTGTCGCCGCGGCCCGCGACGATCGTCGTGAAGTCCTTCGTGATCTTCACGCGGTCGGAGCGGCCGAGGTCGGAGAGCGACACGTTCTCCAGCTTGATGCCGAGGTCGTCGGTGACGACCTGGCCGCCGGTGAGGATCGCCATGTCCTTCAGCATCTCCTTGCGGCGATCACCGAAGCCCGGCGCCTTCACGGCCGCGGCCTTGAACGTGCCGCGGAGCTGGTTGACCACGAGCGTCGCGAGCGCCTCGCCGTCGACGTCCTCGGCGACGATGAGCAGCGGCTTGCCCGCGCGCGCCACCGCCTCGAGGAGGGGCAGCATGTCGCGCATGTTCGAGATCTTCTTCTCGCAGAGGAGGATGTACGGATCCTCGAGGACCGCCTCCATCTTCTCCGCGTCCGTCACGAAGTACGGCGAGAGGTAGCCGCGATCGAACTGCATGCCCTCGACCACGTCGAGGACGGTCTCGAGGCCCTTGGCCTCCTCGACCGTGATCACGCCTTCCTTGCCGACCTTCTCCATCGCCTGCGCGAGCATCTCGCCGATGGAGCTGTCGCCGTTCGCGCTGATCGTGCCGACCTGGGCGATCTCCTTGTGGTCCTTCACGTCGCGCGAGAGCTTCTTGAGCTCGACGAGCAGGGCATCGACCGCCTTGTCGATGCCGCGCTTGAGCGCCATCGGGTCGTGGCCCGCCGACACCATCTTCGAGCCTTCGCGGAAGATCGCCTGCGCGAGCACGGTCGCCGTGGTCGTGCCGTCGCCCGCGACGTCGGCCGTCTTGCTGGCGACCTCGCGGACCATCTGCGCGCCCATGTTCTCGAACTTGTCCTTGAGCTCGATCTCCTTGGCGACGGTGACGCCGTCCTTGGTGACCTTCGGTGCCCCGAACGACTTCTCGATCACGACGTTGCGGCCCTTGGGGCCGAGCGTGACCTTCACCGCGTTCGCGAGGGCATCGACACCCGCGAGCACGCGGGCCTGAGCGTTCTGATCATAGATGATGGCCTTGGCCGTCATGGTCTTCTTCTCCTGAGTGGGATTCAGTTCTGGTTCGATGACGACGCCCAGCACGGGGCGCCCTGCGGCGGGGGAGCGAAGCTCCCCCTGGAGCAGCGAAGTAGTGAGGAGCGGAGCGACGAACGAATGAGCGGGGGGTCACAGGGGGGCCCAAGGGCCCCCCTTCCGAGCGCCGGAGGCGCGGGAAACTACAGAATCGCGAGGATGTCGTCCTCGCGCATGATGAGGTGCTCCTCGCCGTCGATCTTGACCTCGGTGCCGCTGTACTTGCCGAACAGCACGCGGTCGCCGGCCTTCACCTCGAGCGGACGAACCTCGCCCTTGTCGTTCGTGCGGCCGTTGCCGACGGCGATGACGGTCGCCTCGATCGGCTTTTCCTTGGCGCTGTCCGGGATGATGATGCCGCCCTTGGTCTTCTGCTCGGCGTCGAGGCGCTTGACGAGGATGCGGTCGTGGAGCGGACGGATCTTCATGTCGGTGTCTCCTTGGAGCTCGGAAAAACGGGTCCCTTGACCGGCCCTCCGAGGAGGGCCCGAAGCGGGCCGCACCGCTAAGCACGCAGTCCGGAGGCGTCAAGGCACGAACTTCGGCGCCTCGCACGACCCGTTCGGGCAGGGGCCCTGTGCTACGCCTCGGCCGTGACCGCGCGCACCTCGAGCAGCGACGAAGAAGGGCTGCGAGCCCTCTACGAGGCGCTCGATGCGCTGCGCCGCACCGAGGACCCCTTCGATCCCCGCCACGACGCCGTGTGGCGTGTCCTGGTCGGCTGGGTGCGGGCCCGGACCCGACAGGGCGAGCGGCGGCGTGACGACGTCGTGCAGGAGACCTTGCTCGCGATCGCGAGGCACGTCCGCCACATGGACGCCACGACGCCGCGGCAGGCCGCCCGCTGGGCCTCGATCATCTTGCGCCGCAAGCACATCGACCTCGCCCGCACGGACGCGACCGACGCGGTCGCCCATGGCCTGGGCGAGGGCGATGCTGCCTTGGACTCGGCCCCGAGCCCCGAGCCGGCGCCCGCCCCCGAGCTGCTCGAGGCCCACCAGCGTCGGATCGAAGAGGTCGTGCTCGCGCACATCGACCGCGGCGAGCCCTCGGCCAGCGTGAGGTTGACCCGCCGGTCCATGGCGCGCGCCGCCCTCTACCGCCTCGTCCTCGACCTCGAGCCCGAGGCCGTGGAGCTCCGCCTCGCCCTGCCCGAGCCGATCGGCAAGGACCGCCTTTACAAGTGGATCGAGCGCGGCCGCACGCTCGTCGCCGACGCGATGCGCGCGTGGCAGGCCGCCCACCCCGACGAGGACGAGATCCGCGCCATCTCCGAGGTCGTCGTCGAGCTGGTCGAGGCTCGCCGTGCCGACGCCGGAAAGCCCCGCCCCGAGCGCCGACGCGTCTGACGCTGGCGCCCGCTGTCAGTCCGCCCCCCCACGCCCCCGACTCCCACCACATGACCGCTCTCACCCCAGCCACCCCGGACCTGCTCGGTCGCTATCTCCGTGAGGCCGAGGCCGCGATCGGCGCGCGCGACGGTCTCGAGGATCGGCGCGCGGATCTCGAAGCGATCTTCGAGGTCCTCGCGATGACGGTCGCGCTCGAGGTGGTGGGAGAGCTGTCCCGGGTGCCAGCAGGCACACGCGAGTCGCTCCGCCGCGTGGGCTCGCGGGCCCTGCTCCAGATCGGGACGCTGCTCTCGGCCGAAGGAAGCGACGAAGACGAGGAGCGTGCCGAGGCCGTGCGCCTGGTGGGCCCGTACGCGCGCGACGGGCTCCGCGCGCTCGCTGGCAAGGAGCCGCCCGCGCCCCGACGAGACGACGCGGTCGTGCTCGACGCCGAGCTGGTGGGCCTCCTGCGCGGCAGCTTCGATGGCCTGCGCCTCGCGGAGATCGCCTGGCGCGTGCGCGAGTCGACCGAAGCGCGTCGCGCGCTCGCGCTGCTCGAGCGCGTCGGCTCGGACGCACAGGAGGAGCGCGCTCGTCCGCGCCTTCGCCTCGCGGCCGATGGCGCCGCGACGATGCGCGACCCGGGCTCGGGCCGACGCATCGCGGAGCTCGCGGTGGCCGGCCACGCCATCGAGCTGCACCGCTTCGAGGACGGAGCGATCGCGGCCTACGCGGCGTCCGCCGTCCTTCTGCGTCTGGGCGGCGAGCACGTCGCGCCACGCGTGTCACGCCCCGGCTACGCCGAGGCCGTGCTCGGAGTCGATCCGAAGACGGGCCTGAGCGTCACGCGCATCGAGCTCGACGTCGGCGGCGTGACGACCTCCCTCTCGTTCTGAGCGGCACGCTCGAGCGCTCGAGCCTCCGGCGCGACACGCACGAGACCAGCGCCCTACGTACGCGAAGAGCCCACGAATCGTGTGGATTCGTGGGCTCCTCGTCTCGTGGGTGCCGTGTCGCGGGCGCCCCGCTCACGACGCGGGCGGGTCGCTCACATGCCGGTCACGCCGGTGATCTCGGTGCGCGACGCGGTGAAGGTCAGCGCGGACGAGTAGCCGTCTGCGATGCGCGCGTCGTTGTAGCAACCGCGTCCCTCGATGCGCGTGCCGTCGCCGTCGATGCACGCGGTGACGACGGGCTGGCAGCCTCGCGGGCCCGTGCGGGCGACCTCGAAGGACTCGAGGCCGTCGCCGTCGAGATCGACGTCGGGGGACGTGGGGCGCAGGCGGATGATCGCGATCATCGCGCCGCCGATCATCATGTCGGCGAGCGTGGGATCCTCGGTCGAGCCGTCGCACGGATCGCCGATCTCGATCATGAAGCCGCCGCCGCCGCCGAACATCTCGAGCATGCTGGCCGAGAGGAACGAGAGCAGCGACGTCGGGATGCCGCCGCAGATGAGGCCGTCGTCGAGGCCGGTGAGCTCGCCGCCCGCCTGCGTCGTGGTGGCCGAGAGGCGACCCTGCTCGAGCGTGATCGGCAGGAACGCGATCGGGAGATCGAGATCCTCGGGACCACCGCTGAGCGCGCGCGAGAGGATGCGGCTCTCGAGCGAGGTCGTGGGCGTGAGGTCGCCGTTGAGCGACGTGGGGTCGATCGTGTAGCCCGCGCCCGCCGCGTCGCCGAGGAGCCATGCGGAGCGGAGCGCGGGATCGTCGATGCCGGCCGGATCGTCGAGGCCCATGAACGAGAGGAGGAACGTGGGGCCACCACCGCCGCCGCCCGGTCCACCGCCGAAGAACATGTTGATGAGGCCGAGCGCCGAGCCGAGCGCGGTCGCGAAGCGGTTGTCGGGCGTGCCGTCGCCCGAGTAGTCGCAGCCGGTCATCTCGTCGCCGAACTGCGTGTTCTCGAGGAGCACCGACACTTCTTCGCGACAGTCCGCGCCGCAGCCGTCCCAGCGCGTGGTGTTGCCGTCGTCGCAGGCCTCGCCGGCGTCGAGCGTGCCGTTGCCGCAGCCCATGATGGTGCGGCAGTCCGCGCCGCAGCCCGGCGAGCCGTCACACACCTCGCCGCGGTGCAGGTCGACGACACCGTTGCCGCACATCTCGTTGGACTGGCAGTCGCCGCGGCAACCATCGCCCGAGAGGTTGTTGCCGTCGTCGCAGGCCTCGCCCGCCCCGAGCGCGCCGTCGCCGCAGTAGGGATCGCGCACGCAGTCCGCGCCGCAGCCGTCACCCGGGGTGAGGTTGCCGTCGTCGCACTGCTCGCCGGCCTCGAGCCGTCCGTTGCCACACTCCGGTGGCGCGACGAACGCGTCGGGCGGTCCGATCATCCCCGCGTCGGTCCCCTCCGGAACGAACGCATCGGGGCGGCCCGGCGCGTCGAGGTCGAGCACGATGCCCGCATCGTCGTCGCCGACCGTGTTGGTGCTCGCGCATCCCGCGAGGGTGCCCGCGACGGCCGTCGCCGCGAGCAGTGTGGTCCTGTAAGTACGCATGGAGTCCTCTTTCGTCCCGAGCCCAGGGAACGGCGGACGATAACAGAACGAGGCGAGCCGAGAACGGGTCGAGCCGAGGGAAGCCTCACGAGGGTCGATCGCGTACAACGGCGCCGTGACGAGTCGCGAGGAGCTCGGCCTGAGCGCCGGCGAGAAGGTCGTGTGGCAGAGCCGCGGTGGCGGACCGGCAGGCTACGGGCAGTGGGTCTACGTCGTCGCGGTGCTCGTCGGGCTGAACCTCTGCGGCTCGGTCGCGTTCATCCCACTCGCCATCCTCGGCGCGAGCTCGGACGCGGGTCGCTACGACGAGTACGGCGAGCCCACACCGCAGCTCGGCCTCGGCGCGCAGCTGCTCGCGAGCCTGCCCTCGCTCTTCTGCACCGGGATCTCGATCGCGTTCGTGGTCGCGGCCGTGTTCGTGGCGATCAAGCCTCGCCTCCGGCCCTCGTTCTTCCTGACGCAGGAGCGCTTCTTCGCCGCGAAGCTCTTCGGCGGCTACGAGAGCTGGCCCCTCGCGCGCATCCGCGAGATGCGCCAGTACGTCGCCGTCTACCACGGGCGCTACGGGCAGCGGCAGGAGGTCGCGACGAACCGCGTCGAGCTCCGCCTCGACTCGGGCGCGTGGGTGAAGGCGGGCCCCATCGCCGATCTGCAGGCGCTGCTCGATCTCTACGACAACGCGATCGCCACGCGCTGGGTCGAGCTCGACGCGCTGCCCGAGGTCGGCGGCGCGCCCGCGCCAGGTGAGGCGCGGCCCGATCTGCTCTTCGTCGCGCGCACGAGCACGGCGGCGATGCAGTACGGCCCCCTCTTCGTCGGCCCCACGCGTGTCGTGCGGTTCACCGAAGTACCGGAGGCGCACCTGCTCGCGCGGCTCTACTCGCTGCTCGCGCGGCCGGGCACGGCGGAGGAGCTCGAGGAGGTCTTCGTCGCGAGCGCGCGCGCCGGCACCTTCGGCCACTTCGTCGACGTCGCGCGCGACGAGGCGCGCCCCGCGATCGACGGCGACGTCGTCACGCTGCGCCTCGGCGAGCGACACGAGCCGGTGCAGCTCGCGCGCGCCGACGCCGAGCGCGCGCGCACCTTCCTCTCGCGCCGCAGCGCGTACCGAGACTGATCGATGGAGGCCTGGCTCACCCTCGCGCTGGCCGTGATCGCGTGCGTCGTGCTGTACGCGCTCTCGCGCAGGCCGAAGAAGAAGGCGCCTCGCACGGTCGCGTCGCTCCGTCGCGAGCTCGATCGGCTCACGCACGACCCGCGCGCCTCGGACTCGCTGCTCGCCCGCGAGCGCGAGCGCAGCCCCGACGCGAGCGAGCTCGAGCAGCTCGAGACCGTCCTCCGCCGCCTCCAGCGCGAGCGCCGCCGCTGAGCCGCCGCGCCTCGATCGTGCCGCGCCGCGCGCTTCGTCGTAGGCTCGCGGCGTGTCTCCGACCTCGGTCCGCCCGTCCGCGCCGCCCACGTCCGCGTCCGATCCGGTTCTCGAGCTCGCGCGCGCGCTCGGCCACGAGGTGAAGGACCCCAGGCCCTTCTGGCAGGCGCTCACGCACCGCTCGTTCACCAACGAGCGACCGGATCTCGCGCCCGATCACAACGAGACGCTCGAATTCCTCGGGGATTCCGTGGTCGGTCTCGCGGCGGCGATGCTCCTGCGCGAGACCTTCCCCGCCGCGCGCGAAGGTGAACTCACGCGGCGCCGCGCGGACCTCGTCTGCGAGAAGACGCTCGCGCGCATCGCGCAGGACCTCGAGATCGGCCCCTCGCTCCGGCTCGGTCGCGGCGAGGAGCGCAGCGGCGGGCGCACCAAGGCGCGCCTGCTCGCGAGCGCGCTCGAGGCCGCGATCGCCGCCGTGCTCCTCGACAGCAGCGTCGACACGGCGCTCGACGTCGCGCGGCGTCTGCTCGTGCCGCACGTCGATGCGCGCGCACCGGGCGAAGACGACTTCAAGTCGCGCGTGCAGGAGCACCTCCAGGCGGCCGGCAAGGGCACGCCGCGCTACGAGCTCGTCGGCCACGAAGGGCCCGAGCACGCGCGCACGTTCTTCGTCGCGATCGCCCTCGAGGGCCGCGAGCTCGCGCGAGGCCAGGGACGCTCGAAGCTCGAGGCCGAGCAGGCCGCGGCGCGCACCGCGCTCGAGCAGCTCACCAAGCCGAGCGGCGCCGAGCCGTGATCGCGTGACGCCCGACGCGGATCGGACGATGCGGACGTGACGATGCCCTCGGAGCGCGCTCGAACCCTGGCCTCGCTGTGCCTGGCGGCGCTGCTCGCGCTGCTCGCCGGGCTCGCGCCGATGTCCTCGAGCAGCGCCGATCCGCCACCCACCTCGCACCGCGCCACTGCGCGGTCGCGCGCGCGGGCCACACGGACGAGGGCCACACGCGCGAGGGCCGCGAGGTCGCGCCCTCGCACGACACGACGCCGCGTCGTGCCGCGCATCACGGCCGCGCAGCGTCGACAGATCCGCCGCTGGCACGTACGCGCATCGCGTGCGGAGATCGAGGTCTGGTCGCGCCGCGATCCCCAGCCGATCGTGTTCCGTCCGATCGCGAGCCGTGATCGCTTCGAGCTCGTGCCGGCCACCGACGGCACGTTCGACGCGGAGGCCCTCGACCGCGCCGAGCTCGCGTTCGCGTATCGCGAGGACGGCTCGCACCGCCCCGTGCACCCGCGCCTCCTCCAGCTCGTGCACCGCGCCGTGCGCCACTTCCGCGCACCGTATGTCTACGTGATCAGTGGCTACCGCAGCGGCAACCCACGGAGCCGTCACGCGCAGGGCCGCGCGATCGACCTCGTGCTCCCCGGCGTGCCCGATCGCCGGCTCGCGGCGTACCTGCGGCCGCAGGGCTTCGTCGGCGTCGGCATCTATCCGACGAGCGGCTTCGTGCACCTCGACGTGCGCGCGCGGAGCTACTTCTGGTCGGACGCGTCGGGCCCTGGCCAGCGCAACCGCGAGCGCCGCATCCTCCGCACGCTCGGCCCGCGCTTCGATCGCATCGCGAGGAACCTCGGCGCCGAGCCGGTGCCCGACCTCGAAGACGCCGAGGACGACGAGCTCGAGGAGTCCCTCGACGAGGCGGTCGCGGAGTCGATCGACGCCGAGGACGAGGGCGCGAGCACGACACCGCACACGCACGAGGAAGACGCCACGTCGGACGCCGAGGCCGCGCCGCACGACGCAGGGTCCCCGCTGCACGACGCGAACGCTGGTGTCTCACCGCCCGCGGACGCGTCGGCGCGTTGATCCGAGTCGCAGCCACGCCACGCAGCGTATGCTCCCGGGCATGTCCGATCCGTCCGCCAAGCCCAAGTCGTTCACGCTCTCCGACGACGACATCGTCACCTCGCGCCCCAAGCCCTCGCCCAACGGCATCGGACAGGTCGGCCACGGCGCGAGCCCGGACGTCGTCGGCGGTGGCAAGGCCGGCAGCGATCCCGACGCCGCGCCCGCGCCCAAGATGCCCGCGACCAAGGGGCCACCAACCGATCCCGACGCCTGACGCGACCCGCCTCCGGACCTGTCAGCGGCCCGCGAGCACGTCGAGGTGCGGGGTGAGCGCCGTCGCGAGGCCGCGGACGATCACCGCCGGATCGGCCGCCTCGATCGTGGGCGTGCGGATCTGGGTGACGCTGCCGATCGACTTCGTGAGCCCGCTCGCGAGCCGATCGCCTGCGCGCCGACGCGTCTTGAGCTCGAGATCGACCTGCGCGATCGCCGCGCCGAGCGCGGGCCAGCCCGTCGAGGTCTTGCGCAGCACCTCGAGCCACGGGGGCGGCGACTCGTCGCTGCGGTTGAGGATGACGCCCACCGGCCGCTGCTCGAGCTTGCCGAGGCGCTTGTGCAGAAAGACCGCGTCCGCCTGCGCCGAGCCGCTCGGCGCGGCCACGAGCACGTAGCGCGAGCGCGTGCCGAGCAGGAGCGTCTCGCTCGTGCGCGCGAGCTGCGCGAAGCGCTCCTTCACGAGCGCGAGGTCCGCGAAGAGCTGCGCGAGATCACGCAGGAGGCGCGGGTTCAGGATGCGCGCGAAGAGCGCCTCGATGCGCGCCTGTGCGCCCGCGAACATGCCGGGATCCTTCACGTCCTCGCCGTCGTTCACGCGCCGCGCCAGGCCTCCGAGCCAGCCGACGGCGCGCCCCTCGAAGAGCACCGCGAGGCGACCCGGATAGCTCACGAAGTCGAGCGCGTTGCGCGACGGCGCGGTGTCGATGACGAGGTAGTCGAAGCGGTGCTGCTCGACCGCCCGCGCGATGAGCACGAGCGAGACGATCTCGTGCATGCTCGCCGCGGCGTCCGCCATCGTGAGGTACACGGGGTTCTTCATGACGCGCGCGAGGTCGTCGGGGCGCCCCTCGAAGAGGATCTCGGCGAACGTCGGCGTCGAGCGCCGCGGCTCGGGCATGAGCGCGAAGAGCTTGCCCTCGACCTCCGGCTCGACGTGCGCGGCCTGGACCTTCTCGTCGATCTCGACGCCCATCGCGTGCGCGAGGCGTCGCGCGGGATCGACCGTCACGACGAGCACCGTCTTGCCCTTGCGTGCGAGCGCCAGCGCGAGCGCCGCGCTGGTCGTGGTCTTGCCGACGCCGCCGCCACCGGCGCAGACGATCGTGGTGGGGATGTGAACGCTCACGCCGCGCCTCGTGCCTCGAGCCAGGACGCCACGTCCGTCGCGCCCAGATCCTCGAGCGACTCCGGAAAGAGCAGCTTCGAGGTGACGTGCGAGCCCTTCTTCGGGTCGAGCTCCTGGAGGATCGTCAGCGTCTCCTCTCGCGCCGTGCGGCGCGCGTCCATCACGCGCAAGAGCTCCTTGGCGGCCTCGCCTTCGGGCCCGCCTCGCGCGATGAGGGCGCGCGTCTGATCCCACGCCTCGGGCGCGAGCTCGGAAGGGAAGCGGTTCACGACGAGGCGCGCAGGCGGCAGCTTCACCTCGTGATCGAGCGCGCGGCAGAGCTCCACCGTCTCGCTGAGCACGAGGCGCTCGGGCAGCGTCACCACCACGACCGAGCAGCGCGAGGGCGCCACGAGGCGGTCGACGATGCGCGCCGCGAGGTCGTGGATCGGGCCGCTCGCGAACATGTCGCGCATCTGCACCGGCAGGCGCAGCCAGGTGAGGCCGTGGCCGGTCGCAGGCATGTCGACGACGACACGCTTGCCGGGCACCTCGTCCGCGTAGAGGCGAACACACTCGAGCATCGCGAGCTCGCGCATCGCGGGCGCCGCGCGCAGCATCGGCCGCACGGCGAAGTTCCCGAGGAAGAGCTTGGCGAGGATCGTCGAGCCGAGGAGGTTCGCGATGGCCATCTCCATCGCCACGCGCGGGTCGACCACGCGGTGGATGACCTTGGTGCCCTTGCCGAGGATCCTCCGGCCCGACTCGCCATCGCCGAACTCGATCAGCATCGCCGCGCCATCGCGGCGCGCCGCAGCCTCTGCGAGGCCAGCGGCGATGCTCGTCTTTCCGACACCACCCTTGCCCGTGACGAGGACGAGGGGGCCGAGCGGCGTGTGCGTCTCGGCGGAGCCTGACTCTTGGGACATCGAAGGGCCGAGGCTTATCACAGATCGCCGGGCTCACACCGATCCGCTCGGAGAGAAAGCTCGTAACGAGCACCCAGTGCTGCCGTATCGTCCGCCGATGCGAACCTCGCCCCTCGGGGCCTCGATCCTCTCCCTCGTCCTCGGTTGCGGCGGCGCGAGCACGACCAGCTCCTCGTCCACGGCCACGACGGCCGCCACGAGCGCCGCTCCCTCGCGCTTCCAGGCGCCCGACCGCCCCTGGGCCGAGCTCGATCACCAGGCGCGTGCGAACCACATGAGCCGTCACGTCATGCCGGCGATGAGCGACCTGTTCCTCGCGCACGACGCGGAGCGGTACGGCGACTTCGGCTGCCCGACCTGCCACGGCGCGGATGGTCGCGAGCGGCACTACGCGATGCCGAGCCCCTCGCTGCCCGTGCTCTATCCGACCGGCAGCATCGGCCAGCATCGTGCCGTCGCGGAGCACCCCGACGCCGTGCGCTTCATGTTCAGCGAGGTCACGCCCGCGATGCGGCAGCTGCTCGGCGCCGCCGAGTTCGACGAGACCACCCACGAGGGCTTCACGTGCTTCGC
Organism: Sandaracinaceae bacterium; assembly: GCA_044376125.1. Lineage (GTDB taxonomy): Bacteria > Myxococcota_A > Polyangia > Polyangiales > Sandaracinaceae > JAFLCL01. Next base: position 11,855 of record JBILLJ010000127.1, read on the forward strand.
GTGTCACCCCCACGCGGCCGACGACGACCCGCTGAGCCAGCCAGAGTGACTCGCTTGCGCACGCAACGAACGCCGCCTCGCCGCGCACTTGTGATCGCCAGAGGATCTCGGTGATGATGCGCACCCCTGAGACCGTCGGTTTTCGACGGGCGAGATGAACCTCGGTCCGGCGCGCCCGCTCGGGTGAGCGACCGGAGCTCGTGAGTGGACGAACAACCCGACGGAGAAGACAAGACATGAACAGCACCCTCAAGACCTCGCTCGCCATCGCCGCCACCGCCATGCTCGGCCTCTCCGGCTGCGGCGGCGGAAGCTCGGCCGCCTCGCAGGAGTCCTCGAGCGGCTCGTCCACGACGGAGACCTCGGGCGGCCAGGCGTCCTGCAGCGCGGGCGGCGGGGCGACGACGGAAGGCTCGGGCACCACGGAGGGCTCGAGCGAGGGCGGTCAGGCGTCGTGTGGCGCGGGCAGCTGCGGCGGCGCGGCGCAGGGCTCGGGCGGCTCGGCCACGGGCGGCTCGACGACCGGCGGCACCTGATCGTCTGCGCGCCTGTCGGCGCGCGCTCGGGGGCTCAGGCGCCCCCGGTCCCCCCAGTCGCTCGATCGTCGAAGACTCCTCCTCGCTCCCGCTCCAGGGGTGAGCTGCGCTCACCCCGCCGCGGGGCGCCCCGAGTCTCCTCAGTCGTAGCGACGGATCCCTCCCGCATCGACGGAGTCAGCGCACGCTGGCTCCGTTCGTCTTTTGTGGAGCTCGTCTACACTGCAGCGCTTCGAGGTCACGATGACGAGTCGCCCGATGGGTGTCGGACTGGGTCTGAGACACGAGCTCTCGCGCGAGCTGTTCGACGCGCGCCCCCGCGAGGTCGCGTGGGTGGAGATCCACCCCGAGAATTTCATCGGACGCGGCGGCACCTTCGCCGCGATGCTCGAGGAAGCCCGCGGTCGCTACGAGGTCGTGACGCACGGCCTCACGCAGTGCGTGGGCTCGCCCGACCCGCTCGACCTCGACTACGTCGCGCGCCTCAAGTCGCTCCTGCGAGACAACCGCGCGCGCTGGCACAGCGAGCACCTGGCCTGGAGCAACCTCGGCGGTCGCTTCAGCCACGACCTCCTGCCGATGCCCTTCACGCGTGCGTCCGTGCGTCGCGCCGCCGAGACGATCCGCGCGCTCCGCGATCGGCTCGAGGTGGACGTCGCGATCGAGAACGCGAGCTACTACGGCCACCCCGGCGCACCGGAGATGAGCGAGATCGAGTTCCTCGAGGAGGTCCTCGAGGCCGCGGACTGCAAGATCCTCCTCGACGTCAACAACGTCTGGGTGAACGCGCAGAACCACCGCTTCGATCCCGCCGCGTTCGTCTCCCGCGTGCCGGCCGAGCGCGTCGTGCAGCTCCACGTCGCAGGCCACTTCATCCGCCCCGACGGCCTGATCATCGACACGCACGCCGAGCCCGTCTGCGACGGCGTCTACGCGCTGCTCGATCATACGCTCGCGCACGTCGGCGATGTCCCGATCCTCCTCGAGCGCGACGGCAACTACCCCGCGCTCGACGTCGTGCTGGGAGAGCTGCGCCGTCTCGAGCAGATCCGCACGCGCGCGCTCGCCGCCCGCCGCGCCCACGAGCCGCTCGAGGTGCGCGTATGAGCACCACGATCGATCGCGCCGACACCGCGCTGCCGGCCCCGAGCCCCTCGCCCGAGCTCGATCGCACGCTCACGGCCTTCGACCGCGTGCTCTTCGACGCGGCGCCCGCGACGAGCGACCTCGCGCGCCTCGATCCCGAGACGGGCCGCGGCGATCGCTTCCTCCTCTACCGCGAGCTCGTGCGCTCGCGCCTGCGCGACCTCGTCGCCACCGCGCTGCCGCGGACCACGGCCGTGATCGGCCGCGCCGCGATGGATCGCGAGGTCGATGCGCGCCTGTCCCGCGCGGCGCCGACGACGCGCTTCTTCCGCGAGGTGGCGACGGAGATCGTCGATCCCTCGGCGCCCGGGCTCGCGAGCGACGCGCACCCCGAGCTCGACGAGCTCGCGCGCCTCGAGCTCGCGCAGTGGCGCGCGATGTTCGTCGATCCGCCCACGCCCGCGACGCGCGAGTTCGACTTCGCCGCGCGGCCCGTGGTGACCCCGACGATGCAGCGCCTCCGGCTCACGCACTCGGTGCACCTCGTCGATCGCCCGCCCACGCGCGGCAGCTTCCACGTCTTCGTCTACCGACGCCGCGATCACGTGGTCGAGACGCGCTGGATGAACGACGCGCTCGCCGCGATCCTCGATCGCTGGATCGACGGCGAGGAGAGCGCGATCGACGCCGTGCGCGCCGCGATGAGCTCCCTCGGCCGCGAGCCCACGCCCGAGATCGTCGACGCGATGAGCGGCCTCCTCGCCGAGCTCCTCGAGCGCGGCGGCATGCTCGGCTCGCGCCCCTGACACGAACAGCCTCATGAACGTCTTCGTCGCAGGTGCAGGGTATGTCGGGCTCGAGCTGTGTCGGCAGCTCGCCGAGGCGGGGCATCGCGTGTGGGCCGCGCGGCGGCAGCCTCCGCCGTTGCCCGAGGGCGTGACGCCGTGGCCTTGTGATCTCACCGATCCCGAGCTCGCCGTGCCCGAGGGCGTGACGCACCTCGTGTTCGCGGCCTCGCCGGACTCGTCGGATCCCGCGAGCTACGAGCGCACCTACGTGACCGCGCTCGACCGCACGCTCGCAGCCTTCGATCGTGTGGCCGCCGCGGGAGGCACGAGGCTCGAGCGTGTCCTGCTCGTCTCGAGCACCTCGGTGTTCGCGGCCTCGCCCTCGCCGTCCGCGAGCGACGACGTCGCGCTCGTCGACGAGTCGAGCCCCGTGCGCACCGACGGCACCGCCGCGCACATCGTGGCGGGCGAGTCGCGCGTGATCGCGCGCGGCGGCGTCGTCCTGCGCCTCGCGGGCATCTACGGCCCCACGCGCACGCGCATGATCCGCATGGTGAGAGACGGCTCCGCGCGCATCTCGTCCGATCGCCCTATCGGCAACCGCATCCACCGCGACGACTGCGCGGGCGCCATCGCGCATCTGCTCGCGCATCCCTCGCCCGAGCCCGTCTACGTCGGCGTCGATCACGCGCCCGTCGAGCTCGCCGACGTCTACCGCTTCCTCGCCGAGGCCCTCGGTCTGCCACCCCCCACCACGAGCGACGAGCCCGACGCGCGCGCCCGCGACGCCGCGATCCGCGGCGGCACCTCACGCAAGCGCTGCCTCAACACGAAGCTCGTCGCGAGCGGCTACACCTTCCGCTTCCCCACCTACCGCGAGGGCTACGCGCCACTGCTCGCGGAGTGATCGCTCAGCGCAACGCCGCGCAGCGTGACTTCCGGCCTCAGCGGACGAGCGAGCGGAGAAAAGCGAGATCGCGCGACGTGCTGCCTGTGAGGTTCTCGACGAGCACGACCGTGACGCCCTCCTCGGGAAAACGATATGCGTGCGAGGCCACTCCGAGCAGCGCCCCCGAGTGCCCGATGGCGAGCGGCTCCTCCATCCGATTCCAGGCCATGCCGAGGCCGTAGCCGCGCGTGCAGATCTCTGGCTCGTCGCAGCGCGGCGCGTGCATCGCGGCCACGGTCTCGGCGTCGAGCAGCGCGCCGTCGAGGAGCGCGTCGAGAAACACCTGGACCTCCGCGGCCGACGCGACGACGCCGCCGGAGAAGCTCCGCGGGCCCACGTTCGCGACGTCTTGCGCGGTCACGTCGAGGAGCAGGCCATCGCCCGTGCGCGCGTACCCGCGTGCAGCCTCCGGCGCGGCGTGAGCCGAGATCGAAGTGTGCGGAAGGCCGAGTGGCTCGGTGACGTCTCGCGCGAGCACCTCGTCGAAGGCCGCGCCCTCCACACGCTCCACCACGAGTAGTGGAAGGCCGTCCCCGGCGTGAAGCGCAGCGCGCGCCCGTACACGTAGCGGCGGAAGCGCTCCTCGGGGCCGAGGCCCGCGAGTTCGTCGGGGCGATCGAAGAGGTCGAGCTGGAGCGCGAGATCCTCGGTGTCCGGAGACGAAAGCCCCGAGCGATGCGCGAGCAAATGCTCGAGCGTGATCGCCTCGGCCCCCGGAATCTCCCTGGCTACGTCGGGAAGGAGCTCCCCCAGTGAGCCGTCGAGACGCAGTCGACCGCGCTCGACGAGGCCGAGCACCACTGCAGCGACGTAGACCTTGCTGATGCTTGCGATGCGAAACGGGGTGCTCGTACAGAGAGGCGTCGCACGAGAAAGGTCGGCAAAGCCCGTGGCCCCCATCCACACCGGCTCTCCGTCGCGCGCGACGACGAGAGCGCATCCTGGTGCACCGACCGCGCGGCAGTGTTCCTCGAGTGCAGTCTGGTACACCGCCCCGCGCGGCGAATCGGGGCGAGTTTCGGGACACGCGCGCACGGGAACGAGCACGTCGCTCCCGCAACCGCACCCGAGGATCGCGACGAGCACGAGCGCACCTGCGCGCAGGCTCATGGGCGCACCTGCACACGCAGTCCGAGCTCGACGATCTGGTGCGGCAGCACAGGGGAGTACCGTGCGAGAAACGGCGTCTCGAGCAGGATGCGATAGCCCACGAACGGAGCGACGTCCTCGATGGCGTAGCCCAGCGCGAGACCCGCAACGACGGCGAACCGGTGGAGGGCGTCGGGCTGGCGGCGGAACGCACCCTCCGCCGTGACCTCGAAGACCGGCGCGGTGCCGAGGTGCGCGAGGTAGCCGACGCCGAGGTTCACGTCGATGAAGAGTGCCTCGACCACGAACGGTCGCGCTCCGAGGGTCGTGAGCGCAACGAGGGTGGTCGCACGCCCTTCGTGATGCACGAGGCCGAGCTCGAGGCCCTGGTAGAACGTCCACGCAGCGTCACGGTGATACGAGAGCTCGGAGCCGATCGTCAGTCCCGGGTGCACCTCGGCGAACATGCGTGTCGCATCCGGCAGCGACACACTCTCGGTGAGCAGCGTGAGCCGGAGCGGCACGATCGCGGGTTCGTCCGCGCGCGCGTGCGCGCTGGGCGCGAGGGCCCACAGCGCAGTGAGCAGGGCGAGTTTCCTCATGCGCCAGAGCCTGCGGTACCGCGGCACGGGCCGCTTGAACGCAGCCCGGGTCATCGCGTCGCGAATGTGAGAGCGCCGGGCGTGTAACCGAGCAGTCGCGTGTAAGTGCGCACCATGTGCGCCTGATCGCTGAAGCCCGCTGCGGCGGCGCGCGCGGCACCGGTACCGCTCGAGGCGAGCAGCGAGCGCTTCACGCGCTGCCAGAGGAGCCAGCTCTTGTGAGGGAGACCGACCGTCGCAGAGAACAGCTCCGAGAGATGCGAGGCAGACAGACCGACGTCCGCAGCCAGTTCGGCCAGCGGTGCAGGGGCGAGGCTCGATCTGGCCACCATCGCCTCGATCCTCGGATCGGCGAGCCGCAAGGGTGCGAGGGAGAGCGCCTGCGCGCCGAGCCGTCGGGACTCCGTGGTCGCAGACGCGTCACCTCGGAGGACGCCCTCGGCGATCGCCACGGCGCGCTCCACGAGACGAGCCGACTCGAGCGTCACGACCGGGCGGCCATCGCGCGCGCACTCGCGCGTGCGCAGAACGTCGGCGTCGAACAGGATGGTGAGCACGGGCCCGTCGGCGCTCGAGACACGCCGGACACCCGGGGCGCTCACGATCACCTTGCCGCGATGCACGCGTGCGCCGTCGTGGACCTGAAGCGTTCCGTCGAGCGCGACGTTGAGCGTCGTGGCCCACGTGGACGCGTCGCGCTCACCGCCGGCGATGGAGAGGAGGACCGCCATGCCCGTCGGCGGATCGAGCAGGAGCGTGCCCTTGGAGACCGCGCGTCGCACACGCGACAAGGTAGCGCACGCGAACGGCGCGAGCCTGATCTCCCACGCAGCCCTGGATCCGGCATCTGCATCGGCACACGCCGAGCGGCGATGCTCGCCCGCGCGCGCGAGCACCACGCGTGGGCGCGGCCCAGTCGTCGGAGCCTCGGCATGCGTTCATGCCTCATCGGTGGCGCTGCCGTCTCTCGTCCCCGCTCGGGGCAGCGCCGGCGCGTGGATCGGGTGCGAGGCCCTTCGCACAGAGCGACGCGAGGTTGGCGAGCAGCCAGCGGTGCGCGGGGCCCAGGCGCGCGTCGCGGCGGTGCACGGCGAAGAGACCGAGCGTGTGCTCGCCCTCGGCCCAGCCCTCGGGGCGCAGGCGCACGAGCGTGCCGCGGCGCAGATCCTCGCGCGCGACGTGCTCGGGGAGGTTGCCCCAGCCCAGGCCCGCCAGGAGCAGCTCGCGCTTGGTGTGGAGCTCGGCGATGCGCCACGTGCGCGTCGAGAGCACCGCCTGATCGTCGAGGCCTTCGCGCGCGGGCTCGCGCTCGGTGAGCACGATCTGCACGGCCTCCTCGAGCCGCACACGCGGCACCACGCCACGCACCTTCGGTCGACCCGCGAGATGCTGGGCGAGCGGGTGCGTCGGTGCGACCACGGGCACCATGCGGATCGAGGCGAGCTCGTGGCGCACGAGGCCTGCCAGGAGCCCGGAGGACACCGCGACGCCGAGGCTCGCCTTGCCTTCGAGCACGCGCGCCGAGACCGCCGACATGGTCTGCGTGTCGACGCGCAGGTCGACTGTCGGCATCTCCTTCGCGAACACCGCGCAGAGCTCCGCGAGCGAGGCGAGCGGAAAGAGCGCATCCACGCAGAGGTGCACCCGCGCCTCGAGGCCGCGGTGCATGCCGTCCACGAGCTGCCCGAGCGCGTCGGCCTCCGCGCACACGCGCCGCGCCGCCTCGAGCACCGCGCGGCCCTCGTCGGTGAGCACGGGCGTGCGCTCGCGCCGATCGAAGATCGAGACGCCGAGGTGCTCCTCGAGCGAGCGCATGGACTGGCTCACGGCCGACTGCACGCGCTGGAGGCGCCGCGCCGCCGCCGAGAAGCTCCCCTCTTCGGCGACGAGGAGCAGCGTGCGCAGCTGGTCCAGCGTGTAGGCGTCGTGCGCGAAGCGCTCGGTCGTGGCGGGCATGTCCATGACTATCACGGAGCGTGATGGACACTGTCACGCGAATGCCGATTCCCATGATGGCCACTCGGACCCAGGATCGACGGGCCTCGGCGTGCCGCACGAGGTCCCGCCGTGGGCCCACGGCCCGTCCTCCTCCGAGCTCTCGGGAGCCACCCACATGATGAAGATCCGACGCGCCCACGAGCGTGGCCACGCCGACCACGGCTGGCTCGACTCCCACCACACGTTCTCCTTCGCCGGCTACCACGACCCCGCGCACATGGGCTTTCGCAACCTGCGCGTGCTCAACGACGACCGCGTCGAGGCCGGCCGCGGCTTCGGCACGCACGGACACCGCGACATGGAGATCGTCTCGTACGTGCTCGAGGGCGCGCTCGAGCACCGCGACTCGATGAAGAACGGCTCGGTGATGCGCCCCGGCGACGTGCAGCGCATGAGCGCGGGCCGCGGCGTCATGCACAGCGAGATGAACGCCTCGCGCACCGAGCCCGTGCACTTCCTCCAGATCTGGATGCTCCCCAGCAAGGCCGGCATCGATCCCGGCTACGAGCAGAAGCACTTCTCCGAGGCCGACAAGCGCGGGCGCCTGCTTCTGGTCGCCTCGCCCGACGGCCGCGACGGCAGCGTCACGGTGCACACCGACGCGCGCCTCTACGCGGGCCTCTTCACCGAGGGCGAGTCCGCCACGCACACGCTCCCCGAAGCTCGCCACGCGTGGATCCACGTCGCGAAGGGCCGCGCCCGCGTGAACGGCACCGAGCTCGCGGCCGGCGACGCCGTGGCGCTCTCGCAAGAGCCGAGCGCCCACATCGAGGGCGTCGCCGACGCCGAGATCCTCGTCTTCGATCTGCCCTGATCGAGCACCGGCGCAGCGTGTGTGGAATCCTCCTGCGTAACGATGCCCGCGCGCGCGCGTAGGAGCGCGCATGAGCTACGGCGCAGGGATGATTCCGGTCACGTTCGCTGGCGGCGATCACGGAGAGTGGCAGATCGAACGCGTCGTCACGGTGCGCGGGACCTCGCTGCCGAGCGCCTCGCGGCTCGCGGTGCTCGGATCGCACGCATCCGTCGAGGGAGCGTTCGTGCTCCGCGGTGTGACCAGCTCGGCGCGCTACCTGACCTCCCTCGAGCGCCCGCGGCTCGACGCTGCGTCACCGCCGCTCGGACGCCCGGAGGCGACACACGCGGTGCTCGTTCCCATCCGCAAGTCGTCGGCGTGGTGGTCGCTCGCGCAGGACGAGCGGCGCGCGATCTTCGAGGAGCGATCGGGTCACGTGGCTCGGAGCCTTCGGTATCTCCCGCGCATCGCGCGGCGGCTGCACCATGCGCGCGAGCTCGGTGAGCCGTTCGACTTTCTCACGTGGTTCGAGCACGCGCCGGAGCACACGGCCACGTTCGACGAGCTCCTGGGCCTGCTTCGCGAGAGCGAGGAGTGGAGCTGGGTCGAGCGGGAGGTCGAAGTACGCCTCGTGCGTGGAGGCCCAGGTCCGTCCCCGACGCTGGAGCCGACGCGCACCTGAGCTCCCGGCACGGAGGTCGTCGACGCACGTGCGCCCGGGCTCGTACGCTCGCGGCGCATGGAGCCCCACGCGCTCGAGCTCGACGAGGACGGCGTCTTCTCGATGCAGCCCGACACCCTCGCGCTCGGTGCGCCGCCCCGTCGGCACGGGACGCTGCCGGAGACACCGGAGCAGATCTCTTCGTTCTCTCCAGACCGAGTGCCGGTGCACTGGCTCCTCGAGGACCTCGCCTCGGGCGCGCGGCGCGACGAGCTCGAGTCGCTGCTCGCGCGTGCGACGCCGGCCTTCGCGCGCGCCATCGGCCACCAGCTCGCGATGCTCGACCTCCGCGGCGAAGAGCCTCGCGCGTACCTCGCGGCGCTCGTCGAGCGCGCGCCCACCTCGGTTCGCGAGACGCTCCGAGAGAGCGCGCTCGAGACGGCGCGCCTCCGGCGAGAGGACATGGCACGCGTCGCCGCGATCGAGGCCGAGCCGCTCGTTCCTCGACCCTTCGACGACGCCGAGCGCGACGCGCTGCTCGACACGATCTGGAACCCCGATGGCGGAGAAGCGCGCCGTGACGCGCTCGATCGCCTCTCGGCGCGCGCGCGGCCGATCGCCGTGGAGCTCGCCTCGACGCTGCTCGAGGATGGCGAGCTCGCTCGTCGTGCGCGCGCGCTGCTCGCGTTCCCCACACGCGAATCGCTGCACGCGGCGCTCACGGGGCTCGGGCTCACGCCGCACGCGGACGGCTTCGATCTCGTCAGCTCCCTGCGCGATCGGACCGACACGCTGTGGCTGAAGACGTCAGTCCAGCCCGTCGGCCACGATCACGTGTTGACGAGCTGGAAGCGCCTCGCCCCCACGCTCGGTCACTGGCTCTTCGAGGAGTGGCCCGCGCTCCACCCCGACGATCCCGCGACCGACGACGGCCGCCTGCACTTCATGCATCGCCTCCGCGCCTTCGACGGCACGCGCGGCCTCGAGGCGCGCCTCGTCGCCGAGGGGAGCTGGCTGGACGTCCAAGGCCTCGTCGCCTTCGCGAACACCCTCCTTGCGAGGACCGACGACGAGACGCGCTTCGTCGTCGTGGAGGAACGCGGCGAGCACGCCACCGTCCTTGCCGCTCCCCGCCAGGCCCTTCGCGCCCTGGCCCGACTGGCACTCTGGGATCCCCCACGACACTGAGAGACGGAGAGAATCCCCCCCGTGCCCGTGCCCGTGCCCGCGCCCGTGCCGCGTCCGTCCCCGCCCCCAGGGTGGATCCCATCCTGAGCCGGCGAACGCGGAGTGTTTCTCGACGTAGGGCGGGGCTCGTCCCCCGCCTCCTCACAAGGTCCGCAATGAGCCCTGATACAGCCGGATCCGCCGCTGCGTGGCTGTGCGGTGCGGCGTAGACACCGCGGCGGGGGACAAGCCCCCGCCCTACCTCCGGATGGAGGTCTCGATCAGGATCGCATCCGCCTCGGGATGCATCACATGACTCGGCGAAGGCGATCGCGGCGGTCGGAACCGCACTATCGCTGCCGCCCTGCGAGACCCCGGGATGCAATCCTGGGGCAGTGAGACCGCTTCACACGACGTGGCAAGCCCGCCGAGCGGGCTCGGTCCTGCGACTCGACCCAACACCGCTGTCGTCCGACGAGGACGGCGTCACTCGGCTCGTGAGGACGCGGACGTCGTGTCGGTGCATGTTGCGTTCGGGCGTGACTGCGAGGTTCGAGTGCTCGCGACTCCCCTCGATCCTGCCGGGCGCATTCGTGGAGACGTGTTCGCGAGCGGCGACAGTCTCGTGCTCGGTGACCGTGCTCGTCACCTCACGCGGCCAGGGGCATGGCATCCATCGTCGCGCCATCGAGCGCGAGGTGGATCCTGAGTGTTTCTCGACGTAGGGCGGGGGCTCGTCCCCCGCCTCCTCACTGGAGAGTGAATCCACCGTGCCCGTGCCCGTGCCCGTGCCCGTGCCGCGTCCGTCCCCGCCCCCAGGTGGATCCCATCCTGAGCCGGCGAACGCGGAGTGTTTCTCGACGTAGGGCGGGGGCTCGTCCCCCGCCTCCTCACGGTCCGCGATGAGCCCTGATACAGCCGGATCCGCCGCTGCGTGGCTGTGCGGTGTGGCGTACACCGCGGCGGGGACAAGCCCCCGCCCTACATCCTGATGGACGCCTCGATCAGGATCGCATCCGCCTCGCGCGCGCCCGACGCGTCCGCACCAAGCGGGCATTCGACTGTTTCTCGGTCCCTGACGGGGGGGACTTCCGCACGCCCCCGCATCGTGGTCCAATGGCGCCATGAGGGTCATGGGGATCGTGTTGTGCGCCTTGGCGCTGACTGCCTGTGGGGCGAGCCGCGCGAGCCGCGCCGAGGAGCCACGAGGACAGCGGAGCGTGCGTGTTCAGACGAGCAGCGCCGCCCCGGCCGGACATCCGCTCGCCCCGCTCCGCCCCGCGGGCTCCGAGGGAGTGCTCGCCGCGCTCTCGGCCGACCCTCGCGACGCGAGCGCAGTGGCGCAAGCGGCGCTCCACTTCGCGACGACGGACGCGAGCGGGATGACTCTCCTCTGGGGCGCGATGTATGGAGCAATGGGCGGCGGCCCGGAGCACGGCGCGGTGGCGCGTGCGATGCGCACCGTGCTCGAGACGCGCGTGCGAGTCGTTCGAACCGCGTCTGCGGCGGACGTGAGCACGCGCCTCGCACCCGGATCGGTGCCCGTCTTGGTCGCGAACGGCGCCGCGACCGCGCCCGTCGCGCACCTCTTCGAGCTCCGCGCGACGATGGGAGTGATCGGCTGGGATGGCGGCGCGGTCAGCCTCGCAGAAGCCACCGACGTCCTCGTCGCGCTGCCGCACGGCGAAGGACCGGGACAGGCCGGACTGCAGGCCCACGTCGAGCTCTTCGAGTGGCTCGCCGGGCTGGAGCGGGCGGGCCTGCTCCGCGTCTTCGCGACATGGCTCCTCGGCCCCGCGTTCCTCGACGAGCCCGGCCCCGCGGCGGCCGAGGTCGGCGCACTCCAGCGACACCTCGCGACGAGCCCCCTCGTCCCCACGCACGCCGTCCTCCCAGCGGATCTCGTGCCCTTCCCGTGACACCCCCTTTCCGGAGAACGAGATGGCCCTGGGCGAGAGTCGGTTGTTCGAACACCTGTCCGGCGCGCGAAGAATTCTGCTCGCCGGAGCCGGCGGCGGCTGTGACGTCTACTGCGCAATTCCCCTCTACCTCGCGCTTCGCGAGCGCGGCGCCGAGGTCCACCTCGGTAACCTCACCTTCGCGGACCTCTCGCTCAGCGAGGCGCTCGCCGAGGCGCTCCACGTGGTGCGCGCCAGCGACGACACCCGGGGCGAGTACGCGCCGGAGCGTCACCTCGCGAGCTGGCTGAGCGAGCACGGGATCGACGCCCCCGTCTATGGCTTCGGCCGCGTGGGCGTGCGACCGCTGACTCGCGCCTACCGCGAGCTCGCGGCACGCCTCGCGCTCGACGCGATCGTCCTGGTCGACGGAGGCACCGATGCGCTGATGCGGGGTGACGAGTTCCACCTCGCGACCCCCGAAGAAGACGTCGCCAGCATCCTCGCCGCCTCGAGCACCGACGTGCGGCGCAAGGCGCTCGTGTGCACGGCGTTCGGCGTGGACTCGTTCCATGGCATCTGCCATGCGCAGTTCCTCGAGAATGTGGCAGAGCTCTCGCGCGAGGGTGCTTATCTGGGCGCGTTCTCGTTCGACGCCGCCCTCCCCGAGGTGCAGGCCTATCTCCAGGCAGTTCAGGATCTCTGCGCAAAGCAGCCGCGACACCAGAGCGTCGTCAACACGTCGATGGCCTCGGCGATCGAGGGCCACTATGGCGATCACCACCGCTCCCATCGCACGGCTGGCAGCAGACTCTGGATCAGCCCGCTCATGGCCCTGGCGTGGTGTTTCGAGCTCGGAGCCGTGGCGTCGCGGATCCAGTACCGCGACCGCATCCTCGACACCGACACCTACGTGGAGCTCAGCGCCGCCATCGGCGAGCACCGCGCCGGCATCTTTCACAAGAGACGCCCCTTCGAGGAGATCCCGGCATGAGCACACCGCTCGTGCGGTGGAAGGCGCGTCGGGGGCTCACCTGTGTCGAGCCGTGACGGCAACTCCACTCGCGACCCTCGCGTCAGGCCGCACCGCGAGGCGCACGTCCTTGGGCAGCTTCTTGTAGTCGAACCCCTTCGTGCTCTTCGCGAGTTCGACCGTTCGCTCGAGCAGTCGCCGGTCCATGTCG
>JBILLJ010000048.1:0-58969 GCA_044376125.1 Sandaracinaceae bacterium
GGGGCCGACCTCGCCCGCCACGATGCGTCGCACGAGCTCGGCGTACGAGAGCGGTCCGAGGATCGTGCCCTCGCGGCTCACGATCTCGTAGTGCGCCGGCGGCTCGAGCGCGATCGCGGCCAAGAGCTCGCTCGCGCCCGGAGGCTGCGGCCGATCGGTCGTCGTGCCCGACGGCGGTGGCTCGGAGTCGCGCGTGGCCACGAGCGTCGTCGGCCGCGCGCCGGGCTCGCGCGCCTCGACGTCTGCCGCGTCGAGCGAGAGCAGCCCGAGCCGGTGGAGCTGTCGCGCGGTCTCTCGCGCGCGGCGACCATGGAGGTTCCTGCGCTCCGCGATCTCCTCGAGCGCGTCGGCGAAGTACGAGGCACCGATGCGGTCCTCGGGCTTGCGCGCGAGCGCGCTGCGGAGGAGGCGCAGGAGCTCGGGCGGTGGGCCCGCGGTCTGCGGCGCGCCCGCCTTCGACGCGGCGCGCAGACGACGCTCCTCGGCCGCGAGCAAGCGCTCGAGCGGCGCGAGGTCGACGTTGCGGATGCGCATCAGCACCGAGAGGTCCTCGCCCGTGCCGAAGAGCGGCTCGAGCAAGCACATCTCCGCGAGCACGGCCGCGAGCGTGAACACGTCGCTGCGTCCGTCGATCGGCTTTCCCTGCACCTGCTCGGGGGACATGTAGCCGAGCTTGCCGCGCACCATGCCCTCGTCGGTGCGATGCGCCGCACCGATCGCGCGCGCGATGCCGAAGTCGACGAGCTTCACCTCGCCGCGACGGCCCAGGAGGATGTTCGCCGGCGAGACGTCGCGGTGCACGAGACCGAGCGGACGACCACGCACGTCGCGCGCGACGTGGGCGTACGCGAGCGCACGCGCCACCTCGATGCCCACGTGCAGGATGACGGCGAGTGGAATCGGCGTGGCCTCGCGCGTGGCCGTCGCGGCGCGGAGCAGACGGTTCACGCTCGCGCCATCGACGAGCTCCATCGCGAGGTAGAGCATGCCGTCCTGCTCGCCGAAGTCGAAGACCTGCGCGATGCCAGGGTGCTCGAGCCGCGCAGCGATGCGGGCTTCGTCGGCGAACATCGCGGCGAACTCGGGATCGCTCGCGAGCTGCGGGAGGATCGTCTTGAGCGCGACGCGTCGCTCGAAGCCGTGCGCAGCCTCGCGGTGCGCCACGTACACCTCCGCCATGCCACCGGACGCGATCCGGCGCTCGACCCGGTAGGGCCCCACACGCATCGGGGTCCTGCTCATGGCACCTCGAGAGAACGGGGTGGAGGATCCTCGACAGGCACGCCCATCGTGCGGAGCGAGAGGTCCTCGGAAGCGATGCTCGAAGCGCGACCGGACGAAGAAAGGCTGCCGTGAAGGCTCGTTCGCGAGCACCAGGGCCAGGGGCCACCCATCTCCCCGAGGATACGGGATCTCGGCTGGCGATCCAGTCCCACCACAACGACGGCGCGAAAGCGCGGATCGCTGCGAGCGCGATCCGTTATCATGCCGGACGCGATGACGACGAAGACCGCTGCGAAACCCGTGAAAGACGGCTACCTGGGCAAGGTGGTCGCCGGGCGCTATCGGCTCGAGGCGCTGCTCGGCGAAGGTGGGATGGGCGTCGTCTACCGAGCGAGACACGTGCTCATCGATCGCGTCGTCGCGCTCAAGCTCATCCGCCCCGATCTGCGCGGCGAGACGCACCTGCGCGCGTGGATGCTCCGCGAGGCGCGCGCCGCCAACCGCGTCGATCACGCGCACATCGTGGAGATCCACGACGTCGGTGAGACCGAGGACGGCGAGCTCTACCTCGTCATGGAGTACCTCGTCGGCAGCTCGCTCAGCTCCGAGATCGCCAAGGGCCCGATGCCGCTCGCACGCGCGACGGACATCCTCGAGCAGATGACGGCCGCGCTCGCACGCGCACACGATCTCGGCGTCGTCCACCGCGACCTCAAGAGCGACAACATCATGCTGACGGCCAAGGGCGGCCGGCGTGACTTCGTGAAGATCCTCGACTTCGGTCTCGCCGCGCTCGCGCGCGATCCGCGCCTGGCGCCCAAGGGCGCGGTGTTCGGCACGCCCGAGTACATGTCGCCCGAGCAGGCGCGCGGTGAAGACGCGATGCCGGTGTCGGACCTCTACGCGCTGGGCATCCTCTTCTTCGAGATGACGACGGGGCAGCTGCCCTTCCGCTCGGCCGATCGCGACACGCTGCTCGAGATGCAGAAGACCGCGCCTTCGCCCAAGCCGCGCTCGATCGCCAAGGAGCTGCCCGAGGCGGCGGAGCGCATCATCCTCCGGCTGCTCGAGAAGGATCCGCGCAGTCGCTTCCGCGACGGCCACCATCTCTCCGAGGAGCTCAAGGCGTTCCAGCGCACGCTGCCGTCCACCTGGGACGTGCAGCCATCGGGCGAGTCGAGCGCCCCCGCGCAGCCGCCGCCGCCTCCGCCCGCGCCCACGCCCGGCGTCGTGGAGTGGAGCCGCCGCGCCGCCTACTTCTCGCGCATGATCGCGCGTGCGTACCCGAACGGTCGTGTGCCCGAGGAGCTGCAGCACGCCAACGATCAGCTGTGGGAGGTGTCGGCCCGCGCCTCGCGCCTCGAGGGAGAGCTCGCGAGCCACCAGCGCAAGCTCGATGCGATCGAGCGCCGTGGACGAGCGCTGCGCGCCGAGATCGGCCGCAAGGTCGAGGACCTCGCCGAGGAGGAGTCGCGCACGCTCCGCGACGCCGCGGCGGAGCGCGAGCGCATCGCCAAGCTCACGCAGCGCATCGAGCGCGAGCGCGCGATCCACGAGCAGAGCGCGAGAGAGGTGCAGGCGCTCGAGCGCGGCGCCGGTGATCTCGCGCGCTGGCGCGTGGCCTTCGAGGCCGCGACGGCCGGCAAGAGCAAGGCCGAGGTGCTGAGCGAGGTCGTGACCGACTCCGATCGTCGCGCGCAGGTGAAGGAGAAGAGCGCACAGGATCTGCGCCGTCAGATCGACGAGCTGCGCGCGCAGCTGCAGCGCTACGGTGACGCGCTCGAGAACGATCTCGCCGCGGGACGCGAGCGCATCGCGACACGCGTGCGCGAGGCGCTCTCGTACGAGAAGACGTTCACCGAGGCCTCGACGCTGCTCTTGAACCACCTCCGCGGTCGACCGGAGTGCGCGGAGCTGCTCGAGGAGATGCGCCGCGAAGAGGCGCAGTTCGCGATGGGCGCACAGCCCGCGGCGAAGGCCGATCAGACCGGCGCGTTTCGTGCGCTGACGTGACGTTCGTGGTGCCCCGCATCGCGGGCACCTCTGGAGGGCTGGATGCGTCGATCGTTCGGACGCCACGCGCAGAGTGCGCGTGAGCGCGGTCGCGATCTCGTGGCCGCATTGACGATGGGGGCGATCGGCACGGCCCTCGGTTGCTCCGGTGGTGAGGCACCGCCGCCACCGCCACCGCCCCCTCCCGCGACGACGGAGCCTGCGCCCACGCCGCCTCCGACCACGCAGGCCGAGGCGACGCCGCCGGAGACGACGAGCCCGCCGCCCACGGCCGCGACGCCACCACCTCCGCGCGTGCCGCGCACGCTCGCGCTCACCTATGCCGGTGGCTGCGCGATCCACGGCGGCCGCGTCTCGTGCTGGGGGCAGAGCCCGCGCGAGGACGAAGACGAGGAGCCGACCGAGCGTCCCGAGATCCAGCTCACGGGAGACTTCGTGGATCTGACGGCCTCGGAGTCCATCGCTTGCGCCAGGCGTGCGGGCGGCGGCCTCGCGTGCTTCGGCCTCGGCGACGACATCGCGGCCGATGCGCAGGAGCTCCTCGAGGAGGAGGACGACGACGACTGGGTCGGCGACGAGGAGGAACGTCGCGAGATCGACGTCGCCGCGGACGCGATCGCGAGCGTCATCGATCTCGCTGCCTCCGACGCGGGCGCGTGCTTCGTGAGGCGGCAGGGGCAGGGCACCGACGTCGCGTGTGCCGGGGACGCGTTCGAGGCGCGAGCGCTCGAGGGCGTGCGTGGCACCGAGGGCGTCGTGGAGGTCTGCGTCGGCGCGGACTTCGCGTGCGGTCGCACCGCGGGCGGCGAGGTGAGGTGCTGGGGCGACAACGAGTACGGACAGCTCGGCGACGGCACCGACAGCGAAGAGGCCGAGTCGGCCTCGCGCGTGCGCGGTCTCGATCGTGTGCTGCACATCGACTGCGGCGCCTCGCACGCGTGCGCGCTGCGCGACGATCACAGCGTCTGGTGCTGGGGCGACAACGGCCTCGGGACGCTGGGACGGGACGAGACGACCGAGCTGTCGCGCGAGCCGCTGCGCGTGCCCGGCCTCGAGAACGTCTCGGCGATCTCGCTCGGCTCGGGCGCCTCGTGCGCCCTCTTCGACGAGGGCGCGCCGCGCTGCTGGGGCGACAACGGCGCGGGCGTGCTCGGCGATGGCTCGACGCGCTCGAGCGCGACGCCGGTCGAGGCGAGCGCGCTCGGCCCCGTGCGCGAGATCGACTTCGGCGAGATGCACGCGTGCGCGGTGCGCGGCGAGGAGGCCTCGCGCGAGGTCGTGTGCTGGGGCCTGGGCTCCGAAGGCGCGCTCGGGCCGCGCGCGCGACGGCGCCGCTACGATCCGGTGGAGCTCTTCGCAGGTGTGAGCGTCGATCGGCTCGGCATCGCGTCGGGCTCGATCTGCGCCGCGACCGGCGCCGATCCCGCGACCGCCGAGATCCGCTGCGTGGGCTCGATGGGCAACGACCCGCGGGCAGGCCTCGAGGGCGCGCGCGTCGTGCGGGTGGTCCCGCGCAACGAGGTGGCCTCGGGCATGCTCACGCTCCTCTCGGGGCGCGCAGGCCGCACCTTCTACGTCTCGCGCTGGCTCTGCACGCACGAGGACCAGACGCTGTCGTGCTCGTCGCTCGATGCCCCAGGCAGCGGCGCGGTCACGGTCTCCGACGTCGCGCGCGTGGCCGCGAGCACCTCGCGCGTCTGCGCGATCCACTCGAGCGGATCGATCGAGTGTGCAGCGCCCAGCGCGGCGGGTGTGCTCGCGTTCGCTGCGCAGCCACACCTGCCCGCCGCGTCGGAGCTGGCCATCACGAGCAGCGGCCTCTGCATCGTCGCGCGCGAAGACGGCACCGTGGTCTGCGAAGGCGCGCTCTACGGCGCACCCGCGGGCGCGGAGCTCTACCCACCGCCGAGCCCCGACGACGCTGGCGCACCGGCCCCCGGCACACCGCGACCGACGCCGATGCATCGCTACCGCAACGTGAGCGGCGTCGTGCAGCTCGCGAGCGCGGGCGGCCTCGTCGCGCGCTTGCCCGACGGCCGCGTCCTGCGCCTCTCGACCAGCGCCGCGCCCGCGCAGCTCCTCGAGCGCGCGGAGACGATCCTCGAGGGCGGCGGCTTCAGCTGTGCGCGGCGCGTGGGCGACGCGGGCGCCGAGGCGTGGTGCTGGGGGCAGAACACGCGCGGGCAGCTCGCGCAGAGCGGCGCGCCGACGGCCGCCCAGCGAATCCCCGGCCTCGAGGTCGCGCTGCCTGCGCGGGCCGAGGGAGACCCTCCGCTCGACCTCGCGACGATCGGCGTGCGCGAGATCGTGGTCGGCTCGAGCAACGCCTGCGCGCGTCTGTCGGACGGTCGCACGCTCTGCTGGGGCGCCGACGAAGACGGCCAGCTCGGCCGCGCGCCCGAGGTCCTGCGCCTTCGCCCCGTCGTCGTCCTCGACTGACCCTTCAGCCGACTTCGGACACGACGCGGATCTTCTTTCCGAACATCTGCTCGAAGTACTCCGCCTTGCGCTCGGCGGTCCAGACCTCGAGCGAGAGATCCTCGCGGCCGTGCGCGGAGATCAGCACGTCGCGGCTGCCCATGACCACCTCGAGCTTCTGCACCTTGCTGCGATGCCCGCGATCGAGCGCGTCGGCGATGCGGAGGATCGCGGAGAGCTTCTTCACCTTCCGCTGCTCCTCGGCGCCGAGCTTGCCGTAGCCCTCGTGCTTGGGGCTCGGCACCGCGCGGCGGTGGTAGCGCGCGATGCAGCCCGCGACCGAGCGGTGGTCCTGCGAGAGGCCCATCACGTTCGAGTGCTCGAGGATGTACTGCGTGTGCTTGTGGTGAGAGGCGTAGTCGATGAAGTCACCGATGTCGTGACCGAGCGCCGCGACGCGCAGGAGCACGCGATCCTCGGGCCCGAGCCGGTGCAGGGGCACGAGCCGATCGAAGAGCTGACACGCGAGGCGATCCACCTG
Source organism: Sandaracinaceae bacterium (assembly GCA_044376125.1). Lineage (GTDB taxonomy): Bacteria > Myxococcota_A > Polyangia > Polyangiales > Sandaracinaceae > JAFLCL01. Next base: position 6,197 of record JBILLJ010000048.1, read on the forward strand.
CGTGGCATGCGGCTCGTCGAAGTGGTAGCGGCGCCCGAGCTGGATCGTGGCGCGCGTGGCGAGGTGCTCGTCGAGCTTGGGGTCCCATGCGCGCGAGTGGCGCGCGACGAGATCGAAGACGATGCCCTCCTTGAGGCCCACGGCGGGCGCGACGATCACGTCGGTGCGCGCGATGTCGGCGACGGCGTTGAGCACGTAGAGCGCCGGCACGATCACGTCCGCACGATCGGCGCGCAGCGAGAACGCCTTGCGCCGCTGGGCCGCGGTCATCTTGATCATGCGCGTGTGGATCTGGCGCGCCTTGCGCACGTCGATCGTCGGCACTGGCGCGCCGACCACCGGGCAGAGCTCTGCGATCGTGTCGAAGTTGCCGCCCGTGCCCGCGACGAGGTCGTAGCTCCGGCGCAGGAAGTCCTGCGCGACGGGCTGGAGCATGCGGTCGAGGTACTCGACGAGCACGCGCTCCTGCGCCTTGGTGACGGGCTTTCCGTCGTCGAGGAAGGACTCGAGCAGCCGCACGGTGCCGATCTCGAGGCTCGTCGAGTAGCGCACCTCGTCGTGGTGGACCTCGGACAGCTCGAGGCTGCCTCCGCCGAGATCGACCAGGAGCGCGCGCTTGTCGCGCAGCGGCAGGCGCTTCTCGACGGCGAGCTTCACGAGGCGCGCCTCCTCGGTGCCGTCGATCGCCTCGAGGTGCACGCCCACCGCGTTGACGCGGTCGAGCAGGTCCTTCGAGTTGTCGGCGTCGCGCGCCGAGGCGGTGACGACCGCGCGGTACTGATCGACCTCGAGCTCCTCGATCTTCTGCCCGAACACCCGCATCGCCTCGACGCACTCCGCGATCGCGCCCGCGTCGAGCTTGCCGGTGACGAAGACCGAGTGGCCCATGCGCACCGGTCGTCGATCCTGGAAGAGGACGCGCACGTCGTCGGTCGAGGTGGCCTCGACGACGATCAGCCTGGAGGCGTTGGAGCCCACGTCGATCGCAGCGAACTTCGGCATCGGGCGCGTTTCTAGCACCGTTCGCGGGCCGAGCGGCGGTGTGCCGTGCGCAGGATCGCGACACGCGCGCGACGCCGTCGTAGCGTTCTCCGCGATGGATCCCGTTCTGCTCCACGCGGCCTACGGCTGCGCCGCCGTGATCGCCGTCTGCTGGCTCCTCGGTCTCGTCACCGGCGAGCACTCCTGGGTCGACCGCCTCTGGTCGATCGTCCCGATCCCCTACACCGCGTGGTTCGCGTGGCAGACGGGCTTCACGGATCTGCGCCTCACGGTGATGACCGTGCTCGTCGTGCTCTGGGGCGCGCGGCTCACGTTCAACTTCGCGCGCAAGGGCGGCTACGCGAAGGGAGGCGAGGACTATCGCTGGCCGGTCCTCAAGAAGCGCATGTCGCGATGGCAGTGGGAGATCTTCGCGCTGCTCTTCGTCGCGGGGTTCCAGAACGTGCTCTTGCTGCTCATCACGCTGCCGGCGTGGGCCGCGCTCGAGGGCGCGAGCACGCAGCCCGGCGGCGGCGTGCCCTTCGGCGTGCTCGACGCGATCGCGACGGTGCTCTTCCTCGCGTTCCTCGCGGGCGAGACGATCGCCGATCAACAGCAGTGGCGCTTCCACCAGGAGAAGAAGGCGCGCCTCGCGCGCGGCGAGACCGTCGATCCGCCGTTCCTCACCACGGGGCTCTTCGCGTGGTCGCGGCACCCGAACTTCTTCTGCGAGCAGGCGCAGTGGTGGTGCCTCTGTCTCTTCGCCGTGAGCGCCACCGGGCGCTGGCTCGATCCCGCGTTCCTCGGCGCCGTGATCCTCACGGGCCTCTTCCACGGATCGACCAATTTCACCGAGGAGATCACGCGCTCGAAGTACCCGAGCTACGCCGAGTACCAGAAGCGCACCTCGCGCCTCCTTCCGCTCCCGCCGAAGGGCTGAGCCTCAGCCGCGCGCGAAGAGGCGCGACGGGTCCTTGAAGCTCTTGAACTCGAGCGCGTTGCCGGACGGGTCGCGCAGGAAGAACGTCGCCTGCTCGCCGACCTGCCCCGCGAAGCGGATGTGCGGCTCGATGAGGAAGGGGATGCCCGACGCGCGCAGGCGCTCCGAGAGGATGCGCCAGCCCTCCCACGAGAGCACCGCACCGAAGTGGCGCGCAGGCACCGCGTCGCCGTCCACGGGGTTCGTCTCCGAGGGCGCGAGCGCGCCGTCCACGAGGTGCGCGCTGATCTGGTGGCCGTAGAAGTCGAAGTCGATCCAGCGCGGCGGGTCGTTCTCGCGATCCTCGCGGCCGAGGCCACAGCCCAGGACGTCGAGGTAGAAGCGGCGCGTGGCCGCGAGGTCGGTGACGGCGAAGGCGAGGTGGAAGGCGACCATGCGCCGTTGGTACCACGTGACGGCGACCGTTCGTGTGCCGCACACGACCGCCCGCTCGTGCCGAGGCCGCGCGTGCGAGCGGCGCGGCGCACCTTGGAGGGGTGACCACTCTCCACTCCGAGATCCGAGCCCACGCGCTCGCGGCGCCCTCCGCGCCATCCCACTCGCGCGTGTTCTTCTGGGTGCGACGCGTCGTCGCCGCGTCTCTGGCCCTCGTCGGTGCGCTCGCCGGTCCGCGTGTGCTCGTCGGCAGCGACGCCGAGGCCTGGCTCGACGACGAGCCCTCGACCGCGCGCGCGCTCGCCGACGCCGTCGCCGCCGACGTGCATGCGCACGTGACGACGGACGCGTTCCACACGGGCTCGCCGCGCTTCGACGGCGAGTGGGCGATGGGCACGCACCAGATGGCCGCGCTCGGTCTCGCGCAGGTGATGCTCACGCACCCCGAGCTCGCCGATCGCTACCGCCCCGCGCTGCGCGAGGCGACGAGCGTGCTCGCCGATCCCTCGACGTACGCGTTCGGCGAGGCCGCCTGGGGCGAGGCGCCGTTCACGAGCGCGCGCGGTCACGCGTACCTCGGCTACGTGGCGCTGGCGCTCGGTCTCGCGCGCGAGGCCGATCCCGCGCTGCCGGAGGCCGCGCTCCACGACGCGCTGATCGAGGGGCTCGTCGCACGGCTCGAGGCGCAGCCGCTCGGGATCGTGGAGACGTATCCCGGCGAGGCCTACCCATGTGATCTCGCTTCCATCGCCGGCGCGGTGGGGCAGTCGGATCGGGTGCGCGGCACCGATCACGGCGCGCTGCTCGCGCGCCTCGCGGAGATCCACCGCGAGCGCTTCGTCGATCCGCGATCGGGCTACCTGGTGCAGTCGATCGATCCCGAGTCGGGTGAGGCGCGCGACGGTCCACGCGGCTCGGGCACGGCGCTCGCGGCGTACTTCTGGTCGTTCGCCGACCCCGGGTTCTCACGCGAGCTCTCTCGCGCGCTGCTCGAGGGAGGCCGCGAGGATCTGCTCGGGTTCTCCGCGATCCGCGAGTACCCCGCGGGCCGCGTAGGGCACGGGGACATCGACTCGGGCCCGGTGGTGCTCGGTGTGTCGGTCTCGGCCACGGGCTTCGCGCTCGCGAGCGCGCGTCTCACGCACGACCGCGACGCGTTCGCCGCGCTGCACCGCACCGCGACGCTGTTCGGTGTCCCGGTCGCGCGCGGCGAGAGCACGCGCTTTCTCTCCGGCGGTCCGCTCGGCAACGCGATCCTGCTCGCGATGATGACGGCGAGGTCCGCATGAGCCCGAACGCTTCGGTCCGTGTGGCGCCCGCGAAAGAGCGCACGTGGATGGTGCTCGCGGGCACAGGTCTCTGCGTCGCGAGTCTCGCGATCGCGCACGATCTGCTCGCGCTCGCCCTGGATCGGCTGGGGCTCGTCGAGCGGCTGCTCTCTCCGAGCGGGCTCGACGCGGTGCTCGCACTGATCGCGGCGCTCGTGCTCTTCGGCTTGCGCCTCGTCCTGCTCGTGCTCGCCCCGGCGCTGCTGCTCGGTCTCGTCGGCGCGTGGCTCACGACGCTCACGCTGCGCCGCTCCCACCCCGCCGCGGGCCGCGCGCCCCGCGCACGCGGCCCGTGATCATCATCAGCGGACGTGCACGCCCTGCATGCGGTCGGCCGCGCGCAGGACCTTGCGACCGTGATCGGCGAGCTGGCCGTCGGTCGGATGATCGGAGCTCTCGACGGCGGCGATCTTCGCCTTCCACGCGGGGTGGCGCTGCTGGACGAAGGAGGCGAGCTCGTCCTTCGCAGGGCCCGGTCCGGTGAGGAGCACGAGCTCGAACGTGGAGAGGCGATGCGCGAGGTCCTCGAGGTACTTGGGCTCGGCGTGGGTGTGGTGGTGTCCCTTGTCGTGATGGGCCGTGTCGGCCTTCACGTGCTCGGCTTCGAAACGAGAGCCTTCGTCATCGAGCTTGATGACGCGGGCTTCTTTGTGGTCGACCCAGATGACGGCGTGCTTCACGTGACCTCCACCGAGGCACGTAGGCACCTGGGGGCGCTTGGCAAGGCGCGCGTGCTCACACGCGCTGCGGGCGCTCGAACCAGGAGTCCTCGAGGCCCTCGAAGCGAGGGCCGATCTCGGCGTCGGGGTTCTTCAGCGCAGCCTGGACCATCTCGAGGGTGAGGGCCTGGCCCTTGGCGGGGCGATCGAACCAGGAGTCTTCGAGGGTGTCTTCGTCGTGCATGCGCGATGGATGCGCGGATGCTCGGGAACGTTCGATGGCTCTACGGCTTCGGATCGGGCCGGGGAGGGGTGGAGGGTCTTCCGGTCTCCGCCCTAACGGCGCACGTCGCCCAGCTAGGGGGTTCCATTCTGGTGGCCCCTTTCGCACAGACCTCGCGTCGGGCGCCTCACGGGCTCCGCCTCCAGACCCCCCACCCCCGCCCCGTCCCTCGTGCGTTGCGACTTCAGCGCGTGCGAGCTGCGACGCGGACTCAGCGACGTCCCGTGACTGACTGGGACGGGTACGAGCAACCGAAGCACGAACCGGTGTAGGTCGCGGTGAACGTGCCGGTCCACGTGTTGTCGTCCGTATAGGACCCGACGAGTCGATACGTCTCGTTGCAGGATCCCGGCGCGAGACACGACACGTCGAACATCCGCGACGCGCGCGCCGACGTTCCCTGCATGCTGCAAGGAAGGCCGGGGCTTCCAGTTCCTGAGTTCAGCACCGACAACGTCGTTCCGTTGTCGACGAACTGAAGCGTTCCGAGGTTGAAGCCGACGAGCCCGAAGGCGCAGCTGTAGGCGGGCGCCGGGGTGACTGTGTAGGTGCCGGTCGGATCGAACGGTCGCGTGCACATCGAGGTGTCGAAGCTCGTGCATGCGGCGACACAGCGGAGGGTTCCTCCGGTGAAGCCGCCGGGGACGGTGGTGCAGCTCGAGCCGCCGAGGTTGGCGCCGTCGCACTGCTCGCCTGCGTCGATGGTGCCGTTGCCGCAGCGGGTGCAGCCGGAGGTGACGTAGGTGCAGCTCGGGCCGCAGCTGAGGGTGCCGCCGGGCGCGAAGCCCATGCCGATGGAATTGCAGGTGGCGCCGCCGAGCATGGCGCCGTCGCACTGCTCGCCTGCGTCGATCGCGCCGTTGCCGCAGCGGCTGCAGCTCGAGGTGTCGTAGAGGCAGCCGGCCGCGCAGCGGAGGGTGCCGCTCGAGAAGCCCATGCCGAGGCTGGTGCAGGTGGCGCCGCCGAGGTCGACGCCGTCGCACTGCTCGCCCATGTTGCGGGCGCCGTTGCCACAGTTGCTGCACGTGCTGGTGTCGAAGCCGCTGCAGTCGCCGCGGCAGAGGGCCGTGCCGGCGAAGAAGCCGAAGGTGCTGCACGCGCGCGAGCTGCCCGCGCAGCAGGTGAAGCCGTCGTCGCAGCTCGAGTCGCAGTCGTCGTCGACGCCGTTGCAGAGCTCGGCCGGCGGCGCGCACGTGCCATCGAGCGAGCAGCCGGGCAGGCACGCGCGCGTGCCGGTGGAGCCGCAGGCGGTGGTGCACGCCGTGCTCGTGCCGACGCGACACGCGAAGCCGTCGTCGATCGACATGTCGCAGTCGTCGTCGCGATCGTTGCAGGTCTCGGCGGGCGGCACGCAGCTCGCGGTGCCATCGGGGGCGCACGCGGTGGTGCCGGTCGAGCCGCAGCCCGTGGTGCACGGCGAGCCCGCGACGCAGCAGGCCTCGTCGCGCATGCCGTCGCAGTCGTCGTCGATGCCGTTGCAGAGCTCCGCCGGGGGCGCGCAGCTCGAGGTGCCGTCGGGCGCACAGACGGTCGTGCCCGTCGTGCCACAGGTGGTCGGGCAGGCGACGCCGGCCATGCAGCAGGCCTCGTCGCGCATGCCGTCGCAGTCGTCGTCGATGCCGTTGCAGAGCTCCGCGGGGGGCACGCACGGTCCACTGCTGCCATCGGGCGAGCAGCTCGTCGTGCCCGTCGTGCTGCAGCTGGTCGTGCACGCGAGGCCCGCCTCGCAGCAGCCCTCGTCCGCGTTGCCGTCGCAGTTCTGATCGATGCCGTCCCCGCAGAGCTCGGGCGCGCTCGGGCTCACGGTGTCGTCGGCGTCGTCGCAGTCGTCGCCGTCGCACGCGGCATCGACGAAGCCATCGCCGTCGACGTCGGGCGGCGCATGCACGCAGCCCGTCGCGCCGTCGCACGAGTCGATCGTGCACGCGTCGGCGTCGTCGCAGTCGAGCGCGGAGACGAACGCGCAGCCGAACTCGGGCTCGCAGCGCCACACCGCCGCGCACGCGTTGGCCGACGCGCACTCCGCATCGGTCGTGCAGGTCGAAGGCGGCTCCTCGATGCAGCCCACGGCGCCGAGGCAGACCTCGCCCACCGCGCAGAGCGCGCTCTCGGGCACGTGCTCGCAGAACATGCGGTCGCGGCAGCGATCGAGGGTGCACGGGAAGGCGTCGCGACACTCCGCATCGGTGGTGCAGGGCTGGGGCGCGGGCACACAGCCGAGGTCCTCGTCGCAGACGAGCGAGCCCATGCAGCAGTCGACGCACGGCTCGTGGGTGCAAACGCCCTCGTCGCAGTGGTCGATGGTGCACGCGATGCGATCACCGCAGTCGAGGTCGCGCGTGCACGTGCCCGGCGCGGGCCCGGTGTCACCGAGCTGCACGTCGAGCCCGAGCGTCGCATCGACTTCGCCTTCGGTGCGCACCGCGCAGCCGCCGACCGAGAGAACGCCGACGAGAACGAAGGGCCCGAGAACGACGAACGCGGAGGCAGGACGCTCGACACCACCAAGCAACGCCATGACGCGAAGATACCAGGGCCCGCTCCCGGACCGAAACGCGCCACGGGCGCCTCGCGGCGGGGTCTGCGAAGCAGACCCCTGGAGCGGGAGTCGATGGAGGAGCGAAGCGACGACTGAGCGACGCGGGGTTCCGGGGGCGCCTGAGCCCCCGAGCGCGCGCCGAATGGCGCGCATGACTAGGTCATGTCGGGGCCGACACCTTCGATGAGGCACTCGTCCGGCACGTCGAAGACGAGCGGGTAGAGAAGACCCTCGGGCTGGTAGCTCATGGGGAGTGGATCGCCGTCGAGGTCGAGGTCACCGCCGGTCGCATCCCACTCGTCCCAGACGCGTTGGTTCCAGGCGGCGGCGGTCGCGAGCTGCTCGACCCAGGTGCGCGCGTCGTCCGACGGCGTGATGCCCTCGGGCAGGATGAGCGAGAGCACGCGCCGGCGCGCGTCGCGCGCCCAGGCCGCGTCGTAGACGGCCACGTTGAGCTCGCCCTCGTAGGTGACGCCGCGGTTGTTCTTGTTGCACGAGCCGACGCTCACGAAGACGTCGTCGACGATGAGCAGCTTCGAGTGCACGTCGATGTCGACGAAGCGCGACTCCGTCTCCTGGAAGCCGAAGACCTCCTGCGTGTCGAAGCTCCGGAGCTGGAAGAGGTGGAAGCGCGTCGGGAAGCGCGTCGCGAGCTCCTGCGAAGTGCGGTAGGTCCACTCGCAGCCCGGGTCGGTGAACTCGTTGATCGGCTTGGTGATGACGACGAGCTCGAGCGAGGGCTGCGAGGTCATGCGCGCGATGATCGCGTCGAGGTACATCGGCATCCGGAAGTACTGGTCCTCGATGAAGATGTAGTGCTCGGCGTTCTCGATCGCGTTGAGCCAGGTCTCGGCGATCGCGTGCTCGTCGAAGGGCGCGGGCAGCGTGGCGGTGACCTGCGCCTGCACGCCATCGGCGAAGCTCGGCTGATCGCGCACGATCTCGTAGTCGGAGGCATTGCCCGAGTACTCGACGCCCTCCGAGAGCTGGTGTGCCCAGCGCTCGTGGAAGATCTCCTCGGCGTCCTGCGCGATGGGCCCCTCGATGCGCGTCATGTAGTCCTTGCGCGGGCCGGTGTCGGGCATCTCGTCGCGCGCGGCGACGTCCATGCGCGCGCTCGTGGAGGCATCGAGCGCCATGCGGCGCGGCTCGAAGACGAGGTGCGCGTCGGTGTCCCAGTCCACCGGGCGGAGGTTCATGCCGCCGATGAACGCGACGGTGCCGTCGAGCACCATGAACTTCTGGTGATAGCTCGCGTGATCGATGTCGAGGCTCACCGGCCACGCGGTGAGATCGACGGGGCGCGAGGGCACGGTGGAGGTGATGGGATCGTCGGCGTCGAAGGTGCGCCCCTCGGCATCGGCCCAGCGCTCGCGCACGCGGTCGCCGAACGAGAACGGCGCGATCTCGAACGTGAACATGCCGCTCGTCTCGTTGGCCTGGCCCATGAACTCGAAGCCGTCGCCTGCGGCCGTGCCGCGCGCGCGGAGATCCGAGTCCGCCGAGAGCCACGAGAGGCTGCCGTCCTGATCGACGAACTGACCGACGAGCACGCGCTTGTCGGGGAAGATGTCGTCGAGGATCCCCAGGATGGTGTTGGCCTGCCGATCCGCGAGCGTGCTCGTGACGTGCGTGCTCTCGTCGCGCACGAGCTCGAAGCTCGAGTCCCACCACCACGTCGCGGCGTGCACGCGATCGGTGGCCATGAGGAGATCCTCGGCGACCTGGCCCCACGCCTCCTCGCCGCTCGTCATGAGGCGGACGTGGTTGCCGCGACGCGCGGGGCGCCCCTCTGCGGAGAACCAGCGATGGCGCAGGCCCGTGAACACCGCGTGCACCGGCAGCGTGCGGCCCATCGTGGTGCGCACGTCGTGGCTCGTGACGAGGCCTGCGCGCTCGGTGCCCGTGCCGCGTCGCACGGTGATCGCGTCGAGGTCGGTCGAGCCGTCGTAGGTGATGGCGAAGTCGAGGTCGTGGTGGCCCTCGGCGGTGAGCGTGACTTCGTACGTGGCGGCCTCGATCACCGGGAACGCGACGACGGGCCAGGTGCCGGTCGTGGGCACCGCGGTGCCGTCGCGCGTCACGGTGAGGCGGGCGCTCGTCGGCAGGGCCTGCGCCCAGAGGTCGAGCGCGTGGATCTCGATGACCGCGTTCGTCGCGACCGGGAGGGGCGCATCGGGAGGCACGAAGCCATCGGGCAGCGGGCCGCCGTCGACGCCGGGCGGGATCGCGGCGTCGGTGCCCGACGCGTCGAGGTCACCCATCATCATGCCGCCGCAGTCGCAGCCAGCGAGCGAGGCGCCCACGAGCGAGGCGCCGACGAGCGAGAGGGTCCAGGCGGTGCGAGACGGACGAAGAGGAAGAGACATCGCCCGACAGTAACGGAAAGTGCCGCGCGGCGAGGAGAACTCGCGTCAGGGACGCGTCAGGGCGCGACGACCGCGCAGCGCCGGATCGCGCTCGCTGGGCGTCAGCGCGGAGCAGGTCGCGAGGCCGAGCAAGAGGAGCGTGAGCAGCGCGAACGCGAGGCGGAGCCGGAGCGGTGCGCGCGCGCTTCGGTCGTCGGGCGATCGCTCGACGAGCGCCTCGCGGAAGAGCTGAGCCAGCCACGGCGCGTCGGTCTCCAGCCGCCGCAGCACGCGGCGCGCCTGGTCGTGGCTCGTGAGGCGCAACCGGTGGATCGCTTCGCCGCGTGCGCGACTGCTGCGCGCGCGAAGCCCCCGCGCCAGCGCCTCGGGATAGCCAGTCGGCAGGTCCTCGTGCACGGCCAAGAGCTCCTCGACTGCATCCAGACGCCCCCGCTCCGAGATCGAGGCCTCGTCCTCTGCCGCGTCCGTCGGCTCGTGCCAACCATCGCGACCCTCGCGGAGGGCGGCGCGCATCCAGACGAGCAAGTCCCACTCACCGCGCTCGGCCGCGACCGTCATCACGTCGATCCACGGTCCCACCTCGCGGCGGCCACCACGGTACGCGCTCGCACCGTCGCGGAGGTACGCCTCGAGGCACGTGCGTGCTTCGTCGACGCGTCCACGCGCGACGAAGACTCCCGCCACGAGCACGGGGCTCTCTCGCTCGAGCATGGCGAGCCGCTCGTCCCCGATCGACTCCGGGTAGGTCCGGGCGTGCTCGAGGACGAAGTCACGCGCGCCGCGACGCATGCCTTCGACGAGCTGTCTCTGTGCCGCGTCGTGCTCGCCGATCGCGAGGTAGGCGTTGTAGAGGCACCACCGGAGCCCGCTGTGATCGGGATGGTCCGCCAGCGCGCGCAGCAGGATGGCCAGGCGCGCGTCGTCATCGGGGGCCCGGGCGAGCTCCGCGTCGATGCCGCCAGGCAGCGCCTCTCCGCTCATCGGGCCGAGTGTATCCCGGCGCAGGGTCAGACCGTGACGAGGTGCGCACCGCGCGACGCCCGCGCGCGTCCCGCGTTCCCGATCGCGCTGCGGGATCGGCACAGGCGGACTCCGCCGATGCGCCCCTCGCCGCCGCGCGGCTGGGGCGTCAGCCCTCGACGCGGTTTCGACCGTGGCGCTTCGCGTCGTAGAGGCGGAGATCGGCGCGGTGCACGAGGGCCGCGCCGTCCTCTCCCGGCGCGAGCGTCGCGACGCCGATCGACACCCCGAGCGGCGGCAGCGCCACCCCCTCGACGCTGTCGATGGCGAGCTCGCGCACGGCCACGCGCACCCGCTCGGCCACGACCCGCGCGCCTTCGAGGCCCGTCGACGGCAGGACGACGAGCATCTCCTCGCCACCGATTCGCACGCAGACGTCCGTCGGTCGCACGATCTTCTTGAGCAGCTCCGCGAGACCGACGAGCACGCGGTCCCCCGTCGCGTGCCCCCATGTGTCGTTCACCTTCTTGAAGTGATCGACGTCGATCGCGAGGACCGAGAGCTCGTGGCGATCGCGCTGGGCGCGCGCGAGCAGCCGCGGCAGCGTCTCGTCGAGCCAGCGACGGTTCGCGAGCCCCGTGAGCGGGTCGGTGCGAGAGAGGCGCTCCATCGAGCGGCGCTGCTCCTGGGCCGCGTTCACGTGCTCGTTGCTCCGTCGGATGCGGGCCGTGAGCAGGCGCAGCATGTTCACCGCGACGTCGTGGGACTCCGCGACGATTCGCCAGAACGTGCCCTCGTCGAGCGCGAGCACTCGGCTCGAGATCTCCGCGACGACGTCTGCCGTCGCCGGTTGCGCGTCGAGCACCGCGAGCTCACCCACCGTCTGTCCCGCAGGAATCGTGGCGAGCGAGGTGTCGCCGAGCTGCACGAGCAGGCGCCCGCTGAGCACCAGGTAGAGCTCGCCCCTCACGTCTCCGCGTCGGATGAGAGAGTGACCGGGATCGAGCTCGATCACCGGACACCGCAGGAGGTGTGTCTCGATGGTCCCTCGCGGCACGCCACGGAGGAACGCATGCGCCGCGAGCTCCTCGTCGCGCGCCGGGGCGAAGAGGAGGGATCCCCGCAGCGGCTCGTCGGCCTGGCTCGCGCGGATCCGTCGCGGCTCGGCGGGGATGATGCTCTCCATGTCGGAGGTCGTCGGACGATCCGCGCGGGATCTTGAGCGCGCGGCGCCGTGGGCTCACTCGGTGCGCACCAGCTCGAACTCGCCCAGCATCTCCGAGAAGAACGCGTCGACGACGAGGTAGTACGTGCCCGCCGTGGTGGCCGTGTGGCGAAGGGACTCGACCTCCCCGTAGCCCGTGGCGTCGGCACCGATCACGCAGCGCGTCGAGGTCGCGGTGCAGGTCGCGCCAGGCCCCTCGCCCGTGTCCGGCCCGTGGAGCGCGAGCGCGATGTTGAACTCGGCGCGCCCGGTCAAGGCGAGCGTCTGTCCCGCCGCGAGCTCGATCGCGTAGGCGACGTCGGGCGCGTCCTCCTCCACGGTGAGGCAGCCGCCTCCGTCGCGCACGTGCGTGTAGTCGTTGCGTGCGCCGCGCGTCGTGCCGCGCGTGGTGCCCACGGGCAGCGGGATCGCCCCTCCGCAGAGGTCGTTCGCAGGCACGGGCGCGCACGCACCATCGAACACACACGCCTCGCCGCTCGCACAGCCCGCGACCGGGCGCGTGCCGTCCGCGCAGTCCGGGTCGGGCGCGCCGCAGCCGCAGTCGCACTGCGCGCCGTCCTCGTAGCGTCGCCCCTCGCAGCTCCACGACGCGGGGAAGCGCGGTGTGCACAGGCCGAACGCGACGTCGGTGCCCTCGCGGAAGCCGAGCGTGTAGCAGCGCTCCGGCACGCTCGCGTCGCAGTCGCCGTCGAGCGAGCAGCGCGGCCGACAGCGCGCGTCGTTGCGATCGAAGATGTCGCAGTAGCCGCCCGCGAAGCCCATCGCGTCCACCGCACAGTACGCCGCGCCCTCGGCGCACGTTCCACCGAGCGGCGTGCTCCGATCGATGCGCGTCGGGTCCGGCTCGCAGAGGTCGCCGCTGAAGTCGTCCACGCACACGCCGCCGCGCGGACACGCCGTGCCCGCGGCGCGATCGCAGCGGTCGACGCACACGCCCTCGGCTGTCCAGCCTCCAGTGAGCCGGCCGACACACGCCTGCCCGGCCATGCACCGCGCGACGGGGAGCGAGGTGTCGAAGCAGTCCTCGTCGATCGGCCCGCAGTTGCAGTCGCACTGCGCGCCGTCACCGTATCGCTCCGGGTCGCACTCCCACTCGGGCGGCGGATACCGCTGATCGATCTCGTAGGGCGCGAGCTCGATGCACGCGCCGCCCGGCACCGGCACGGTGTGCAGGTCGGATCCCTCGAAGGTCACCTCCACGAGGCGCACGTCGGTCATCGAGAGCGAGAGATGCCGATCGAACGGATCGGCCTCGAACGTCATCGATCCGCGATCGGCGAAGTACGCGCCCTCGAAGGTCGTCCCGTAGAGCGCGAGAACGCAGTGTGCGCAGCTTCCGTAGCTCGCGTCCGGCCCCTCCCCGAGCGGAAAGGTGCCGACGTACGCCGCGTCCGCGTAGCGGTTGAATTCCAGGTAGAGGTCGAACGCGCGCCCGCGGATCTCGGGCTCGATGCGCGCGCGGTAGCGCACCGAGACGTCGTCGTAGTTGTCGATCGTGAACGGCCTGAGGCGCCCCTGCACGCACGCCGCGCCCGGTGCGTCGGGCGCATCGCTCGCGGGCGCATCGCTCGCGGACGCATCCGGCGCACCCGCATCGAGCCCACCATCCCCCGAACTCTCGGAGCTGGGACACGCCGTCAGCGCGAGCGCGACGAGCGACACGAGCGGCACCACGCGGACGATCGACATCGCGCATCCCGCGGCACGCACGCAAGGATTCCGTCACGCGTTGTGCGCGTGGTCGCTCAAGGCCGCGCGCTCGCTTCGGCGCCCACGCGGGCGGGCAGGTCGAGCTCCGGCCAGTCGCGCACGGATCCGCCGCCGGCGACGTGCGCCGCGTAGAGGTAGTGCGCGTAGCTGCCCGTCACACGGCGGATGTAGTTGCGCGTCTGGAGGAACGGGATGTCCTCGACCACGCGATCGAGCTCGCGGCCCGTGGGGCCCCCGTCGCGTCGCGCGCGTGCGAGCCACTCGCGCACGCGGTGCTCGCCCGCGTTGTACGCCGCGAAGCACAGCGGGATGCCGACCTCGTCGATCAGATCGCGCAGGTACATCGCGCCGAAGCGCACGTTGTGCTCGGGGCGGTAGAGCAGCTCGCGACCGAACGTCACGCCCACGCGGCGCGCGAAGCGCTCGGCCGTGTCGGGCAGGAGCTGCATGAGGCCGATCGCGTCGGCGTAGCTCACGACGCGCGGATCGAACGCGCTCTCCTGCCGCATCACCGCGTAGATCACCTCGGCCGGCACGCGCGTCGTGCGCGCGGCCTCGTCCACGTCGGCCGCGAAGGGCCGCGGATACGCCGCACGCCAGATCCACGCGGCCTCGCGGCTCGGCGCCTGCGCGAGCATCGCGCTCGTGCCCGTGAGCCGATACGCGCGGCTCGCGTCTCCCAGGGCGGTGAAGCGCTCGACGAGCGCGCGACGCGAGCCCGGCGTCCAGCCGCGCGTGCGCTCGGCCACACGAAGGAGAGACGCCGCCTCGTCGTCGAAGCCGAGGCTCGCGTGGAAGGTCACGAGCGAGGGCTCGGCGAGCGGCGCGAAGCTCGCCTCGGCGGGCGCAGCGTCGGGCACGGGCGGCCCTGGATCCTCGCCGTGCTCTCGCAGGCGACGCGCCGCCCAGAGCGCGTACCACCCGAGCGGATCGGCCTCGATCGCAGCTCGCAGCGCGCGCTCTCCGCGCGCGGCGTCGTTCGCACCGTAGGCCGCCCTGCCCTCCCAGTAGAGCGCGCGCCCGCGCTCCATCGATCCGGTCGCGCCGGTGCCCCAGCCGCGGAAGCGATCGGCGGCCTCCCGCATCCGGCCCGCGTCGAAGTCGAGGAGCGCGAGGTGCCACTCCGCCTCGCGTCGAAGGCCCGCCGATCGCCGCGCACGTGGACCGCGCACGAAGGCCTCGAGCGCACGCCGACCTTCACGCGGATGACCGCCGCGCAAGAGCGTGGCACCGATGAGCCACTCGGCCTCCGGCGCCGAAGCGTGCGAGGGCTCGTCCCGCACGAAGGTCCGGAGCGCGCGCAGTCCCTCGGTCTCGCGGTCGGCGCGGAGCAGCGCTCGCGCCGCGAGGAAGCGGTGTCGCGCGTCGCGGTTCACGCGCGCCGACTCGGCGAGGATCGTCGCGGCGTCACCGTAGTGCCCGCGCGACTCGTAGAGCGCCATGCCTCGCGCCGAGAGCCAGGCGCCCAGGCCCGGCTCGCCTGCGTCGGGCCGCGGGATCGGCTCGAGCTCCGCCAGCGCGCGCGCCGGCTGGTGCGCGGCGAGCAAGCGCGAGGCGCGACGCATGCGCTCGTCCACGGTCCACGAGACGCGTGGCTGGCCGAGCCACGCGGCGAGCACGGTCTCCGCACGGCCCGCGTCCGGATGCGCCGGCCGCTCGATCAGGAGCCCGCGCAGCTCCGCGACGGACCGATCTCGCTCGCCCGCGGCGCGGGAGAGCTCGGCGAGCATGGTGCGGAGCGCGAACGTGTCGACGTCGGCGGGGTCGTCGCGCACGAGCGGCTGTGCGAGCTCGAGCGCGCGCGCGCGATCACCGCGCATCGCCGCTGCCTCGGCCCGGAGCGCACGCACGCGCGCCGGCGGCGACACGATCGTGGCGAGCTCCGTCTCGGCCTCGTCGGCTCGACCGAGGAAGAGGAGCGCCCGGCCGCGCGTCTCCGCGGCCCAGGGCTGGAGCGCGGCCGGCAGACGCTCCGCGTGTCGCGTCAGGTCGCGCGCCACCTCGTCGTGACGATCGAGCCGCTCGGCGAGCCGCGCGCGCGCGACGATCACGTCGGCGCGCGCACGCACGTCCTCGGGCATCGCGTCGATCGCCGCGATCGCCTCGCTCGCATCGTGACCGCGCACCGCGCTCGCGACGGCGCCGCGCACCGAGTCGCTCTCGGTGAAGAACGCGAGCGAGTCCTGCGCGCGCGCTGCGCCACACAGGCCGAGCCCGAAGGCGAGCACCGAGACGAGGAACAGACGCGTCCGCATGGCTGCGCCTCAGTACGAGAAACGTCGGATGGAGACGTTCATGAGGAGGCCGACGCAGATCATCGACGTGAGCACGCTCGAGCCGCCGTAGCTGAAGAGCGGCAGCGTGACGCCGACCACGGGCAGGAGCGCACAGACCATCCCGATGTTCACGACCGAGTGCCAGAAGAAGAAGGCCGCGACGCCCACGGCCGTCACGGCACCGAAGCGATCCTTGGCCGTCGAGGCGATGCGCAGCGCCCAGAGGATGAGGAACGCGTAGAGGCCGACGAGGAGCAGCATGCCCACGAAGCCCTGCTCCTCGGCCCACACCGAGACCGGGAAGTCCGAGTGCGTGTCCGGCACGAAGCGGTGCTGGTTCTGCGTGCCCTGCATGAAGCCCTTGCCCCAGCCCCCGCCCGAGCCGATCGCGACGATCGACTGGTAGACCTGCCAGGCGTCGTCGCGCACGTCGACGTCTTCGCCCGTGATCATCGACCACCACGTGTCGAAGCGGCCGCGCTGGTAGCGCTGCAGACCGAAGGTGTAGAGCGGGAAGGCCGCGAGCCCGAACGCGAGCACGAGGGTGAAGAGCGAGCGCTTCTTCAGGTTCGTCAGCACCATGATCGACGCGAAGATGAACGCGCAGAGCAGGGCCGTGCCGAGATCGGGCTGGAGCAGGATGAGCGACATCGGCCCCATCAGGATCAGCGCGGGCACGACGAGATCCTGGAGCGTGCGGCCCTCCGTCTTCGGGTCGTTGTGGAGGTACTTCGCGAGCGCGAGGATGAGGACGGGTTTCGCGAGCTCGCTCGGCTGGAGCGAGAACGGGCCCAGAGAGATCCAGCGCTGACTGCCGCGGATCTCGGGCGCGAGCAGGAACACGAGCACGAGCAGCACGATCTCGGCGCCGTAGGCGAACCACGCGAAGCGCTCGTAGTGGCGGTAGTCGATGGCCGCGACGAGCACCGCCACCGCGGAGCCGATCGTGAGCCAGTAGATCTGCTGGATGTAGAGCTGGCCGAGGTCGTCGGGGTTCGCGCTCGTCGCGGAGTAGAGGTTCGTGACGCCGATCACGGCGATCGACGCGACCGTCACGAAGAGCGGCCAGTCGAACTGATCCCGCAGGCCCTTGCCGATGGTGACCATCGCTCAGGGTCTCCCGCTCGTCGCGGGCCCGCGCGGCGGCGGCCCCTCGCCCCGACCGTCGCCCTGCGACTCGACGGTGCCGCTCGTGCCCGACACCCCCTCGTACCGAGGCCCCAGGTACTCCTGGAGGATCTGCACGGCCACCGGCGCGGCGTAGCGACCGCCCGAGCCGCCGTGCTCGATCATCACGATGATCGCGACCTCCGGGCTCTCGACCGGTGCGAAGCCCGCGAACCACGCGTGCGCGCGGTTGCGATACTCGGCGCGCGCAGCATCCTCCTCGGAGAGCCGCGCGCGCTGGTAGACCTGCGCGGTGCCGGTCTTGCCCGCGATCGGTACGCCGTTGGGCACCCGCACCGCATACGCGGTGCCGAGGGGGTCGTTCACGACGCCGTAGAGGCTGTCGATGAGGAACGCGAGGTTCTCGCGCGAGACGTGCACGCGACGGCGCACGCGCGGCTCGAGCTCCTCGAGCACGGTCCCGTCGGGCGCGCTGATGCGCTCGACCAGCTGGGGCACGTAGAGCGTGCCGCCGTTCGCGAGGGCCGCGTAGGCCATCGCGACCTGGATGATCGTCGTCTTGGTGTCGCCCTGTCCGATCGCGGTGTTGAGGGCGAAGCCGCCGCGCCACGCGATGTCGTGCGCGTCGTACCAGGTGCGCGTCGGGATGAAGCCCGGCGACTCGGTGTTGATGCCGATGCCCGTGCGGCGGCCGAGGCCGAAGTCCTGCGCGACGCGCGCGACGCGATCGAGGCCCACGCGCTCGGCGAGCGCGTAGAAGTACACGTTGCACGACTGCATCATCGCCTGACGCATGTCGACCTCACCGTGACCCGTGCGCACGTTGCACGGGAAGTTGCGACCGCCGTAGCGGTAGCTGCCCGTGCAGAGCACGCGCTCGCTCGGATCGATGAGGTGATCCTCGAGCGCCGCGATCGCGCTGAACGGCTTGAACACCGAGCCCGGGAAGAACGCGTCGTAGATCGACTTGTCGATGAGCGGGCGGAACGGATCGTCGCGCAGCGCGGCGTACTCCTCGCGCGAGAGGCCCGCGGTGAAGGCGTCGAGCTCGTAGCTCGGCTTCGAGAGCAGCGCGCGCACCGCGCCCGTGCGCACGTCGACGACGGCGACGGCGCCCGACGGATGACCGCGCATCGCGCGCTCGACGATGCGCATCAGGTCCATGTCGAGCGTGAGCGTGAGGTCGCGTCCCGGCACGGGCTCGATCACCTCGGGCTCGTCTCCGCCGCGCTCGGAGCGCGCGAGATCGGCGTCGACGAGGATGCGGCGGTAGCCGCGGCGACCACGCAGGAGGTTCTCCCAGGCGCGCTCGATGCCCGTGCGACCGATGCGATCGCCGAGGCGGTACCCCGCGGGGCGCAGCTCGGCGAGCTCGTCGCCGCGGAGCTCGTTGAGGTAGCCGATCGCGTGGGCACCGAGCCCTCGGTACGGGTACGTGCGCACCGGCGTCGCGACGACCTCGACGGCCGTGATCTCGCGGCGGCCTTCGAGGTGCGTGAGGTCGGTGGAGTGCGTCTGGATCGCCGCGAGCTGCTCGCGCGTGATGTCCGTGAAGAAGCGGATCTGGTGCGTGCGGCGGCGGGGCGGCACCGCGGCGAGACGCTCCTCGAGCGAGCGGCGGCCCTCGGCGTCCAGGCCCATGAGCGTCGAGAGCGTCTCGACGTCGGTCTCGGCCAGGCGCGCAGGGGTGACGTACACGTCGTACGAGGGCCGGTTCGTCGCGATCACGTGGCCGTTCGTGTCGCGCACGATGCCGCGCGTGGCGGGCAAGCCGATCGTGCGCGTGATGTTCTCGCGCGCGACGCGCTCGTAGTGATCGTGCTCGATCAGCTGGAGCTGCGTCATGCGGAGCACGATCACCCCGAAGACGACGACGACCGCGAGCGCCATCCACTTGTAGCGCTTGCGGAACTCACCGACCTCGCGGCGCTGCGAGAGCAGGCTCATCGCTCAGGCCTCCGCGCCTGCGCCGCGACGCGTGCGGGCCGTGAAGGTGTCCACGCGGCGCGTGGCGACGTAGACGAGCGGCGAGACGAGGCCCGTCGCGAGGCCGGTCGCGAGGAGCACCGTGACGACGTGCGCGGCGCGTCCCACGAGCGGCACGTCCTCGCCCCACACCGCCGACGCGAGCGCGCCCACGATCCCCGCGGGTGGCATCACGAGCGCGAAGGCCTCGGGCTCCTCGAAGATCGCGCAGAGCGCGAGCATCACGCCGGCGACGATCACGGCGATGCCAGTGGTCGCGACGATCTGGAAGGGCACGCCGCGGAGGAACAGGCGCAGGCCCGCGACGCGCGTGAGGAGGAAGCCCGCGACGAACACGAAGGTCGTGAGGCCCAGCGGCCCGCCCGTCACCTCGTCCGTGAGCAGCCCCGCCGCGAAGGCGAGCGCGGCGCCGCGCGCGAGCGTCACGTCCGGCGTCACCCCGAGGTAGAGCACCATCGGCAGGAGCAGGTTCGGCGTGAACGGATGGAGCGGCAACACCGCCGAGAGGCTCGACTGCGCGACGAGCAGACCGAGCGCGAGCAGCACGAAGAGCACGTTCCTCACGGCTGCCTCGCCGGCGTCTCGTCGGCCACGTCCGCGACGGTGTCGCCGAGCGCGCCCTCGGTGAGGATCAGCACCTCCTCGAGCCGCGAGAAGTCGACGGCCGGGCTCACCTCGACCTCCTGGTAGAGGCCGAAGTCCTCCCGCACGATCCGCGTCACGCGACCCACGAGGATCGAGGGCGGAAAGCGCTGTCCGAGGCCGGACGTGTGCACGAGATCGCCCACGCGCAGCGCGTCTTCGCGCCCGAGGTACTGGATGCGCGCCATGTAGCGCTCGTCCTCGCCGGTGCCGCGCAGCATGCCGCGCGCGCCCGTGCGCTGGACGATCACGTCGACCGCCGTGCGCCGATCGACGATGAGCTGCACCTCGCACGAGCGACCGCTCGCGCGCTGCACGAGGCCCACGAGGCCCTGCCCCGAGAGCACCGGCATGCCCGCGCGCACGCGGTCGCGCGAGCCCCGATCGAGCTCGACGCGCGTCACGCGGAAGAACGGCGGCGCGATGTCGCGCGAGATCACCTCGGCCGCGATGAGCTCGCCGCCCACGCGCTCGCGCAGCTGCAGGAGCGAGCGAAGGCGCCGGTTCTCGAGCCCCTCGTCGAGGAGCTGGTGCCGCTCGGCCTCGAGCCGCGCGACGCGGGCCTCGAGGCGCTCGTTCTCCTCGCGCACCTCGACCAGGTAGACGTAGTCGTCGACGAGCTCGGAGAAGACGTGGGCCGTGGACGCGGCGCCCGACTGCACCCAGCTGAGGCCGTAGAGGATCTTCTCGTCGAGCCAGCTCTGCCGGCTCGGGTCGCGCAGGCTCGCGTTGAGCACGAAGAACGGAATCACGAGCAAGATGCTCGCGATGGCGATCTCGCGGATGCGCTTGAGCTGGCTCACGACGGGCTCGAACCGCCCCGTGACGCGGTCACATTCCGCCGGAGGGGCGAGCCGGCGGGCTTAGCGCGCCCCCGCGCGGTGGTCGAGGCCCGTCGCCCGGGTACGCTCGTCCCATCGATCTCCTCGAGCGCCTGCCAGCGCCCGCAGGCGTCAGGAGCTCGCGCGCGTCTCGGTCTCAGCGACCGTCGCGATCGAGCAATCGCTTGAGCGCGTCGAGGTAGTCCGCGCGCGTGAGCACGCCGCGCTCGATGAGCGCGAGCAGCAAGGCCTCGATGCGCTGCTCCGCGGTCGCTTGCGCCTCCATGCGGATCAAGGGCGCCGTCACGGGCGCCTTGATCTCCTCGCTCTTGTCCCCGAGGCGACGCGAGCCACTGCCGAGGCGCTGCGTGGGCTCCGCGCGGAGCTGCTCGCGCTGACGCCGTGCGAGCACTTCCTCGGAGATCGGCGCACCGCCGTACTCGCGATCGAGCGCACGGCGCACCGCCGAGAGCGGCGCGACGAGCGGCTGCACGCGCAGGCCCGTGGCCTCGGCGATCTGCGTGATCCACCGCGGATCGAGCGGGTTCGCGAAGGCCACCTGGATCGTCGAGCGGCCGGGCTCGGCGAGCACCGCCACCGCATGCGCCTTGCGCGCCACGGCCTCGGGCACGAGCTCGATGGCCCCCGCGTCGAGCATGCCCTCGTCGAGATCGATGACGACCGTGCCGAGCTCGCGCGCAATGAGATCGGCGAGCACGTCGTCTCCCACGAGCGACGCGTCGACCGCATCGATCGCGTCGATCGGCCCATCGTGCGGGAGCGCGATGCCCGCCCGCGACAAGAGCCACGCGACGTCGCCGCTCACCGTCCCCCGCCCCGGCTCAGTTGATGGTCACTTCGCGCAGGAGCTCGATCTGATCGAGCGCCTTGCCCGAGCCGAGCACGACCGCGCTCACGGGATCGTCCGAGAGCATCACGGGCAGGCCCGTCTCCTCGCGCAGGAGCACGTCGAGGTTCTTGAGCTGGCTGCCCCCGCCCGTGAGCACGATGCCCTTGTCGACGATGTCGGCCGAGAGCTCGGGCGGAGTGCGCTCGAGCGCGCCCATGACCGCCTCGACGATCGTGTTGATCGGCTCCGAGAGCGCGTCTCGGATCTCGTCCGAGTTCACGACGATGGTCTTGGGCACGCCGGCCACGAGGTCGCGTCCCTTGACCTCCATCGTCTCGATCTCTTCGCCCGGGTAGGCGTTTCCGATCTGGCACTTCACGCGCTCGGCCGTCTGCTCGCCGACGAGCAGGTTGTACTTGCGCTTGAGGTACGCGACGATCGCCTCGTCCATCTTGTCGCCGCCGACGCGCACGCTCTGCGAGTAGACGATGCCGGACAGCGAGATGACGGCGACCTCGGTGGTGCCGCCGCCGATGTCGACGACCATGTTGCCGCTGGGCTCGGTCACGGGCAGGCCCGCGCCGATCGCGGCCGCCATGGGCTCCTCGATGAGGAAGACCTCGCGGGCGCCCGCGCCCTCGGCGGACTCCTTCACCGCGCGCTTCTCGACCTCGGTGATGCCGAAGGGAACGCAGATGATGATGCGAGGCTTCACCAGCGTGCTGCGGTTGTTCGTCGCGCGCTTGATGAAGTACGAGAGCATCGCCTCGGTGATCTCGAAGTCGGCGATGACGCCGTCACGGAGCGGGCGGATCGCCTGGATGTTGCCCGGCGTCCTGCCGAGCATCTCCTTGGCGGCGCTGCCCACGCCGAGCACCCGCCGCGTCCCCCGGGCGTCCGTCTGCACGGCCACCACCGACGGCTCGCACGACACGATGCCGCGGCCCTTCACGTAGATGAGGGTCGTCGCGGTACCGAGGTCGATCGCGAGATCGTTGGAGAAGAGGCCGTAGACCCAGTCGAACAGCATCCATCCTCCGGACGGGGGGCACGGAAGGGGTGGTTGAGGGGGTACGAGCGTTGTCACGGACCGGGCCGAGGATCAAGGCCGGCACATCCGAACAGCGTTTCCCGCGCCTCCGGCGCTCGCAGCGGGGGCTCGACCCCCGCTCCCCCATCGCTCGTCGTCGCTTCGCTCCTCCAGCGCTCGCGCCTCAAGGGGGAGCTGCGCTCCCCCGCCGGCTGGCTCCCCGGACAGAGCGGCTGCCACCCGCCAGGCCGTGGTCAATCTCCGAGCACGAGAAGGACGGCGTACTGGCCCCAGGCGGCGCCTTCGGCGCGGTAGTGGCCCACGGCCACGTCGAGCACACGGGCCTCGAGCACGTCGCGCGGGACCGGCCAGCGGTCGAGGTCGTGGAGGCCGAGCACCATGGTCGCGTTCGCGCCGGCCACTGGCCCTTCGTGCAAGACGCTCTGCATCGCCTCGGTCGGCGTGGCCGCGCCCCCGGTGATGCGCTGGGCCCAGCGCGCGAGGGCTGCGGCCTGCGGCAAGAGGCCTGCTGGTGGCCGCCCCGCCTCGGCCCGCGCCCGCTGGATGGCCGCGAGCACACGCGCGCGCTCGGCCTCGGGATCGGCGGCGCCGAAGAGCTCGTAGGTGCTGACCATCGCGAGCGTCGCGCCCTCCCCGGCGCTCACCCCGACCGCGATGCGCGACACGTCCGGGTCGAGCAGGGCGTAGCGCTCGAAGGGATGGCGCAGGATGTAAGAGGCCCACCGGTTGGCCGCGAGGCCGCCCGGCAGCTCGAACGCCAGCGCGTTGCCGCCGACGATGTTGCCCTGCACCTCCCAGCCCGCCATCGCATAGAGGACGGCCACCTCCTGCACGTCGGGGCTGCTCGTGGCGAAGAACGCGTCGACCGACTGCCGGTTCGCGTCCGACTGGGCGCGCTCGAGCAGGAGGGGCGCGCGGCCGAGCCGGGCGCGATGCGCGTTCACGGCGGCGGTCACCGCATCGAGGGGATCGGCGGGCGCAGGGCCTTCGGGCGCGCGTTCCTCGTAGACGAGGCCCGCGCTCGGCGAAGCGACCGCGACGATGCGCGCGCCCGTGCGAGGCACGAGGCGGCCCGGCTCGCGGGTGATGATCTCGATGAACGACGTGCTGTCCGACGGCTCGAAGGGGCAGTCGATGCGGAGGTGAGTGCCCGAGAGCTCGGTCACGCAGAGCGCGACGTCCGCGTCGCCGCGCGAGCTCAGCGCCAGGAGCTCCTCGGCCGCGCCGAGCAGCTCACCCTCGACGCGCACGTGCCCGTCCACCGGCTGGACCGGTCCCGGCAGCGACAGGCGCATCGCGCGATCCGGGTCGACCACGAGCGCGACCACGATGCGGCTCGAGCTCGCGAACGACGCGACCCCGAGTCCTCCACGTTGCTCGGCGACCATCGACCGCCACCCCTCGACGATCTCGGCCGTCGTCTCGCGCGCCAGGCGGGTCTCGTCGTAGCCGCGCACGTCGAACGCGCGCACCGCGATGCCCGTGCGCAGGCTCGCCGAGCCGCAGCGACCGACGACGTAGTCGCCGAGGAAGGTGTTCGGCAGCTCGGCGTGCTCGGCCACGAAGCGCGCGATCTCGCGGGCCGCGCAGCGCAGCGGCCCTCGGCTCTCGAAGCGCCCGTCCGCGCCGACGAGCTGGGTGGCGACGGGCTCGAAGGCACCGGGACCGCCCGCGAGCGACTCCGGATCGATCTCCCATCGGTCGACCACCGGACCGATCTCGTGGGGCGCCGGCGTGGCGGGCAGCTGGCGCACGAGGTCGTTCATGCGCTCGCGCGTGGGGAACTGCGCGAGCGCTTCGTCCACCGAGCGCGCCGTGCGGCGCGGCGGGCCCTCGGCGGGTGGTGTCGAGGCCGCACCGCCGCCACAGGCGGAGACGAGCGCGAGCGCGCCCACGAGCGTGGCGGGGAGAGCGGACGAAGCGCGGAGCAGGGTCACGTGGGCTGTTCTTGCACCGCGCGCCCCGGGCCGCACCTCGCCCGCGCCGCGCCTCACTCGAGGATGGCCTCGCACGGGAAGGCCGCCGTCAACGTCTCGCCCGAAGACTGCAGGCGATCACAGGCCGCGCCGATGAGGCGGATGGTCTGGCCGTCGTCGAGCAGCATCCAGTCCGTGCCGCACATCAGCGCATCGGCGCCGAGGCGCACGGTGCCATCGCACGCGAGCGCCGGCACGACCATGCCCTCGAGGCGCACGTCGCACGAGGCGACGCCGCGGATGATCGTGCGCAGGGCGTCGACGAGGCCCGCCGTATCCGTCGCGACGTAGAACGGCGCGCCCGAGGTGCCTGCGCCTGCGTTGGCCACGTCCTGGAGGTGCGTGGTCGAGACCTCGGCGCCGACGCTCACGACGTAGGTGTTGATGCCGAGGCCGAAGGCCTCCGTGGTCGCGGCGACGGAGGCCGCGCGGCCCTCGTCGAGCGCCGTGCCGTCGGCGCAGAGATCGGGCTCGCCGTCGGTGGCGAGCACGAAGAACGTCGGCGACGTCGCGCTGCGATCGGGCACCAGCGTGTCGATCATCCCGAGCACCGCGGAGATCGACTCACCCGTGGGCGTGTCGCCGCGCGGCGGCGTGCGGAGCGTGTACTCGGCCTCGATCGACTCGGCGTTGTTGAGCGCGCAGGGCACCGTGTAGAGGTCCGGGCACGTGGGCGTGCGCGTGTCGTTCGAGTACATCGCGATGCCGAAGCGCACCGAGGACTCGAGGCCGGTGACGAGGCCCGAGGCCGGATCGAAGAGGGCGCCGTCGAGGGCCTGCCAGCGCGTGACCGCGCCGAAGCGGTTGCTCTCCATCGAGCCCGAGCGATCGACGATGAGCAGCACGTTCGGGATCACACGCGTCGCATCGAGCATGACCGACGCGCAGGTGTTGTCGGGCGCAGGCACGTCACCGAGGTACGCATCCACGGGGATGAACGGCGCGTCCTCCATCATGGGTCCAGCGTCGGTGCCGCCGAGCACGCAGCGTCCCTGCGGGCTGCACACGCGCCCCGACGAGCACTCGTAGTCCGTGCCCTCCGCGCACTCGGCCGTGCAGCTGCCCGCGTTGCAGAAGAGGCCCGTCGGGCACGGATCGGAGGGGCTGCAGACCTGCCCACAGCCCGCGGGCGGCGAGGGATCGGAGCAGGGTCCACGGCGCGGCGTGTTCCCATCGCAGTCGCAGCCGAGCACCGTGGGCGCGGCCACGAGCGCCAGGCCCGCGACGAGCGGCGCCCAGCCGCGCGAGGAGGAGAGAGAGCCCGGGAACGACTTGATCCGCGCCATCGATGGACCTCCGAGAGCGATGCTGCTCGCTTCCTCGTCGAGGATACACCCCTCCTCCACCCGTTCAGAAGCGCGATCGCGGCGCGCGTCCTCGTGACGTGAGGTCGCCCATGGAGCGAGCCCTGCGCTGGGTGGGGCCTGCGCAGGAACCTCGCGCGGGCCTCGTTGTCCGAGCTGCTCGGACGGTCGCGCCACGCGACGAACCGAGAGAGGAAGACCATGCGCCCCCAGGATCGTCTCCGCATCCGCCGCGCAGTCCGCAGGCACACCCGAGAGGTCGAGGACGACGCCGTCGGCCGCGGCGAGCTCTCGATCGTGCCCTTGCTCGACGTGATCACGAACCTCACGGTCTTCCTGCTCGCGACGGCCTCGATGGTGTCGATGTCGTCCGAGGTGGCGGCCGACACGCCGCGCGGCTGCCGCGGCTGTGCGTCACCTCCGCCGAGCCTCGATCTGACCGTCGTCGTCACGGCCACCACGATCCGCGTGGCGGGCTCGGGCGGTCAGCTCGCGCCCGGCTGCGCGACGAGCGGCGACGCCTCGACCCCGACGATCGTGCGCGACGGACACGAGTGGGAAGCCCTGCGCGACTGCGCCGTGCGCGTGCACGCCGCCTACCCACACGAGAACGAGGTTCGCCTCACCGCCGATCCGCTCGTCCCCTACGAGGACACGATCGCCGCGATGGACGCGCTCCGCGGCACCGAGTCCGCCCTCCTCTTCGACGACGTGATGCTCGCGGCCGGCGTTCGCTGATCTCGAGGCCGCTCAGCCGCCGCGCGACGCTCGACGCACACCGAGCTTGCGCAGCTTCGCCTGCAGCGTCGTCGGCGGCAGGCCGAGCCGTGCCGCCGCGCCGCTCGGCCCGTGGATCCTTCCTTCACACGCCTCGAGCGCGCGCGCGAGGATCGCGCGCACCGCGTCGTCGAAGCGCTCCGCGACCCCATCCTGCGGTGAGCTCGCGCCCCCTCCGCGAGGCGCCAGGCCCTCCCAGCCTTGCGGAAGTGCGAGCTCGCCCTCGCCCGAGAGCACGAGCGCGCGCTGGAGGACGTTCTCGAGCTCACGCACGTTGCCGGGCCAGGACCAGGCAACGAGCCGCGCCAGATCCACGCCGCGCAGCGCCGGTGTGGGGCGGCCCGCGCGCGCCGCGAGCGCCGCGAGGATCGCTCGTGCGAGGGGCGCCACGTCCTCGCGTCGTTCGCGAAGTGGTGGGACCTCGATCGGAACGACGTTGAGTCGGAAGAAGAGATCCTGACGAAACCGTCCGTCCGCGATCATCGCCTCGAGGGGCCGATGCGTCGCCGCGACGACGCGCACATCGACACGGTGGCTCAGAGCGCCACCGACGCGCGTCACCTCGCCGCTCGAGAGCACCCGCAGGAGACGCGCTTGCGACGACGGCGACAGCTCGCCGACCTCGTCGAGGAAGACCGTGCCCCCGTGCGCGCGCTCGAAGATCCCCAGATGACGAGCGCTCGCCCCCGTGAACGCGCCAGCCTCGTGGCCGAAGAGCGTGCTCTCGGCGACTCCCTCGGCCAACGCGCCGCAGTTCACGGTGACGAGGGCGCGACGCGCACGGCGCGAGAGCGCGTGGATGCGTCGCACCACGAGCTCCTTGCCCGTCCCGCTCTCTCCGCGCACGAGTACCGTGACGTCCTCGTGGGCGACGAGAGGAACGGTCTCGCGAACGAGCCGCCTCATCACCTCCGACTCGCACACGAGCTCGGGCTCCGCCTCGGCGAGCTGCTCGCGCAAGAGCTCACGATCGCGGTGTGCACGGTTCGAGAGCGCCGCGACGCGCGCGAGCGTGGCCACGTGCGCGAAGCTCGCAGCGATCACGGCCGCCATCGCACGCTCGAGATCGCCACCGAGCTGCGCCTCCGCGCCAGCCATCACGAGGAGCACGCGACGGCCGTCGGCCAGTGTGAGCACGTGCTCGTGCGCCTCGCGACGAAGCGCTGCCGTCCCTGCCCAGACGCGCCTCGCCGTCGAGGACTCGAGGACGAGCTCGCGCAGCGGAAATCACTCCGACAACGCGTCTGCGAGCCGCTGGCCGAGCGTCGTCTCGTTGTGGGCCTGCGCCGCGGCCGAGGTCAGCGCCGCGATGATCGCGAGCCCTCTCTCCTGGGCCAACTCCGGGGCCACGACGGGTGTGACGGCCATGCACGTGGATGCCACCCGCCCGCCGTCGTCGCGACGGCCGGGCGTTGCCGAGACGCGCCGATCACGCGGATCTCGCCGCCTCTGCGCGGCACGGCCGCTGCTCTGGACGACACATCCCCACACCGACGAAGGAGGAGCCCATGAGCTACGTGATCGCCGAGCCCTGCATCGCCACCTGTGACCAGGCCTGCGTCGACGTCTGTCCCGTCGACGCCATCCATGGCCCGCTGCCCCACCGCGAGCTCGCCGCGATCCCGAAGGAAGAGCGAGCGACGCGGCTGCCGCACCTGCAGCTCTTCATCGATCCGCAAGGTTGCATCTGCTGCGCCGCCTGCGTCGCGGAGTGTCCCGTCGCGGCCATCTTCGAGGAGGCCGAGCTCCCTCCGGAGTGGCGCCACTACCGCGAGCGCAACGCGGCCTTCTTCCGCGCTGCGCCGTGCCGTTGATCAGTTCGCGATGCGGGCGGAGCGGATGTAGTCGAGGCCCGGGAACTCGGCGCGGAGGTAGCGGTTGCCCTCGCGCTGCATGCGGGCCTGTGCGGGGCCGCGGCCCGACGGCGCACCCTCGCCGTACTCGGCGTAGAGGCGATCGACCACGGCCATCGACGCGGGATCGACCTGCGCGAAGGGCGAGAAGCCCATGTCGTCGAGGCGCGAGTTGTCGACGAAGTTGATGAAGAACTGCGTGGTGCGCGTGCCCGGGCCGGCCGTCGCGAAGCTCACCATGCCGCGCGTGTTGTGCTGCGTGACCGGATCGTCCGGGATGTTCGCGCCGCGCCACGCGGCGTTGACGGCCGGGTCACCGTGGATGCCCGTCTGCGCCATGAAGCCCGACACGACGCGGAAGAACGACACGTTCGTGTAGTAGCCGGCCTGCACGAGCGCGTAGAAGCGGTCGGCGCCGTTGGGCGACCAGGCGCGCGTCACGTTCAGCCGGATGTCGCCCTCGGTCGTGTCGAGGATCACGGTGAAGCGCTCGGGCGCGCGGCCCGTCACGCTCGCAGGGGTGAGGAGCACGGGCGGGGTCGGCTGCTCGACGAGCGGCGGCGCCTCGGGCGCGGCCACGGCCGGCGGCTGCTGCGGAGGACGCGCCTGCACCGGGATGGCCTCCTCCTCCCGCGCGGGAGCTCGCACTGCCGGTCGCGACTCCTCGCGCGTCGAGCGCTCGGTCGCGCGACCTCGGAACGAGGGCTCTTCGTTGCGACGGCATCCCACGATGCCGAGCGCCAGCGTGAGGAGAACGAGTGAAGCGATCGACCCAGCGCGCATGCGAATCCTCCGAGCGCGCTGACATACCAGATCCGAAAGCCCCGCGCCCCGCGCGCTGCCGCTCGCGCCCCTCGTGCCCGTGCCCCTCGTGCCCGTGCCCGTGCCCGTGCCCGCGCGTCCGCTCGCTACCGATCGAACACCACGCGCCCGAAGCGCGCGGGCACGTGGAAGTCGCCCACGAGCGGCGCCGACCATCCGACGCCCCACTGCCCTTCTTCACGCGCGTCGAGCACGTAGAGCTGGATGCGGAAGGTCTCGCCTTCGCGCGGCGCCGATCCGTCGCGACCCGCCACGGTGAACGCGCTCCACGGGATCGCGATCTCGACGTCGTAGCCCTCGTCCGCCGCGTCGTCGCCGACCTCGCCGCGCAGGCGCACCGCGCTCTCGAGCCCGCTCGACCAGCCCACGTGGCCGAAGGGCTGCGGCGCGCGGTAGGTGTCGAACCACGTGTCGAAGACCACGTTGCGCGGCGAGACCTGGAGCTCGAGGTAGCGGCGCTCGTCGCCGTCGGGATCGAGCATCAGCTCGACGCAGTCCTCTTCCCAGAGGTGCGCGTCCTGGTGATCGCCCGCGCTGCGGAGGAACGGATCGGCCACCTCGAACGCGAGGTAGAGCGCGCGGTCGTCCCACATCATGCGCGCGCTCGGCGCGAGGCTCTCGTGCGCGCCGTCCATCGTGTTCACGAAGGTCTCGGTGCGCGCCGCGTCGGCCCACTCCGACAGATCTCCGTCGATGCGCGGTGCGCTCGCCGCGCGGTGGACGTGGAGCTCGGGGATCTCCGTGCGCGGCGGCTCGACGCAGTTGCAGCCGCCACACGCCGCGAGCGCGCAGGCGAGCGCACGCCCGAGCGCACGCCCGAGGCCGATCGCCGGGCTGCCGCCGGCACGCGGTGTCACGAGCTCAGCCACCGAGGCACGCACGCTGGACGTCCTCGTGCACGCTCACGATGCGCTCGGCGATCATGTCGACGCAGGCGATGGTGATCGCGCCCTCCACGAGCACCTCGTCGCCGCGGAGGATGCGCGACTCGAAGATCACCTTCGCGCGCGTGCACGTCGCCACCCACGTCTCGACGTCGAGCAGATCGTCGAAGCGCGCAGGCGAGCGGTACTTGAGGCGCGCCTCCACCACCGGCATGCCGAGCTTCGTGCGCTCCTCGAACGCGCGGTAGTCGAGGCCGTGCGCGCGGAGGTACTCGAGCCGCCCCGCCTCGAGGTAGTCGAGGTAGCGCGCGTGGTGGACCACCTGGGCCTTGTCGGTGTCGCCGTAGAGCACGCGCACGCGCGTTCGGTGCACGCGCCGTCGATCGGCGGGGAGCGTCTGGAGCACGGAGCGGGTCACGGTTCGTCGCCTCGTGGTGAGAGTCGCGCCGAGCATGCGCCACCCGAGCCCGCCGGCCAACGCCGCGCGCGCCGGCCGAGCGCGATCGCCGCGCGCGCGATCACTCCGTCGTTCGGCCGAGCACGAACGAGAGCGCCTCGGCGTAGAGCTCTTCGGGAGGCATCTCGTGAGCGCCGGGGAACTCCAGGATGCGGCTCTCGATCGAGGCGCGATGCACGACGTCGTACGCGTGCTGGATGCCGCGCCGCCGGTTCGCCTCGTCGCTCGCGCCGATCACGAAGGCGAGGCGCATCTGGCGGGTGTGCATCGTCGCGAGTGTGCCGCTGCGCGCGGCGGCCGCCGACCGACTGCCCATGACGACCGCCCCGCGGAAGCGCTCGGGGTGCCGCGTGAGGAGGCCCCACGCGACGTCGCCGCCGAGCGAGAAGCCCGCGAGGTAGATGCGATCGGGATCGACCGGTCGCTCCGCGATCGCGCGGTCGATGTCGGCGAGGATCCGCGCCTCTGCCCAGTCGAGGTAGTGCGAGAAGCCCGGCAGGTAGTCGCTCGCCTGCGGCACGCCCGGCGTCACGAGCACGAGATACGGGCCCATCACGTCCGGCGGCGGCATCACGACACGCGCGTCCCCACCCGTCGGCGGCAAGAGCACGATGAGCGGCACCCGCTCCTGCGGCCGGATCATCCCGACGATCTCGATGCTCGAGGGCGTGCCGAAGAACGCGGGCCGCGTCTGCGCCTCCGTGCGTGCCGACGTGAGCATCGAGCCGAGGACCACGACCGCGAGGAGGAGCGCGCGCTGCATGCCTCAGCATACGCGCGAAATGGGGACGGTCCTCCATAGTTCCAATTCGGCGGACACCCACGATCCACCGATTCTCCATGGAATTCGACGCATCCCGTCCTCGCGCTACGCGAAAACGGGGACGGTCCTCCACAGTTCGATTCGAGCCCGTGGCACTCGCATGCATCATCAATCCGAGTGCCACGTGCTCTCAGCCCGTGAGCAGCTCGTCGACGCGGTCGGTGATGTCGCCGAGATCCTGCGGCACGCCGACGGCGCGCATCGCGGTGTTCATCACCGCCGCGGGGTGCAGATCGCGGCCCGCGAGGCTCACGTGCTGACCGCTGCGCAGGCCTCCGGCGCGCCCACCGACGAGCATCACGTAGTTGTCGACCGAGTGGTTCGGGTCGCCGCCGCCATCGCCCGAGCGCATCGGATCGTTGGTCAGGCCCTTGCCGCCCTCCATCACGAAGAGCGCCGCGGTGCGATCGAGCACCGTCGCCTCGCCCTCGGTGCTCGCCTTCATGCGCGCGATCACCCGCGCGTAGACGTCGACGAAGAACGCGTTGGCCGCGTCGAGATCAGCCTGCGACGCCGTGTGCTGGAGCTCGCCGTGGAGACCCCCGATGTCGGCCCAGCGGCTGTGGCGCATGCCCGCGCCCGTCAGCACCGAGCTGCCACCGAACGCGATGACGCGCGTCATGTCGCACGCGAACGCCATCTCGATCAGATCGACCCAGAGCGCGGCGCGCGCGTCCTGGTCGGGCACGTCCGTGGTCACGTCGGCGGGGTCGACGCCCGGAAGGCCCGGATCCGCGCAGCTCGCGCCCACCACACCCACGCTCGTGTTCGCGATCCGCGTCTCGAGCTCGCGCACGCGCGTGAGGTGCTCGTCGAGCGTGCGCCGATCCGTCGCGCTGACCCGGCTCGAGAGCGCCGCGATGCGATCGCGCGCGTACGAAAGGCTGCTCACGCGCAGGCGTCGCTCGAGCTCGGCCTCCGGATCGGGCATGCCGCTCGGCGGCACGAAGCCCGTGAAGAGCGAGCGGTACGCGAGCGCGGGTGAGCTCTGCGCGGTGATGCCGCGATAGACGATCGGCGGCTCGTCCGAGAAACCGGTCGTCTCCTCGTAGGAGATCGCCGTCCCGCCCGCCTGCGGATCGAGCTGGAAGTAGAGCGAAGGAAAGCGCGTGGGCGCACCGAGGCCGCGCGCGACGATCTGATCGGAGGACCAGCCCTGCGGGCGCCACGTGACGCCATCGAAGCCCGAGCGCTTGCCCGTGAGGATCGCGTACGTCGCTTGCCCGTGATAGTCGACGTTGTAGCCACCGGGCGCGTCGAGCGGCGCGACGAAGAGCCCGCTCACGACGCTCACGTCGGAGGTCACGCCGTGATCGGCGAGCGGCTGGAGCACGGGCCGCACGTCGTAGCCGAAGCCCGTGCGCGTGGGCGTCATCCCCTCCTCGCGCGAGCCGCTCGTGACGAGCGACGTCGGACACTGCTGGAGGAAGTAGCGGCACGGGAGCGACGTGCCGTCCGCGTGCGCGACGCCATGATCGTCGAGCATGCACTCGAGCAGCGGCAGGCTGATCACGGTGCCGAGCGCACCGCGCAGCACCGTGCGCCGGCTGAGCCGATTCCGAGGTATCTCGGCGTCGCGTCGAGTCTTCATGGCTGGTCCCGACCCGTCTTCATGGCTGCTCCCGACCAGTCTTCATGGCTGCTCCCGACCAGTCTTCATGGCTGCTCCCACGGTGCGAGGCCGACGTCGGAGGACGTGATGCGGTGCGCGAAGCTCGGGTCCGTCACGATCGCACGGAGGAGCGCGCGGAACGCGAGGCCGGAGCCGTCGAAGTCCTGCTCGAGGCGGCGCAGGAGCGCGCGATCCTCGGCGAGCGCGCGGTCGCGGTACGCGAAGCGCACGAGCTGCTCGATGCCGCAGTCGATCATCGTCTCCTCGGCCACTGCGACGAGACCGCGCGGGCCCGTGAACGCCTCACCGCCGTAGCTGCCCGCGCCCTCGATGCTGCACGAGGCGTTCGCCTCCTCGACCTCGCGGTAGCGGCCCAGGCCGTCGAAGCGCTCGAAGCCGAAGCCGAGGCCGTCGATCGTCGTGTGGCAGCCGTAGCAAGCGCCGACGCTGCGGTGCGCCTCGTACGCCTCCCACTTGCACGCGCCCTCCGGGACCTCGACGCCGTCGTCGATGTCGACGTCGGGCGGCGGCGGCAGGATCGTCTCGCAGAGAATGCGTCGCGCGAGCATCGCGCCGCGGCGGCTCGGCAACGTGTCACTGACGCGCGTCGCGCTGAGCGAGAGGAAGCTGCCGTGCGAGAGGATGCCCGCACGGTCTCCCTCGTACGCGACCCACGCCGCGCTCGAGGGCGCAGGCAGGCCGTAGTGCGTCGCGAGCGCGGGCGTGACGAAGGTCTCGGACGACGTGAAGAGCGTGCTCCACGAGGCGTCCGGCGCGAGCGCACGATCGACGAGCGCCTCGCTCTCGGCCTGCATGTCGTCGCGCAGCGTCGCATCCGCGATCGCCGAGCTCGGGTAGCGCAGCCAGAGGCGATGGAACGTGCGCATCTGCGCCTCGGCGCGCGGATCGTCGAGCATCTCGCCGGCGATCGCCGCGATCTCCTCGTCGCCGAACGCCGGGCCCTCGGCGCGCGCGAGCAGCGCAGGGCTCGGCGGCGACCCCCAGAGGAAGTAGGCCATGCGCGAGACGAGCTCGTGGTTCGTGAGGCGCACGACGCCGGGCGCGACCTCGCTCCCCGCGCCGAGCTCCGTGCGATAGACGAGCTCGGGGCTCTCGATCAGCGCCATCGCGACGAGACGCACCGCGACGTAGTGACCATCGCTCTCGAACGCGCGGGCCGAGGTCATGAGCGCGTCGAGCTCCGCGGCCTCGAGGGGACGGCGCCACAACCGAAGGCCGAGGTTGCTCGCGAGGCGTCGAAGGCACGTCTCGTCGAAGCCGCTCGGCGTGCAGCCGGCGAGCGCATCGACCGCCGCCGTGTCGGCCGCGAAGTCGCGTGCGATCTCGAACGCCATCGACTCGAGGCCCTCGACGAAGACCTGGTTGGGCTCCTTCGTGTCGACGAGCGTGTCGAAGACCTCGCCTTCGGCGCCCGTCGCGGGATCGACCGCGTGCGGTGGATCCGCAGGAAGGTTGCGCGTCGCCACGCCTTCGATGCCGAGCACGTCCCGCACGCTCGCCTCGATCTCGCGGCGGCTCAGGCGCGGGATGCCCGTGGTCGATCGATCGCCAGGCGGCGTCGTGCCGGTGCCGCGCAGCAGCGGCGGTCCGTCCAGCTCACCGACGCAGCCGAGCCCACTCGGCGCGAGCAGCGCGAGCGCGCAGGCGATCGCGAGGCGAGTCGACCCGGCCATGCATCACGGTCTGCCGGAGAAACGAGACGCGGGTCAACGGCACCCTCGATGGACGGGCCTCGATGGACGGGCCTCGATGGACGGGCCTCGATGGACGGGCCTCGCGGGTCTCGCGCGCGGGGCGTATCGTCGAGCGATGGTCCACGCGGAGCCGCGCGCGCTCGAGGGTCGCCACCTCTCCGCGCGCGACCGCATGGTCCTGGCGGCGACGCGCCGGCACCTCGACGGCTCACGGGAGGACTTCGGCGAGGCGCTGCGTGCGCTGACCGACGCCGTGAGCCCGTCCCGAAGCTCGAGCTCGCACGCGCCGGCAGCGCACGCGAAGCCGCCGAGTGGTACGCGGGCTTCGGCCAGAACGACCTCGTCGAGGCGATCGAGTGGCAGCTCGCGGAGGGCACGAACGATCTCGAGACCAACCCGTTCGTCCCACTGCTGCGCGGCTACGCCATGGGTCAGTGCCCGTTCGTGATCGACGGCGAGCACGTCGTCGTCCTGCGCTTCGGCGCGCCGCCGACCTGACACGGCTCGGGGGCCTGCGTTCTCTCAGTCGACGCGCCCACGCCAGTGCGTAGCCATCTCCTCGAGGCGAGACGATCGCCGAGGAGGTCCGATGAGATCGCGAGCGCACATCACCACCATCGTCGTCGCGCTGGGTGGCGCGCTGCACGGTTGTGCGGACACGACCACGATCCGCGACGACGCCTCCAGCGGGCTCGACGCGTACACCCTCGCCCCGCACGACACCGGGTCCACGCCCGATGCGATCGGGCTCGATGGCGGCGGCGGCGGCGGCTGCGAGCTCGACTGCACCACGAGCATGGGCCGCTGCGGCGACATGGTCTGCGACCCCGCGACGTCGGAGGACGCGCGGACGTGCCCCACGGACTGCGCGCCGATCAGCATGTGCGGCGACGGTGTCTGCGGCGCGGGCGAGAACGCGGCGTTCTGCCCCGAGGACTGCTCCATCTCCACCGGCTGCGGCGATGGCGTCTGCGACGGACGCGAGGATCCCATCACCTGCCCGCGCGACTGCGCCTCGAGCCTGTGCGGCGATGGCCTGTGCGGCCGCAGCGAGAGCCCGGAGTCGTGCCCCCAGGACTGCCTCGGCGCGTGCGGCGACGGCCGCTGCTCGCCTGGCGAGAACGCACGCAACTGCCCCTTCGACTGCGGCATCGAGGGAAGGTGCGGTGACGGCATGTGTGGCGTGGGTGAGAGCCCGCGTACCTGTCCGCTCGACTGCGCGCGCTGCGGCGACGGCGTGTGCTCGCCACCGCTCGAGAGCCTGCGCACCTGCCCCATCGACTGCGGCGGCGCCTGACGCACCGACGACGGAACGCCACGTGCGCGCCGGCGGGATCGCCAGCACGCACGTGGAAAGAACCTCACCGAGCCAAAGGCTCAGGCTGCGTCGAGCTTGCTCTTCACGAGGTCGTAGACGGCCTCGAAGTGCGTGAGCTTCTGGAGCTCGTTCTCGGGGATCGACATCTTGTAGGTCCGCTCGACCTCCGCGACGATCTCGATCGCCATCATCGAGTCGATGCCGAGATCCTTGAACGGCGTCGC
The DNA here is from genome assembly GCA_044376125.1 of Sandaracinaceae bacterium. Lineage (GTDB taxonomy): Bacteria > Myxococcota_A > Polyangia > Polyangiales > Sandaracinaceae > JAFLCL01. Next base: position 42,145 of record JBILLJ010000048.1, read on the forward strand.
GTCCGGGATCTCGTCGACCTCGCTGACCTCGCTGATGATCGCGCGGAGCTTGTCGCGCAGGTCCGCCGGGGCGGCCATCACTGCACCCGCTTCTCGACGAGGTCGAGGAGCTGCTTGACGGTCTGGATGCCGACGAGCTGCTCGTCGGGGATCTGCACCTCGAGCTCGCGCTCCATCGCGCCGACCAGCTCGAGCATGCCGAGCGAGTCGATGCCGAGCTCGGCGATCTTCTGCTCCTCGCCGACGTGGCTGAAGTCCTTCTCCGCGATCTCGGTCGCCATCTTCCGGAAGAGGCCGATCAGTTCCTGACGCGTCATCTGTCTCGCTCCATCGGGCGGGGCGCTCTGCCCCGCGTCTTCGTCTCTGGCTTCGTTCCTGGCACGGCCGCATCACGCGGCGCGCTCACAAGCTACGGATGCTCTTCGAGCTCCTTGGACTCCCACATCGCCTTGCTCTTGCGACGCTGCGCCTTGCCGCTGGACGTCTTGGGCAGCGCGCCCACGGGGCAGATCGCGACGTGCGCAGGCGTGAGCCCGAAGGTCTCGGACACCACACGCGCGATCTCCGTCTTGAGCCGCGGCGCATCCCCCGAGTTGCCCTCGGCGGCGATCACGAGCGCCTCGAGACCGTCCTTCATCACCGAGAAGGCGACCACGTTGCCGCGGCGCACGCCCTCGATGTCGCCGACCACCCACTCGATGTCCTGCGGGTAGTGGTTGGCGCCGTTGACGATGATGAGGTCCTTCACGCGGCCGCAGATGAAGACGTTGCCGCCCGCGCGATAGCCGAGGTCGCCGCTGTGGAGCCAGCCGTCCTTGAACGACTCGGCGGTGGCCTCGGCGTTCTCGAAGTAGCCGTCGTTCACCGACGGGCCCTTGCTGAGGATCTGGCCGACGACGCGCTCACCCACCGCCTGACCGTGTTCGTCGACGATCGCGAGCTCGTGGCCGGGGAAGGGCACGCCGCACGACACGAGCTCGAGCGCGTCGGCCGCATCGCTCGGCACCGCGCGGCCCTTGCGCATCTCGTTCGCGTCGACCTTGTCGACGATCATCGGCGTCCCGCGCTGGTGGAACGTGATCGCGAGGCAGCTCTCGGCCATGCCGTAGCTCGGCAAGAGGGCCTTGGCGTCGAAGCCGCACTTGGCGAACTTCGCGGCGAAGTCCTGGAGCGTGCGCGCACGGATCGGCTCGGCGCCGCAGCCCGCGACGCGGAGGCTCGAGAGATCGAGCGTCGCGAGATCCTTCTCCGTCACGCGCTTGGTGAGGAGGTCGTACGCGAAGTTCGGCGCGTAGGTGATCGTGCCCTTGTGCTTGGTGATGAGCTCGAGCCAGAGGCGCGGCATGCGCACGAAGGTCGAGGTCTGGAAGAGCACGACGGGCAGATCGACGATCAGCGTGCCGAGCACGAAGCCGATGAGGCCCATGTCGTGGAAGAGAGGAAGCCACGAGACGCCCACGTCCTCGCGCGTGCGGGCGAGGCCGTTCGGCCCGAGGAACGCCGTCGTGTTCGCGACGAGGTTCTCGTGCTTGATGGCCACGCCCTTGGGCTTGTTCGTCGAGCCCGAGGTGAACTGGAGGAAGCAGAGATCCTTCGGCGTCACCGTCGGCGGCGTGAAGGCAGGCGCCTCACCGGCGAAGTCCCGATCGGCGCACAGCACGACGAGGCCCTTCGTGGAAGCGCGCTCCTTGAGCTTCTCGATGACCTCGAGGTTCTTCGTGATGCACACGAGCACCTTCGAGCGCGCGGCCTCTACGATGTGCTCGAGCGTGTCGACGTAGTGATCGCTGGCCTTGAACGTCGCGCCCGGGAAGATGGGCACCGGCACGAAGCCGCCGACCGAGGCGCCGAGGAACGTGAGGACGAACTCGTGGTTCTCGGGGCAGACGAGCGCGACGGTGTCGCCCTTCGTGAGGCCGTGCGAGGCGAGGATCGCCGCACGCCGATGCGCCTCGGCGCGGAGGTCCGCGTACGGGTAGAAGCGGTCCTCACGGTCGGTCGTGAGGAAGCGGAAACCGCGCAGGCTGCCGTCGGCGTTCTGCGAGCCCGGCAGACGGTCGAGCGCCTCGACGAGCGTGGTCGGATACCCGGTCATTTGGCGGCCGCTTCGTACGGGCCGAGACCCTGGGTGTCAAGCACGGAAGGCCCTGTTTTCCCGCAATTTCGGCCGATCGGCCAGCATCTGGACCGCACGCGCCGAGGCCTCCATCAGACGCTCATCTCACCACGGAGCGGCGTCTGCAGCCTGTGCACCTGCTCGTCGCGCGACCAGCCCGCCGCGGCCCGCTGACCGAGCACGAGCGCGAGCTTGGCCATCGCGGCCTCCGAGGTCAGGTCGCCACCGGCGATCACGCCGGCCTCGGCCAGCGCGCGGCCGACCTGGTAGTCACCTCGAACCGCGCCGCGCGGGCACTGGGTCACGTTGAGGATCAGGACACCGCGCGCGCTCGCCTCGCGCAGGAGCCCGAGCAGGTCCGCGCGCTCGGGCCCGTTGCCGGCGCCGTACGTCTCGAGGACCAGGCCCTCGAGCGGCGGGCGCAGGAAGTTCTCGAGCACGGCCGCCGTGATGCCCGGATAGAGGCGGAGAGACGCCACGTGCGGGCTGAGCTCGGTGCGCACGCGGAACGGTCGTGGATCGAGCGGCAGCCGGAGCGTGTCCGCGACCTCGACGTCGATGCCGACCCTCACGAGCGGCGCGAGGTTGGGCGAGTCGAAGGCATCGAGGCTCGAGGCGTCGTGTTTGCTCGCGCGGTTGCCGCGCAGGAGCTTGTGGTGGAAGTAGAGCGTGACCTCGGGGATCGGATAGAGCGCGGCGAGGCCGAGCGCGCCGAGGAAGTTGTCGAGGCCGTCGTTGCGGAGCCGCACGAGCGGGATCTGCGAGCCGGTGAGCACGACCGGCTTGGCGAGGCCCTCGAGCATGAACGACAGCGCCGAGGCGGTGAACGCCATGGTGTCGGTGCCGTGGAGCACGACGAAGCCGTCGTAGCGATCGTGGAAGCGCCCCAGATCCTCGGCAAACCGTGCCCAGTGCGAGAGCTCGAGGTTCGCCGAGTCGAGGAGCGGCTCGTACTCGAGCACCGCGTAGCGCACGCGCGCGCCCGTCGCGAAGGGCGGCGTGGTGAAGACCGGTCGCCCCTCGTCCTCGCCCACGGCGACGCTCGGATCGTGGAGCTGGGGCGTGCTGCCGATGGTCTCGAGCAACGCGCCCCGCGCGGGCGCGAAGCCGCGAGGCCCGAGGCGCATGCCGATCGTGCCTCCCGTGTGGAGGACGAGCAGCGTGCGGGTGGTCGCGTCCGTCGCGGTCATCGCGCGCAATCTATCGCGACTCGATCGGCGCCGCGCGCGCTCGTCCCGCGGCGCGCCAGCTCAGCGCACGATGATGACGCTCAGCGCACGATGATGACGCGGCGCCCGTAGGGCTGCGGTCCGTAGTACGGCCGAGGCGCATAGGGACGCGCCGGATAGGGCTGGGGGCCCACGACGCGCACGCCACCCCAGGGTCCGATCACACCGGGCTGCACGACGCGCGGCGCGACGTACACCGCACCGCCGCCGCGCGCACCGTACACACCACCGCTCGGAGCGGCGTACGCGGCCGCAGGGACACCACCTCCGCTCGGCGCACCGCCGATCGCGACGGCACCCGCAGCGCCCGCCGCACAGCCGCCGAAGCCGGGCGGCGAGCCGCTCACCGACGTGTCGGCCTGGAGCTGACCCGACGTCGTGCCCGACGGCATCGGGTAGTACCACCAGCGCCCGCTGCCACAGACCCAGAAGCCCGCGGTCGCGCCTTCGGGCGAACGAATCGTCACGACCTGACCCGGCGCGCCGATGGCCCCTGCGGCCGGGCTCGCGATGGCCGGTGCGGCCACGGTCGGTGCGGCCACGGTCGGTGCGGCGACGGTCGGTGCGGCCACGGTCGGTGCCGCGACGGTGGGCGCCGCCATGGACGGAGCGGTCACGGCCGGCGCCTCGAGCATCGGCGCGGCCGGCGCCGCGATGGCCGGCGCCACGGGCGCAGCCTCGGGCGCGGCAGGGGCCTCGATGCGGGCGAAGACCTCGGTCACGTACACACCGGACTCGTCGCGCACGACCGACACGCCCAGGTGCGTGAAGCGCGGGTTCAGCATGTTCGCGAGGTGAGCGTCGCTCGCCTCGAGGGCCTGCTGTGCTTCCGCGGCGCCCGTGTGCATCGCGACGTTCTCGGCGACCTCACCGGTGTCGTGACCCACCGCGTGCACGCGATCGACAGGGGTGCCCGTGGTGGGCGACACGTGCATCAGCTGATCGACCGAGGCCATCTCCGCGGAGTGCACCCGGGCCGCAGCGTCGAGCGATCCGTCGCGCGCGAGCGGCCCCGCGCCGGCCTGCGCGCGGATGGCGTTGATGCGATCGAGCAGGCTCGCCTCACCCGCGGAGTCGACGTCCTGCGCCGCGAGGGGGGCGGCGACGAGCGTGAGGACGAGGGTGAGCAGAGCGGCGAGGGGATGGCGCATGGGGCCTCCGGAGCAGTGCTCGGCTGGGAACGTGCGGCCGGGCAGGCTCGCGACAGCAAGGGCCGAGCCACAGGTGAGTCCGCCTGCGGATCATGCCAGACACGCGGCATTCTCACGAGCGGACCGTCCGAGCAGGGTTCGCACCGTGGACCTCGGTTCACGCTTGCCGCGGTACACGTCGCGCCACACAAGCACGGTCATGACGCCCACGACGCCCTGGGAGCTCACCGCTGGCCTTCGCATCCAGCGCGACGAGATCGTCATCGCGGTCGAGGGCGACGACGCCCGGACGTGGCTCAACGGCCAGATGACCAACGACCTCAAGCGCCTCACCGAGGGCACCGGGGTCTACGGCCTCGTGCTCACGATCAAGGGACGTGTCCTGGCCGATCTGTTCGCGTTCGAGCGAGGCGGAGCGCTCTTCTTCTCGGTCGATCGCGCCGTGTGGCCTGCCCTCCACGAGCAGCTCGAGAAGTACATCATCATGGAGGACGTCTCGTTGCGCGAGACGACGCTCCGCACGATCTCGGTCTGTGGCGCACGTGTGGGGGAGCTCGATCTCGCGCCGCTCGCGGCACGAGGCGCGAGCGTCGTGAAGCACGCGCGGCTCGGCCCGAGCCTCGAGGTGGTGGTGGAGGAGCGAGAGCTCGCCGGCGCGATCGAGGCGGCCTCTTCCGCGATCGGTGCGCTGCGCGCGGGCGACGCGGAGATCGACGACCCGGAGTGGGAGCGCGCGCGCATCTCGATGGGCGTGCCGCGCTTCCCCGTCGACTTCGGCGATCGCACCTATCCGCAGGAAGCGGGCCTCAAGAAGCGCGCGCTCGCGTTCGACAAGGGCTGCTACCTCGGGCAGGAAGTGGTGTGCATGCTCGAGAACCGCGGGCAGGTCACGCGATCGCTCGTGCGCCTCGCCATCGAGGCGGGGACCGCCGCGGGCACACCGCTGCGTCGCGGTGAGGACGTGGTGGGTGAGCTGACGAGCGTCGCGGGAGGCCACGGGCTCGGCTTCGTGAAGCGCGCCCTCACCGAGGCGGGCACGGACCTCGAGTCCGAGCGAGGGCCGGCGAAGGTCCTCGGCCTCGTGGACTGACCCGACGGAGAGGCGGACGCGCGTCGGGAGCTTTCCGAGCGCTCGGTTGCGGGTGCATACTCACGAAGTGATGAGGATGCTCGCGCGGTTCACGTCCGTCGCCATGCTCGCGCTCGCTCTCGGGCTCGTCGCATCGCTCGCGCGCGCGCAGTCCGCCGAGGAGCTCCAGGCCGCGGGTCACGCCTTCCAGGAAGGACAGCGCGCACAGATGCGCGGCGACTACGCGCAGGCCGCGGAGATGTTCGATCTCGCGAACCACACCGCGCCGAGCGCGGCGGCGCTGCGCTCGGCGATCCGCATGCACCAGTCGGCGGGCCACCACGCCGCCGCCGCGACCCGCGCGGCGCACGCGCTCGCCACGTACCCCGACGACGCGGCGACGGTCGAGATGGCCTCGCAGGTGATCGCGGGCTGCGGCCCGCTGACCGGTCACGTCGTCATCACGTGCGAGCCGACGTGCGCGCTCACGATCGGCGGTCGTGTCGTCTCCGCCGACACGGCACGCGCGGACTTGTATCTCGATCCGGGCACGCACGTGTTGCGCGCGAGCTGGCCTGGCCACCGCTCGCTCGAGCGCACGCTCGAGGCCGCCGTCGGCAGCAACCAAGAGGTCGCCCTGCGCTCGAGCGATCCCGAGGTCGTCTCGTCCGAGTCGGTGGTGACCGCGCCTCCCGCCGAAGAGGTCTCGGGGCCCACGACGCCACCGTCGAGCGGCGGGCCGACGCCCACCCCGTCGTCCTCCTCGGGGCTCTCGCCCGTGTTCTTCGCGATCGCTGCGGGCCTCACCGTGGCCGCGGCCGCGACGACGATCGGCCTCGGGATCGACATGCTCGACGCGCGCAACCGCTACGTGCTCATGCCCACCGAGGCCGGGTGGCGTGACGGCGTCGGACGCGAGACGGCGACGAACGCGCTCCTGGGCACGAGCCTCGCGCTCGCGGCCGTGACGGTCGGCCTCGCGATCTTCACGGACTGGGACGGTGAGCCCAGCACCAGCGAGCAGGCGCTCCTGCATCACTTCCGCTTCGCAGCCTCGCCGGATGGCGCAGCTGCGCAGCTGCACCTCGACTTCTGATCCGCTCGCACTCACGCGTCCGAGGGACCCATGTCCAGCGATCCCGCCCACTCGATTCCCACAGAGGCCAGCGCGAGCCCGCCCCTGGCCGAGGTGCCTCCGCCCGGACCCGGCACCGGCCTGGGCACGGGCGCGCCGACCACCTCACCGGAGGTCGTGCCCCATGCGCGGCGCATGCTCGACCGCTACGAGATCATCGCGGAGATCGCGAAGGGCGGCATGGGCACCGTCTACCTCGCGCGTCTCGAGGGCGCGGGCGGCTTCGAGCGCCTCATGGCGATCAAGCTCATGCACGAGCACCTCGCCGAGGAGGAGCAGTTCGTCACGATGCTCCTCGACGAGGCGCGCACCGCGGCGAGCATCCACCACCCGAATGCGGTCGGCATCGTCGACGTGTGCGCGAGCCCCGTCGGCTACTACCTCGTGATGAACTACGTGGATGGGTTCTCACTCTGGCAGGTGATGACCCATCCCGCGCTCGACGAGCGCACGCGCATCCGCCTCTCGACGCGCCTCATCGCGGACTCGCTCCACGGCCTGCACGCGGCGCACACGTCGAAGAACGCCAAGGGCGAGCGCCTCGGCATCGTCCACCGCGACGTCTCGCCGCAGAACGTGATCGTCGGCACCGACGGCATGGGCCGCATCGTCGACTTCGGCATCGCGCTCGCGGCCTCGCGTGTCGCCACCTCTCGCCCCGGCATGCTCAAGGGCAAGCCGAGCTACATGGCGCCGGAGCAGGCGCGCGGCGACGTGTGCGACGGACGCACCGACGTCTTCGCGATGGGCATCGTGCTCTGGGAGGCGCTCATGAACGAGCGGCTCTTCTGGGCCGAGATGGACGTCGCGGTGCTGATGCAGGTGATGGACTGCATCGTCGAGCGCCCCGACCTCCGCCGACCGAACGTGCCCGCAGCCCTCGCCGACGTCGCGATGAAGGCGCTCGCGAAGAACCCGGCCGATCGCTACGCGACCGCACGCGACTTCGCGGTCGCCCTCGAGCGCGCCGCGGAGTCGAGCGGTCTGCTCGCGACGACGCACGAGGTCGAAGAGCGCGTCGCTCAGCTCTTCGCGGACGAGCTCGCGGAGAAGCAGCGCGCGGTCGCTGGGCACCTCTCCGCCTCGAGCGGCACCCCGGTGCTGCTGCAGAAGGGTCAGCTCGGCACGATCCCCAAGCTCCTCACGAAGAAGCCGACGCCGCGAGAGCTGCCCACGCGCAGCTCCGGTGTGCGCGCGCGCAGCGGACAGGTCGCGCTCGCCAAGACCTCGCACGCCACGCCCATCCCGCCCGTGATGCCCGAGTCGGGGCGGACCCGTGTCGTCGTCGAGCCCGAGCCCACGCCCGTCGCGACCGAGACGCAGCCCGCCGCGAGCAACACCGGCAGGCTCGGCATCGCGCTCGGCGTCATCGGCCTCTTGCTCGCGCTGGCCGCCGCGGGCGTCTACTTCTCTCAGTCTGCGCCCGAGCCGACGAGCCGGGTCGTGTCCACGCCGTCGATCGCACCACCGTCGAGCGCTGCTGCGCCCGTCGAGCCCACGGCCCCGCCCGCCGATCCAGTCGCGCCGACCGCCGAGCCTCCCGCCGATCCGGTGGTGGCCGCTCCCGTCCTCGAGCCGACGACGCCGCCCGTCGCCGAGCCGGAGGTCGCGCCCCCCGTCACGACGCCCAGCATCCGCCGCGGCTCTCGCACCTCGATGGACACGACCCCGACGAGCGCGACGCCGCACGAGGCGAGCCCGCACGAGACGAGCCCCACGCACTCCACCACGATGGCGGGCCCCGAGCTCGAGTCGAACCCCTACCTCACGCACTGAGGCTCATGCGCTCGTCGCACCTGCACGTCGTCCTCGGCGCGATCGCGCTCACCCCTGGCTGCGTCGGCACGTTCGATCCCGCCCTCTTCATGCGCGACGCCGGCGTGGACGTGGTCGAGGCCGACGCAGCGGGCATGGACGCGTTCGTCGAGCGTGATGCCCCGCGCCTCGAGGACACGGGCGAGCCGGACGGTTCGTCGCTGGACGCGCCCGTCGACGTCTTCACTCCGAGCGACAGCGCGCTCGACGGCGGCCCGCCGCTCTTCCCGCTCGCCGACTACTGCAGCGATCCGCCCGAGCTCGTCCTGAGCGGCGCCTCGCGCACCATCGCCATCAACACCGGCAGCCTCACCGACGACGGCTCGGGCGACATCGCGGTCTGCCTCGGCCGCGCGCCGACGGGCCCCGATGCGTTCTTCCGCATCACCGCGGCCGCGAACGAGCGCTGGCACTTCCACTACCGCCACATCGGAGACGTCGATCCCGCGCTCTACATCCTCGGCACCTGCGATCTGCGCGTCTGCATGGACAACCAGGTCGTCGACCTCTGCGACACCGGCGCGGACGAGCACCTCACCTTCCAGCCCACCACGGCCGGCAGCTACATCGTGGGCGTCGACGCGTACGGCGCCGAGGGCCTGACCGGCTCGCTCGAGGTCTATCGACCCACGTGCGGCAACGGCATGCGCGAGCACAGCGAGACCTGCGACGACGGAGATCGCGATCCGGGCGATGGCTGCGACGAGCAGTGCCGCGACGAGATCACCTCGACCCTCACCGATCGCGGCGAGCTCGAAGTGAACGACGACTTCTTCAGCGCGAACCACGTGCTCTACACGGCGGGCACGCCGATGCTGGTCACGGGGCGCATCGCCACCGCGTGCGAGAGCGACTGGTACGTCGTGGACCTCCCGAGCGCGTCGTCGTTGTCGGCGCAGATGCGCACGATGTCGGACACGGCCTGCATGGGAAGCCTCGATGTGCCCGATCCGTTCACGCTCGAGCTCGTCGCGGCAGACGGTCTGACGCGCATCGCCACGGGCCGGCTCGACGCCGGCGGCTGCCCCGGCATCGATCCCGCGCGCGAGACCGTCGCGGCCACGCTCCCGGCCGGTCGCTACTTCCTCCGCGTCTTCGGCGCCGTCGACACGGGCCGCCGCTTCGACTACGGCCTGAGCCTCACGATCACGCCGATGTGACGCGCGGGCCACGACCGACGCCCCATCGCGAACGTCGTTGAGGTGTGCCGCGCCGCTTGATATGAGCGCGCGCGCCATGGCCCACAAGCATCGCTTCACCGCGAAGAACGCCGACAAGCACACGCTCTACCAGCTCAGCGTCCAGGCGCCCGAGCACGAGGTCGAGCTCCTCACGAAGATGTACACGCGGCACACGGGCGAAGCGCCACGCTCGCTGCGCGAGGACTTCTGCGGCACCGGCCTGCTCTGCTGCACGTGGGTGGCCAGCGAGCCGAGCCGCACCGCGACCGGCCTCGACATCGACGCGCCCACGCTCGCATGGGGCCACACGCACAACGTCGCCGCGCTCTCGGCCGAAGAGCAGACGCGCGTGACCCTCCTCGACCAGAACGTGCTCGTGCCCACGACGCGCAAGCACGACGTGATCTGCGCGTTCAACTACAGCTACCAGACGTTCAAGACCCGCGAGCTCCTGCTCCAGTACTTCCGCGCCGTGCACCGCTCGCTCGCGAGCGACGGCATCTTCGTGCTCGATCTGCTCGGCGGCTGGGAGTCGCGTCAGGTGCTCAAGGAGCCGCGGGTCGTGGGCGGCAAGAAGAAGGGCTTCACCTACGTCTGGCACCAGGCGGGCTTCGACCCCATCTCGCACCACTTCCTCGCGTACATCCACTTCCACTTCCAGGACGGCACGAAGCTCAAGAAGGCGTTCACGTACGACTGGCGCCTCTACACGATCCCCGAGATCAAGGAGCTGCTCACGGAGGCCGGCTTCGTCGGCCTCGACGTGTACTGGGAGGGCGACGACGGTGAAGGCGGCGGCAACGGCGAGTTCGAGCGCGTCGAGACGATCCACGACGATCCGGGCTGGAACACGTACATCGTGGCCAAGAAGCAGCCGCCCACCGAAGGCTCCAAGGACGCCAAGCGCGCCGCCAAGCGCAGCGCGAAGGCGACCTGAGAGGACCTGGCACTCGGATGGATCGATGCGAGTGCCACGCGGCGAGCTCGTCGCCGCCTCGCACGTGCGCGGCTACTCGGCGCAGCGGAAGCGCTCCACGCCTGCGTCCGTCACGACGAGCAGACCGTCGGGGAGGAAGCGGACGGCCATCGCGTTCGGCGTGCGCGCGCCCTCGCTCGTCACCGTCACCGACGTGACCGACGTGAGCGAGACGGCCGCGCCACCCGCGCGGGGCGAGATCGCGACACGCCCCTCCGCATCGAGCTGCGCGAGCCAGGCCCCGTGCGGCGAGATCGCGAGCGGCGAGCGCAGCGTGGGGAGATAGGTCTCGGGATTGGCGACGACGAGCGTGCTCGCGCGTGGTGCACCGATCTCATCGAGGCTCTCGGCATCGAGCTCTCGGAGGCGACCGTCGCGCGTGGTCGCGAACAGCGTCGCGCCGTCGTCGGAGAGGGCCACGTCGAGCACCGCGGTCTCCGGCGCACCGAGCAGCGAGCGCCCCAGCACGGCCGCAGGCTCCGCGAGCGTGATGTGCGCGGCGCGCCGCTCGCCGGTGGAGAGCGACACGCGGAGGACCTCGACCGCGCCCGCGTCCTCCGACGAATGGACGAGGAACGCGACCTCACGCGCCTCGTCCACCAAGAACAGCGGCGCAGGGCCCCAGCTCGCGCCGAGCGACACGTCCGAGGTGATCTCGTGGCGCTGCTCGTCGCTCGGCTCGGACACGCGCACGCGGCGGAGGAACACGCGCTCGCTCTCGGCGCCGCGCGTGGCGCGCTCGAGCAACGTCACGTGGTCGTTCGTCTGTCCCACGCGCGCGAGCACGGTCGTGTACCCGCCCTCGGCGCGCGAGACGACCCACGGGATGCTCGCCAGCGGGCCCTCGGTGCCGATCGCGAACACGTCGGTCGCGCCCGCGAGGTCGTTGCGTCCGAGCGCGTCCACCTCGAGGCGCGGCATCGCGACGCGCAGCCCGGCGACGTCTGCGAGGTCGAGTCGCGAGCGGCTCGCCTCGGCGCGCACGCCATCGGCCAGCCCGAAGCTCGCCGCGCGGAAGTCGTCCGCGACCAGCGCGTGTGAGCCGTCACCGTCCACGAGGAGCTCGCCCTGACCGAAGAAGCCGCCCTCCCCGCTCCACCACACCGAGCGCAGATCCTCCGGCGCACACGCGAGGTCGTCCGAGACGAGCCCGGGATGCGCGCTCGCGCACCCGAGCGCGGCGAACGGAGTGAGCACGAAGAGGAGAGCGAGAGCGATCGGCGCAGGTGGTGGTCCATCGGTCCTCCAGTCTCGAGGCTGCGGGATGGCGGCCATCGACGGAAATCGTCGGAGACGATGCGACCCATCGCGCGCGTCGATGGCGCGCGGCCGCGGCTGCGTCGGAATGAATCGCCATTCAGTTTCTCGTTGACCGCAGTGACTCGCCCTCCCTACCTTCCGCAGCATGCGAGACGGCAGGCAGACTTCGGGGCCGAGCCCCGTCGATCCGGGCGAGCGCTATCCGGTCCTCGCGTCGCGCGTCGACGCGCGGAGCGAGCAGTTCGCGCAGAACCGCGACGCGAACCTCGCGACGCTCACGAAGCTCGACGCGGCGCTCGCGAAGTCACGCGCGGGCGGCGGGCCGAAGTACAACGACCGCCACACCGAGGCGGGCAAGCTCCTGCCCCGCGACCGCGTCGACCGCCTGCTCGACGAGGGCAGCTACTTCCTCGAGATCGCCGCGCTCGCGGGTCACGAGGTGAGCGGGCACGCGACGGGCGCGAGCGTGGTCGGCGGCATCGGGCTGGTCTCGGGCGTCGAGTGTCTCATCACCGCGAGCGAGGCGACGGTGAAGGGCGGCGCGATGAGCGAGCTCAGCGTCGTCAAGAGCGGACGACTCTCCGACATCGCCGAGGCCAACGGCCTTCCGAGCGTGTCGCTGATCGAGAGCGCCGGCGCGGATCTGCCGAACCAGTCGAAGATCTTCGTGCCGGGTGGCCGTGGCTTCCGCGACCTCACGCGCCGCTCCGAGGCGCGCACGCCGACGGTCTGTCTCGTCTTCGGCAGCTCCACCGCCGGCGGCGCCTACATCCCCGGCATGAGCGACTACGTCGTCATGGTGAAGAAGCAGGCGCAGGTCTACCTCGGTGGTCCGCCGCTCGTGAAGATGGCGACCGGCGAAGAGACGACGCACGAGGAGCTCGGCGGCGCCGAGATGCACTCGCGCGTCAGCGGCGTGTCGGACTACCTCGCCGAGAACGAGCTCGACGCGATCCGCCTCGGTCGAGAGATCGTCGCGCACCTCAACTGGAAGAAGGCCCGTCCGCCGCCGCGCGCGCGCGTCGAGGAGCCGAAGTACTCGAGCGAGGACCTCCTCGGCATCGCGTCGGCCGACGTGCGCATCCCGTTCGATGCTCGCGAGATCATCGCGCGCATCGTGGACGGCTCGCGCTTCAGCGAGTTCAAGCCGCTCTATGGCCCCGAGCTCGTGTGCGGCTGGGCACACGTGCACGGCCACCCCGTGGGCATCCTCGCGAACAACGGCATCCTGTTCACGGCGTGCGCGAACAAGGGCGCGCAGTTCATCCAGCTCTGCAACCAGAGCAACATCCCGATCGTCTTCCTCCAGAACATCGTCGGCTTCATGGTCGGCCGGAAGTACGAGGAAGAAGGCATCATCAAGGCGGGCGCCAAGATGATCAACGCGGTCTCCAACAGCACCGTGCCCGCGATCACCATCATGATCGGCGCGAGCTACGGCGCCGGAAACTACGCGATGGCAGGGCGCGCGTATGCGCCGCGCTTCGTCTTCAGCTGGCCCAACCACCGCATCGCGGTGATGGGCGGCAAGCAGCTCGCCGGCGTGCTCGACATCATCCAGCGCGAAGCGGCCGCGAAGAAGGGCGAGACCGTCGACGAGACGAAGCTCTCGGTGATGAAGCAGATGGTCGAGGGCCAGGTCGAGATGGAGAGCGACCCCTTCTTCGCGAGCGCGCGCGTCTGGGACGACGGCATCATCGATCCGCGCGACACGCGCAGCGTGCTCGGCATCGCCCTCTCCGTCTCGCACACGCTGCCGGTCGAAGGCACCACGCGCTGGGGCGTCTTCCGCCACTAGTCGTTCGTGCCTTCGCGCGGCCCGGGGCGCGACCCCCGGAACCCCCATCGCTCCTTCGTCGCTTCGCTCCTCCATCGCTCGCGCCTCGAGGGGGCTACGCCCCCGCCGGCCGGCTCCCCATCAGACGTCGAACGCGATCACTCGGGCAGGTCATGAAGAGAGAGATCCACAAGCTCCTGGTCGCAAACCGCGGTGAGATCGCGAGCCGCATCTTCCGCACCGCGCACGCGATGGGCATCGCCACCGTCGCCGTGTTCTCCGACGCCGACGCCGAGCTGCCGTTCGTGCGCGACGCGGGCGAGGCCTTCCGCCTGGGGCCGGGGCCCTCGCGCGACAGCTACCTCCGCATCGACCGCATCCTCGCGGCGGCCGCGGCCACGGGCGCCGACGCGGTGCACCCCGGCTTCGGCTTCCTCGCCGAGAACGACGCGTTCGCACAGGCCGTGATCGACGCGGGCCTCGTGTGGGTCGGGCCGAGCCCCGACGCGATCCGCGCGATGGGCCTCAAGCGCGAGGCGAAGATCACCGCGCAGAAGGCCGGCGTGCCCGTCATCCCGGGCTACTCGGGGCAGGACCAGAGCCTCGCCGCGTTCGAGCGCGCGGCCTCCGAGATCGGCTTCCCGCTGCTCCTCAAGGCGTCGGCCGGCGGAGGCGGCAAGGGCATGCGCATCGTGCGCGGCGCCGACGAGCTCGCGGCGGCGTTCGAGAGCGCACGCCGCGAGGCCGAGAGCGCCTTCGGCAACCCGACGCTGATCGCCGAGAAGTACGTCGAGCGCCCGCGTCACATCGAGGTGCAGATCCTCGGCGACGAGCACGGCGAGGTGGTGCACTTCATGGAGCGCGAGTGCTCGGTGCAGCGCCGCCACCAGAAGATCCTCGAAGAGGCGCCGTCGGTCGCGATCGACGCGACGCTGCGCGCGCGCATCGGCGAGGCCGCGGTCTCGCTCTGCAAGGCCATCGGCTACACGAACGCCGGCACGGTGGAGCTCGTCCTCACGAAGGGCGCGGCGGGTGAGCCTCAGTTCTTCTTCCTCGAGGTGAACACGCGCCTCCAGGTCGAGCACCCGGTCACCGAGGGGATCCTGCCGGGCCTCGATCTCGTGGAGGAGCAGATCCGCATCGCGCGCGGCGAGCGCTTGCGCTGGGACGCTGCGCGCGTCGCGTCGAGCTACACGGGCTGGTCGATCGAGGTGCGCCTCTGCGCCGAGGATCCCGCCACGGACTTCCTGCCGCAGAGCGGTCGCGTCGACGACTTCCACCTGCCGCCCGAGATCGCGAGCGCCGCTTGGCTCCGCATCGAGTCGGCCATCGAGCCGGGCTCGGTCGTCAGCATCCACTACGACTCCATGATCGCGAAGCTGATCGTGCGCGGTGAGTCGCGAGACGCTGCGATCCAGCGCCTGCGCTTGGTATTGTCGTCGCTCTCGGTGCCTGGCATCCGCACCAACCGCCGCTTCCTCCTCGCGCTCCTCGATCACCCCGCGTTCGTGCGCGGCGAGCTCGACACGCACTTCATCGAGACGCACCTCGCGGCCGCGAAGGTCGCAGTCCCCAGGGCGGCCGAGATCGAGCGGGCCGCCATCGCGAGCGCGCTCGTGCTCGCCACGCTGCGCGCCGAGGAGCGATCGCTCCTTCCCGCGCTGCCTCCCGCGTTCCGCAACAACCGCGGCGGCCCCGAGCGCGTGACGCTCGCGGTCGACGAGCTCGAGCACGTCGTCTCGCTCACCCCGCGTCGCGCGGGCGGATGGGACGCCGCGTGCGGCGGCTCGAGCGCCACCGCGCACGTGCGGGCGCTGAAGCTCGACGCGTCGGACGGCGCGGAGCGCACCGGCAACGCGACGATCGATCTGGGCGATCACCGCGTGCGCGCGCGCTTCGTCCTCGGCGAGGAGCGCGTGCATCTCCACGTCGCGCCCGTCACCGTGACGTTCACGCGCGTGCCGCGCCTTCCCCGCCCCGGCGGCGAGAGCGCAGCCGATGGGTCCGTCGCGCCCATGCCCGGCAAGATCCTCCGTGTGCTCGTGGCCGCGGGCGATGCGGTGGAGACCGGCACGACGCTCGTGATCATGGAGGCGATGAAGATGGAGCACGCCATCAAGGCCTCGCACGGCGGCAAGGTCGCGGAGGTTCGCGTCCAGGCCGGTGATCAGGTCGAGGGCGGTCAGCTCCTCGTCGTCCTGGGCGAGTGAGCTCGCGTCCCCAGGCGCGGGCTCTCGCACGCGACGCGGTCCTGCTCATTCATCGACGCGGCACGTGATCGCGCGCGAGCCGCGGGGCATCCTCCCCCGATGCACCGACGCCCGACCGTCGTCCTCTTCGACATCGACGGAACCCTCGTCACGTGTGGCGGCGCTGGCCGACGCGCGATGGAGCGCGCGTTCCGCGAGCACACCGAGGAGCGCGTGGCGGAGTTCCCGTTCGGCGGAATGACCGACCGCGCGATCGTCCGCCAGGCGCTCGAGGCCGCGCGCATCGCGCTCGACGACGCGCTGATCGAGCAGACGCTCGAGCGCTACCTCGCGCATCTCGAGGACGAGCTGCCGCGCTCGACGGGCTACGCCGTGCTCGATGGCGTCTGGAGAGCGCTCGAGGCGCTCGAGCGCGAGCGAGCGCAGGGCGCGCCGATCGCGATCGGCCTCGGCACGGGCAACCTCGTCCGCGGTGCGGAGCTCAAGCTGCGTCCCGCGGGTCTCTGGGCACGCTTCGA
The DNA here is from genome assembly GCA_044376125.1 of Sandaracinaceae bacterium. Taxonomy (GTDB): domain Bacteria; phylum Myxococcota_A; class Polyangia; order Polyangiales; family Sandaracinaceae; genus JAFLCL01. The sequence continues at coordinate 58,582 of JBILLJ010000048.1, forward strand.
CTTCGGTGGGTTCGGCAGCGACGACGAGGATCGCCCTTCGCTCCTGCGTCACGGCGCACACCGAGGGGCTGCGCGACTCGGCCTCGAGCCGAGCGCGGCGGTGACCGTCGTCATCGGAGACACGCCGCGCGACGTGCAGGCCGCGCGCGCGATCGGTGCGCGTGTCATCGCCGTGGCGTCGGGCTCGTTCGATCGCGCGAGCCTCGAGCGAGAAGGCGCCGATCACGTCCTCGACAGCCTGGCGCAGCTCGAGCTCTCCCACGTCCTCGACTGATCCCGCCCCGCAGGTGGGGAGCTCCAAAAGCAGAACGGGCACCTCGTGAGAGGCGCCCGTTCGTGCGGCGTGGGGGGGCGGGGGCCGCCCCCCGCGCCCGCCCTGGGGTCGGGG
>JBILLJ010000213.1:0-11289 GCA_044376125.1 Sandaracinaceae bacterium
GCGCGGCTCACGCCGCGCTCGCGATCAGAGGTACGAGTTGATGCCGAAGATGCGCTGGAGCTGGATGAGCGTCTGGAGGAACGACTCGTCCGACTCGAGGCGACGACGGCTCGCCACGAGCTCCTCGCGCTCTGCAGCGGTGAGCGGACGACCCGACTCGAGATCCTCGAGCTCCCGCACTCGGTCCTGCCGATTGGCGATCTGACGGAGGAGCTCGAAGCCGAGCTGCTCCTCAGGCAGGTTGTACTCGGTACGAGAGCGCACCTTCACCGCGACGTACGTCGTGTGGAGCCGGTCCGACGTGTAGGTGATGTAGTCCGCGTCTTCCGTATCCAGGCAGGTGGCTCCAGTGGGCGTCAGCGTGCGGGTGACGAGCCCCTCGGCCTCCTCGCGTGCCGACCGAAGTGCGCACGTCCGGCTCCCGTCCGGCTGAGCGTCCGGCATCAAGAACTGGTCACCGTTGCCCACCGTGAACACGGCCAGCCGCGACTCCCACGAGGTGTCGTAGAAGACCGGGAACTCGCTGAGCGCGAACGCGACCGAGTAGAAGCGCATGATGTCGTTGCTCGTCCCGTCGATCGCGGGGCGGGTGTACTCGGAGGTGTTCGGACCGCGGCACGGCACAGGCCGCGGACCCACACGACACTCACCTCCGCGATACCAGCTCGGGTACTGGACGATGGGCTCGGGGCCCGTCGCGTCGATGCGCGGCGCGAACCACGTCGGTTCGTCGAGAATCACGCCGCCGAAGAGCTCGGTGACCTCGATCGGGAACACGCTGTGGAAGTTCACGTAGTAGCGCTCCTCGGCGCCGGTCGAGATGCCCCAGTCGCGCAGCGTGAGTGCCTGGAGCGCGAAGAGCTTGTCCCAGAAGACACCGCGTCGCTCCATGCGGAAGAAGCCGAGCATGCCCTCCTGGTACCGCGACCACGTGTAGTAGCCCTCACCGGGCTCGAGCGTGATGTCGGCGCCAGGCATCTCGAGCTCTTCGCCCATGTGCACGTACTGATTGGTCGCAGGGTCGAGCCGGTACGACCCGACGTCCGGCATCGTCGCGATCTGCGCGAGCCAGTTGAGGACGTCGACCGATGCGTTGAACTGGTCGTTGAATCCCAGCGGGAGCGGATCGCTGGAGTAACGGGTCGCGCGAAGCGTGCGCCCGCGGTTGATCTCGTTGTTGAAGAGGCGGAAGAAGAGGTGCTGGAACACCTTCGCCGCATCGGTGATGCCCTGGTATCGGCGACGCACCGAGAACGGGCGTCGGTGCCGACGGAAGTAGGAGGTGGGATATCGGTTCTCCCACTCCTGGCGCCAGTGTGCGACCGCCTCCTGGAAGCTCTCGCCGGCGTCGAACACGTTGCACCACGAGATGTCGTTGAGGCGCGGGTTGGAGCAGAAGAGGTAGACCACCGGGAAGAACGCGAGCGGGTCGTCGAAGCCGCGGTACGCGAGGCCGTTCTGGTAGTCGATGAAGTCCTGGTCGAACGACGAGCAGATGCAGTGTTCCGCCCCATCGCACGCCCTCTGAATGGTCGAGAAGCGCGGATTGGTCACGCAACGCTGCGTCACCGTCTGACCGGAGATCAGAGCCGGACTGCCCTCGGCGTAGGGGCACTGCACGTCGGCGTCGCACGACTCACCACCGCGGTACCACGCCCAGTTCTGGCGAGGGGTGATGTCGGCGCGGAGCATGTCGTCCTGGGAGGTGCCGGGCGCGACGTACCGGGGATCGCCGCTGTAGGCCTCGACCTGGTTGAAGTAGTTGTAGTAGACGGCCGCACGGTCATACGGGCCGATGCCCATGATGTCCGAGAGATCGCCCGGATAGTCCATCGTGGACGAGGCGGTGTAGTTGCCCAGGCCGGCGTCGTTTCGCGCGGCGCGGACGCGATCCAGCTCCTCGTAGAAGCGCGAAGTCTCGTCCGAGGTGATGACACCGTCCGCGTTACCCCCGCGGGCCGCCTCGTCGAACTCCTCGACCTGCGGAAGGGGGTTCTCGAGGGCGATGCGGTAGTAGGCGGGGAAGTAGTTGTCTCGGTCGAAGCTCGCCGCGAAGTTGTGCTCGAAGCCCAGACCGTGGCCGAGCTCGTGCTGCATCACGGCACGGTGCCAGGCCTGTGCCCAGCGGATGCGTGCGGTGCGAGTGTCCGCGCCGCGGAACGCCTCCGCCCAGTACTCACCGTACTGGCTCTGGTAGGTGAGCGCCGGACGCGGCTCGAGGAGACAGGTGCCGGTCTGGAGCAGCTCCCGCTGATCGCGCAACTCCTGGAGGGCGCTGTCGAGGAAGCCCTCGCTGAACGGCGACACACGGGAGAGGGAAGTCGGGTCGTCGATGTCGACCGACGGTCCCTGCATCGCGCCGGGCGCGTCCATCGCAGCAGCCGCGAGAGACTCGATGGCGTTGAGTGAAGGAAAGCCCTCGGACTCGGTCGCGGCAGCGAAGCGACGCGTGATCTCGCGGCCCTCGGGAGTCCGGCCGACCGTGTGCAGTCGGTCGGAGTGAATTCGCGCGCGCCCGGCAGGTCCGTGGAGGTTCTCCACGTCCTCACGGAGCGACTCCATGTGATCGAGGAACGCGGACGTGAGGTCCGTCGGGAGCGCGGGACGCGACGGATCGGACGGGTCGTAACCCGCACCCGTGCCGGGCGCGATGCCGCGCGGAGGCTGCACGTTGCCAGTCGCCGCGAAGTAACGACGGATCTCATCGCCACTCACGAGGTCGTCCGAGGGGGCCTCGCCACGCAGGATCGGCCAGTACACGAGGGGCTGCACGCCGAAGTTGTCGAGGCACTGGCCGCCCATGTTGACCGGCGAGACGATCGCCTCACCCGTGATCGGGTCCTGCAGGGGCTGCATGACACCGCAGAAGCCCGAGGCGGCTGCCGTCACGAAGTTGAACATGTTGTAGCGAATGTCGCCGAGCTGCTCACACGCCGCCTCGGGGTTGCGGTCGCAGCTGTTGACGTCGAGCACCAGCATGCACTCGGAGCCGGCGAAGTGGAGCTGCGTCCACGTCTCACGCTGGTAGTCGGAGAACTCCGTCGGCGACGAGAGATCCGGCAATGGCACCTCGGCGCCCACCTCGCCGCCCGCGACCCAACAATCGAAGTCCTCCCCGTCCGTCACGCCACGGGTGCCGGGCTGACGGAAGAAGTCGATCTGGAAGGGGCACTGACGCGTCGCCGGATCGACTTCCGGCGCGGAGATGGTGTCGCCGCAGAAGCAGTACTGGGTCGGATCCGCCGACTGGCAGTCGACGGGTGCGCCCGTGGGAAGAGGCCGCCCCTGGAGCGCGCGCTGGCCGCGCATGAAGGCGTCGTTCCACATCGAAACCACCTCGAAGGAAGACCGCACGAGGTAGGTCGGATAGCCCGGCGAGAGCCGGTAGTGAACCGGGCGCACGGTGCGGTCCCGAAGCGGGATGGTGCAGCGCTGCGCGTACTGGTCACACACGGAGCCTGCCGTGCCACCCGTGGTGCCGTAGCGACCGCTGCACTGCCAGTCGGCGACGCACGCCGTGTCCGTCAGCGAGTTGCTGTAGAAGTTGTGACGGAGGCGATAGTACGTGAGGTAGTCGGTGTCGCCGAGCTCGTCGGTCAGGCCACCCACGCAGATGTTGCGGGCGACGTCACACGCGTTCGTCTCGCAGTCCTCGTTGGTGGCGCAGTACTGACCGAGCGCTCCGCGCGGGTCACCGCCCCGGATGTAGGTCCGCTGCTCGGTGCGGATGATGCCGAACCGGTCGTACTCGCTGTTGGCGAGCGTCTCGACGGCGTAGTTGTGATTCGGCGGAACGCGAAGGAAGGCATCGCGGAGGGTCAGCGCGATCGAGGTGCCGCACGAGTTGCCGAAGCACTGGACCGGCGTCCACATCTCCTGGGTCACGAACGACATGTAGTGGACGGTGTCCTGCTGGTCTGCAGGCCATTCGTCGCGGAAGCGGTACTGAGCGTCCTCGGCGACGGTCACGTACTGCGGTGCCCATGCGGCCGGGAGCTCGCGGTTGCCCTCATCGGCGATGCCGAGGTTGGCGGGCTCGCGCACGAACGAGCCGAACAGCGCGTCGATCTCGAGGCCGGCACCGAACTGGCCGAACGTGACGAGGTTCTGAGACCAGTCGACGCGGATGAACTCGCGCTCGTACCAGCGGCGATCCGTGACGTTCTCGGAGACGACGTTCGAGCGTTCACCCGTGACCGGGTTGAACTCACGACGGATGTCCACGTGCGACGTGATCCGGTAGACCGCGAGCGGCGATCCCCTGAAGTCGGGATCGTCTGCGTCCGGGTTCGAGCCGGGGATCAGCTCGGAGGCACGGTAGGCATAGAGGAAGTTCTCGTCGATCACCCATCGGATTCGGCCGATCACGCCCGACTGCGATGCGATGTCGAAGTTCGCCATCGCACCGGGCCACGGGGCGCCGGAGCCAGCGTCGCCGATGGCCCAGGCAGCGTCGTCCGGCAATCCGATGATGGTTCGCGTGTACCACCAGTCACCCTCGAACAGGGTCTTGGAGACGAGGTTGGTCTGAACGCGATTCACGTCCGGGCGGACCTCGCTGCAGCTGAAGAGCGGCAGAGAGAGAGCCAGCGCGATGCACGTGAGCAGGCCACTGCGCGAGAGGGTCTTCATCGTGGTTCCCATGGCTCGGGCCGTTTCGTTCGTACGGGTGGAGTGCGTCGTCATGATGCTCTCCTCACAGCTCCGGCCGCGTGTAGATGGCCGGCGGGTTGATGCCATAGGAGCGCTCGATCTGGATGAGGTAGTTGAAGAACGACTCCAGGTCGACGACCCGGCCGTCCAGTCGGCTGATCTCACGCGAGACGACCTCGCGCGCAGGGATCGGGATGCCGAGCGCGTCGAACTCCGCGCGGCGCGTGATGTTCGCCTCGTCCCACGCCGTTCCGCCGAAGTCACCGCGGAGCTCGCGGAACGTCTGGAGGATGAGCGCGGACCTGTGTGCCTCGCTCACCATCGCGAAGGCGACCGACTGCTGCTCGGCACCCTCGGACGGCGTGAGCTGCCACGCCAGATAGGACTGGAAGAACCGACTCGACGTGTGTCGGACGTAGTCCACACCCTCTCGCGCGTCTGGCGGCGGCGTCATGCAGTCGCCGCGGCCCTCGATGCACATGAAGAGCTGGGTCTGGAAGGTCGTGTCGTAGTAGACCGGGAACTCCGCGAGACCGAAGATCGCGGCGTACGACTGGAGGAGGAAGGTGTCGCCACCTTCGATGACGTTGAAGTCGCGGTACGTCACGTCGGCGGGGTTCGGCCGACAAGTCGTGGAGCCCGGCGTCTCGCAGTCGCCGCGATAGAAGTCCATGTAGACGATCCGCGGGTTCAGACAGTCGGGGAACGATCCTCCGCCGCAGGTGACGCGGGGCATGTACTGATCGGGCTGGTCGCCGATCATGCCGCGGAACATCTGGTCGATCTCCGTGGGGAAGAGGTCGTACCAGTTGGTGTAGAAGACCTCGTCCGTGCCATAGAACGGGCTCAGGCCGCGCGTCGTCATCAACAGCATCGTGTAGATCTTGTCGATGATGGCGCCGATGCGCTCGACACGGCTCAGGCCGGTCAGACCCGACTGGTAGACCGAGTACGGGAATCGACCCATGCCGAGCGGGATGGACAGGTCTGCCCCCGGAGCGTCGGGGTCCTGGTTCGTGCGCGTGTAGCGGCGGTAGCCGGTGTTGTACGTGTACGCACCGACGCCCGGCGACCCGAGGATTCGGGCGAAGAAGTTCAGGCCGTCCGCCGCCGACAGGAACTGGTCGTAGAAGCCGAAGGGACCCTCGACGTTCCGATACTCGGGATCGTTGGCGTAGTGGTAGAGGAGGTTCTGCTGGATGTTGACGATGGGGAACAGGTACCGGAGCACGCCGTCCGCGTAGTTGGAGCCGAAGAGGCGGCGGTAGCGGCGGAACGCGCGGAAGATGTACATCCGCTCGTACGCCTCCATCGAGTTGCGGACCATCTCACGATACGAGTCACCTTCGTCGAAGGTGTTGCACCACGCGAGCGAGCGCGTGCCAGCGCGGAAGTCCTCACAGTAACGGTAGTAGATCGGAACCCACTCCGCGCTCGCGCTCCCGTCCTCCACCGCCGCGCGGAGCACCGTCGAGTCGGCTTCGAAGCTCGAGCACACGCTCTGGCCGGCGCGGTTCGGGTTGGCGACGCAGCGCTGGGTGAGGCCGGACCCGCGATTGGCGTCGGTCAGCTCCGACGCGTGGCTGCCACCCGTCGAGTAGGGGCAGTCCGCGTCCGTGTCGCAGACCTCGCCACCCATGTAGTGCTGCACGTACTCGCGCGGCGTGGTGGCCGAGTTGACGCGCTCGAGCGGAAGGCTGGCTTCGTTGTGATAGATGTCGACGAGGCCGCCGTACCCGAGGGCGAGCGCCATCCAGTCCTGGTATCCGGATCCCTGGATTCGCTGGTACCAGTTGGCGGTGTACTCCATGATGGCGGAGTTCATCCACGCGTCGATGCCGGCCAGCTCACGGAGGCGACGGGTGCCCGCGTAGGCACGCTCGAAGGCCTGCGACTCGGCGACGCTGTAACCGGGGGTGCCGTCGGTCTCGAAGTCACGCGGGTCCGGCAGGGGGAACTGCTCGGCGATGCGGTAGTACTGCGGCGCGTAGTTCTCGGTGTCGGCCGAGGCGCCGAAGTCGTGACGAAGGCCGACACAGTGACCCATCTCGTGGATCTCGGTCTGCCGGTACAGTCGTCGATTCAGCTCGAACTCGACGCGGGCCCGGGGCCAGTCGCGGTGCTGGTTGACGTACCAGAGCACCGAGTCGTCGGTGAACTCGTTCACCATGTGCATGCCCGCCGCGTTCATCGCGGTCTCTTCCTCGAGAGACTCCCGGATCTCGCGCTCGAGGCCTCCCCGCAGCGGCGAGACCTGATCGAGCAGGGCTTCGCGCAGCTGGGAAGATGAGCCGGTGGACGGCAGATTCGCCATTCCGGCGAGGACGTAGAGCTCATCGTTGTCGAACAGGCGCTGTTCGATGTCGCTGCCGGAGAGGGTGGAGAGGCGGTCCGAATAGATCCGCGTACGTCCCTCCGGGCCCTGGAGCGCCTCCGCGCGCTCGACGGCCCGATCCATCGTCCGTTGAATCTCGGCGCGAACGCCAGGGTCGGCGGAGACCGCGAGACCAGGCACGCCCGTGGCCACCGAGAAGTCGATGCGGGGCGGTGCCGGGAGATCGACGCGGTTCGCCGCCTCCAGGTAGGCACGGATGTCTTCGCCCGTGAAGAACTCCTGATCGGTGAACCGACCGTTGATGAGATCGAACGCCTGCATCGCGCGAGTCCGCACGCTCTGGAGCGCCGGGCCGCCGATGTTCGCGTCCGTGCTGAGAAGCTCACCCGTGACCGGGTCGGCGCGGAACTGCGCGACACCGAGGAACGGAGTGCCCGGCTGATCGACGTAGCTCAGCAGGCTGAAGCGCATGTCGCCACGCAGCTGGCAGTCCAGTCCGTCCGTGGTGCCAGGACCATTCGGGTTGTCGCGGACAGCGGCCAGGTTGCAGCTGTTGACGCGGAGCTCGAGCACGCACTCGGAGCCGACCATGCGAGCGCCGAACCAGCCCTCGTAGTCGGTGTCCGCCAGGCGCGCCATCAGCTCGGCGTTCGTCACGTCCGGCTCGGCGCCAGCGGGAACTTCCACGTAGCAGTCGAACGGCGCCACGACGCCCGCCGCCGCTGCGTCTGCAGGGCTCTGGAACGGATTGTACTGACCGTCACACGTGGGGTTGATCGTGCGCGTCTCGCACATCGCCCACGTCTCGGGGTCGTTGAGATCGCAGCCCGGCGCGCCACCGACCGGGACGTCCGTGCAGTAGCAGTAGTCGTCGGGGTTCTCGCGCTGGCAGTCGACGGCCGGGTACTCGGGGAGCGGCTGACCCGTGCGGGTGCGAACCACCTGCATGTACACACGGTTCCACTCGTTGGCCGTCTCGAAGGCCGGGCGAACCAGATGGGCGGGCAGCTCGGGGCTCGTGTGCCACGTGATGCGACGGACACCACGATCCGCGTAGGGAACGGGGGTGCGCCGCACACACTGCCCCGCCCGGCAGCGAGCCTCGGGGCCCGCCATCTCGAAGCAGTCGGGGGCGACGGTGCAGGTCGAGCCCGCGATCGCCTCATCCGTGTACCAGTCCTGCCACATGTTGTGGCGGAACGCGGCGTAGTTGCGGAAGTCCGTGGTGCCCCACGAGACGTCGTCCGCGTGGTGAGTCGTGTCGAACGTGTCGCGCTCGAGGCGGAAGTAGCCCGCGCGCTCGAACATCTCGTCCTGCCACTGCTGCGGCTGGTACTCGCGGCGGTCGCTGACGCGAAGGAAGGAGGTCCGCACGGCGATCGGCACGCTCGCGCACTCGGGGTCACCGAGCGCCGCCTCGCCACAGTAGGGGACGAGCCCGAACCCAGGAATGTTGATGACGCCCGGCGACAGGAGCTCCAGAGTCACGAAGCTCATGTGGTAGAGCTGGCCCTGCTCGTAGTCTCCGGCATAGATGCGGTCACCTTCGGTGCAGCCGGTGCCGTCCGCAGACGCGCAGCTCATGTGATTGAACTGCGGAAGCCACTCGGCGGGCATGTCGGACTGCGACCAGACCGTGATGTCGGCCGGCTCGCGGCGGAGCTGACCGAACATCGCGCGCAGGTCGGCCGAGATGCCCGCGCGAGACGCGAGCAGGTTGCGGGAGAAGTCCACCCGCATGAACTGGCGCTCCCACCAGCGGCGATCGACGGTGTTCTCCGTGAGAACGTTGAGCTCCTCGCCAGTGACCGTGTTGTAGGCCCGGCGAATGTCGAAGTGGCTGAGGATGCGATAGGCGGCGACGGGCTGACCGATGAAGCGCGGGTCGGCCTGGCGCTCGTCCTCGAAGGGATCGACGGCGTCGGCAACCGTCTGGTAGTCGCGGAACGCATACAGGGTCTGCTCGTCGATGACCCAGCGAATCCGCGGGATCGCGTAGCCACCGCTGGTGCCGTCGTTGCCGACCTCGCCGACGAAGCCGAGTCCGGCTCCTTCGTAGTCGAAGTCCACGACGGTCTGCGCCATGTACCAAGAGCCTTCGAAGATGCTCTTGTCGATGATGTTGGCGCCGAGCTGGCTCACTGGCGGCTGCGAAGTTCCGCAGCCAGTGAACCCGGCGCTGAGGGCGCCGCCGAGCGCGAGCACCACGACGAGCGATCGAAGCGTGGCATTCCTGAGCATCGTTTCCGCCTCCGGTCGACTACGATCCTGCGAGCTGGACATGAACATCCTTGGTGGGGCGCCCCCGCGGGCGCCCCCGAAAAGCGTGGTTCAGAAGGTGGTGCCACTGCTGGGCGACGAGGAGCCCTGCGTGTCCTCGTCCGAGTCACGCTGCGCGAGACCCTGGCGGCGGCGCTGGCGCTCTTCTGGCGTGAGGCCGTCCTCCTCGCCACCAGCGGTGAGCGTGTTGTAGATGCCGTCCAGCGTGAACGTGAGGCCGAGGCTGAACTGCGTGTCCGGGTTGAACGGGCTGCGAACGCTGCCGTCGTCGTTCCACAGGGGCGCGAGCACGGTCGAGTTCGACACCGTGAGAGAGAGGTTGAGCCACTCGGTGAGATCGTACGCCGCCGCGACCGAGTACGAGGTGAAGTTGCGCCAGGCGCCGCCCTGGCTGTCGAGGCGAACCGGACCGGCGGTCGTGGGAACCTCGGCGGCCGCGAGATCGAACGTGTACGACCACACCCAGAAGAGCGACAGCGTGAGCGTGAAGTGCTCGAAGGGCGTGACGTTGATGTTGAGGCCCGCGACGATGCGGTCGGACTCGTTACGACCGACGCCGTTGCACAGGTACGAGGTGTCCGCCTCGGGACCCGTCGGCGTGGTGGGCGCGGCGCGCGTGGCGCTCTCGGTGTCACGCGAGGCGATGCAGTCTCCCTGCGCCATCGACACGTTCGAGCCGGCGAACCAGTGCTGGTAGCGGGCGACCGCGGCGATCGTCATGCCGAGCGCCTCGGGGATCGGTCGGACCACGGTCACACCGAGACCCGCGTTGACGTAGCGCTGCGCCGCCTGGCTGAGCTTCGAGCTGGGGAAGCTCAGACGCGCCGCGGGGATGAAGATGAAACCCTCCCAGGCCACGGTGCGTCGCAGCTCGACGAGGAAGTCGCCGATCTGGAACTCGTGGTTGTACGCCGCGCCGTCCGCGTCCGTGAACTCGTAGAACGCGCCCAGCGAGAGGAAGAAGAACGTCGAGGCGTCGACGTACCAGCGCGGGGTGAACGAGAAGAACTGATAGACGTTCGGGTTGTACGAGAGCTGGCAGTCACGGCACAGCGAGTTGAACGTCGCCGACACCGAGTAGCTGAAGAAGCTGTTGCGCCAGGCCAGAGGCTCGGCCGCGGCCTGCGCCTCGGCGGCCTGCGACTCGTCCTCGGAGGGCGCCGGAGCGGTGGTCGTGCCGCCCTCGCCTTCGCCCTCTTCGCCAGTGGGCGCGGCGAGCTGGGTGGCGCCGCTGGCCGTCGTCTGGGCGCTCGCATCGGTCGGTGCCGCATCGGCCGTCTGCGCCGTCGCGTCGGCAGGTGCCGCATCAGCCGTCTGCGCCGTCGCGTCGGTCTGCGCCGTCGAATCGCTCGGCGTGGCCGAGGTCTGCGTCGTGCTGGTCGTGCCGTCGGCGGGCACCTCTTCGGCGGGCGCGGCGTTCGGATCCGCGGGCGGGGCTTCGTCGGCCGGTGCGGGCGCAGCGGACGTGCCGGCGTCCTGCGCGTAGCTCGCGGCGGGAGCGAGGATCGGGCTCGCGAGTGCGAGGAGGATGGCGAACGACCTGAGCGACTTGAGGTGCGTCACGGGCTCTCCAAACGAGTGGCTGCCAGGGGCGAGGAGACGAGCTCGGAAGAATCGGAAGCGGCGGACGGTTCGAGGATGCGGAACGGCGCTCGATCCACGCGCATCACGACAGTGATGCTCGCCACGTGCGCGACACCGACGGCGCGACGCACGCATGGCGACCCCGCGGCGGTACCGCGAAGGCGCGCGAGTAGGACCCACGGAGCCGGGGCTGTCAACCCGGGGCGGAATCCTGTCCATCGATCGGGAACCTGGGGACCGAAGCCAGAAGCGAAGAGAGGCGTCACCCTCCGCACGCGAGCGCGGGCCGGAGGGCGGCGGCGCGGCCATGGGGCAACCCATGTGCCACGCGGGATCCCTCGGAGATCCCCGTGGTGTCGCGGCCGGGTGTCAGCGCAGTAACGTCGACCGCTGCGCCCGATCCGATCAGAGCGACGCCACGTCGCCGTGCGGAATCA
>JBILLJ010000128.1:0-24442 GCA_044376125.1 Sandaracinaceae bacterium
CTCCAGGCGATCAACACGCGCCCCGCCCAGGAGGCGATCGGCCGCGTCGATCAGCTCCTCGGCCACGTCTTCCAGAGCGGCAAGTTCAGCCAGTGAGGTGACCGATGGAACGCGGCTTTCTCCACGGACTGCGGCTCATCAACTTCCGGAGCGCGAAGGATCTGACAGTCGAGATCAACTCCCGTTTTACGCTCCTCCTCGGAGCGAACGGCGTCGGGAAGTCGAGCCTGCTCGATGCGGCGCACCTCTTGTCCAAGCAGCTCGGCTTCCCAAGACCTGACACTTTCTTCTTCGATTGGGACGCTCTTCATCGCTCCGTCAGCAACGGAGCGACCTCCGTCCGTATCGCCGCGACCGGTGCGGAGCGGAGTCTGTGGCTGCACTCCGTGCTCGACGAAGAGGGACATCGACAACAGTCGGATGTATGCGCAGGGACGCGCTACGTCCTGGGCCAGCCTCCGATCGAGTGGCAGACGAGGAAGGTCTGCAGCCGAGGCTCGACCGGCGAGGACTGGAAGGAGCTTCGTTCGCAGCTCGACGAACTGTCGGCCATCCGCTCCTGCGCACGCCTTCGGTTGTCGGCACGCGCGGCAGCCACTCCATCCTACCCAACCGCAGAGGTTCCGCGCGTCGAGTTCGACGGCGCGGGTCTCGCCTCCGCGCTCGCATGGGTCGCGACCAACGACGACCAGGCGAAGCGTGACATCGAGAGTCTGCTACGTGAAGTAGTCCCAACGTTCCAGAGGTTCCGAGTTCCGAATGCGTCCTTGCGCATCCCAAGTATCGATGGTGGCGGTACCGTGGTGTGGGGACACCGGCTCGAGCTCGAGTTCGAGGGCCTCGGCTTCGTGCCCGCGGATCTGGTCAGCGAAGGAACGATTCTGGCGCTGGCCCTACTCACCATGCTGCGATCCGACCAGCGACCGAAGCTCGTTCTGCTCGACGACCTCGACAAGGCCCTCCATCCCAGGGCGCAGGTCGAGGTGGCGAGGCGAATGCGTCACCTCTTGAGCCTCGATCCGCAACTCCAGATCATCGCAACGGCGCACTCGCCCTTCATCCTCGACGACTTCGAAGGTTCGGACGTCGTCCTCCTCGCCGCAGATGCAGCGAATGGAACCCGTTCCCGCCTCCTCAGCGAGCACCCCGACTTCGTGCGCTTCAAGGAGTCCCTCCGTCCCGGAGAATTCTGGTCCACGGTCGGCGAGCAGTGGGTGTTGGGCGTTCCATGACATTCAGGATTGCGGTCGTGGCCGAAGACAGCAGCGGGGCGTCCCTCGTGAAGGGCCTCTGCGACCGCGTGTTGCTTCGACAACCGTGGATCGCCGGCTTCGAGTCGGACGGCGACATCGACCATCTCGCGGCGTTCCGTGTGTTCCTGCCGGATCCGTCGAATCGCGGACACTTCCACCCAAAGGACGCTCGTTCCGAGCGCGCGTTTGGGATGTTCGACGGTCAGCCTGGCGCGTCGGATGCGGCTTCCTTTCGCAAGACGTTCACCTGGCTCGCCAAGAACCACCAGCCTGAAGCCGTCCTCGTCGCCCGAGACTCGGACCAGGATGCGTCGCGACGACGTGGCATTCAGCAGGCTATCCATGAGCATCGACAGGATTTCGGTGTAGCGCTCGCGTTGATGGTCCCCGAGTCCGAGGCGTGGCGGATCGCGCTGGTCGATCGGGAGGCCCGTGCCGCCGAGATCGCGACCCTCCGGAAAGAGCTCGGCTTCGATCCGGTCGCGGAACCTCACGAGCTCTCGAGCGCACCCACGTCGAAGAAGGAAGCCAAGACAGTGGCAGCGCGCCTGTATGGGAACGAGCCACCGCCCATCGACGACCGCGCGCTCGACGTGCTCTCGCGGCACGAGGTCGCCGGGGCTGCGTCGTACCTCCGGGATCTCCAGACGGCAGTGGTCGCGCCGATCGTCGGAGGGCGAGCGTCGTGATCTCGCTGACGGCAGAGCAGGCGCGCGACGTCGGGGGGCTCGGTTTCTCGCTCGTCGAGGCCGACAACCCGATGCTCGCGGTGCGCGCCGCGCAGTGGCGCAACTCGCTCGGGCGCGTCGGGCTCGCGGTGCCGTTCTGGGTCGTGCACGACCTGGGTCTGCTGCTCGTGCACGCGCCGAGCGAGCTGCGCCTGCGACGACCCATGGAGAAGGCGCAGCTGCCACCCGAGGTCGCCAACGGCCTCGAGCTCTGGAAGAAGCTCCTCGCGGAGATCGCGCAGACCGAGATGGTCGAGAAGTCGCGTGCGTGGAAGCTCTCGGACGCGCTCGTCGTGGTGGTGCTCCTGCGCGTGCTCGGCCCCGTGTACGAGCGACACCTCGGCCCGGGCCGCCGCCCCGTCGCGGTGCCCTTGCCCGTGGATCCGGAGGTCTACTCGGGCCTCGACGCGCGCCTGCTCCAGCTCTTCAGCGGCTCCGAGCGCCGCGCCGACGCGTCGTTCCTCTTCCACCTCGCGAACGAGCACGTCCGCCTCCTCACCTCGATCGAGCAGATCGACCTCGACACGCTCCGCCTGCTCGGGATGTTCGGTGCCGAGGCGACGGCCGCGAGCGCGTTCGGCGCGGTCGATCTCCTCCACGTGCTCGAGAGCCCCGACGCGAACGACGTCGTGAACTTCTCGCTCGATCTCCTGCCCTCGGTGCTCGAGACGCGACGCGCCACGGGCGCGCAGACCTTCGCGACCGACGGCTACGCGGGCCTGGCGCGCCGAGGCTCGATCGACTCGCTCATGCTCTCGGAGCTCGCGTACGACGAGGACCTCTTCGACCAGCGCTACTCGGAGAACGAGGTCTTCTACTACTCGCGCGACAAGACCCGCGAGGACGACCGCCGCTGCCACTACCTCTGCGTGGACACGACCGCCTCGATGCGCGGTCAGCGCAGCGTCTTCGCGCGGGGCCTCGCGCTCACGCTGATCAAGAAGCTCCAGCTCCGCGGCGAGGACGTCTTCTTCCGCTTCTTCGACTCGCGCCTCTACGAGCTCCACCAGGCGCGCGCGAAGAAGAAGGCGCAGGGCGTGGACATCCCGTACGTGCTCTCGTTCAAGGGCGAGCACGGCCGCAACTACGCCAAGGTCTTCAGCCTGCTCGCGAACGAGGTCTCGCGCCTGGCCAAGCGCGAGAAGAAGAGCGTCATCCTCTACCTCGTGACGCACGCGGAGTGTCACGTGCCGCTCGATGCGATCGAGCGCCTGCGCGCGCACGCGCAGCTCTACGGCATCTTCATGCTGCCGAGCTCGGGCGAGCTCGACCTCGAGTACCTGCCGCGCCTCCACAAGGTGCAGATCGTCACGCAGGCCGCGCTCGAACAGCGCGAGGAGCGCGCCAAGCGCGCGATGGACATCGTCGACGACGCCGCGGGCGATGCCCCCGCGCGTCCCGGGGAGCCGCGCGGCTCGATCCCGCCCGGCCGACGCTCGATCCCGCCGAGCGAGAAGGAGCAGCGCCTCGCGGATCTCGAGGCCGCCGAGAAGGAGCTCGGCCAGCTCCTCGGCGGTGGGCCTGGAGGTCGACCGTGAGCACGGCGACGTTCGACAAGCGCGCCGTCGAGGGCGCCGCGCGCCGCGCGCTCGACAGCCGCCAGTACGAAGAGGCGCTCGTCCACCTCTGGCGTCTCGCGGATCGCCAGAACATCACGGAGGACGAGCTCAAGGCCGCCGTGAAGGACATGGGCACCTGCTACGCGGCCCTCGGGCGCACGCGCGCCGCGGCCTCGGCGCGCCTCTACCTCGGTGATCGGAACGGCGCCTTCAACGTCAGCTCGCTGCCGCTCGATCGCGCGCGCGTCCAGGTCGACGCGAAGGATCACGCGGGCGCGGCGCAGTCCTTCGAGCAGGCGGGCTGGCTCGGCCACGCCGCCATCCAGTGCGAGATCGCGAAGAACGATCGCGGCGCGCGCGTGCTCTGGGATCGCCTCGCGAGCGTGCCGCGCCTCTCGGAGGACCTCTACGCGTCCGGCCTCGTGCACTTCAACCTCGGCCGCGCGTGTCTCCGCCTCGGCGATCGCGCGGCGGGCCGCAAGGCCATCGTGCACGCGATGCACCTCCTCACCGCCGCCGCCGACGGCTTCGAGGCCAAGGGCCAGCGCGAGCGTGCGTTCGACTGCTACGGCGTGCTCCTCACCATCGGCAAGGAGGGCAGCTTCGAGAACCTCGCCGAGGGCTACCTCAACTGCATCCGCATCCTCCGCGAGGACGGCCTCAAGTACTACGTCATCCAGTACTACGAGGACTTCCAGGCCCTCGCGATGCAGCGCAACGAGCTGCACGCGGCCGCGACGCTCTTTCGCGAGGCCGCGGACTACTCGCGCCGACAGGCGCTGCCCTACGCGCGCCACTACCGCTTCAAGGGCGCCGAGACGAGCACGCTCCAGGGCGAGCGGATCCTCGCCGACGGCGGCAGCCCCGAGATGGCCGAGAACGCGTTCGCGGCCGCGATCGACGGCTTCAACGAGCTCGGCCTCTACACGAAGGTGCGCGCGCTCTACGGCCGCCTGGCGGCGCTCGAGCTCGGTGACAAGCGCAAGGCCCGCTACGAGCGCCTGGCCAAGCGCCTCGAGCAGATGCCCGACGATCCGACGCCGATGCAGGGCTTCCCCGACTACCTGCGCATGGCAACGGCCTACCCCGAGATCTGGCTCCTCGACGTGATCGAGTGGGAACAGAACGGCGATCCGGCCGAGACCATGATCGACGTGGCGCTCGATCGCCGCTGGGCCGACTTCCAGCGTCGTCGCGCGATCCTCGTGCGCCTCAAGCAGCTCGGCGCGGCCGAGAGCACGTCCTCGGTGCAGACCTCGATGGAGCTCGCGCAGCTGCTCGGCTCCGTCGAGCTCTACGTCTGCCTCTCGCCGCTCGAGAAGATGATGCAGCACGAGGATCTGCGCGTTCGCGCCGCGGCGATGCGGGCGACGCGCAAGCTCTTCTTCAAGCGCTCGTTCGTGTCGATCATGCAGGGCCTGGCCGATCCCGCGCCCGAGGTGCGCCGCGAGGCCCTCGGCTGCGTGCAGACGCTGCACTTCGTGCATGCGCTCGATCCGCTCTCGCGCATCTACCGCGAGTCACCCGAGCCCGAGGTGCGCCGCGCCGCGCTCGCCTCGATCGGCAAGGTGAACCGCGTCGAGGCGGTCGAGCTGCTCATCGAGGCGTTCCGCAACGGTGACCGCCAGGACAAGGACGTCGCGCGCGAGAACCTCCTCCGGAGCGACCAGGCAGAGACGCGCGAGATGCTTCGACGCGAAGCCGCCGTCGAGACCGGGCCACTGCGCGCAGAGCTCGAGAACATCCTCCGCGCGCTCGGCGGCTGAGACGTCGCGGTCATTCGATCCGAGCGGCGGCCTCGCGCGTACGCATGCGCCGCATGCCCCCGAACGCCACGCCCCCGCACGCCTCGGCGCCCCCGGAGGCCGAGGACGTGCGCTGGACGGGCCCGCTGATCGGCCTCCACCTCGGTGCGCGCGGGCTCAGCCCTCGTCGAGCATCTCGCGCACGCGCGCGATCAGCACGGCGGGCGAGTACGGCTTCTGGAGGAAGCTCCCGCCGCTCGAGACGCCGCGCAGCGTGATCGACTCGTCGATGTAGCCGCTCGAGAAGAGGACCTTCGTCCGCGGGTGGAGCGCCTTGACGCGCGCCGCGAGCTCGGCCCCGTCGAGGTTCGGCATGACCACGTCGGTGAGGAGCAGATCGGGGCTCCGCTCGAGGCGCTCGAGCACGCCGAGCGCTTCGGCTCCGTCGCGCGCGTTGACCACGCGGTAGCCGTTGCCTGCGAGCACCCGGGCGGTGACGCGCCGCACGGTGTCGTCGTCCTCGACGAGCAAGATCAGCTCGTCGCCGCCGCGCAGCGCGCGCTCTCGATCGGCGGCCACGCTCAGAGGAGCGGGCGCCGCGGCGGGCAGATGGATCCGGAACGTGGTGCCTCGATCGGGCTCGCTCTCCACCTCGATCGAGCCTCCCGCCTGGTGCACGACGCCGTACACCACGGCGAGACCGAGCCCGGAGCCCTTGCCCCCGGGCTTGGTCGTGAAGAACGGCTCGAAGATCCGCGAACGCACCTCGCCCGTCATGCCCGCGCCGTCGTCCTTCACCTCGAGCACCGTGTGCTCGCCGGGCTCGAGGCCCGGGATCGCGCCACGCGTGACCGTGTGAGCGCGGGTGCTGATCAGGAGGCGACCGCCGCGCGGCATCGCATCGCGCGCGTTGACCGCGAGGTTGAGGATGACCTGGGTCCACTGGCCGGGATCGATCCGCACGGGTGGCGCGCGCCGATCGAGGCGCGTGGTGAGCGTGACGTCTTCTCCGATGAGCCTGCGGAGGAGCTTCTCCGTGTCGGCGACGACGGCCGAGAGATCCATGACGCGGGGCTCGACGACCTCCTGCCGCGTGAACGCGAGGAGCTGACGCGTGAGCGTCGCGCCGCGCTGCGCGGCATCGAGCGCGTCGCCCGCGAGCTCGAGCACGTCGGCGCGATCGGCGACGGACTCGCGCAAGAGCTCCGCGGAGCTGACGATCACCGTGAGGAGGTTGTTGAAGTCGTGCGCGACGCCTCCCGCGAGGCGACCGATCGACTCCATCTTCTGTGTCTGTCGCAGCTGCTCCTCGAGCGCGCGCCGCTCGGTGACGTCCTCGGTGATGCCCGCGAGGCGCGTGGAGCTACCGTCCACGTCGCGCACCACGAACGCACGGTCGTGGAGCCAGCGGATCGTTCCGTCCGGCCAGACGATGCGGAACTCGAGGTCGTGGCCCGAGGGCGAGCCGCTCCGCCACTGCCGCTCGACGCGCTCGCGATCCTCGGGGTGCACCGCTTGCAGTCCGTCGAGCGGATCCTCCTCCATCGCGGCGCCGCTCCGCCGCCACACCGCCTCGTAGGCTGGGCTCGTGTAGAGGAGCTTCCCGGTGGACGTGTCCGCCAGCCAGAAGACCTCGCGGATGGCCTCGGCCATCTGCCTGAACCGAGCCTCTCCGGCCTCCAGCGCGCGCTGCGTGCGCAGCTGCGCGCTGATGTCTCGGCAGGCGACGGTGAAGAGGCTCTGTCCGCCGACGCGCGCGTGGGCGAACGACGTCTCGAGCGGCACCTGCGCGCCGTCCGCCCGCAGCCCCACGACCGTCGCGCGACGCGAGCCCGGTGAGCGCCCACGAACGCTCCGGACGCGATCAGCGTGACCCTCGCGGTGCTCGGGAGGAACGAGCTCCTCGACGCTGCGACCCAGGAGCGCACCGCGCGGATAGCCGAACATCGTCTCCGCGGACGGGTTGGCGAGCACGACGTGCAGCGACTCGTCGAGCGCCACGACACCATCGAGCGACGAGTCGATGATCGCGGCGAGCCGCTCCTCGCTCTCGCGGCGAGCCTTCTCGGCGTCGCGGCGGGCCGTCACGTCCTCGGCGAACACGATGATGCCCGCGATGGCGCCGTCCTCGTCGCGCCACGGATGCACGGCCCACCGCAGCCAATGAGTGCGCCCCGCCGCGTCCCGCCACGCCTCCTCGTCGACTGTCGTCGTGTGGCCCTCGAGGCCCGCCTGGTGCGCGGCACACCAGTGACCAGGGAGGTCGCGCACGACGTCGTCGTGACGTCGTCCGACGAGGTCCTCCAGCCCGCCGCCGTAGTCGCTGACCCAGCGCTTGCTGACCGCCAGGTAGCGCATCTCCCGATCGAAGATCGCGATGCTGATCGGCGCCTGGCTGATCACGAGGCGGGTCAGATCGTGCGCGGCGGCCAGCCGGCTGCGTGCCGCGTAGCGGTCGGTCACGTCCTGACAGACTCCTTGCCAGAGCACGCCGCCATCGTCCGTGCGCTCGGGCGGAAGCGCGCGCGCCTCGACCCAGCGAACGCGGCCGTCGGGCTGGACGATCCGGAACTCGTGGTGGAACGCCCCCAGCGTGCGAGCCGATTCGTTCACCGCCGCGAGCAGCGCGGGCATGTCCTCCGCCGGCACGCGCGCGAACATGCTCGCAGCGTCCATCCGGATCGCATCCAGGTCGATGGCGAAGAGGTCCGTCAGGCCAGCCGAGGCCCAAGGCACCCGCATCCGACCATCCGACTCCAGCCGGAAGGTGTAGATGCCCCAGGCGGCCACCGATGGAGTGACCGTCACCACGAGGCCTCGGTTGGTTCGAACGAGCGCACGATGGGGGCGTACGCACCCGAGCAGGCGATCCACCCCCAGGTCGGGGACAGTTCGTCGGGGCGTGGCAGATGCGCGGGTCGCTCGCGCGCGTAGAACACCGGCGGAGTGAGAGACCGAGAAAGAATCCTTCTGTCTCGGGGATCGAATCGCAGGACGGGTTCTGGGGGCAGCACCCCCAACGCGCGGCGCCTGCGCCGTGCAGAAACCGAGAACACCGGCGGACTGACGAGATGACCGAGCCCCACGTCCCCACGGGCCTGAGCCCCGCCGAAGCCGCACGACGCCTCGTGGCGGAGGGCCCCAACGTGCTCGCGCAGCACGAGCAGCGCTCGCTCGCGAGGCACGTCTTCGACACCGTGCGCGAGCCCATGACGGGGCTCATGGCCGTGGCGGCCGCGCTCTACTTCTCGCTCGGAGATCGGCAGGAGGCGGTGTTCCTCGCGGGGAGCGTGGTGCTCGTGGTGACGATCACGCTCGTGCAGGAGCGCCGCACCGAGCGGGCGGTGACGGCGCTGCGCGACCTGACGGCGCCGCGCGCGCTCGTGATCCGAGGCGGCGAGCCGCTGCGCATCGCCGCGCGCGACGTGGTCGTGGGCGACGTCATCGTCGTGGCCGAGGGCGACCGTGTGCCCGCCGATGCGTCGCTCCTCGAGGCCCACAACGTGCGCGTCGACGAGTCGCTGCTCACCGGCGAGGCCGTGCCCGTCACCAAGCTCGCGACGGGCGACGAGCACACGCGCGGCGTGCGCGCGGGCACGCTCGTCGTCGCGGGCCGCGGCGTGGCAGAGGTCGTCGCGACGGGCGCGCGCAGCGAGATCGGCAAGATCGGCAAGGCGCTCGCGACGCTCGAGCCCGAGGACACCCCGCTCCAGACCGAGATCGCGCGCCTCGTGCGCTGGCTCGGGACGATCGCCGTGATCGTCTGCGTCGCGGTGGCCGTCTTCGTGGGCCTGCGCAGCGGCGCCTGGCTCGAAGGAGCCCTCGCGGGCATCGCGCTCGCGATCGGCATGCTGCCCGAGGAGCTGCCGCTCGTCCTGACCGTGTTCCTCGCGCTCGGCTCCTTCCGACTCTCGCGCGAGCGCGTGCTCGCGCGGCGCCTGCCCGCCGTCGAAGCGCTCGGCGCCACGACGATCCTCTGCGTCGACAAGACCGGGACGCTCACGCAGAACCACATGCGGATCGCCCACCTCTTCGTCGATCGCGAGGACGGCACGACGAGCGCGCACGACGTCGACGCGAGCGCGGGCGCATCACTTGCCGAGGGGCTCCCCGAGGACGTGCTCCCCGAGGAGGTGCACGAGCTCGTCGAGCACGGCGTGCTCGCGAGCCAGCGCGATCCGTTCGATCCGATGGAGATCGCGTTCCACGAGCTCGCCAAGCGAACGCTCGAGGGCACCGAGCACCTGCACGCGAGCTGGTCCCTCGAGCGCGCCTACCCGCTCACGCCCGCGCTCCTCAGCATCGCGCACGTCTGGCGACCCGCGGGAGACGGCGAGGACGACGCGCAGGCGCGAGGCTGGATCGTCGCGGCCAAGGGCGCGCCCGAGTCGATCGTCGATCTCTGCCACCTCGCGCCCGAGCGCGCAGCGAGGGTGCTCGCGCAGGCCGAGGAGATCGCCTCGCGCGGGCTGCGCGTGCTCGGCGTCGCACGCGCGCGCTTCAGCGCCAGCGCGCTGCCCGCCGAGCAACACGACTTCGCCTTCGAGCTCGTGGGCCTCGTCGGCCTCGAGGATCCGCTCCGGCCCGAGGTCCCCGACGCGGTGCGCCAGTGTCGCGAGGCCGGGATGCGCGTGCTCATGATCACCGGCGATCACGTGCGCACGGCGCTGGCGATCGCGCGCGGCATCGGCGTGCTCGATCCGGTCGTCCTCACCGGCGCGGAGGTGGAGAGCGCCTCGGACACCGAGCTGCGCGAGCGCCTCGCGAAGGCGAGCATCGTCGCGAGGGCACGCCCCGAGCACAAGCTCCGCATCGTGCAGGCGCTCACCGCTGCGGGTGAGGTCGTCGCGATGACCGGCGACGGCGTGAACGACGCCCCCGCGCTGCGCGCCGCGCACATCGGCGTCGCGATGGGCGGGCGCGGCACCGACGTCGCGCGCGAGGCGGCAGGCCTCGTGCTCACCGACGATCGCTTCGCGTCCATCGTGTCGGCCGTGCGCCTGGGGCGCCGCATCTTCGACAACATCCGGCGCGCCTCGCTCTACATCGTCGCGATCCACGTCGCGATCGTGCTCGTCGCGCTCCTGCCGCCCATCCTCGGCTGGCCCTCCGTGCTCACGCCGCTC
The DNA here is from genome assembly GCA_044376125.1 of Sandaracinaceae bacterium. Lineage (GTDB taxonomy): Bacteria > Myxococcota_A > Polyangia > Polyangiales > Sandaracinaceae > JAFLCL01. The sequence goes on from JBILLJ010000128.1 coordinate 10,412, forward strand.
CACATCGTGTTCCTCGAGCTCGTGATCGATCCGGCGTGCTCGATCGTCTTCGAGGCCGAGCCGGAGGAGCCCGACGTCATGCGTCGTCCCCCTCGCCCACCCAGGACACCCGTGGTCGAGCCGTGGCGCGCGCTGCGGGCGGCGGTCGGTGGGCTCGCGCTCGGCCTCGCGACGCTGGGCGTCGTGGCCCTCACGCGCGGCGAGCGCGGCGACGATGCGGCGCGCGCGCTCGGCTTCGTGACGCTCGTCACCGGCAACCTCGCGCTCATCCTGTCGAACCGATCGCTCGATCGCTCGATGTTCGGCGAGCTCTTGGTGCCCAGCCGCACCTTCGCCGCGCTGGCGGTGGGCACCCTCGTGCTGCTGGCGATCTGCGAGCTCGTCCCGTTCGCGCAGCAGCTGTTCCGCTTCGCGCCGATCACCACGACGGAGGCGGCCGTCGCCGCGCTGGCGGCGGTGGTGCTGGTGGGCGTGGCCGACGCGACCAAGCGCGTCGGTGGGCGCGTCAGAACCAGCCCGCCGCGGTGAGACCGATCGTGTCGTCGCCGATCATCGGCGCGGGGATCACGGCGATCGGCGCACGCAGCTCGGGGCGCGCACCCCCCTGGTAGTGGAGCAACCACGGCAGGATGTAGCCGCTGAGCCAGCCCACGGCCGCGCCGGTCAGCACGTCGGTGAGGTACTCGTGATCGCTCATCACGCGCAAGAGGCCCACGGCCGTCGCGAGCAGGGTCGAGCTCACGCACGCCGTGCTGTCCCAGCCCACGTCGCCGAACACCGGCATCGAGGAGTGGTGCAGGCACGTGAGCGCCGCGCCCGTGAACGCGTTGACCGCGTGGTTCGAGAAGAACGACTGCGTCGCGAAGCGCGAGTCGCAGTGCGGCGAGGTGTCGCCGGCCTCGCAGGCCATGTCGAGCGGGCGCTGTCGGCGCGCCAGGAGCGAGGTGACGCGCCAGACGACGAGCGAGACCACGTAGGCCTCGATGCTGATGAGGCCCATCTGGAACGCCGCGTCCCAGTTGCCGTCGCCGATGCCGATCGCGAAGAACGCATCGACCACGACCGGCAGCGCCATGTTCACCCACATGAGCACGTCGGCGGCGATGCGCGCGTTGTCGCGCTCGAGGAACGTGTCGAGGCGCAGGCCGTTGCGCACGCCGTCGTCGAAGAGCAGACCGCCGCGCCAGTTGGGCGTGAACGACGAGTTGGGCAAGAGCTCCGAGGCCACGAGGAGCGCGCCGAGGCCGAGCGTGAGCACGGCCTCGTCGAAGGAGTAGCGCGGCCACTCCTCGCGCCACGGGACGCGGTGCGGCGTGGCGTCCTCGAGCGACGGATCGTCGATCGCGTCCGACAGCGCGGCCATCACGTCTTCGCCGCGCGCGTCCTCGGCGACCTCGGGCCTCTCCTCCTCGGCCGCTGCGGGCTCCTCCTCGCCATAGGCGCTCGCAGGCGCCGTGCTCCCCGTGCCGTCACCGGAGGTGTCCGCGCTCGCCTCGCCGGCTGCGCTCGGCGCGCTCGCTTCGGCCGTCGCCTCGGGGCTCGGGCCCGCCTGCGCCGCCGCAGGCGCCGCCGCGAAGGCGACACACGCCGCGAGGACGAACACTCGAACCGACAGAAACGCGCGCGCCGAGGGGAGCACGCGAAGGTTGTAATCCCCCGCCCCTCGACGAGACAAGGCGATCACCGCACGATCGGGCCCAGGTGCCGACGCGCTACGACCAGGAGTTCCGCCGCATCGCGCGCTCGCTCTCGAGCCTCGAGCTGATGCGCGCGTCCTCGGACGACGTCGCCGAGTCGTCCGCCGAGCTCGTGCTCGACAAGGACGCCGGACGCCGCTTCCTCGACTACTACGGCGACGAAGGGCTGCGCCTGGCCCTCGATCGCTACGGCATCTTCGGTGCGCTCGCGCGCCGCGGCTACCCCGAGGTCTCGCTCGTCACGCGCACCGACGACGACCGCCACGCGCTCTTCGTCGAGGCCGACGTGGACGGTCGTCGCGAGCGGCTGATCGAGCTCGTCGTGAGGCGCGACGTGCTCGTGCCGCACCTCGCGCCGGGTCTGCCGACGCTGCACGAGGACTACCGGGTGCTCACGATCGACTGGCTCCTCCTGCGCCATCCGCGCGGTGCCTTCACCCCGGAGCGACCGCGCCTGCCCGGGCAGGACGCGCCTGGCCTCGGCATCGGCTGGCGCGTCATGTCGATGCTCGCACGCGTGGTGTGGCGCCTCGAGCTCCACGCGATGGTCACGATCGCGGAGTACCTCCACAACGCGGAGCACTACGCGCGCGAGATGCCCTGCTTCGATCCCGTGCACCACGGCCGCCTGCGTGCGCTGCTCGAACTGCTGCGCGTCGAGCACGGCCTCAGCACGGCCCAGGCGAGCTGGGCCATGGAATGGGGTCTCGTCCGGACGCGCGCCGACGACGCCGTGCTCCGCTGGCGCGGCGAGCTGATGGTGGCGACCGAGGAGGACTCGCTCCGCGCCTACCTCGACTCGCCGAGCCACGCCGAGGTCGCCGAGAGCGCGCGCCGCACCCACCGCCTGTGGCTCGATCGCGGGGCGTTCGATGCGCGCTGGGCCGACGAGTCCCCTCGGCTCGAGGGCACCGCAGACACGTGAGCCGCGAGCCGCCGCGACGTTTTCTTGGCACCGCGCGGGCCTGGCGCTACCTCCTCTGCGTGCTGCGACTCGTGCCCCACTCGCCTCTGATCCTCGTGCTCTCGGCCAGCCTCTTCGGCTGCGAGGCGTGTGGTGCGGGCACCGCCGCGGATCCGGGACCGAGCGAGCCCGAGCCGCCAGTGACGCAAGCGAGCCCCGAGCCCGCGCCCCGCGAGACACCACCGCCGAGCGAGCCTCCGCCCGCGCCGACTCCCGCGGCCGAGCCCGCGCCCGCGCTCACCGTGAGCACACGACTCGAGGGCGCGAACGTGCTCGTGACGATCGCCAACGACTCGAGCACGACGGTCGCGTTCGCGTCCGAGCTCGTGCTCGAGTCCAACGACGGCGGCACCTGGGCACCGGTCACCTCACGCGGTCACTTCGTCGCCGCGCTCGACGCCGAGCACCCGCTGCCGCCATGCGCCGAGCTGGTCGCGGGCGCGAGCCTCGAGCTGTCGTTCCCCGCGCTCGTGGGCACGGAGCCCAGCGCCGCCGCCGCTGCGCGCGGAGAGCATCGCTTCGTCGTCACGAGCTGCAACGGAACGGGCCGCACCGAGGCGGCCTCGTTCACGGTGTCGCCGTAGGCGCCGGCCCGTCGGTGACGGGCGCGACGACCGCCGCACCGCTCGGCACATTCGCCTCGCTGGGCGTGTTTTCTGAGCCTTCGCTGGGCGTGCCCTCGCTGGGCGTGCCCTCGCTGGGCGCGCCTTCGCTGGGCGTGCCCTCGCTGGGCGTGCCTTCGCTCGGTGTGCCCGCGCTGGGTGTGCCTTCGCTCGGTGTGCCCGCGCTGGGCGTGCCTTCGCTGGGCGCGCCTTCGCTCGGTGTGCCCGCGCTCGGCGTGCTGCTGGGCGTGCTGGCGCTCGGTGTGCCCGAAGAGCCCGTGCTCTGCTGCGCCTCGAGCCGGTCCTGCTCGACGCGCTGCGCCTCCTCGATCCGATCGAGCTCGGGCACCACGGCGCGCACGCCACGCTCGAGGAAGAACGTCGAGCCGATCATCAGCGCGAACGGCACACCGATCGTGAGCAGCGCGGTGAGGGCACCGACGCCCGAGCCCATGCGCGTCGTCGCGCGCATCGCGCCCAAGAGGAGCACGAACGGCACGAGCGAGAGCACCGTGCCGAAGAAGAGACTGGCGCTCTCGGGCAGCACGATCGGCAGCACGTACTGCGCGACGAAGAACAGCGCGAGGAGCCAGCCGCGGTAGAGCATCGCGCGCATCGGTGCGTCCGGATGCCCCTTCTCGGCGAACGCGTTCGAGAGGCTCGCGAACGGCACGGCCAGCGCGAGCCACTGCGCGATCGACACGGCGAGCCCCACGCCGGCAGCGCGCGCGACGTCCATCGCGATCTCGGCGTCGGTCGGCTCTCCCACGAGCTGGATCGTCAGTGCCGGCCCGAAGAGCAGACGCGCCGTGTACGGCACGATGCCCGCGAGGCTCGCGAGCGGCACGAACGTCAGGAGGAAGAACACGAGCGCGCGGCCCGTGCCGTCCTTGCGGAACGACGGCGCCGTGAGCACGGGCGAGCCCGCGTCCCCGAGCGTGCCGAAGAAGCGCGAGATCAGGTTGCGGCTCGGGTCCTCCCACGGCACCGGCGGCGGCGGCTGTCGAACCACGCACGCGTGGCACCGCTTGAGCGCGCCGTGCCAGCACGAGAGGCACGCGAACGATCCGCAGCGCGGGCAGATCACGAGCGCAGGCCGGTCCGAGTGCTCCGCGCACGAGGAGCCCTCGGGCGGGCTCTCGATCGGCGGATCTTCTCGCTCCTCGGGCTGCTCCATCAGGGGTGCGAAGGGAGCACGCGCGGCCCCCCTCAGCAAGCTCCGTCGCGCGCAGCGAGCGCTCGTCGTGCCCGCCGAGCGCCGCGCGGGCTCAGGAAATCACAGACCGTAACGGATCCGCACCACGGCGCGGACCAGCGCGTCCGCAGCCACCTGCAGCGCGGCCTCGGCGAAACCAGGCGCCGAGAGGCCACCGCCGACGTTGCGCGAGAAGCCGTAGCCCTCGGTGGGCACCCCGAACACGCCACGGTCGAGCTCGTTGTCGTCATCGGCGTCGTGGTAGAGGCCGATGGCGTACGTGCCCGCGCTCGGAAGCTGAATCGTGCAGCGCGCGCGACCTGCCTGGACCGGCGCCGCACAGCGCGCCGCCGCGGTCTGTCCCAGCCACGAGCGCGCATCGCCATAGGCCCCGGCACGCACGTGTCCGGCGCCACGAAGGCCTTCCACCACGAGCTCGATGGCGGGGCCGCTCGCGCGCCCGGCCTCCGGCGTGCGCTCCTGGGCGCCCGCTCCGTGGCCGCCGAACGGAACGAGCGCGACGGCTGCGAGGAACGCGAGCGCGGCGACGATGTGACGGGTGTGGTGGCGCATGGGTGAACCGTCCGGGGCCCCAACCGCCGGGCCCGTCCTCGACGTTCCCGCACGATGAGGCAACGCACACTCCGCGTCCAGCCCCGATGTTGCGACGAATTGTGTCAACGTCGGGGCCGGCCGCATGACCACACGATCCACTTCGGGGATTCCCCGAGCGCCCACCCTGTGGGCCCACCGAGGCGCGAGCGCCCACGCGCCCGAGAACACCCACGCCGCCTTCGCACTCGCGATCGAGCACGGCGCCGACGGTGTGGAGCTCGACGTGCGCGACGCGGCCTGCGGCACCGTCGTCGTGGCGCACGACCCGACGCTCGAGCGCGTCTCGCCAGGTCGCACGGGCGTGGTGGCCTCGATGCGCGCCGCGGAGCTCGCCGAGGTCGAGCTGGTCGCCCCCGGCGGTGCCACCACGCGTGGCATCCCCACGCTCGAGGACACGATCGATCAGGTCCTCGGTGCGGGCCTGCGGCTGAACATCGAGATCAAGGGCGACGTGCCTGATCGCATGCGCGCGAGCCGCCTCGTCAGCACCCTCCTCGCGAAGCGGTCGCCCCTCGAGCGCGCGCAGATCGTCGTCTCGTCGTTCCGCCCCGAGATCCTGCTCGCGGTGCGAGCGAGCCGCGCCGGCGTGGCGCTCGGCTTCCTCTTCGACGGCGAGAACACCGGGCGGTACCGAGCCGCGGGGCTCGTGCGCGCGATCCGCCCCGACGGTGTCCATCCGCAGTTCCGGCTCGCCGATCGCGCCTCCGTGCAGGCCTGGAAGCGCCGCGGCCTGTTCGTGAACGTCTGGACCGTCGACGACGAGGAACGCCTGCGGATCCTCGCATCCCACGGCGTCGACGGCCTCATCACGAACGACCCGCGCCGCGCCCGGGCGGCCTTCACCACCGTTCCGATGCGGTGACTTCCGCGCTTCCGGCCAGGGCTTCGATTGCCTCGGCCACCGCCCCGCACTACAAGGGCGGGCCGATCCAGCCGTTGCGGCACCGGATCACTCGGCCCACGGGCCGAGGTGCTTGGGCTTTGACAGCGGAGGTCGTGTGGCGAGGAAGCGCGGCAATCAGGACGAGTACTACGACGAGAGCAGCGAGCGCGACGATCACGTCAAGCTCGACGGCGTGATCACGAACGTGTTCGCCGGTGGCCAGTTCGAGGTGAAGACCGACGCGGGCGCCGTGGTGCGTGCGCAGCTCTGTGGCCGCATGCGCAAGTACCGCATCCGCGTGATCCTGGGCGATCGCGTGACGGTCGCGCTCTCCCCTTACGATCTCACGCACGGCATGATCGTCTACCGCGCGAAGTGAGCCCGGCGCCTTCGGGCGAGCGACGACGCTTCGGCGAGAACGGTTCGAGCGAGGGCCGTCCGCGCGTTCCGGATCGGAGCTCCGAGCGGCCGCGCGGTGCTACCGGACTCGGCGGATCTCGCTGAGGCCGAGGCGGTAGGGGAAGGCCCCGTCGGTGCGGTGCGAGCCGACCCAGACGCGATAGACGCCTGCGGGCCACGCGTCTCGGCTCACGTGCGGGTGATCGCCCTCGGCCGCGTCGCACGCCACGCCGCCATCGGGCGCCACGACGACGAGCGTGGTGCTCTCGGTCGCCTCCTGGACGTAGATCTGGAAGAAGTCGAGGTCGTCCTGGAGGGTGACGACGTGCGCGGGTCGTGTGGGCACGTAGCCGCGACAGGTGTCGCCCAGGCCGCCCACGTCGACGGGCCTCTCGTCGGGCACGAGGTTGCCCGCGAGCGAGCGCGGATCGGGGAGGAAGCCTCGTCGCAGGCGGATGTCGCTCTGCGAGCCGGTCTCGGGCTGCGTGTCGAGCCCGGCCTCGATGGCGAGCGAGAGGCGCTCGCCCTCTTCGCCGCGGCGAACGCCCGGCCGGATGCTGCGTGTCTCGGTGATCTCGAGCTCGAACTCGCGCGCGTCCTCGCCGACCGGTCCCTCGACGCCGACCCAGATCGCGAGCTCACCTGGGCTGAAGCGCCCTTCGATCGCGGGGTGACGACCGAAGCGGTCGCCGCTGCAGACGACGCCTTGCTCGGTCTGCACGGCGAGCGTGAGATCCGCGGCGCCCGTCGCGAAGATGCGCAGGAAGCCGAAGCGCGAGTCCATCCGGATGCGCTGCGTGGGGCCCTCGCTCGAGACGCCGCGGCAGTCCGGACCGAGGCGCGAGAGCGGAAGGCCCGTGCTGAGCGTGCCGCGGAACACGATGGGGTCGGGCACGAAGCCCGTGCGCAGCGAGAGCACGTTGCCCGGCGTCAGCGCTTGCCGCCGCTCGTGCGAGAGGCCGGTCGGCGAGCCCACGACGCTCGTGGGCGTCGTGTCCTGCGCGGCTGCGGCGCTCGCGAGCACGAGCGCTCCGCCAGCGAGGAGCAGGCGCGGGCCGAGGCGCCTCACGCGATCAGGGGACACGTGCGCCGTGCGCCGCGAGGAACTGCCGCGCGAGCAGGCGCCGTGTCTCGATCGCCGGATGTCCCTCGAGGCCCTGCGCCTCCGTCTCGCGGTCTGCGTGCACGAGGACCTGTCGCGCCCGCGCGAGCGCCTCGCCGAGAAGACCGTTCGCGAGGAAGCGCTCGGCCTGCGCGAGCATCATGTCGAGGCGCTGGGTCGCGTTCGTCGTCCGTACGGGCATGACGCGGCGATGGTAGCAGGGATGGCCGAGGCTGCGTCCCTCGGTGCGACCGACGCGCGCTCGAACGGGGCGGCGCGGTTGGTGCAGCGCGTCATTCGCGGCGCTCACGCCTCCTTCGCGAAGTGCGTTAGAAGGACCGCATGAGACGCGTGAAGATCGTCTGCACGCTCGGGCCGGCCGTCACCGCGAACCCCGAGATGATCGACAAGCTCGTCGCCGCCGGCATGGACTGCGCGCGACTCAATTTCTCGCACGGCAGTCACGAGAGCCACGCGGCCGCGGCCAAGCTCGTGCGCGATGCCGCCGCGAGAGCGGGTCGCCCGGTCGCGCTGCTCGCGGATCTCTGCGGCCCCAAGATGCGCGTGGGCCTCTTCCCCGGCGGTCCCGTGGAGCTGAAGGTCGGCCAGCGCTTCACGCTCACCAACCGCGACGTCCCGGGCGACGCGACGATCGTCAGCCAGACCTACGCGCCGCTGCCCAGCGACGTCTCGCCCGGCACGCACATCCTCCTCGACGATGGCCTCCTCAAGCTGCGCGTGCTCGAGACCACGGCGACCGACGTCGTCACGGAGGTCGAGGTCGGCGGCGAGCTCAGCAACAAGAAGGGCCTCAACGTGCCGGGCGCGCAGCTCTCCACGCCCGCGCTCACGCCCAAGGATCGCGAGGATCTGCTGTTCGCGGTGAACACGCTCGGCGTGGACTACCTCGCGCTCTCCTTCGTGCGCCGCGCCGAGGACGTCGAGGAGGCGATGGCGATCGCGCGCGGCACGCCGGTCATCGCGAAGATCGAGAAGCCCGAGGCGATCGAGAACCTCGCGTCGATCCTCGACGCCGTCGACGGAGGCGCGATGGTCGCGCGCGGCGATCTCGGCGTGGAGGTCGGCGCGGAGTTCGTGCCGCTCATCCAGAAGCGGATCATCCGCGAGGTGAACGCGCGCGGGAAGCTCGTGATCACCGCCACGCAGATGCTCGACTCGATGATCCGCAACCCGCGCCCCACGCGCGCGGAGGCGGCCGACGTCGCGAACGCCGTCCTCGACGGCACCGACGCGATCATGCTCTCGGGCGAGACCGCGAGCGGCAAGTACCCGATCGAGTCGGTGCAGATGATGGACGCCATCTCGCGCGAGGTGGAGCGCGAGATGTACCGCGTCGGCAAGGGCGCCTCCGATCTGCCGCCGCTGCCCGAGAGCTGGGGCTTCACGAACGCGGCGGCCACGGCGGCCGCGCGCATGAGCTACCTCCTGCCGCTCAAGGCGATCGTCACCTTCACGCGCGACGGCCGCACGGCGCGCATCCTCAGCGAGAACCGGCCTCGTGCGCCCGTCATCGCCGTCACCTCTCGCGGCGAGGTCGCGAGCCGCCTCGCGCTCGAGTGGGGCGTCGTGCCGCGCGTCGAGATCCCGCCCGAGGATCTCGAGGAGACGCTTCGTCTCGCGCAGTCGCTCCTCGTGCGCGAGAAGATCTGCCAGAAAGGCGACGAGTTCGCGCTGGTCATCGGCTGGCCGCTCTCCTCGAGCACCAACACGATCAAGCTGCACCGCCTGTGAAGGGGCGCTGAAGCGGCCCGGACGTGCGAGCGCACGCGATCGGGCTGCGACGGAGCGAGCCCTGCGGCAGACTGCGCCCATGTCGCGCGCTCGCTTCGTCACGCCGTTCGCTCTGGCCGCCGTCGTCGCGCTCGCTGGCTGCCCGGGCAACGGCAACACCGCCGACAGCGGCGTGGACGTGCCGCCCGAGCGCTGCGACATCGACACCGCGTGCCCGGAGGAAGCGCCGCTCTCGGGTGGACCCTGCCAAGATCCTTCCGCGTCGCTGAGCTGTCCCTACTACACGTGCGGTGGCCCTCCGTTCGGCGACACGTATGTCTGCCGCGGCGGTCAATGGACGCTCGAGAGCTCCATGTGCATCGGCGCGCCGCCGGCCCTCGCGGAGCTCTGCCGAACACCCGTCACGAGCTTCGACGCGACCGCGCGCTTCGTCGTCACCCCCGACGCCGCAGGCGCTGCGCCGTACATGAACGGCCAGCGCGTCGAGCTCGTGATCGGCCCGCAAGGCGGCGCGATGATCCCGTACCGCGTGCGCCTCGAGGGCCTCGACGAGACACCCACGTGCCTTCACGCGACGGCGCGCGTCACGACCGACGGCATGACCGCGATGGACGACAAGCAGCTGCGCCTGCGCTGCGGCAGCACGCTGCGCGTCTACGAGATCCTCCCGCTCTGCCCCCTGCCCGGCGATCACCCGCTCACGCTCGAGGTGACGGTCGAGGGCCTCGGCACCCAGAGCGTCGAGCTCGTCGCGACGAACGCGATGGGCTGCCCGCGCGGCTGATCCACGGTTGCTGCGCCTTCGGCGCGCTGGGGTCAGCCGCCCATGAACGCCGCGAGCAGGCTCTCGCCGAGGGTGACCGCCTCGTCGTGATCCTCGTTGCGCGTGACGCGTGCGCTGGCGCCGGGGAAGACGAGGTACGTCACGCCCGAGCCCACGCCGCCGGAGATCGGGCTCGAGGGGATTCCGAGCGCTTCGGCCATCGCGTACGAGGCCTCGCCGAGGATCGTCGCGGGCCCGAGGTCGCCGAAGATCCCGAAGACCATGCGGTCCCGGTACATCACGAGCGCGACCTGCCCGTGGCGGATGTCGTGGTCGGCGTAGCGGAAGCGGCTCGAAGCGAGCGGGATCACGATGAACGGCAGCGTGCTCGCATCGAGCGGGTCGCCCATCGAGTCCACGGCGCTCGTGTCGGGGAGGTAGTACGGATCGGCCATGCACTCGGCGCCTCGACCGCCGTCGCAGTCGATGTCCATGTCGGCGTCCCACCAGATGACCGTGTCCGTCTGGCAGATCGGCAGGTTCTCGGTGCCGCCCGAGTCGCGCGCGTAGTCACCGCCGATGCGCGTGCAGGCCCCGAGGCGCGCCATCACCTCGGCCACCGTGTAGGTGCCCATCGGTCGCGGCGCATCGAACATGCCCGCGTCGGTGCCTGGCAGACAGCACTGGATGTCGGTGGGCCCGGGGCAGAGCCCGCGCACCGACATGCCCGCACAGAGCGACATCGGCATGCACGTGCCCATGCGCCCACCCGAGCTGCACGTGCCCCAGAACGCGTCGGTGCCGGCCATCATGAACGCGTCCATGCCCATCCACGCGTCGGGCCGCACGACGAACGCGTCGGGCAAGGGCGCATCGAGATCGGGCGCGTCGAAGACGAAGTGCGCATCGAGGGGCGCCACCGCGGCGTCGGGCTCGATCGGCTCCACGAACGCATCGACGCGATCGCGCGGCCCGATCGTGCCCTCGCACGCAGCGATCGACACGACCGCACCGAGCACCACGAAGGCCCGAGCGGCCCGGACCACCGACGCTGCGCGCGCTGACATCCTGGCATCGTACGACAGCGGCCGCGGAACGGCGTGGCGAGGTCGCCTCAGCGCACGTGGTTCCGCGAGCTCAGGGCATCGCGGCCAGGAGCGCTTCGATCTCCTCGAGGTCGCTGCTCTCGGGATCGAGCTCGCGGGCGCGGGCGAGGTGCGTCTCGGCAGAGCGGCGGTCGCCGCGCTCGATGTCGGCGCGGGCCGCGTCGAGCTCGTCCTTGGCGAGATCCTCGATCTCGCGCTGCGAGAGAACACGGAACGCGTCGGGCGGCTCGAACGCGTCGAGCGCTTCTTCGAGCGGTGCATCGACACCGGCGTCCGCTTCGCTCGGATCGACGGCCTCGCTCGCGGCGTCGCGGCGCGTGCGCGTCGCGGCATCGGGTGACGCTCCTCCATCGACATCGAGCGCGCCGGCATCGAGGGAAGCGAGCCCGAGGCGCGTGACGACGGAGTCGAAGCCCCCGAGCGCCTGCACGCCGATCGCGACCATCAAGAGCGTGCCCTCACCGTCGCGTCACGGCTCTACGAACGCGCCCCTCGGCGACGGGAAGACACGTGGGCAGTCCGCCAAACGTGCCGCAGCGCGTGAACCCGAGATCAGGGCAGTGGACGCGTGAAACACGCGCATAGGAGCAGTAGACGATGTCGTCGCCGTCACAGCGGGTGCCGCTGGTCCCGGAAGCACCACAGAGATCCGAGTCGTAGACGCACTCGGCGCCGCCAGGCCCTGTCTCGCACCGGCCACCCAGCTCACCGCAATCCAAGGTCCCGAGACGACCACCCGAGCAGTACGTGAGTTCTGTGGGGCCGGTGCACTGAGCGGCGGTCCCATCCGCGCAGACGGAACCGTTCGGCAGACAGTCGAATACGCCCGCCGCCATGCGACATGGGCTCGACTCCGCGCACTCGCGCACGATCCTCGTCGAGCGACCGGCACACTCCTCGACGTCATCTCCCAGGCACTGGGTGCCAGCCCTCCCCAAGCATTCAGCCGTGGTACATACCGGGAACGGTGGATCGAACGGATCCATCGAATCATACATCAAGCAGGTGTTGCCAGGAGCGGTGCGCGCACAGTCGATGCGGCGGCACCAACCTTCGAAGAGCCCGTCTGTGCGAGTGTCCCCCTCACAGGTGTTCACACATCCGCCCGGCTCCAGCCGATCCCCGATGCACTCCTGTGCTCGCGCGCAGTCGCTGCCTGCCGCAACGAGACAATCGCGCGTAGCGGCATCGAAGCCGAACTGTTGGAGCACGAAGCCCTCCGTGTCGTCCATCCGTCCACCGCGAGGCGCGCACGCGGTGCGGACCGCCGCCGCGCACGCCGCCAACTGGCGGGGATCCGTCGTGTCACAGGACGTCCGCGGCACCGCAACATCCACGCTCGGAGAATCCTCCGCCGCATCGGGGCCTTGCGCGTCGAACTCTCGCGCATCGATGCCCGCCGCCGCATCGGGCACGACCCGTGCGTCCGGTGGGGCCGGCGCTCCTTCGCACGAGCATCCTGCAAGGAGGCTCACCGCGACAACGCTCCCGACGACTCGCGACCGAGTGGATGGAGACATGGGGCCCTCGAGAACTATGGCAGGTAGGAGTTGGTGTGCGCCCAGTTGATCCCGGAGTTCGCCCACAACATCGGGCCTGGCACGAGACCCGTGGACACGGCCGAGAGGATGGGAATCCCGCCCACGTACCGCGTCGAGCCCGACAGGAACAGCGTCCCGTCCGGCGCCAAGGTCGGATGACCGAGCGTGCGCACGCCAACCCGACTCTGATCGAGCGCCACGGTGTCGAGAATCTCGCCGTCCGGCTCAAGAACGACCCAACCTGCAGGATTGGTGAAGAGCACGGTCCCTCCGCTGACGTCCTGAGGAGGCGCCGCGATCCCGTACGACTCAGGCATGAAGTCCGGCGTCGCGACATCGTAGCGTGTCGTACCGTCGGCGTTGAGTCGGACGATGCGTCCGCCCGAGAAGGCGATGACACCGCAATCGGCCGTGCCCGCCCAGTTCCCGGACCCGCCAGCCAGGCTGTCCTCGAGCCGAAGCCTCGGCCCCGCCACGAGGGTCTCGTCGTCGACCCACATCCACTCGGTCCCGCTCTGCTGCTCGACGAGCACGCCGCACGCAGGATGATAGGTGATCAGGCGACCCATCTCCGAGGTCAGCGGCACGCCATACCCGACCGAGCGCAGGGGCTCGCCCGACTCCCCATCGACCACCCACATCCGACCCGTGCCGGCGACGATCACATCTCCATCCGGCCGAACGAACAGGGCAGTGAACCCCAACGACGGGATCTCGGTGATCCACTGGGTGCCCGCGGAACAAACGGAGGTCACTCCCCAGTCTCGCGTCTCTACCCGCAACTACCGCCATTGCACCGGAAACCGGTGACCACGCGGGCATCCACGAATCGTGGGCGTAGCCAACAATCAATGGGGCATCCGCCGGAACACTGACGAGCGACTCGGTCCCCCCATACGGAGACACCAAACCCCAGTCCGCTCGGGCTCGTGCAGCCGCATCATTCCCAACCCCGAGATGCGAAGGCCGGGCGGCGATGGAAGCCAACCGCGGGGATACTGGATGTAGCGAGGGTCGCCCGCGCGTCCGGGAGGCCGGCTCTCGATGGTGGGATTGCCCCAGTGCACCAGGCGACCCGTGTCGTAGCTCATCCCGGTCTCGACCCACTCGGCCCAGGTCCACACCGCCACGCCATCCCCAGTGAGCACGGGCCCGAACGACGAGATGCGTGCGGGTCCGAACACGAACCAGCGCTCCACGGGCTCGAGCTCGTAGTCGGTCAACCGCTGCGTCCACCGGATGGTCTCTGGAAGCTCAGCCCACACGAAGAGGCCGACGCTGGATGGAGGCGCACGGCGAGCTCAGGGCATCGCGGCCAGGAGCGCTTCGATCTCCTCGAGGTCGCTGCTCTCGGGATCGAGCTCGCGGGCGCGGGCGAGGTGCGTCTCGGCAGAGCGGCGGTCGCCGCGCTC
>JBILLJ010000247.1:0-7502 GCA_044376125.1 Sandaracinaceae bacterium
GGAGCGCATGGCCGGGCCCAAGAGAGCCTCGATGTCTGCGGTCGAAAGTCGGGTCATCTTGTTCCGAGGTGCGAGCGCAACATCTACCGAACGATCCGCTCCGCCGGGTAGTTCGGACCGGGCCGCCAGTCGACGATGACACGGTCGGTGCGCCCGGGCCAGACTGAGATGCTCGGGACCGACAACAGCCCCCGAGCCCGCAGGTAGGCAGTGGCAGGTCGGCGCGTCTCTAGGAGTTCGTCGAGGGAAAGATTCCAAGGCGCGTCACTCAACTCGAGGATGACGCCTCCATTAGGCATCACGTAGTGATTGACGCCCGGAATGCCGAGCAGGACCTCACGGCCAAGAAGACTCGTCAGACGCGATCCGATGATGGTGCGAGGCGCGAGGCCGATAAGGCCGTCCGCGTCGGCCGCGTTGTGCAGGAGACTCATCAAGCCCGCTTCCCACTCGGACTCTCGTCGCGGATCGAGGCCGTAGCCGGGCGTGGGCGGGACCGGGCTCGTGGTCACCACGCCGAACTCCGGCATGGCCAGAAGCGCGAGCTCCCGGGTCAATACCCACTGAGCCGCGAGCATGTCAGGCGGGATCTGTGGATACTCCCACCGGAAGCTCGACTTGCGAAAACGCAACTCGTACTTCGGCGCGGTCGATCGGCGAAGGTAGACAGTCTCTCCTTGTTCGAGGTGCCGGAGCGCATCCTCCATCGAATATGGGACGCCCCCCTTTTCCCGAAGAGACCACTTTGTCGGCATCCATGATGCCTCAGAGATCTTCGAGAGCAGTTTGCGCAGGGACGCGGCGTCGCTGAGTCCCGGGGTATCCCAATAGGCGGTAACGGATTCCACGTGTTCTCCTGTGAGTCTCAACTCGGATCCCAGGTGCCTGTTTGTTGATTCCACCTTACGGTGCCGGAACCGGTGCTGCGTGTCGCAGGCCTCCACGTTCCCGTGGCTGGGTCCCAGGTATGGGTGACCATCTGTCGCGGTTCCCCACCACCCGGAGGACTTGCAGCCTGGGCGTAGTGAACTTGAGTCGTCGGACCATCTGCTCCCTCTCGCCGTTCTGCGAGCGGCGCTGTCGGTCGAGGCCTCGGCGGGGTTGCATCGAGGTCTGGATTCTCCGGGTTGTCGTCACTGTCGGTGACGAAGTGTTTGCTCTCGCCCACGATCCCGTCGCCGAGAGCGTCGGGTCTCGTGCGCGCTGAGTCGCGTTCCGCGTCGAGCGCGTGCTGAGCGCCGACACCACCGCGAGATGCTGCTCGGAGCCCGACACCGGCTGGGCGCCGAGACCGCGAGGCCCGTACGGGAGAATCGCACGGGCATTTTCTAGGAAGGTCAGTAGGTGTGCGGCTGATGCTGGAGGGCCTGGCCGATGTCGTGTAGGTCGTGGCGCTCGAGACTGAACGCGGCGACCAAGGAGAGTTCCTCCTCCTCGAGATGCGCGCGGAGCACCGAAACGCACACGCGTGTCGCCGCCAAGCGCTCAGCTGAGCCGGGGGGTGTATCCTTGCCGACTTGGTGAATCCACTTCCAGACTGACTGCGAGCACAGATTCCCTGCCCAGACGTCGGTAACGGTGCGCCGCAGGCACGGGAGATCTTGGGAGAGAAGGTCCCGTAGGTAGCGCAAGTCAGAGATCCCGAAGGTCGGTAGCCACTGTGCCGCGAAGAGAAGCCAACTCGCGTGACGGGCAAGAAGAGCGCCGAGCACTTCCCTGCGGCTCTCGTCGAGATCTTCTGGCCCGAGAATCCTCTCCGGCCCGCTCGAAATGCCGATGTGGAGAGAGAGGAGATACCACGCCGCAAGCGTGGCGCCGGTGGGCGGCGCCAGGAGAGGGGAGTCGGGGGGCCACGTCGGCGACAGGTCGAGCGCCATCTCGAGGAACCGTCGCTTCGTGCTCATCGAGCGAGCGGACTGCGCGACGAGTGCGACGAGCGCAGCGGAACGAGAGCCATCGTACCAAGGAAAATCCTCGAGCCCTGCGATCGCAGATTCGCGGTGACGTTCATTGGCCACGCACTCAAGCGCGTCTTCGAGGCCGGTTGCGTCGACGCCAGAGCATGCGGTTGCAAAGAGCGTCTGCGTGGTCCTTGCGGGATGGGCTTGGGAGCCGAAGAGGAGCTCGCGGCATTCCTCGCCGGCGCTGTCGGAGTCGAGGAGTTTCAGTCTCCGGGCCGCATCGTCGAGTCCGTCGACTGCTGCCCAGGCCAGGATCGACCACGAGTGGAGCCGGTCGCCCTCCGGTCGACCCGAGAACGCGTCCAGAAGAAGGTCTCGCGCATCGGTGAAGACTCGCCGGACACGGCCCGCAAGACGCCGCTGTTCGTCCTGTCGAGCGAGTCGCACCGCTGGGCCGCTGAGACCTTGGTCGTGCGCGACGCGAGGCGACGGCCAGTGACCCGGCACGTTGGATGTGCGGGTCGCGCGGGCGAGAGTCGCCAGAACAGAGAGAGCACTCCACGAGGGCTTCGACTCGATGGCCTGAAGGATCGTGGCGACATACGCCGGTGCGGCGATACTCAGCACACCGTCGATGCAGACGAAGCGCAGTGTCCCCTCAAGTCGCTCCTGGGATTCCCATGGGTCGTCGGCTCGCAGGGCCTGCTCGATCTCCGCGAGGCACTGGGTACCCTCGCCGTAGGCCGAGCGATACGCAGCCCAGTCGAACGACAGTTCAGCAGCTAGGATGGTAGACACGAGGCTCTCCCACAGGGCGACCACCGCGCCCAACTTGGCTGTAGACGACCGTGACTTGATGAGTGTCAGCGAAGCGTTGCATGCCATCTCCACAGAAGTCGCAAGGTGGCAGAGACGAGCCATGTGCCGGAGCCGATCTGATCTCGAGGACACCCTCGGCCATCTCGCCGGAGCGGGTGGCCTCTAGGTGCTCCAGCAGGTCCCAGGCCGTCCCGGCTCATGACCACACGTGCGCCCAGCGAAGAGGTCCTCTCCGTGCGGTTTCCGGAGGCGTCGTACTGCAAGTCCACGGCGCGGCCATTGACCACTTCACGAACGACAAGGCCGAGCGAGTCTCGCTCCATCTCGACGACGCTCGCCTCGTTCTCCCGCTGGGTCAACTACGTGCGCTCCGCGCAGCGGCTCTTCAGTGCCGGGCCTGAGGCCCATCGTACCGCAGGCGTGCGTGTCGCCGCAGCCCTTGGAGGTCTCGGTCTCCATGATCGAGGCCTTCTGGTCTGCCCTGAAGCACCGCTGGCTGTACCTCCATCGGCTCGACACGCTCGACGCCGTGCGGCGGCTCGTGGGTCAGTACGTGGGAGATCACAACGACCTCATCCCGAGAGTCGAGCTCGGCGGCCGCACACCGACCGAGGCGTACGAAGGGCGACCCGCCCCGGCTCTCGAGGACGCCTGTCGCGAAGCCCGAGTTCGCCGACTCGAGGCCAACCGCCGAACGAGCTGCGGTGTCTGCGACGAACCTCCCGAACGAGTGGAGCCATGACACACTGCGCCCCCCGATTTCGTCGGCATGCTCGAGGGGCGCGCAAATGCAACGCCGGAGCACAGGCAGGTCTCTGCACGGAGCTGCGCATCGACGATGCCGGCGATATGGTCGTCGCCCCGCCACTGGTAGACGCGCGCGTCGACCTCCTCGCGCTGAGGCTGCGCGAACGATGGCGTGGCGAGCATGCCGACGGCGAAGCCCATGCCGGCAGCGGCCAACGATCGACTGAACTTGCGAGGCGCGGCCGTCACACTGACCGGCGGCCCTCGGCGTCGATAGTAACCGTCTCTCGCTCTCCGTCCCGATAGTGTATGCGTGCAGAGCGCAGCGTACCGCCGCACGCGAGATGAGGCAGTGCGTACTCTCCGTCTAGCAATGATACCACCGAGATATTCGTAGACCCGCAGGTCAGACATCGGCTCGGGCCGACCCGCTGCGCTCTCCAGCGGATCAAGTCCTGCAGTTCAGCGACCGAGGGAAGTCCAACCGACTCGTTGGGCTGTGGCGCCGCAGCAAGAATCGCCAGGTCATCTTCTAGGTCGTGAATCGTGGGCACGCCCTCGCAGTACGTCACACGTCGGCAATCACGGCACAGACAAGGGGTTTCGAGGACGGGCATGACGACGTCGTTCACCGACCGGCGAAAGCGGCTTGTCCCCTCTAGCGGCAGTGAAATGAAACATTCGTCGCACTCGAAGATGATGGACTCGATGGTGGTAATCATCAGCAGCCTGCCCGGGTTCGTTGTGCGTGGTAGTTCGACCGAAGTAGAGCCCGAGCGCGTCGAATCCAGTCGCCGGGTCGGGAACGTATTGCGCCAGGCCGGGGCCGTTCCGAAGTCTCAGAGGATCGTTGCTCATGAAGCGAGACGTGGATTGCGACAGCCAGCGGAACCGGTTGTAGAGGAGCTCCGTCCCGCCATCCTCGTACTGACCCGGCCATCTCCAGGGGCAGTCCTCCGCGGTCCCCGCCTCGAAGCTCGGCACACCGAAGACGTCGAGCTGCATCTTCCACGCGAGCTGGCCGACCTCGTCGTACATCTCGGTGGGGGTGCCGAGGTGGTCGCTGGCGATGATCCAGCGGCGTCCTGCGTGCTCCTTGGCGATGGGGGTGAAGCTCTCGGGCTCCCACTGCCAGCTGATGAGGCCGCGGTCGCTGTCGAGCTCGTGGATGACGTTGTGGCCGTCCCAGACGAACTGGACCTCTTGGTCCACGGTGCCCGCCGCGGAGAGCGTGCGCTTGGCGGTGCGGCGCGCGAAGGGGTCGTAGTCGAAGGCGACACGGACGCCGTCGGGGCGCTCGACCTCGCGGAGCATGCCGTGGCCGTTCCAGCGGTAGTGCCAGTCGCCGTCGGGGCCTGACTTCAGGGTCTGGTTGCCGTCTTCGTCGTGCTCGTAGCGGATACCATCTGCCATCTCGAGGCGGCCGCCGGCGCCGTAACGACGGTCGGTGCCTGTGCGTGAGCGGTAGACGTTGCCAACGGCATCCATCGCTCGCTCGACCACGGCGTCGGGACGTCGCTCCCGGACGAGGCGGCCGCGGGCGTCGTGGTCGTAGAACTTCGGGCCCGAAGCGGCGTCGACGATGCCGGCGATCTGATCTTCTCCGCGCCACTGGTAGACGCGCGCGTCGACCTCCTCGCGCTGAGGCTGCGCGAACGATGGCGTCGCCAACATGCCCACGGCGAAGCCCATCGCGGCGGCGGCCAACGACTTCTTGAACGTACGACGAGCCGTCGGCCGGCCTGCGACGTCGCGGCTCCATTCGACCTCGATGCCGTTCTTGAACGCACGGCGCGACTCGAGCCCGAGGCCGTCGCGATCGAAGCGGACGTCGGCTTCCTTGAAGCCGTCCGCGGCGCCGAAGAACATCTCGCGGGGTTGGCCGAGCCCGTCGCGGCTCATCACGACGCGCGCACCGAGCGAGGACGTCATCTCCGTGCGGTTGCCAGAAGCGTCGTACTGCGAGTCCACGGCGCGGCCATTGACTACTTCACGAACGACACGGCCGAGCGAGTCTCGCTCCATCTCGACGACGCTCGCCTCGTTCTCCGCGCGGGTCAAGAGACCATCCACCGCGTACTCGAACTTCGCGAACGTCTTGTCCGAGTGCTTCGCCTCGATGAGGCGGCTCATCACGTCGTACTTGCTCGTCGTGGTGCGACCGGAGGGAAGCACCGTGAGCGTCGGGCGGCCGGCGATGTCGCGGACGTACTCGCGGGCGCGGCCGTCGAAGCCGGTCTCCTTCACCACGCGGCCGGCAGGATCAAGCTCGAACGTGTACCGCTCGCTCATGACGCCGTCACGCCGCTTCGTTCGTCACTGAAAGTTGACGTTCAGGAAGTCCATTCCTCGACTCTGCAGTGTCGCCTTGTTGGCGGGAGTAAGTGAACGGCCGCAATTCACCAACTCGAGAAAGCGGAGGGACGTACATTGCAAAAGAAAGTCGATCTTCGTGAGTCGTGGTGCCCCCCATATTCGCAGTTCAGTCAAACCGCGAAGGCTCGCGAGGAAGGAAAGGTCGACATCATCGCGAGCGCCTACGACGAATAGACTCTGAAGTCCTGCGAATCGCGACAAGGTACTCCATGCAAACCCGCGGGCGACGCCCGACACGTACAGATGTCGAAGACAGGGCGGTACAGCCTTCAGGGCCTCCCCTGCCCCGGTGTTATGCAACTCGAGGTGCTGGATGGAATCGAACTCGGAGAGTGCACCGACGCGAGACCGTGGCGCCGATCCAATGAATAGAACCGCGCGACGCAGAAACCGATGACCTACACGGAAGAGCGAAGGGTCGACCGTCGGGTCCAGGAAGAGCCCGGTAAGGGCGTCGTTCTCGTCCCACCGCTCGGCCCAACGATAGAACTTCTCCGGTGGAATTTTGTCTCCGCGGTTCCATGACAGTTGGAGCAACTTCAAGCTCCGAGGAGTACCAGACCAATCAAGACTCGTGAGAGCGAAAGGAATCTCCAGATGCTGCAACGAAGTGAAGAGCGCAATCTCGGTTGGCAACGAGGTGCATGCCGCGACCTGCCGCGAAGTAGGGCGGATCCGAAGCGTGCGAAACTTCGAGGCGTCGCGGGGCGTGGCGGCCCCGAAGTTGAGCGTCACGGACTCTGGAGTCTTCTCGAAGTGGCCTGCCGATCCAATGAGCAGCGTGCGACTCGCGAGATCGATGAATCGCCCTCGACTCTCATCGAATGGGCGGTGTCTCAGGGGGTTCTGCGAACTGTTTAGCGACATCGGACCCGATTGCGGCTGCGGGACGCGCCGTGAGTACTGATCAGAGAAAGCGCGTGTGCCCGGGCGGAAGCTGCTTGTGGTGGAGCTCTAGGGCTATTCAGCATGGTGAAGCCCTCGCGAATTTCTCGATCCAACTGCTCCTGCTCGAAGAATCGAAGAATGTTGTTCCTATCGCTGCCGGTTACGGCAGTTCCCAGGTCGACTCGGACGAAGCGAACCTCGGTCCCAGGCATCGAAAGCAGAGCCTGCGCATTGGCGTGAGAGACCGATGACACCCTCGTGTTCATTCCTCCAGCACCAAGACCAGCACTGCCGACGTAGGACGTTGTGCCGTTTCGGATTATGTAGATGCCTGGCACGTCCGGCAGCGAAGCAGGGGCAGGAATAAGGCCCAGGGGATCGGCCGACGAAAGCGGATCACCGGGATACGACCAGAGACGCAGCCCCGCACTGACCCCAAGTGGATCTCTGGATGTGTACTGGGCGGCCGGAGGATGGTAATAGCGGAAGTTGTTGTAGAAGAGTCCTGTGCCGCCATCCTCATATTGCCCGGGCCACCGCCACGGGCAGTCCCCCGCACTGCCCGTCTCGAAGCTCGGGACTCCGAACACGTCCAGCTGCATCTTCCACGCGAGGCGGCCGACCTCGTCGTACATCTCGGTCGGGGTTCCGAGGTGGTCGCTGGCGATCGTCCAGCGGCGGCCTGCGTGCTCTTTGGCGATGGGGGTGAAGCTCTCTGGCTCCCACTGCCAGCTGACCAAGCCCCGCTCGCTGTCCAGCTCGTGGATGACG
>JBILLJ010000248.1:0-7494 GCA_044376125.1 Sandaracinaceae bacterium
CGACGTGTAGAGCACCTCGCCATCGAGCGCGCGCATCGCAGGTGGTGTGGGCTGATCGTCGAGCTCGAGATCCTCGGCGTAGTCGTCCTCCACGATCGGCACGCCTCGCGCGCGCGCCCAGGCCACGAGCTCGCGACGCCGTCGCTCGCTGATGCAGCCACCCGTCGGGTTGGCGTGGTTCGGCATCAGGTACACGAGCTTGGGTCGCCCACGCGCGGCGGTCGGCACCAGCGGCCCCTCCGCGTCGTTCGGCAGACCCTCCACGCGTGCGCCCGCGGCCGCGAAGATCTGGAGCACGCCGCCATACGTCGGGGCCTGCACGAGCACCGTGTCGCCGGGATCGACGAGCGCACGCACGAGGATGTCGAGCGCCTGCTGGCTCCCGCTCGTGACGATCACGTCGTCGGCCGAGGCGGGCACGCCCTGGCGTGCGAGGTCCGCCGCGATCTGCTCGCGGAGGCTCGGTGCGCCTTCGAGCGGCGCGTAGCCGAGCGCGCGCCCGCCGCTGCGATCGAGCACGTGCTCCATGCAGCGCGAGAGCAGCTTCACGGGCAGGAGGTCGGGGCCGGGCTGGAGGCGCGAGAGATCGATCGCCGGGCCGAAGAGCGGTCGCCGCGCGCGGCGCGCGACGCGTCGGATGGGCTCGCTCGTCGCGCGCTCCGCGAGCAACGAGGCCCACGGCAGAGACGGCCCGCTCGGTGCCGCCGCTGGCTCGAGCGGCACGCTCGTCGCCGTCGCTCGTACGCCCTCGCGCACGCTCTGCCCGCGCGGCAGCGCCTTCACGAAGGTGCCTCGGCCGACCGTGGACTCGACGAAGCCCGCCTCCTCGAGGTCGCGGTACGCGCGCACGACGGTGTTGCGGTGCACGTCGAGCTCGTCCGAGAGCTGCCGCGTCGGGGGGAGGCGGAAGCCCGCGGGGAACGCGCCCTTGCTGATGCGCGCCACGACCTCGTCGAAGAGCTGCTGGTAGAGCGAGCGAGGATCTTCGGGATCGAGCGAGAGCCCGAGGCTCCGTGACGCCAGGCGCCTGCGGCGAGTCGCCGACTCGCTGGCGGCGACGGGGCTCGTGTCGGCGGAACGATCGGCAGCGCGGCGAGGCATGGGGAGAGCGTGCAAGGAGAGCCGGAAATGCGCGATGTCCGCGGACGGCAGGAGGAATGTACCAAGTTGGTCCAATGAGGTGGTGGTGTTGAGGTCCAAGTCGGGCATGGGTCGGGTCGGGCACATCGGGCACATCGGGCACGGGCACGGGCACGGGTACACCGGGCACATCGGGCACGGGCACGGGCACGGGCACGGGTACACCGGGTACACCGGGCACATCGGGTACATCGGGCACATCGGGGGGCGGGTCGGCGTATCCTCCCGCGTGATGTCCACGCACCGTCTGCGCGCATCCGCGCCGCTGCTCGCCTCTGCCGTCGTCTCCTCGCTCACCGCGTCCTGTGGCGCGGCGCCCGCTGCCGACGAGTCCACCATGGTCGCCGTCGAGCGCGTGCCGCCGGACGCGATGCTCACGGGCCCGCGTCCGCTCGCGCTCGGCCCGACGGGCGCCGAGGTGAACGCGATGCTCGGGCCCGGCCCGGCGGATCCGGGCGAGCGCGACGACTCCGGGCGCTTCGTGCGCCGCTATGCGCTCTCGCTCGCGGCGGGCACGCGCCTGCGCTTCCACGTGCCCTCGTACGACGGCTTCGATCCGATGCTGCGCCTCGAGGGCCCGAACGGCTTCCAGGTCACCAACGACGACGCCTTCCCCCACACGCTCGACGCGCTGCTCGAGCTCGCGCCACCGGTCGACGGCGAGTACGTGCTCACCGTCACCACCGCGCCGATCGGCCAGACCGGCCAGTACGCGCTCCGCATCGCGCCCACGCCGGGCACCGGTCAGGCGATCGCGCTCGGCCAGCGCACGACCTCCACGCTCGGCGCTTCGGGCGATCCCGCGTTCCCGGGCCGCTCGTTCCACACCTTCGAGGCGCAGGGCGGTGCGGTCGTGCGCGTGCGCGTGACCTCGCGCGACTTCGACACCATCGCGACCGTGATCGGCCCGACGGGCCAGGTGTGGGTGAACGACGACGCCAACGATCTCGGCGCCGACGGCTCCGAGCGCGCGCTCGACAGCACCATCGAGATGAGCGCGCCCGTCACCGGCACCTACCAGGTCGTGATCTCGAGCTACGCGCCGCAGGGCGGCGGCAGCTTCGCGATCGCGACGAGCATGCGACCGCCCGTGACCTACGTCGCCGGGGAGACGGTGCCGCGCGGCCCGTTCGCGGGGCCCGATGGACAGGGCCGCATCCTCGGTCTCTACGGCGGCATCACCGCCTACCAGACGAGCTCGCAGCTCTACGGCTGCGCCGACGACGCGACGCTGCTCGGTGAGGCCATGCGCGCCTCGCACCTCCAGCGCGTCGACGAGCAGATCGTGCTCACGGACGCTCAGGTCACACGTGCGCAGTTCCTCGAGGGCATCCGCACGCTCGCGCGCCGCGCACAGCCCAACGACGTGGTGCTCGTGTTCTTCTCGGGCCATGGCAACGTGCAGCCGATCGCGGCGCAGGGTGGCGACACGAACGAGCTCGACGGCCTCGACGAGACGATCGTGCTCTTCGACGGCCCGGTCACCGACAACGACATCGCGGCCGAGCTCGCGAACATCCACGCGGCCAACGTGATCCTCGCGCTCGACACCTGTCACTCGGGCGGCTTCTCCGACGACTGGGTGCGCGCGCCCGGTCGCGTGGGGCTCTTCTCGTCCGACGGCGACGTGCTGAGCGACACCGCCGAGCCGCGCCGCGCGGGCGGCTACCTCAGCTGGTACCTGCGCCGCGGTGTGCTCGGCGAGGCCGACTACAAGCCGCACGATGGCGTGCTCCACGCCGGCGAGCTCACGGACTACCTCCTCGAGGGCATGGTCCGCGATCACCGCCTCATGAACCCCGACGGCTCCGTCGAGCCCGCGCAGCGCTTCGTGATGCAGCGCGGCGGCGTGGTCTGGGACGACGTGCTCTGGGTCTATCCGCGCGGCGAGGACCTCGCGCTCCCGGAGCTGCCGCCGAACACGCTCGAGTCCCCCGCGCCCTGAGCGCTCGAGCACCGATTCATTCGAATCCGTGTGATTCCCCGAGGAATCAAGCGGATCGGTGCTCCAGGACCGAGAGGCCACCGCGGCCCGATTCGAAGGCGGAGATGGATTCCGTCTTCAGGAACAGGTGCAGTCGGCGCAGCCGCTCTGGGCGCAGGCGCCGCATGCGGCGAGGAGGCCACGGCGCAAGGCCTCTCGCGCGCGGAAGATGCGCACGCCGGCGTTGCTCGCGGTGAAGCCGTGACGCGCCGCGAAGGCCTTCACGGCGTCGCCGTCGACGTCGATGCGCTGGAGGGCCTCGGCGTACTCGGGCTTGAGGCCCTCGGCCACGCGCAGCACGCAGCGGCAGACGCTCGTGGGCGAGGCATCGAGCGTGTCGATGCGCTCGTCGAGCTCGCTCGCGAACGCGTCGAGCGCACGTCGCTCGACGTCGCTCCGGCGGTGTCGATCCACGATCGCGTTGCGCAGCGAGCGGTAGAACCACGCGAGCAGAGCACGCTCCTCGCGCAGCGTGTCCACCGACACGATCGCCTGCGCGTACGCGCTCTGGACGAGATCCTCCGCGAGCG
Organism: Sandaracinaceae bacterium; assembly: GCA_044376125.1. Taxonomy (GTDB): domain Bacteria; phylum Myxococcota_A; class Polyangia; order Polyangiales; family Sandaracinaceae; genus JAFLCL01. The sequence continues at coordinate 3,655 of JBILLJ010000248.1, forward strand.
CGCGATCACGCACGCGGCGCGCGACGAAGGCCACGAGCTCGTCGTGTCGGTCGGTGAGGGGTGCGAGCTCGGTCATGGGGAGATCCTACGTGCGGACCGGGGCGCCCGGCGTCGAGGGCCGGGCGCCCCTGCGATCTCGTCTGCTCACTTCTGGCGGTGGCTGCAGCCCTCGCAGCGGCACGCCGCTCCGCACTGGCAGCGCTCCCCGCAGGCACAGCGGGCGCGCGGCGTGGACGTGCGCTCGCTCCGCGTCTCGACGTTGCAGCCACAGCTCTGGGTCTTGGTCTCGGTCGTCATGGGCTCTCCTTCGCCGGTGGGTCGGAACCGGCTCTCTCCCAGCTGACGCGGCCCTCGCCGGTTCATTACAGGGCGTGAGAAGCTCCCCGCCGAGGAGCGGACCCGCATGACCCTTCTGTTCGACGGACCCTCGATCCCGGTGCGCGGCACGGCGGCGGGCGCACGCACGATCGGCGACATGTTCCGGCTGCGCGCCGCACGCAGCGCGGGCGCGCCCGCGTTCTTCGAGAAGCGCGGCGGCGTGTTCCAGCCCGTCACGTGGCGCGAGGCCTACCGCACCTCCGCGAGCGTCGCGCGAGGCCTCCTCGCATTCGCGAAACCCGGCGATCGCATCGCGATCTGCGGCCCCACGCAGGTACCGTGGGCCACCTACGATCTCGGCGCGCAGCTCGCGACGATGGTGAGCTTCGGCATCTACCCGAAGCAGACGGCCGAGCAGGTCCGGTACCTCCTCGACAACGCCGACGCGAGGGTCGTCATCGTCGACGAGGACGAGGAGATCGAGACGGTGCTCGCCGCCGCGAAGGACGTGCCGCAGGTCGCGGCGATCGTGCCGTGGACGGAGGCCGCGTACCAGAAGTTCAAGGATCGCGATCCGCGCGTGAAGCCGCCCGCCGTGCTCGCGGGCGAGCCGCTCGGCGAGGACGAGATCGAGGCGCTCGCGGCGGCGCGCCGCCCCGAAGAGCTCGCGGTGCTCATCTACACCTCGGGCACGACGGGGCCGCCCAAGGGTGCGATGATCGCGCACGAGAACGTGCTCACGCTCCTCGCCGCGACCGAGAAGGAGCAGGGCCTCCGGCAGAGCGATCTCTCGCTCCACTTCCTGCCGATGGCCCACTCGGCCGAGCGCATCCTCGGCTTCTACGGGCGGGTCTCTGCGGGCATGCCGGGCGCGTACGCCGAGAGCACGGCCACGGTGCTCGAGGATCTGAAGGCCGTGCGGCCGACGGTCTTCGGCAGCGTGCCGCGCATCTTCGAGAAGGCGCACGCGCGCATCTACTCGGAGATCGAGAAGCGGCCCAAGGCCCTCCAGAAGCTCTTCCACTGGGGCGTGTCGGTCGGCGTCGAGCGCGCGCGCAAGGAGCTTGCGGGTGAGCGTGTGCCCCCGATGCTCGATGCGCGCTACGCGGTCGCGGACGCGCTCTTCTTCAAGCGCATCCGCGCCGTCTTCGGCGGCCGCATGCGGATGATGATCGCGGGCGCTGCGCCGACGGCGCTGGCGATCCTCGAGTTCTTCTGGGCCGCGGGCCTGCCGATCTACGAGGCCTACGGCATGACGGAGGCCACCGTCATCACGCACCTCAACCGTCCGGGCGCGGTGAAGCTCGGCACCGTCGGTCGTGTGATCGCGCCGGCCGAGCACCAGATCGCCGAGGACGGCGAGGTGCTCATGCGCGGGCCGTGGATCTTCAAGGGCTACTTCAAGAACCCCGAGGCGAGCGCCGAGACGCTCGCGGGCGGCTGGCTCCACTCGGGCGACGTCGGCACCGTGGACGCCGACGGCTACCTCAAGATCACCGACCGCAAGAAGCACCTCATCATCACCGCCGGTGGCAAGAACCTCGCGCCCGCGAACATCGAGAAGGCGATCAAGGAAGAGGACTCGATCATCAGCCACGTGCTCGCGCACGGAGACAAGCGCAACTTCGTCTCCGCGATCATCGCGCCGAGCCCCCTCGAGACGCTCGAGTGGGGCGTGCAGCGCGGCCTGTGCACCAAGGAGATCCTCGACGCGCGCCAGAAGGAGCTGCTCGCGAACCCGACGGGCCGCACGCAGGCGCTGGCCGACGCGATGGCGCCGATCGTCGCGCACCCCGAGTACCGCGAGCGCGTGCGCGCCGCCGTGCGCCGCGGCAACGCGAAGCTCGCGCACGTCGAGCACGTGCGCCGCTTCTTCCTCATCGAGCGCGACTTCAGCCAGGAGAGCGGCGAGCTCACCCCGACGATGAAGGTCCGCCGCAAGGAGGTCGAGAAGAGCTACGCCGCCAAGCTCGATCTCCTCTACGACGACCCCACCTTCGGCCTCGACGTCTGAACCGCCGAGATCGGCGCTGGCTTCGTGGGGTCACTCCCGCCCTTGTAAGCCCCCGAAAACACAGGGCCGCCGGGCGCCAATTGACGTGAGCTCGAATTCGGATGATCGAGGACCGTCCCCATCCCGGATGCGCTGCAAGACGGTGAGGGCAATGACGAGGGGCGCGGGCCTCACGGGCGCCCCTCGACCGCTCTCACCAGCGTGTTGTCACAGACATCCTCGAACGCGATTCCAGTCTGAGTCTCCCAGCTCTCCCGTTCGGCTGGCAGGCAGAGCTGGACGGCGACTCCCTCGGCGGTCTGCCACTCGAGGCGACTGGGCACGATCTGGAGGATGCCTGGGTGACCAGGATCGGGGCAGTGGACCCCAATGATCTGGATTGGCTCGCCTGCCTCCACGGCCTGGGGGACCATCGTGCAATCCTGAGCCTCGCCATCGACGCTGATGGCGAAGAGGCTCCTCATGTCCTGTCGGGAACTGGCGAAGGTGGGCTCTGAGACACCGATCTGGATGTCACCGCCCCCCCCGATGCCATCGGCGGCGTGAGATACACCGCCGGCCAGGCCGAGCATGGGAAACGACCCCACATGAAAGCGCACCGTGGACCAGCCGTCCCGGTCCACGGCGTGGAATCCGAGGGAGTACCCTCTCCGGACTGGCAGCGCGTCGAGCCGGACCTGGAGTGCGTACCAGCCTTCTTCGAACGCGCGCTCCGGGACGAACCGCATCTGAGCGGAGCTCACCTCCGCGATGAAGGTCCACTCGCCCGCGAGGGGCGTCCGGTCGGGCCAGTGGACGACTCGAAAGCTCTCGTTCCAGGTGGGCAACTCGCGCTCTTCGAACTGCTCGCGGGTGAGCCAGGGGGAGTACGAGCGCAGATCGATCGTGATGTCGTCCGGCCGAACCCCTGTCGCGAGATCCCTGACACTGACCACGAGACTGGTCTCGGCCTCCGTCCAGAGCGGCTGGATGTCATGGGAGCAGGCGGACACGCCGGACCAAGCTGGCGCACAGATCAACGCACAGAGAGCCAACCTGAAGAGAGAGTGGCAGTCGTTCATGGGATCTTCCTGCTCGAGTCAAGCGAAGCGTCTGGACCACGGCGTCGGTCGCCCAAGCGACTCAGCCGACACGCAGACCCACCAGCACGTGTGGCACGAAGAGCTCGGGCACGGTGGCGAAGCCGAACGCCATGCGTACTCCGCCGCCGAACACGAACGACGTATGTGGATCGAACGGCAGCTCGCCGCCGACGTTCAGCTCGGCCACGAAGCCCCCACTCCCGCACGAGCTGCCGCGAAAGCAGCTCGCCGCGTAACCGCCGCCCACGCCGACCTCGAACCACGGCACGGTCTCGTCGAGGAAGTAGGGCGCATGCACGCGCACCACGGCCTCGCCGGAGATCCAGGGCCGTATCCGCTGCGTGAGCACCGTGGTGGCGTGGTGATCGGCCTCTGTCAGCGTCGAGGGCATGGCCGATCGGAAGACCTGGGTGAAGCGCGTCGCGG
>JBILLJ010000249.1:0-7476 GCA_044376125.1 Sandaracinaceae bacterium
CGCTGTTCTCCGTGTAGCCCGACATGTAGACGACGCGGAGCCCGGGGTTCCGCGCGATCAGCTGATCCGCGAGCTGACGTCCGGTCATCTTCGGCATGACGACGTCGGTGAGGAGGAGATCGATGCTGGCGGCGCCGATCGCGAGCGCCTCGGAGGGCCCGCTGGCCTCGGTCACGACGTAGCTCGCGCGCTCGAGCAGCTGCGCGGTCACGCGGCGCACCGAGGGATCGTCCTCGACGAGGAGGATGCGGGCGCCTGCACGCGATGCGGCGGGGCGACGCGGCGGCGCGCGGCGCGGCTCGTCGAGGGGCGCATCGACGGCGACGGGGAAGTAGATCTTGAACGTCGTGCCACGCTCGGGCTCGCTGTAGACCCAGATCGTGCCGCCGCTCTGTCGGACGATGCCGTACACGGTCGCGAGCCCGAGGCCCGTGCCCTGGCCCGGGCCCTTCGTGGTGAAGAACGGCTCGAAGATCCGCTGACGCGTGCTCGCGTCCATGCCGATGCCGTCGTCGCTGACCGCGAGCATCACGTGCGGGCCCACGCGCGCGTCTGCGTGCGTCGCGACGTAGTCCTCGTCGAGCTCGACGTGCGCGGTCTCCAGGGTGATCTTGCCGCCGCGCGGCAGCGCGTCGCGCGCGTTCACCACGAGGTTCAGGATCACCTGCTCGAGCTGCGACGGATCGGCGCGGATGGCAGAGCGTGGCTTGCCACACACGATCGCGATCTCGACGTCCTCGCCCACGATGCGGCGGATCATGGGGCCCATCGCCGTCAGCGTCGCGGCCGGATCGACGGTGCACGGGCGCAGCACCTGTCGTCGGCTGAACGCGAGGAGCTGCTGCGTGAGCCGTGCAGCGCGCGTGGCGCCGGCGGCGATCTCCTCGAGGTCGCGTCGGATGTCGTGCTCGGGGGGCAGGTCTCCGAGCGCGAGCTCCGCGTAGCTGAGGATGACCGAGAGGATGTTGTTGAAGTCGTGCGCGACGCCGCCGGCGAGGCGGCCGATCGCCTCCATCTTCTGCGACTGACGCAGCTGCTCTTCCAGCTTGCGGATCGCGGTCGTGTCACGCGCGATCGCGGAGAAGTGCGAGACGTCTCCGGTGCGGTCGCGGTGGACGAGGAGCACGAGCGAGAGCGAGCGGCCATCGGGCAGCTCGAGCTCCGCGCTCGCGCGCCCCTTCTCGAGCGCCTCGGGCACCGCGCGCTGCGAGAGATCGTGTGCGGCCGGCGAGTCGCCGAGGAGCGAGGCCGCGGCGATGCGGTCGGTCTCGAGCCCGAAGAACGCGCGCACGGCGGGGTTCGCGTACTCCGTGCCTCCTCGTGCATCGACGATGGCGACGAGGTCGGGCGTCTCGTCGAGCACCGAGACGAGACGAGCGCGCGCCTCGGCCAGGCGCTTGGGATCGGTGAGGTCGACGATCGCGCCGACGGTGCGGCTCGGCCGCCGCGCCGCGCCTTCTCCCTCGAAGTACGTGCGCGAGCGCGTGCGCACCCACCGGACCTCGCCGTTGGGCCGGAAGAGGCGTCCTTCCACGTCGCACCAGCCATCGCCGCTCGGGTCGTGTGCGCGCGCGACGGCTGCGCCCACGCGCTCGCCGTCGTCGGGATGTGCGCACTCGAGCAGCGCCTGCAGCGTCGCAGGCTTCTCCGGCGGCCAGCCGTAGATGACGCGCATCTCGGAGGAGATCCAGATCGCCTGCGTGACGTGGTCGTGCTCGAAGATCCCGAGCTCCGCGATCGCGGTCCCGTGCCTCAACACCTCGAGATCCCGCGCCGCGAGCACACGGTCGCGCGCTTCCTCGCGAATCGGGATGACGTGAACGAGCGTGTGGGGCGTGCCGGCGAGGTCGATGCTGCGCCACGCCACGCTCGCGAGGAAGGGCTCTCCCCCCGCGCCGAGCACGTGGCGCTGATCGGTGCGCGGCTCGGTCGCAGTGGCCCGCGTGGGCAGCGCCACGAGCGCACCGTCCCCCACGCCGAGGAGCGTGCGCGCGGCCTCGTTCGAGACCACGACGGTGCGATCGTCATCGACGATGACGGTCGCCGCCGGCAGCGTCGCCAGGCAGCGCCGCGCCTCCTCCGAGGACCACCCAGGCATGGCCCTCGATGATGCGTGCCGCCGACGGTGCGAGTCCAGTTCGGCGCACGTTCCGCCCACGGTGGAACCCGGGATGGCGGCAGTCCTCCCCGAGCAGCCGTGCTCGGTCGGGTGGGGTGCTCCGACGACGCATCGCCCACTCCGTCGATGCGACGAGCGGGCGCGTGCTGAACGCCGCGCCGCTCGGACGCCTCGAGACCTTCGAGAAGGCTCGCGCTCGGCAAGTCCTCGCCCGTCGTGAGCTACTCCGCGCGCTCCGCGCCGCCGACCCCGGCACGCCCACGCGCCTCGCCCTCGACCGCGTCGTCGCGCACTTCCGCGACAAGCTCCTTCCGCTTCCAGGGTCTCGTGAGCCACAGTCGACTCGAAGTGGAGGCGAATGACGATGGACATCGGGTCGCATGTGCGAGCGCTCGAGGAGCACCTTCGCCCGTGCCGTCGCGCTGCGCAGGACGCCGTGAGGCTCGCGGGCGTCGTCGCCATGTACGAGCGGCTCGAGCAACACGGCGAGAGGTTCGACTACGCCATGCTCGACAGCGCGCCAAGGCTCTCGCGGGCCGCGAGTGACACGGACGGAGACACAGGGTCGCGTCATCGCCTGCGACGACTCCTGCCCGTGCTCTGGCGGTCATGGGAACTACGTTGGAGCCTTTCGTCGCTGGAACCAGAGCCGGTGAGGTCGGATAGGGCAGTGACGGGCGCCTTCCAGGAGGGGTCCGGCCAAGAAGAAGGTGTGACGAGTACCTCTGTCCGGAGCTTCGTTCCGGGTTCTTCCAGAGTGTGGCACGCCGCGAGAGGGGGCTGTCGGTCCATGTTCAATCCCACGGAGATGACCAAGGCATGGGCGGACTCGTTGGAGCGAGCGCTCGCTCACCTGTGGTCAATCCATGACAGGGGCGGCTTCTACTACTTCGTCCTCGCGACGACGGACAGCCTCGATTTCCCGTGTGCCTCGGCGTGGTCCGAGGAGGCTCTTCTCGCCCAGTCCGCGCGACTCGGCCATCTGCCGGCCGAGCTTCGGTTCTCCTACGCCGACTCGCCGTTCCTGGATTTCGCGTCGCCGTTCACGGCAGCGCTTCGCGAGGAGTGGGACAGGGACGTCGAGCGTGGTCGCACGAGCGACGACACCACGCACGACCTCCTCGCTGGGCGGCGCCTGAGCACCCTCGTCGGGGCGATGCATCGGCTGCGCGCTTCGGGTGTCGTCCACGCGGGCCTCGTCATCAATGTGGAGCTCGGCCAGACATCGGATCGGGAACGAGCACGTCTCTTGAACGCACCAAGTCCCATGCTGGGCGAGTATCTCGGGTCGAGTGAGGAGGGTGAGGCATGAAGATCCTCGTCACGGTGGCGCGTTCGGATCTCGCTCGGATGCCGCTGAGCGACGGCGACAAGCAGCTCCTCTCCGAGGTGGGGCTGCTGGATGACCCAGAGTCTCACCTGAGGCCGCTCGCCATCCCGCGTGTCCTGGATGCAGGCGTCCAGATCGCAACGGAGGGGGATGTCGTCCCCGTCGTCGTGCTCGCGACCGGGGCCGTGCGCATGCTCGACGACGGACCCGGGCGCTTCGTCAACGGCAGCCTCTCGCAGCTCGCTCGAGCCCTCGAGGTGTACGAGAAGCACCGCGCCAGGGCGCAGGGAGAGAGTGGGCGTCGAGCAAGATGCGCGACGCCGTAGCGTCCATGCTCCGCGAGGTTGCGTCGGTCTGAATCATTGAGATGTTCGGGCCGGGCGTCGGTCGATGCGCCAGCCTTCCCGCCGTCGAGGGTGCGAGGCTTACACCTGTGCGCCACCGAGCGTAGGACGGGGTCCGGTTGCGAATGTCATCGCGGCCCCATGACCGTACCAGCACGTCTTGGCGCCCGGCGTTCGGGAACCACGACGCCATGGCGACACGCGACAGACCGTCGGATCCCGGTGGCGGAGTTCAAGGTCGCACATGCCGAAGAATGGGCAACGATTGCCTTCGTCCGTCTCCGCCTCGACTGTCTGTGTCGCCCTCAAGCCGGCCGGAGTGAGGTGGCAGTTGACCATGTGAATATGCCCTTGCATCGCGCGCCGCGCGGCGACTTCGTCATCGGTGACCGTACCGAACGTCATGAGGGTTGAAGTTCCGTCTCCGAACTCCTGGATGACCTCGCAAGGAAGGAAGCCCTCGAGCAGTCCCCGCAGTTCTGCGGCGCTGCCCGTCAGGTTCTCGACTGCCTCGATCTCGAACCACGGTCCTCTGAGGCGCAATTGGACAAGGTCGATGATCAAGGAACGACTTTTTGCCGCGGCGTCCTCTAGTAGTCCGCGGTCCTTGAACATGGCCGGGAGCGCATTCGCCGCCTCCCGGTATGGCGCGCCAGACAGCAACAATAGGCAGCAGTCCTTCTCGCGCTCGAGTGTGGCTCGCTGGTTTCGGTGGAGTCTGGCGCTCCGCCGATTGCGATGGTGGCCGAGGGCGACGAGTCCGTTCACTAGGAACTGTGCCATCGAGGGGACATTCATGGCCAGGACAGCGACTCGGAGCACGTCGCGAAGTCTTGCGCGTGGGCAGTAGGCGTCTCGAAGTTTTCGAAGAGCAAGGTACGGATACATCGGCGGCTTCGGTTCTGCGCCGCCCAAGGCGCGAGCCGCAACGCACTGGAGTTCGAATGCGATCGACTCCTCAATGGCTCGAAGTCCGACGCGTACGAGGTGATTCCGCCACTTCGACTCCGCCACGCGAATCGCTGTCTTGATGACTAGGACCTTCCCGTTCTGCTCGTAAGTCTCGCCGCCATGCGTGAAGCGGTACGCGGTGCCGCTGACGGGCAGTTCGTGGTCGCCGTCGAGCAGGTATAGGCGATCAAGTGTGGTGCGAAACGCCTGGTCCGATCTGTCTTTGCCTCCGGCGGCGAAGTACTCTTTCGTTGCCGAGTCTACGGTGGTCGACAGATGCAGGCCGAGTTGATGGTGAAGGCTCAACTGCGTCAACCCGGCAAGTGTGCTGTAGTTGTGCAGGTAGTGGACGTACTCATGGATGAGCGTCGCGAGATCCTCGGGGCGAGGGTTCTGAACGAGCCCCCCTGAGCGATCGATGATTCTCACATGACGAGAGAGCGTGATGGTGTGCTGGTTCTTTGCATAGCTCGCTCGAGGAGCAGCGAGTTCGAAGGCGCTCGCTTCTCCGATGCCACTCCCAGCTAGAACGGGTGTCACGCGCAGCCCTCCGTCGTCACGATCTGCTCGTCGCACTCGTCCGCGAGGCGTCGCCAGAGTCTTGTCATGGAACGTTCTCAGTCGCCACTCGCCCGTCTTGGACCTGACGTGGTGCCGTGAGTGGCACCAGAAAACCTACTGCGAGCGACGGCGGTTCCGAGGGGTTCATACGCCCGGGCGTGCGCAACACTGACACAGTCGTGCTGCGAAATCAGATCACTCGTCTGGTCCCCGATCACTTCGACGGGAACTTCCGGGGCCAGAACCCAGGGTCGGGGAACGCTGCGACGGGCACCGAGTGCTGGAGGCTCCGATCAGCCGCGCGGCCCCAGGGTTCACCTCGACCGGTCGGCAGCCCGTTCCGGCGCGGCCTGGGGATCGTGTAGTCTCCCGTCTGCCATGGGGGTCCCTCCCGCAACGCTCGACTCCATCCTCTCCCTGCAGCTCTCGGTCGCCTGGGCCGGCGAAGCTCGGTCTCAGCCGCCGCGGCTGGGTTGGTGGCAGACCGACCTGGTCGACGAGGCCGGCGGTGCCGACCTGCTCTCGCGGCTCGTCCCGCGCACGCACGCGTGGGCGACGCTCGAGGCCGTTCGCGAGGCCGCCCGCCGCGTGGACGAGCGGACGAGGCGGCGGTCCGGTGCCCCGGACCGGTTGCTGACGCTCTTCCAGCTCGGGCTGGCGCTCGATGAGCAACTCGCGGAACGAATCGCGCACCATCGTCGGCGCGGGACGGCACCGAGGGATGTGTTCGGCTCGCAACTGAGCGTGGCCTCGGCGTTCGATCGTGCGGGCTTCGAGGCCCTCGTTCGTCAGTCGGCGCCCTCGCCGAACGTCGAGACGGCGCCGGAGGGTCGCCTCGTCACCGGAGCGCCACCTGCGGACCCACTCTCGAGAGCACGCGTGCTCGTCGCCGCCCTCGCGCCATTCCCGCCGGAGTACCCGATGCCTCACTTCAAGGTCGAAGAGGGCAGGCGATGACGGACGCTCGCAAGGCGCTGGCGGAGGAGACGAGCCTCCACACCCGCATCCTGCGTTGCACGCTCGCGGCGGACGAGTCGCACGCGTACTGGACCCACGTCGATCTCGGCGAGCCTCCCGAACGTCGCAACCTCCGCGCGTTCGAGGAGCGCTGGTTCGGCGTGAAGAGCCAGGCTGCCGTGAAGGTCGTCCTCGCGAACCTCTCTGCGCGGTTCGACGCCTACCCCGCGTCGCTCGCGACGCTCCGTGGATGGCGCGCGATGTCGCCGGCCACGCGTCGCGTGATCTGCCACTGGCACGTCCAGCTCACGGACCCGCTCTACCGGCGCTTCACGGGAGATCTCCTCGTGCAGCGTCGAGAGACCGTTCGTCCGACCATCGATCGCGACCTCGTCAGCCGCTGGGTCGAGCAACAGGCCGAAGGGCGCTGGGGTGCCGCCACGCGCAACGCGTTCGGCACGAAGCTGCTGTCGACGGCGCTCGAGGTCGGCCTCGTGGAGGGCGATGCGCTCGCATACGCGATCCGGCTCCTGCGGTCCGTCTCGTACAGCGGCTCCATCCTCGCCAACCCGTACCTCGCCTCGGTCGGCCTCTTCGGCCCCTTCCTCGAGCAGCGCCTTCGGGCGCTTCCGGGTCTTGCCTACCGTCGCGTCGGCGACGTGATCGAGCTCGAGTGGACGGACGCGCGAGCCGTCGTGCCGCAGCATCGGGTGTCCCCGTGACCGCCCCCGATCTCTACGAACGCACCGACATCGATGCCGCCGTGCGGGCGCTGAAGGCCGATCTGCTGGGGCCCGACGGCCCGCGCATCAGCACGACACGCAAGTACAACTTCGCCATCGTGCCGTATCGCCCGAGCGAAGAGCTGAAGCTGCGAAGGCGCATCAAGACGCTCTCCGAGGAGCTGCGCGCCGAGGGCTGGTCGGTCCTCTCGATCGCGCTCCACCGCCTCTTGCTCGATCGCCTGCGTCGCCTCGAGCCGGACCACCTCGCCTCCGTCATCGCGCGCGAGAAGCGCTTGCACGCGAAGGACCCCGAGCGAGCCCTGACGCACCTGACCGAGTTCCTGTCGCGGCACATCGAGGGCCCCGATGGCCTGGCGACCGACGTCGCGAAGGCGATCACCGAGTTCAAGGCACAGCTCCCATCGCCGGACGCACCCGCCGTCGCGTTCATCGGGCGGGCCGGCGCGCTCTATCCTTTCTTCCGCACAT
>JBILLJ010000250.1:0-7469 GCA_044376125.1 Sandaracinaceae bacterium
GCGGCGCGAACCAGACGCGCACGTCGCGAGCCTCTCCCCGCGGACCTGCCGGGCGCTTCGAGTGGCCGTCGAAGAAGCCGGCGAGCACGCGACGCTCGTAGGCCATGCACGAAGAGGCCGACGCGCGGCCGAGCGCGGTCTCCGAGCACCACGGCGTCGCGATTCGCGACCACGCCGACGCGAATGCGCCCGGCAGGTCCGAGGTGAGTCGCGAGCACACGAGCCTCGCGATCACGCAGCGACGCGACGAACGCCACGGCCTCTGCTCCGTTGCCATCGCGACCACGCCGACGCGAACGTGCCTGGTCGGCCCGAGGGCAGTCGCGAGCACACGCACCTCGTGATCTCGCGTCGAGGCGACGAACGCCACGGCCCCTTACGAGACGCGACCGGCGCGGCCGCGACGCGACGCGGCAAGAATGCAGGACCGTCCCGTTTTATGCAACAATGCAGGACCGTCCCGGTTTGTGCAACAACGCAGGACCGTCCCGGTTTGTGCGACGACGAACGGCTCGGAGGCGCGACCCTCGTCAGGGTTTCCTCCGATTGTGAGGATGGGACGGGTGCGAGGAACCTCTCGCCATGTCTTCTCGACACGTCTCCACCCTCGCCCTCCTGGCGCTCGTCGCTGCGGGCTGCGAGTCCAACCCGCCGGCCGTGACCGACGCGGCGATGCGCGACGCGGGGCCTCCCACCGACGCGTTCCGCGAGGCCGACGCCTTCGTCGCGCCCGATGCGTTCCGCGAGCCCGACGCGTTCGTCGCGCCCGACGCGAACCTCGACGCGTACAGCCCCTTCGACGCGTACGCCGACGACGCCTTCGTGCCGCCGGACGCCTTCGTCGCGCCCGACGCGTTCGTGCCGGCCTGCATGCCGCTCGCGAGCGACTACCCGGGCAGCGCCGACTACGCGTGCCCTTCGGTGTCCGGCTCGGCGACCTGGCCGCGCATCGGCGCGAGCATCAGCACGATCGCGCGCATGGAGCAGTACGAGGCCATGGCCAACCTGCTCTTCGATCCGACGCGCGATCCGAGCGCGACGGACTTCGCCGACGCGCGCACGCAGTTCGCGACGGCCGAGGGCATCGGCTCGCGCGTGGGGCGCCGCTACGATCTCCACTTCCCCGTCGCGACGGCGATGGGCCCCGGCCGCATCTGCCAGAGCGAGGCGAGCTGGCGCGCCGATCCGCTCTTCTGCGTGGGCCCCGCGACGCTCAACCCGATCGTGCTCGACATGCTCCAGCGCGGCGCGGCGAGCGACCCGAGCGAGCCCTCGCGCCTCTACGGCGCGCGCATCGAGGCCGCGCTGCTCTGGTTCTCGCACCTGAGCGTGTACAAGGAGACCAACACCTGCGCGTACCTCTATCCGGGCAACGACGGAAAGCGCGAGGACTGCGACTCGGCGTGGGCCTACTACACGGGTGGGCGCGAGCGCGCGGCGCTGCTCAGCGAGGAGATCGCCTTCGCGCGCGAGATCCGCTCGCTCGACGAGGACGCCCACACGCGCATCCTCGACGGTCTCTTCGCCGTGCGCTGCTGGCGTGAGATCGACACGAGCGGCACGCCTTCGCCGACGCCGCTGCCGACGTACGACATGCCCGACGGCCTCTCGCACCGCGCGCTCTTCGAGCGGGCGCGCGAGCAGCTCGACGACGCGCTCGACTACGCCTTCGCACAGCTCCTCATCGACCGCCTCGAGCGCCTGCGCACGACGACCGGCGACGAGCAGCGCTACCACCTCGCGTTCCTCCGCACGATCCTCGCGCCGATCCCCGCGCGGACGATCACGGACGCGATGGGCATGTCGATCTCCTACCCGGCGCGCGAGTCGCTCTACGACCGCACGCTGCGCGAGGTGAGCGCGGCCGACGCGGACTTCGTGCTCGCACAGATCGCGATGGATCCCGCGAGCATGGACATCGCTGGCATCATCGCGCGCCTCGATGCCGCGTTCCCGTGCCCGTGACGTGATCTCGCGCTCCGTCCTCGGAGCGGCGGCGCTCGTGCTCTTCGTGGGCGCGGGCGCCGCGCCGCTTCGTGCGCAAGCACGAGACGCGGAGACCGAGACCGAGACCGAGGCCGAGGCCGCGCCCGTGCCCGTGCCCGCGCCCGTGCCCGTGCCCGAGACCCAGACCGACGCCGACAATCTGGATCCCGGCGCCGACCCGCCGCTCGACTTCGACGTCGCCTCGAGCGACGAGGATCTGCCGTCGTTCGGTGCGCGCGTGCACGTGCCTCGCGCGCCGAGCGACGAGGACACGCGCGCCTCGAGCACGATCACGCGCGACGAGATCCGCGAGCGCCTGTCGCGCTCTGCGCCCGAGGCGCTGCGCTGGGTGCCCGGCGTCTCGGTGCAGCAGACGACGCACGGGCAGGGCAGCCCCTACGTGCGTGGCGTGACGGGCCAGCAGGTGCTGCTCGCGTTCGACGGCATCCGCCTCAACAACGGGATCTACCGTCAGGGCCCGAACCAGTACTTCTTCACCGTCGATCTCGGGAGCCTCGATCGCATCGAGGTGCAGCGCGGCAGCGCCTCGACGGGCTGGGGCGCCGACGCGATCGGCGGCGCGGTGCTCGCGATGCCCGCCGAGCCCACGCTCGATCCGCGGCGCGACGGCCTGCACGTGCACGGTCGCGCGATCGGCCGCTTCGGCACGCAGAGCCCGGAGATCCTCGGCGGCCTCGACGCGAGCGGCCGCCTCGAGCTCGACGCGCAGCTCGGGCGCGACGTCGCGATCCTCGTCGGCGGCGGCTACCGCGGCGCCGAGCCGATGCAGGGCTCGGGCGTGCTCACGAATCCCTCGAACGGCCAGCCCACGCTCGTGCCGTTCGTCGAGGCCGACGGCCGCACGCAGCGCGGCACGGGCTTTCGCTACGGCGCCTTCGACGCGCGCCTCGTCGCGCGGATCGCCCCGGAATTGCGGCTGATCGGCGCGGTCTATGGCTTTCGCCAGTACGACACGCCGCGCGCGGATCTGTGCCCGCCGCCGATCGGCTTCGAGCGCGACTGCACGATCTTCCTCGAGCAGTTCCGCACGCTCGCGTACGTGGCGCTCCGCGGCAGCGCAGGACCCGAGCTGCGCGAGGTCGACGTCACGGTGAGCTACCAGCGTCAGCACGAGGTGCGCGAGCTGCGCGAGCCCTCGCTCTTCGCGACCAACCAGTTCCGCGACGACGTCGACTCCGTGGGCCTGGCGGCGCGCCTGGGGTCTCGACGCTTCGCGATCAGCGACGACGCGGGCGTGCGCGTGCGAGGCGGCGGCGATCTCGCGATCGACGTCGTGCGCTCGAGCGCGTTCCTCCTCGACTCTCTGCTCGGCACGACGCGCGAGCTCTCACGCGGCCTCTACGCCGATCACGGCCGCTTCTACACGGGCGGTCTCTTCGCCGAGCTCGACGCCGACGTGCTCCGCATCCTGCGGGTGCGCTCCGGTGTGCGCGCCGCGTTCGCCGGCGTGCGCGCGCCCGCCGAGCCGCGCTCCGCCACGCAGCGCGTGGACTCGGACTTCGACGCGCTCATCGGACGCGTGGGCCTCGAGGTCCGCGCGAGCGAGGAGCTGGGGCTCTTCGCCAACGTGGACCAGGCCTTTCGCTCGCCGAACCTCGACGACATGACGTCGCGGCAGATCATCGGCCCGGGCTATCAGTTCGAGAACCCGGCGCTCGAGTCCGAGCGCGCGATCACCTACGAGCTCGGGGCGCGGCTGCGCGTGCCGGGCCTGCTCGAGACGGGCTCGCTCTCGGTCGACGCGTGGGTCTATGCGATGGAGATCGAGGGCGCGATGACGCGCTCTCCGCGCGGCGTCGCGGACTGTCCGGCCGAGTCGCCCGAGTGCCGCGCGGCCTTCTCGCGCTTCCAGCTCGTCAACGTCGCAGGCCGCTCCTGGGTGCTCGGCGCCGAGCTCGCGAGCCGCCTCTCGCTGCCCTTCGGGCTCGGCGTGAGCGCGACGTTCGCGTACGCGTGGGGCGAGGGACCGAGCCCCCTCCCCACGCCCGCGCCCGGCCAGGAGCGCGTGCCGATGTCGCGCGTCATGCCCATCAACGGCACGGTCGAGCTCCGCTACGCCAACGAGGACACGCACCTCGTCGTCGGCGCCGCGATGCGCTGGGCCGGCGCGCAGGATCGACTGTCCATCTCCGACGGCAGCGACGCGCGCATCCCGCTCGGCGGCACGCCCGCTTATGCGGTCTTCGATCTCCGCGCCGGCTGGCGCTTCGAGGACGCCGTGCGCCTCCAGCTCTCGGTCGTGCTCGAGAACGTCTTCGACCAGGTCTACCGAGTCCACGGCTCGGGCATCAACGGCGCCGGCCGCGGCCTGGTCCTCCAGCTCGAGGGCTCCCTCTGACGAGCTCCGCGGGCGGCGCGACGAAGGGCCGCGCCGTCGCTCAGCGCGCGGCGAGCTCGAGGCCTTCGCCTTCGAGCTGCGGAAGGAGCGCCACGAAGGCCCAGTCCTGCACGCCGGAGTCGTCGAAGCTGAGCGCGCGGCTCCCGCTCGGGCCCACGACCGTCAGCGTGTGGAGCGCGCTCGCTTCGCCCTCGTCGCGCTGGAACTGATCCTCGAAGTCCTCCTCGTCGAGGAAGCTCGCGAGCTCGTCGGCGCGCGCGTCGGGGTCGTTCGCGCGGATGCTCAGCGCGCAGTGCTCGGTGCTGAGGGTCGCACCGAGCTTCGCGAGGATCGTGCGGAGCGTGGGCCCGCCGAGCTCGAAGCCACCGCCCCAGAAGAAGAGCACGTGATCGACGCGGAGCAGCTCGGCCATCTCCGCGAAGGACCCCTTCAGCAAGAACCGCGAGTCGTCGCGCAGCGGCCACACCACGCCGTGCGCTTCCCCGAACGCCAGGAGCGGCGGCGGCACCCGATCACGTCGCCACGGATCGGGGTCGCTCGCCTCGAACGCGGCGTACGCCTCCATGAGCCGGCGGAGCTCGGACTCGGCACGACGCGCCGCCTCGACGCTCGGGAAGCTCGCGGCCTGGAGAACGACGTGTGCCATCGCGCGAGGCTACGCCCTGCCGCGCCGCGCGTCACCGCACGCTGCGCTCGACCTCGAGGAAGATCGCGGAGAGGGCCTCGACACGGGCCGCGCCCACCCGCGCGTCGTCGGCCTCCGCGAGCGCATCCACGCGGCTGCCTTCTTCGCGGCTGCCTTCTTCGTGGCCATCGATCCCTCCAGTCAGCGGCGATCGCGACGCGCCCTCGCGCGTGCGAGCTGATCGGCGACGAACTCGCGCATGGGTCGCCCCGCGTGCGCGAGCTGCTGTGGGATGAACGACGCGCTCGTGAGGCCCGGCAGGGTGTTCGTCTCGAGGAACGTGATGCCGTGCGTGCCCGCGATGACGTCGGTGCGTGTGTAGCCCTCGCAGCCGAGCGCGCGGTGCGCCGCCACGGCGACGCGCTGCGCCTCCGCGGCGATCTCCGGCGCCACCTCGGCCGGCGTGATCTCCCGCGTGCCCTTGCCGAGATACTTGCCCTGGAAATCGAACGCTCGCCCCGGATCGAGGCGCACCTCGGACGCGCAGAGCGCGATCGGCCCTTCGTCGGTGTCGATGACACCGATGGTGAGCTCGGTGCCCACGACGAACGGCTCGACGAGATACGAGACGCCGCTCGCGCTCACCGCCATCGCGACCTCGTCGAGCTGCGACACGCTCGCGAGGTGATGCAGGCCCGTCGACGATCCGTCCGCCACGGGCTTCACCACGACGCGCCCGTGCGCCGCGAGGAGGGCCGCCAGCGCCTCACGCACGGTGTCGTGCGCTCGCTCGCGCGTCATCGCTGTGCTGGCCGCGTCGCGCGTCGCGCCCACCACGCTCGCCGGCGCGACCTGCACGCCGGCCGCGCTCACGATCGCCTTCGCGCGCGCCTTGTCGAACGCGGCCGCGCTCGCCTTCGATCCCGATCCCGTGAACGCGAGCCCACGCGCCTCGAGCTCGGCCTGGATCACGCCGTTCTCTCCTTCGCCTCCGTGGAACGCGAGGAAGATCACGTCCTGCCCGCTCACCGAGTCGAGCGCCGCGTGAAGGCTCGGCGCGTGCGCCGCGCGACGCGGCACGAAGTCCTCCTCGAACGGCCGCGCGTGCGCCGCGAGCTCGTCCACGTCGATCGCGTGCACCGCCCCCTCTGGCGCGACGAACCAGGGCACCGCGCCCTCGATCGCCCCCACGACGTTGCGCGCCGACGCCACCGACACCCGTCGCTCCGACGAAGCGCCACCCAGGAGCACGATCACACGACCCAGCGACATGAGACCCGGAGGATAGCGGCCCCGCGACCGCGTGCGTCATGCGCGTCCGCACCCACGCACGCAACGGCGCCGTCTCATCACCGATGTGCCCGTCATGTCGCGTGTCGTCCCCAAGTCACCCATCGCCCTCGCCCGTGCTCGATCGTTCCGCCGCTTCCCCACGGACGCCGAGCGTCTTCTCTGGGCCCTGCTCCGTCGGCGCCAGCTCTCTGGCCATCGGTTTCGTCGGCAGCATCCGATCAACGAGGTCATCCTCGATTTCTACTGTCCGGGCGCTGCGCTCGCCGTGGAGATCGATGGGGTGCACCACGACGAGGAAGGGCAACGCGAGTACGACGAGCAGCGGACTCGGTTCCTCGCTGATCGAGGGATTCAAGTCCTTCGTTTCACGAACCGGGAGGTCTTCTCGGACACCGATCGAGTGCTCGCAGCCATCGCCGCGGCGTGCGCTGCCCGCGCACGATGATGTGCGCCTGGCCGTGCTCGCGACCTCACTGGGAGCTGGGTGCCCAGCTCACCGTCACGTGCTCGAGCACTCTCCCCTCCCGCCACGCGGGAGGGGACGGGGGAGGGGACGCGAGACCCGCCACGTCACGCGCTCACCACTCGCCGCAACACCACCCAGCACTCTCCCCTCCCGCCACGCGGGAGGGGACGGGGGAGGGGACGCGAGACCCACCAGGTCACGCGCTGCCCACTCGCCGCGACACCACCCAGCACTCTCCCCTCCCGCCACGCGGGAGGGGACGGGGGAGGGGACGCGAGACCCACCAAGCTCGGTTCCTTGCCGATGTGGGGGGCCGTGTGCCATGACGCGCCTCCTGTACGCCCGAGGGGATGCCCGATGAGCTCGCTTGCCCGTTCCACGATCCGTCGCGCCGCGTCGCGCGGCACGTTCTCCACGCTCTCTCTCGCCGCGCTGTTCGCGGTCGCGGGGTGCCGTGAGACGACGACGTGCGCCGAGAACCCGAGCCCGGTGTGCCCGGACGCGGCCGGGCCTGCGATGGACGCGGGGCCGCCGGATGCGTTCCGGCGGCCGGACGCGAACCTCGATGCGCCGGGGCTGGACGCGTTCGAGCTCGTCCCCGACGCCTGGACGGCCGACGACGCGTGGGCGCCCGACGCGGGCAACGACGCGGGCCCCTGCTCGCGCTGCCCGTCGAGCACGCCCGCGTGCTTCATGGACACCTGCGTCGAGTGCGCCTCGAACGCGGACTGCGTGGGCGC
>JBILLJ010000129.1:0-24313 GCA_044376125.1 Sandaracinaceae bacterium
CGCGCGCCAAGGCCAACAAGCACGGCATCACCGCCGAGCAGTGCGCGAGCGTCATGGTCGATGGCATCGCCAAGCGCTCGCGCGAGATCTACGTCGGCGGCAAGGAGATCGCGGGCATCTACGCGCGACGCTACGCCCCCGGCCTGCTCGCGCGCATGCTCCGCCGCATCGAGACGGTCTGACCCGAGTGCGAGGCCGCGGCGATCGAACGATCCCCGCGGCCTCGGAGCAGCAGCTCGCGTCCGAGCTGCAGGTGCCGCCGATGGCCACGCACGCGGAGATTCCCGCGAGCGTGCACGCGCCGCCTTCGCAGCGACCCGAGCAGCACGCCTCGTTGGTCAGGCACACGTCCCCGAGCGTCCGGCACGTGCCGAGGGGCTGCGTGCAGATCGCGTTGGCGCAGTGGCCGGAGCAGCACGCCTCGTCGCCGTCGCAGGCAGCGCTCGTCGGCGTGCACTCACCGAGCGGCTCGGCGCACGTCCCGCTCGCGCAGCGACCCGAGCAGCACTCGGGGTCGCCCGCGCACTCCTCCGCGAGGACACGGCAGGCCAGCGGCGCGTCGCCCTCGGCCGCAGCGAAGGCGTCGACGCCGATCGGCGTGGCAGCGTCCGTCTGGTCGGTGCTCGTTGCCGCGTCGGTCCGACGGCCAGCGTCCGTGCCGGGACCCGTGGGCGCGTTGTTCGCGCAAGCGACGGCGAGGAGTGAGGAGAGCGCGAAGGTGGTGAGCGAGACACGAAGGTGATGCATGCGGAGCTCCTGGTCAGAGACAGGAGCCACTCTGCGATCCGTGGTGCAGAGACCCATGGGCATCGCGTCGGCGCGGCATGGGCAACTCGTCGCCCCGCATGAGCAGATCATCGCCTCGCGTGAGCAGATCGTCGTGCACACGGGCGGCCCGAGCGTGCGACTCGCTCGGCAGCCGCGCGCGCGACCCTCACGCGCTCGCGGCGATCACTCGCTGCCATCGCCGCTGAGCTTCGCGACGAGCTCGACGCGGCTCGAGACGCCGACCTTCTTGAAGATCGAGGCGAGCTGGTTGGCGACGGTCCGATAGCTCGCGCCGCGCGCGTCGGCGATCTGCTGGTTCGAGGCGCCCGAGAGCACGAGCTCGACGACCTCGCGCTCGGCGGCGGTGAGTGTGTCGGGCAGGCCGGCAGGCGTCGCCGGGAGCTCGATCCAGAGGGCCCGGTGGCCCTGGAACGTCGTCCCGAGGACACGCACGTCCGCGGGCGTCGAGGGGACCGCGGCTCGGTCTCGGCGGCTCACGAGGCCACGCTACCACCCCGGGC
Organism: Sandaracinaceae bacterium; assembly: GCA_044376125.1. Lineage (GTDB taxonomy): Bacteria > Myxococcota_A > Polyangia > Polyangiales > Sandaracinaceae > JAFLCL01. The sequence continues at coordinate 1,290 of JBILLJ010000129.1, forward strand.
CCACGGCGGCCGGGTCGGCGCATGGTCAATTCGTCGGCCCCCGGCGCGCGGGTCCGCGCGCGCGGGTAGGCTGGTGGTCATGGCGAGGCGCCAACTCCTCGACGTGGTCGAAGCTGCCTACGACCTCGATGCGTCCGATGACGCGTGGGGCGAGGGTCTCGTCGCGGCTGCCGTCGGAGCGTTCCCCGGCGCGAGCGGCGCGCTCGGGTTCCGCTACCGGCTCGTGGGCGGCGCACCGGAGATCGCGGCGACCGTGCTCGGCGATCCGGCCTTCCTCGACGTGCCCTCGGAGGGCCACGAGCAGGTCTCGACCGAGCAGGTGCTCAAGGCCTACCGGGCGACGTCGCACGCCGAGCCCACGACGCTCTTCCACGCCAACCCGGTCACCGGGGAGGTGCCCGACGGCCTGCGCCACATGTGGGCCCGCCACGGCCTGAGCGACATGTTCGGCATCTACGCGAACCGCCACGAGAGCGAGAGCCTCACGCTCGGCATCGCGATGCCCCGCGTGACGTACCCCACGATCGCGGCCCGTGATTTCCGGGTGATGCGTCGCCAGTGGAGCGCGCTGGCGCGACACCTCGAGCTCGCGCTCGCGGTGCGCGAGTCGGTGCGTGGAGGCCGCATCGTGGGCGAGCTCGACGAGCACGGGTGAGGGGATCTCGACGACTCGGTCACGCCGCACCGCGCAGCCCTCGCGGCCTCGGCGCAGCGGCTCGAGCACGCTCGCCGCCAGAGCGCGGAGGGCGACGACGGCGCACTGTCGGTCTGGGAGGGCCTGCTCCGCGGTCGCTGGTCGATCGTGCGGCACCGTCGCCACGGCGGGCGCCTCCGCTTCCTCGCGATCGAGAATCCACCCGCGGACGTCCTTCGCATGCTCGCGCCGCTCGAGCGCGACGTCGTCGCACGCGCCGCGGCGGGCGAGGCCAACAAGGTGATCGCGATCGAGCTCGGCATCCACGTCTCCTCGGCGGCGGAGATCCTCACGCGCGCCATGCGCAAGCTCGGCGTCGAGCACCGCGTCCATCTCGCGCAGCTCGCGGGCGCGCTGGGTTCTCGTCGCTGACGCGGTGCGCTCGCCGCCAGCGTACGGCCATGAAGCAGCTCGCGCTGGGGCGTGCGCCGTTGACCCGCGAACGCGCGGAGAACAGGGCGTTCTGATAGCCTTCACCCGCGGCGGTCCGGCACGAGTGTCCGGCCGCCGGTGAGGCCCTCTGAGCTCGTTCGTCCCGACCCGCTTCGGCCCCTACACGCTGCTCCGCTCCGTGGGCAGAGGCGGCATGGCCGAGGTCTTCCTCGCGCGCGCGGTCGGCCTCGGCGGCTTCGAGCGCCTGCTCTGCGTCAAGCGCGTGCTCGACGAGCACGTGAACGACACCGAGCTCATCGATCATCTCGTCGACGAGGCCAAGCTCGTCTCGCGCATCTCGCACCCGAACGTCGCGCAGGTCTTCGACCTCGGGAAGGTCGGCGAGCAGTTCTACATCGCGATGGAGTGGATCGACGGCCTCGACGCGATGAAGCTGCTCGAGGCCTGCGAGGCCAAGGAGATCCACGTCCCGATCCCCGCGGCGGCCTACATCGTGATGGAGATCGCCAAGGGCCTGCACGCCGCGCACACGACGACCGACGAGACGGGCCGTCCCCTCGGGATCGTGCACCGCGACGTCACGCCGACGAACGTCCTGCTCTCGCTCGAGGGGCAGGTGAAGCTCATCGACTTCGGCGTCGCCAAGAACCTCATGCGCTCGCGGCAGACGCGGGTCGGCGTCGTGAAGGGCAAGTACAACTACCTCGCGCCCGAGCAGGCGCGCGGCGAGACGGTCGATGCGCGCGCGGACGTGTTCGCGGCCGGCATCCTCCTCTACGAGCTGCTCGCGGGTGAGCCGCTCTACCCGGGCACGCAGGCGGGAGAGGTCGTCGCCAAGGCGCGCGCCGCGAAGATCCCGAAGCTCGCGAAGGCGCGCCCCGACGTCCCCGCCGAGCTCGAGGCGATCATGCTCCGCGCCCTCACCAAGGACCGCGACAAGCGCACACAGAGCGCACAGCTGCTCGTGGACGACCTCGAGCGCTTCCTCACCGCGACCGCGCCGGACTTCGGCGCCGCGCAGCTCGCCGCGCTCGTCGGCTACCTCTTCCCCGACAAGGTCGTGGCGTCGGTCGACTCGGACCCGATGTCGCTCGGCGAGTTCGTCGCGCACAAGGAGGTCAGCCTCGTCACCGCGCCTGGCGTGCTCGTGAAGGAGGACGAGGACTTCGAGGCCGCGCCCACGCGCGTCGCGAGCCCCGACGAGATCGCGAACCGCCGCGCGCAGCGCCTCGCGGGGCGCTCGCTCACGCCGGTGCCCGCGCTCCTTCCGCGTCCCGCGCGTCGCGCAGGCGGCAGCAGCTCGGCGCGCGTCGGCGTCGCGATCGGTCTCGTCACGGTGCTCCTCGTCGCGGGCGCGGGCTACGCGGCCTACGAGCTCCTGCGCGACCCGCGCGTGCGCGTGGAGTCGAGCCCGGCCGGGGCCTTCATCGCGATCGACGGCCTGGGCACTGGTCGCGCGACACCCACGGAGGTCGCGCTCGGGCCCGGCCAGCATCGCCTCGGGCTCGTGTTCGAGGGCTACGAGGATCACGAGGGGCCGCTCACGGTCGAGGGGGACGCCACCGTGACGATCGTGCTCCGAGCCGCACGCCCGACCCTCGAGCTCGAGTCGGAGCCGCCGGGCGCGATGATCCTGCGCGATGGTGAGTACGTCGGCGCGACGCCGATGACCTTCACCGATCTCCAGCGCGGTGACGACGTCACCTTCGAGCTCACCGCCGCGGGCTTTCTCCCGCTCAGGTACCTTCATCACGTCGCGACCGATCGCAGAGAGCACGTGTCGCTTCGCCTCGAGCCCTCGCCCTGACGCCGCCCGCGCGCCACGCCGGCGTGCGACGCGCGAGCCCCACCTCGGAAACGACGAGCTGCGCATGAACCAACCCGATCTGCCTCCCGGATTCACGCCCAAGACCAAGAAGGGCGGGGTGCGCAACACGTTCCAGTCGACGGTGCTCGGCACCGCCGTCTTCGTCGCCGAGATGCAGCGCAAGGTGCCGCTGCGCACGAAGATCGCGGTGCTGCTCCTCTTGCTCGTCGTCGGTGGGGGCGCGGGCCTCGCGATCCACCGCTCGCGCACACGCGCGGAGCAGGAGGGCCAGCTCGCGACCGCGCTCGCCGCGCCGCCCGCGGAGGCGCTGCCCACGCTGCGCACGCTCATCGCCGACTCGCTCCTCGACGACGCCTCGCGCATCCAGGCGATCGCGCGCGTGGGAGCGCTGCGCGACGACGGCGCGGTGCCCGCGCTCGTGTCGTGTCTGTCGCGCTCGGACGACATCCGCCTCGCCGCCGCCGATTCGCTCGCGCGCATCGGGAGCCCGGGCGCGGCGCCGGCGCAGGAGCGCCTGCTCGAGCTCACGCGCGACGCGCAGGTCACGAACCCGCTGCCCTACGCGTGGGCGCTCACGACGATCGGGCACGCCGACTCGGCCGACATCGTCGTGGCCTCGATCCCGTCCGGCGCGGCGCAGGCCCTTCCGTCGTACGACGCCGTGATCCTCGCGCGGACCCTCGGCACCGCGCGCCTCGTGCCCCGCCTGAACGACGCCGATGCGCGCATCCGACAGTTCGCGGCGAGCTCGCTCGGTCCGCTCTGCGATGCGACCGCGGTCGCCCCGCTCGCCGCGGCGGCGGCAGACGCGGAGCGCGACGTGCGTCTGGCCGCCCTCGTCTCGCTCGGCCGCTGCAGCACGCCCGAGGCGATCGGTGCGCTCGATCAGAACCTCGATCGCGATCGCACGCTGTGGCCCGCGCTCCAGACCGCGTTCCTCGCCGACGTCGGCGCGCCCGCGATGACCGTGCTGATCGCGCACGTCGAAGACGGTCAGACGCGCAGCGCGATGCTCACGGCGCTCGCCGCGATCGCCGACCCACGCGGCGGCGACGCGCTCGTCACCGAGCTCGAGCGTCGGCCCGATCCGGATGGCCGCATCCGCCTCCAGATCGCCGCGGCGCTCGCCGAGGTCTCCGATCCGCGCCTGGCCACGGTGCTCGAGCCCGTGATCAGCGAGGGCGAGGGCGAGTGGCCGGCGGCCGCGATCGCGATGCTCGGTCGCACGGGTCTCGCGGAGGACGTCGAGCCGCGCCTCGTCGAGCTCGCGGGCCGGAGCGAGACGCGCACGGTCGCGCTCGGCGCGCTCGCCGAGGTCCGCGCCTGCTCCGAGCCCGCGCTCGCGCTCTACCGTCGATCGATCCGCACCGAGCCCTCCGCCCTGGTCGCGCTCGCGCGCTGCGCCGATCCGGCGGCGCTCGAGGCCGCGCGTGCACGCGTCGCGCAGGCCCTGCCGCAGCGCGGTCAGACGCGCGCGGACGAGGGCGCGATGTGGCGCGCGTCGCTCGAGGCGATCGCGCTCGCCCGCGCGCGCGACCTCAGCGCGCGCCTCTTCGATCTCGCGACCGACGCGAACGCAGATCCCACGCTGCGGAGCGACGTCGGTGCGGTCCTCGGCGTGGTCGGTGACGACGCAACGCTCGATGCCGCGGCCGATCGCGTCACCGACGCGCGCACCTCCGCGGGCGTGCGCCAGGCGCTCGTGCGCGCGCTGCGTCGTCGCACCCCACCGCCCGCGCTCTCGCGGCTCATGGGCTACGTGCGCGGTGGCGAGGACGACGAGCGCAGCCGCGCGGCCACGATCATCGTGGGCGAGCAGGCGAGCCCCGAGATCCGCACCGAGCTCGTCACGCTGCTCGCCGACGAGCGCGCCAAGCGTCACGCGGCGATGGCCCTCGCGCTCGGCGGCGACGCAGCCTCGACCGAGGCGCTCGCCGCCGCGCTCGCCGCCGATGGTGCGCTCTCGACGGAGATCCACACGCGCCTCACCGAGCTCGAGCACGAGATCGTTCCCGAGCTCGTCGTGCCGCGCGTGCTCCACGGCGTGCGCTTGCGTGAGCACGCGCTCGGCCTCTTCCTCGATCGCTACACGCAGGCCCTGCGCGCCTCCGAAGGCGGGCCCGCGAGCCCCTCGGCGCGCGCGCTCCGCCGTCAGCTCGAGCTCCAGCTCGGCGCCGACGATGCCGAGACGCGGCGCGGCGCAGCGGAAGCCATCGCAGGGCTCGGCGCGCGCGGCGTGCTGCTCGCGCTCCGGCAGAGTGGCCGTGCGGGCGCGGCCGAGGCCGACCTCGTGCTCTCCCCGAGCGGCCGTCGATGACCGCGCCGGCGGCGGTGTGAGCCCGGTGCACAGGTCGGCACACGGGTGTGAATCAGACGGCTCACCCCGCGGTGATCGTCGCGAGCGCGCCTCGGGACGATCACCGCGAAACGCCGACGATCCCGGGCGCCCCGTGCGCGCTCACGACCGAACGACCCGCTGGCCCTCCGATTGCTGAGCGGCAAGCCACGCCTCCTGGAGATCGATCGCATGTCTCACCTCGACGCCTTCACCGCTCGTCTCACGCTCGTGCTCGCGGCGACGTTCCTCGCGCTCACGGCCGCACCTCCCGCACACGCGCAGGTCGCGACCGCAGGCCCGACGCTCCTCGTGGTCGGTCGCGTGAGCGCCGACGCCGATGCGTCGATCGCCACGGAGGCGACCGAAGCCTTGCGCGGCGTCGCGCGTGAGCGCGGCTACACGATCGTCGCGCTCTCGGCCCCGCTGCCCCGCGAGCTCGATCTCTCGAGCGGCGCTGCGCTCCGCGAGGTGGCGACGCAGGTCGGCGTCGACCGTGTGCTCCACCTCTACGTCTTTCGCGACAGCGAGGGCTATGGCCTGCACCTCGGGCTCGGCTCGCGCGATGGCTCGGCGCCGGCCTCGCTCCTTCGTCTCTCGGCGCGCGAGAGCGTGGCCGCGACGTTGACGGACATGGCGCGCGGTCTCGTGCCCGCGCCTGGCGCGGCCGCAGCCGGCGTGTGGGTCGCACCGCCGCTCGCGGGCAGCGCTGTCGCAGCGCCCGCCACATCGGCCCCCGCGGCATCCGCGCCCGCACCGGTGACGTCGGTGCCCGCCGCCAGCGCACCCGTCGCCACGGCACCGAGCGCGCCCGCTGCGGCGTTCGGTCCGGCGGCGAGCGCGCCCGCGGCGCCCGTCGACGCGCGTCCTCGTCGCGACCGCACACCGCTCGCGCTCACCATCGCCGGCGCCGCGGTGCTCGGTGGCGGCTGGGTCCTCAACATCATCCCCAGCGTCTTCGCGGGCAACGACGGCTGCGGCTTCACCGGCTGCTCGCCCGAATCCCAGCGCTGGACGGCCTTCCGCGCGACCTCGCTCATTCCCGTCATCGGCCCGTGGATCCAGATGGGCGTCGCGCCGGACCTCAACAACTGGTGGCCGATCTGGCTCGCGTTCGACGGCCTCGTGCAGGCCGCGGGCTTCGTCATGCTCGTGTACGGCCTGGCCGCGAACCAGGGCGAGGACGAGCCCGCCACGCCGCAGCTCACGCTCCTCCCGATGGCCGGCCCCGATCACACCGGCCTCCTCCTCACCGGCACGTTCTGATCTCGGGCGGGCGACGATGCTCGAGCTCGTGCGCCTCGAGGTAGCGCACGAGCGTGTCGACCAGCCACGTCCCGCGACGAGCTGACCGGGATTGCTGGCACTCGAAGCCCTCGATATAGTCGTCGTATATTCATGGCGACGACCGTTCACATCCCGAGGCCACTGCTCGACGCTGTCGATCAGCGGGCGCGCTCTCTCAAGGTGAGCCGCAACCGCTTCATCGTTCGCGCGATCGAGAAAGACCTGGCCGACACCGGCCCCGAGTGGTCCCCTGGCTTCTTCGACGCGCTGGCCGCCGTCGAGCCGCGGGACGTTGCCGCCCTGGATCGCTCGATGCGCGAGGTGCGCGCCCGGCGCAGCAGCAAGAGGGCGCCGCGACTGTGAAGTACGTGCTCGACACGAACGCGGTCTCGGCCTTGATGCGCGGCGACGAATCGATGATTGCTCACCTTCGTCGGGTGGTGCGACGCGACGTCGGGATCCCACAGCCCGCGTTCGCCGAGGTTCAGTACGGGATCGAGCGCTTGAGCGCAGGCAAGCGGCGCGACCGCCTTCGCGCGCGCCTGACCCTCCTTCAGAGCGAGATCGTCCGCCTCCCCTGGACCGACGAGGTCAGCGAGCGGTTCGGTCGCATCAAGAGGGACCTCGAGCGTCGCGGCGAGCGCCTCGAGGACTTCGACGTCGCGATCGCGGCACACGCCCACACCCCCGAGACGGTGCTCGTCACTCACGACCAGGCGCTGTCGACGCGGATCGCAGGGCTCGAGATCGAGGACTGGTCCATGCGCCCCGGAGCGTGATCCCCGCCGCAGGTTCGCGAGGTCTCAGCGCACGCGGACGGTGACGCGGTCGGGGCGGCGGACGTTGTCGAGGTAGACGTAGAGCGGGCGGCTCTGGCGGCGCGAGAGCTCGTCGAGCACGCGTCGGAGGCGCGCGAGCTTGCTGCGGTAGGGGCCGCGGCCGAGGCGGATCTCGGTGCCGTCGTCGCCGACGAAGAGCGTGAGGCCCTCGTCGGGCTCGACGTGGATCTCGGCGATCGGCTCGCGGCGCGCGAGCGAGGCGGCCTGCCACTCGTGCACGAGCGCGATGCTCGAGGTGAGGAGCTCGGTGCGGTAGCCGCGATCGTTCGAGAAGCGCTCGGCGTCCACGCCCGTGATCACCGGCAGATCGACGGGATCGCCCTCCTCGAAGGGCTTGAAGACCGTCGCGTCTTCGTCGACGAGGTAGGGCTCGTCGAGCACCAGCATCAAGGCCGGCACGCGCTCGCGCACCTCGACCTCCACCATGCGAGGCAGCCGCCGTCGCACGGTCGCCGAGGCGATCCACGGATGCGACTCGAGCGCCGTGCGCGCCTCCTCGGGGGAGCGCGAGAAGACGTTGTCGCCGATCGCGAGACCCATCGCCTCCTCGAGCTCGTCGCTCGGGACGCGCTCGTTGCCCGTGATCGTCAGCGTGTCGATCGCGAACTCGGGCGAGGTGCGCGCGTAGCGATCGACGAAGCGCACGATCGCGACGCTCGCGGCCACGAGGCCCGCGGCCATCACGAGCCGGAAGAGCATGCGCGCCGGTCCGTACGCGCGCGCCGCGATGCGAGCACCCGCCTCGCGCATGCGCGCGGCCAGGGCCCCCATTCGCTCGCGCAGCCGCGGTCGCTTCGGCCGCTCGGGCTCCGGGCTCGTCAGCTCGGGCGAGCTCGAGCGTGGCTCGAGGCGCCGGTTGCTTCGCGGGCGCTCGGAGGCGTGCGCGCTCACAGCGCCCGAAGGGCGCGCGCGTGGCGAGAGGGCCGGCTCGCGCACGACGCGGACGTTCACGGCGCGGCCTCCGCGGCGGCGTTCAGCATCGGCAGGAGCTCGGGCCCGACGCGCGTGATGTCGCCGGCGCCGAGCGTGATGACGATGTCGCCCGGCTGCGCGCGATCCGCGATCGCCTTGGCGACCTCGGTGCGCGGCCCGACCCACGTCACGTCGCGGTGGCCGTGCGCGCGGATGGCCTGCGCGAGCGCCTCGCTGCTCGCGCCGGCGATGGGCTGCTCGCCTGCCGCGTAGACGTCGGCGAGCAGGAGCACGTCCGCGCGGTTGAACGCGCGCGTGAGCTCCTCGAAGCAGAACTGCGTGCGCGTGTAGCGGTGCGGCTGGAAGGCCACGACGAGCCGCCGCCCGTACGCGCGCTGCGCGGCCTCGAGCGTGGCCTGCACCTCGGCCGGGTGGTGGCCGTAGTCGTCGACGATCGTGATGCCCTGCTTGGACTCGCCGACGATCGTGAAGCGACGCTGCACGCCGCCGAACTCCGCGAGCGCCTTGCGCGTGATGTCTTCGGGCACCTCGAGCTCGTCGCACACCGCGATGACCGCGAGCGCGTTGAGCACGTTGTGGATGCCGGGCATCCGCACCGTGTAGGAGCCCGCGGGCTTGCCGCGGCGCACGAGCTCGAAGCGCGTCGAGAGGCCGTCCACCACGGGGTTGCGCGCGCGGTAGTCCGCCTGCGCCGTGAGGCCGTAGGTCGCGATGCGCTTCTCGATGCGCGGCAGGATCGCCTGCACGTGCGGGTGATCGAGGCACGCGACCACGAGGCCGTAGAAGGGCACGCGGTTGGCGAACTCGGCGAAGGCGGTCTTCACCTTCTCGTGCGTGCCGTAGTGGTCGAGGTGCTCGGCGTCGATGTTCGTGATGATCGCGATCACCGGCGACAGATGCAGGAACGAGCCGTCCGACTCGTCCGCTTCCGCCACGAGCAGGTTGCCGGTGCCCATCGCAGCGTTGGAGCCGAGCGAGTTGAGCTTGCCGCCGATGACGACCGTGGGATCGCGGCCGGCCTCGCGGAGCACCGTGGCCACGAGCGAGGTCGTGGTCGTCTTGCCGTGCGAGCCCGCGATCGCGACGCCGTCGCGCAGGCGCATCAGCTCCGCGAGCATCTCGGCGCGCGGGATGACGGGCACGTTGTGGCGCCTGGCCTCGACGAGCTCGGGGTTGTCCTTGGCGACCGCCGAGCTGAACACGACGACGTCGGCCGCGCCGACGTTGTCGCTGCGGTGCCCGACGAAGACCTTCGCGCCCAGCTCTTCGAGCCGCTTGGTGGTCTCGCTCGCACGCGCGTCCGAGCCCGTGACGGCGAAGCCCGAGGCCAGGAGCACCTCGGCGATGCCGCTCATGCCGATGCCGCCGATGCCGACGAAATGAATGGTCCGAACACGACCACGGAACATGCACTCGCGGATACCACGCTCCGCCACCGACCGAGCAATTCGCTGCACTCGCGCCCGTGCCCGCGCCCGTTCCCGCGTCCGTCTCGGACGCGATCACCGAGCCGAGCCATCTCGCGTCGTGGCTCGAGGCCTTCGCGGCCGCACTGCGCCGCGAAGGCCTGACGACCCTCGTCCGTGGGCTGACGCCCTTGGCAACGGAACCTTGCGGCTGCAACCGTTGGCGGTGATCCTCCGAGCGTCTGGACTCGTAGGTCCCACCGCCATGGACAAGAAGAGCCTTCCCGTCGTCGATCACGCCCACGACCTCTACTCCCACTTCCCGAGCGGCTGGTTCGTCCTGGCCCGCTCGAAGGAGGTGCCCCGCGGCGCGGTGCTGACGCGGCGCCTCGCGGGCGAGGACATCGTCCTGTTCCGCACCGAGTCCGGTGTGCTCTCGGCGCTCGAGCCGTACTGCGCGCACATGGGCGCGCACCTCGGCCACGGCGGCTGCGTGAAGGGCGAGACGATCGAGTGTCCGTTCCACGCGTTCCGCTTCGACGCGGGCGGCAAGTGCGTCGCGACCGCGTATGGCTCGCCGCCTCCGCCCAAGGCGCGACAGCGGGCGCACGCGGTCTGCGAGCGTCACGGCGAGATCCTCGTGTGGCACGGCAACGCGGGGGAGGCGCCTTGGTTCGAGGTGCCCGACGTCGACACGACGGGCTGGGTCGAGCCGGCGTTCGTCGTCGAGCCGCTGCGCGGTCATCCGCAGGAGACGAGCGAGAACAGCGTCGACATGGGCCACCTGCCCATCGTGCACGGCTACTCGGAGATCAAGGTGCTGAGAGAGCTCCGCGCCGAGCCGGGCTACCTCTCGGTGCAGTACGCGATGCGCCGCCCCTACCTCCCGGGCTACCCCGGCCTGGGCCGCGCGTACGCGGAGTTCTTCATCCACGTGTACGGCCTGGGCTACTCGCGCGTCGAGGTCTCGATCCCCGAGCTCGGGCTGCGATCGCGACACTTCGTGTTCGCGACGCCCGTCGATCGCGAGCGGCTCCAGCTCCACATGGGCTTCGCCTTCGAGAAGCTCCACACGCTCGATCGCTGGCCGGCGCCGCTGCGTCGGCTCCCACTGGGGATCCTCCACCGCACGCTCCGCGCCGCGGGCATCCGCGCCTACGTGCACGACGTGAAGCAGGACTTCCACATCTGGCAGAACAAGCGCTACGTGCATCCGCCGCAGCTGGCCGTCGGAGACGGGCCCGTCGGCGCGTACCGGCGCTGGTGCAAGCAGTTCTATCCCGCGGTGAACGGCCCGAGCGGCGCCGCCCGGCGGGACGAGGGGACGCACGAGGGCGAGCGCCCGGAGAATGCGGCAGAATGAGCGACCCCATGGAACAGCACACGCTTCGCTCGGTCCGCTCGGTCCTCGTCCTCGTGCTCGCGCTCGGCGGCGCGCTCCTCGGGAGCTCGTGCTCGTCGAGCCCCGTGAACGCTGCGGGCAACTGGTCCGTGAATCTCACGAACGGGGCCAATGGCTGCGCGCTCTCGAACTGGACGGCCGGTGAGACCACGAGCGGTGTGCCGCTCACGATCGGCCAGAGCGGCTCGGCTGTCACGGGCGAGATCGGCGGCAGCACGGGCGTCGCAGCCGGCGTGGTGTTCGGCACGAACCAGTTCTCCATGGGCGCCGTGAACGGCAACCGCGTCGACATGCGGCTCACCGGCCGCGCCGCCTCGATGGGCGGCTGCGCGTACACGCCGGTGCTCGATCTCTCCGGAACGATCAGCGGCGACACGATGACGGGCAGCGTCGTCTGGTCCTACGACACGAACTCGAGCGCCGACTGCGGGATGCTGGCCACGTGCGAGAGCGTGCAGGCCATGAACGGCTCGCGCCCACCCACGACCGGCATGTGACGAACGGCGCGTGACGACGCCACTCGGCGCCGCGCGATGCGGCATCCTCTGCGCATGGAACCGCTGCGAGGCGTGGTGACGCTGCCGGGCCGGCCGACGGCCGTGCCTGCGACGATCGAGGTGACCGCGACGGAGGTCCGCGCGACCGCAGACAACGGCGACGTGCTCGTCTGGCCGCTCGCGTCGCTCGAGGTGACGCCCGGCGGCTACGACGGGGACTTCGTGTTCCTGCGATCGCCCGCGCAGCCCGCGACGCTGAGCACGACGGACCTCACCGTCGTCGAGCGGCTCGCGGAGGTGGGTGGCCCCGCGATGGCCGCGCGCCTCGGCTCGGTGCGCAAGCACCGCGGCGCCGCGTCGTTCTGGCGAACCTTCTCGCTCGTCGCAGCGAGCCTCACCGCGCTCGCGCTCGTGGCGCTCGTGCTCGCGACGCCGACGCTGCTCTCGTGGTCGGTGGGCCTCCTGCCGACCTCGCTCGATCGCGAGCTGGGCGATCTCGCTGCGACCGACGCGGTCGCGTCGGGTGACGTGGTCGAGGACCCACGCGTCGTCGCGTTCGTCGAGACGATCGTCGCGCGCCTGCGCGAGGCGGGTCCGGGCTCGGAGCACACCTACCGCGTCAGCGTCGTCGAGAACGACGAGGTGAACGCGTTCGCGTTGCCCGGTGGGCAGATCGTCGTCTGGACGGGCCTCCTGCGCGAGGCCGAGAGCGCCGAGCAGGTGGCCGGCGTGCTCGCGCACGAGCTCGCCCACGTCGAGCGACGACACGGCCTGCGCAACGTCGCGCACCGCGCGGGCATCGCGCTCGGTCTGCGGCTGCTCGTCGCGATCTTCCTCGGCGGTGACCTCGACGGCTTCACGAGCCTGGCCGCCGACGTCGCGGTGATCGCGGCCTCGAACGATTACAACCAGGATCAGGAGAGCGAGGCCGACGCCGACGCGGTCGCCCGCATGCACGCGGCCGGTCTCGATCCCACCGCGCTCGCGGGCTTCTTCCGCGTGATGTCGCGCGAGGGCACCGGCGAGCTCCCGGGCTTCGCGCAGTGGCTCTCGACGCACCCCGATCACGAGAGCCGCATCGACGCGATCGAGGCGCAGGCCCGCGCGCTCGATCCCGTCACCGCACGCCCGCTCGGCGTGGATCTCGACGCGGTCAAGGCCGCGCTCGCCCGATGATCGGTGGCTGGCGGCCATGAGGGCTTCGACACGAGGCCCCCGGCGGGTGCACCACGAGAGAGCGGTCTCGCTCCGCGGCGATGGCGGCCTCCGCGTCGTCGTCGTCGCCGACACGCACGGCGCCCCGCACCCCGAGAGCGCGCGTGTGATCGCGGCGCGCAAGCCAGACCTGATCGCGCATGCGGGCGACATCGGCGATCTCTCGGTGCTCGATCGGCTCGCGGAGATCGCACCCGTCATCGCCGTGCGCGGCAACATCGACGAGCGCGCGAGCGACCTCCCCGACGTCGTGACGATCGACCTCCGCGCGGGCGCTGTGAGCGCGATCAAGCTCCTCCTGCTCCACATCGCCGTGCGCGGCCCGAAGATCCGGGCCGACGCCGCAGAGCTCGCGCGTCGGGCCGGCGCCTCGCTCATCCTCTGCGGGCACTCGCACGTGCCCTTCCTCGGCAAGGACCGAGGGCTCGTGGTGTTCAACGCGGGCTCGATCGGCCCCCGACGCTTCCAGCTGCCGATCGTCTTCGGCGTGCTCGAGATCGCCGACGGACAGCTCTCGATGGAGCACGTCAGCTGCGAGACCGGCCTCCGCTGGGAGCCGTGACGGAACGAAGTCCCGGGCAGAGGCACGAGTGAGCCATCTCGCGCCATGGCCCGCTGGCTGAAGCCAGGGGCACCACGCGGTGAGGTGGATGCGATCCCGATCGAGCCCTCCATCAGGAGGTAGGGCGGGGGCTTGTCCCCCGCCCCGGTATACGCCGCACCGCACAGCCACCCAGCGGCGGATCCAGCTGTACCAGGGTTCATCGCGGAGCATGAGGAGGCGGGGGACGAGCCCCCGCCCTACGTCGAGAACACTCCGCGTTCCGGTCGCCTGTCCGAACGCGCGGCGAGCTGCGTCCGTGGGCCGTGCTCTTCTTTCACGGCATCTCGTGCGACGAGCGAGCCGCGCGACGCATCGCGCGCGAGGGCCTGCGCCCGTTTCGCAAGCCGTGGATCGAGCCGTGGCTGGCCGGTGCGGATCGTGGGGTCGTGTTCCTCTCGTGCTCGCCCACGGCCGGCCGCGGAGGTGACCCCCTCGCGTTCGCGCGCGGGCACTACGGTCGGGCGCGCGCCGGCAGTGATCCGCGGAGGACCTCGGGCTGGATGTTCGTGGTCGACCTCCCACGGGAGCGTGTGTGCGCGAGCGTGCCGAACCTCGTGCTCGAGCACTTCTTCCGCGTGCGCGCGTTTCGCGACGCGGCGTGCGGTGTCCGCGAGCGCGACTGGCAGTACTTCGCGGCGCGCGCCGAGCGCGGAGACGAAGCGCGTGACCGTCTCGAGCACGTCGTCATCCGTGCGCCGGGCGATCTCCTCGACCCGCTCGTGGTCGACGCGCTCGCACACGGAATCCTCGCGGCGCCGACGCGGCACGCGAAGCGAGCGATCGCGCGATCCTTCGGCGTCACGCTGGACCCCCGCTTCCTCGACGATCCGCACATCCCGTTCTGTCCGCTCTGTGTCGGGTACGAGCTCTCCACCGGGTACCGCGATCATGATCGCCGCTCGATCGTGATCTCGCGGACCGAAGAGTGGATCGATCGGCAGACGATGGCCCTCTACCTCGATCAACACGCGCGGTGGGTGACGACGACGCGCACGGTGCTCTGGGACCGAGCCGGCGCGGTCGAGCCCTGGCGGTCGATGGCCTCGCAGCCGTGGCTCGCGCGCGAGCTCCGCCCGGACTTCCTGACGTGTGCGATCGACGCCGACCTCAGCGAGCGAGACGTGCAGGTGGTCGTCGATCACGTCCCGCCCGAGGCGATCGTCGCGCTCGTGCGCGTCAGTGCGGACGGCCGTCGCCTCTCACCTCGCGTGCGAGACGCCACGCCGACGGTGGGCGTGGGGCTCTATCGAGAGGCGCGCGCGATGGCACGTGAGCGTCGTGTGCGGCTGCGGAGAGGCTGAGCGCACATGGGGGCTGAAAGGACATGGAGACGGTCCTCCATCGTTCGACGTGAGCCAGAGCCCGCTGGCTGAAGCGAGGGGCACCACGCGAACCGCAGAAAGCCCTTCGGGCTCGGGAGGTCTCGCGAACCTCGAGCTCAGCAGCGGTCGTCGTCGAAGCGCCAGGTGTCGGGGGAGGGCTCGAGCGTGTCGAGGATGCGCGCGGCGCTCTCGCGGATGCGGACCTTCTCGTCGTCGGAGAAGCGATCCCACGTTCGATAGAGCGCGCCGATGCGCGGGTGCTTGCCGAAGCGCTCGCGGTGGCGGACGAGGAAGTCCCAGAAGAGCGGATTGAACGGGCATGCGCGCTCGCCCGAGCGCTCCTTCACGCGGTAGCGGCAGCCCTCGCAGTGATCGCTCATGCGATCGATGTACGCGCCGCTCGCCGCGTACGGCTTGGTGGTGAAGCCGTCGTCGGCGAAGAGCGCCATGCCGTGCACGTTGGGCAGCTGCACCCACTCGTACGCGTCCACGAACCCTGCCCAGAACCAGTGGCTCAGCGCGAGCGGCTCGATGCCCGCGAGGAGCGCGAAGTTGCCGAGCACCATGAGGCGCTGGATGTGGTGCGCGTAGCCCGTCTCCTTCACCTGCGTCACGACCTCGCGGAGGCAGCGCATCTCGGTGCGCGCGGGCTCCCAGTAGAAGACCGGTAGCGGCCGCTTCGCCTCGAGCGAGTTCGCGCGCCGCATCGCGGGCATGCGCAGCCAGTACATCGCGCGCACGTACTCGCGCCATCCGAGGATCTGCCGCAAGAGGCCCTCGGCGGAAGCGAGCGGCATCGCGCCGGAGGCGTGCTCCGCCACCACGCGCTCGCACACCTCGCGCGGCGAGAGCAGCCCGAGGTTCATCGCGGGCGCGATGCGCGTGTGCCAGAGGAAGCGCTCGCCCGTGATCATCGCGTCCTGGTACCGACCGAAGAGCGCCGCGCGGTGCGTGAAGAAGTGATCGAGCTCCGCGAGCGCTGCCTCTCGCGTCACGGGCCAGCCGAAGGGTTCGAGCTCGCCCCAGCCGTGACCCCAGCTCCGCACCCGCTCCATGCACGCGCGCGTGATCGCGTCGGGCTCGTGCACGAGCGCTGGCGGTGGTCGCTCGTCTCCTGGTGGTTCGCGATTGTCCGCGTCGAAGCTCAGCTTGCCGCCGAGCGGCTTGCCGCGCGCGTCCATGAGCCAGCCCGTCTTCTTCCGGAGGTGCGCATAGAAGTGCTCCATGCGGAGCTCCTTCCTGCCCTCGGCCCAGCGGTGGAGCTCCTCGCGCGTGAGGAGGAAGTGGCTGCCCTCGCCGCCGTCGTCGAAGAGCTCGAAGGGCACGCCGAAGCGGTCCTCCTTGCGGGCGAGCCGGAGCGCGCGCTCCATGCCCCACTCGCGCGGTCGCATCGCGACCAGGCGCGAGGGCCTTCGCCGCGCGACGACCTCCGCGAGGCCGTCCACGTACGAGCGCGCGTTCACGATCTCCACGTCGAACCCGTCCGCGCGCAGCGCCTCGGCGAAGTGCTGCATCGCGGAGAGCACGAGGACGAGCTTCTGCTTGTGGTACGGCAGCGCGCTCGACTTCGCGCGCGACTCGATCAGCACGATCGGCCCGTCTTCCGGGCGCTTCGGCATGCACGGCAGCCGTCGATCGAGGTCCCACGGGCCGACGAAGTGAAGGGTGCTCATCGTCGCGACCCAGGAAACTCAGGTCCCGCAGAACGTGCAGTAGTCCCACTGCTCGCCGCCGGGCGGGTCCATGAGGTCCTCGTCGTCGGGCTGCTCGTCACACGGCCGCGCGAGCACGCGGAGCATGCGCGAGAAGAGCGAGAGGTCGCCCTCGGTCGCCTGCGCGATCATCTGCTCGACGCGGTGGTTGCGCGCGATGAACGCCGGGTTGGCGAGGCGCATCCGCTCCTTGCGGAGAACGAGCGGCGTCGTGTCGCGCTCGAGGCGCGTGCGCCAGCGGCTGGCCCACGCATCGAAGGCCGTGGGCTCCGCGAACATCGCGGACACCACGGAAGTGCGCTCCGGACGATCGAGCGCGTCGAAGAGGCGACGGAACGTCAGGGTGAAGTCCACCTTCTCCTTCGCCATCAGCTCGAGCAGATCGCGCGCGAGCGCTGCATCTTCTTCGCGCGTGCGTGCGGTGTCCTCCTCGCGCGTCTGCGCGGCGTCCTCCTCGCGCGCCTCACCGAGGCCGAGCTTGTCGCGGAGGATCGCGTGGTGTGCGGCGCCGAAGCGATCCGGGAACGTGTCGAGGCGCGCGGTCGCGAGGCGGATCGCTTCGTCTTCGTCGTCGCCGAGCAGCGGAAGGAGGGCCTCGGCCAGACGCGCGAGGTTCCAGAGGGCGATGCGCGGCTGGTTGTGGAACGCGTAGCGGCCCTGCTGATCGATCGAGCTGAAGGTGCGCCCCGGATCGAACGCATCGAGGAACGCGCAGGGCCCGTAGTCGATCGTCTCGCCCGAGATGGACGTGTTGTCCGTGTTCATCACGCCGTGCACGAAGCCCAGCCCCATCCACCGCGCGACGAGCGCGGCCTGGCGGCCGATCACACCGTCGAGGAACGCGAGCGTGCGCGCGGCGACGGAGGTCTCCTTCGCGAGCGCGGGCTCGTGTCGCGCGATGGCGTAGTCGACGAGCTGGCGCAGCCCCTCGCGATCGCGCCGCGCGGCGAAGTACTCGAAGGTCCCGACGCGCAGGTGGCTGGCGGCCACGCGCGTCAGCACCGCGCCGGGCAGGTCGTCGCCGCGGAGCACGATCTCACCGGTCGTCACCGCCGCGAGCGCGCGCGTCGTGGGCACCCCGAGCGCGTGCATGCTCTCGCTCACGAGGTACTCGCGCAGCACGGGCCCGAGCGCGGCACGCCCATCGCCGCGCCGCGAGAACGGCGTGGGCCCCGAGCCCTTGAGCTGCACGTCGCGCCGCACGCCGTCGCGTCCGACGACCTCGCCGAGCAGGAGCGCGCGCCCGTCGCCGAGCTGCGGCGAGAAGCCACCGAACTGGTGCCCTGCGTACGCGAGCGCGATCGGCTCGCTTCCAGGGAAGAGGCCATTGCCCGCGAGGCGCGCCACGCCCTCGGGCGAGCGAAGCGCGGCCGGATCGATGCCCAGCACCTCCGCGAGCGAGTCGTTCACCGCGAGGAGCGCAGGCGCACGCACGGGCGTCGGAGAGACCTTCGCGTAGAAGCGCTCGGGCAGCCGCGCATAGCTGTTGTCGAAGGAGATCGTCATCGGCCGACGGATATGGGGCCCCGACCCCCCGATGCCCAGCCGACCGCTCGACGCGCTCGGCTCCCGCGGGCGATGACGGCCCACGAGTGGCTCTCGACCGACGACCTCTAGCTAGCCGTGGCCGCAGAAGGTGATGTGGAGGAGCGCGAAGATCGCGACCGCGAGCATCGTGCCTCCGGCCAGGACGCAGCCCATCTCTGCGCGGTGGCGCTCGCGCGCGCGCCGCTTCTCGCCGACTGCGTCGGCCTCGCGCATGCGGCGGTCGGTCAGGGTCTCGACCGTGACGGTGGTGCGGTAGCCGCTACGGCTCTGTGCCGCGCGGTCGGCTTCCTCGAACGCACGTGGGATGGCCTCGACGAGGTGCGCGCCGATCTCCAGCAGCCCTCGGAGCGCGGGACCGTCCTGCCAGCCGGGCTTCTCGAGCAGGAGGCCATCGTCGTGCGTGTGCACGCCGAGCGGCCGGAGCGCGATCAGGCGCTCGCGGATCGTGGCGTCGAAGAGACGCACCACGACCTCCGCGGGCGCCGCCTCGACGAAGAACGCCTCGTCGAACCCTCGCTCGCCGACGATCACGTCCGTGCCGCGGCCGTGCGCGATCTCGTCCACGTCCGCGCGTGTCTGCGGGATGACGTGCAGGCGCAGGTCTGCGCGGACGGCGGCGCCGAGCAGCCACACCTCCGTGTAGGGATCGCGCGTCGAGCCCACGCCTCGATCCACGAAGCGCACCTCCACGTCGCGAGCTCCGAAGCGGCCGCGCACACGGTTGGAGGCGGGCTCCTTCGCGCCCTCGAGCAGGCCTTGGACGAGCTCGATCGGTCTCTTCATCCGGTCCCCTCTCGCGAGCTCAGGTCGCGATCACGACCTTGCCGAAGTGCGCGCCGCTCTGGAGGTGCTCGAAGGCTCGCGGCGCGTCCTCGAACGCGAAGACGCGATCGATCACGGGCTCGAGCTTCGCGAGGCTGAACGCGCGGCCCATGGCCTCCGCGCTCTCGCGCGGTCCGACGACGACGCCCGAGAGCTTCACCTCCTGCATGAGGATCGGCAGCACGTTGAGCGGCTCGACCGCGCCCGCGAGCACCCCGATCACGTGCACGGTGCCGCCCATCGCGATCGCGCGGAGCGACTGCGCCATCGTGCCGGCGCCGCCCACCTCGACCACGTGCTCGACGCCGACGTTGCCGGTGAGCTTCTTCACCGTCTTTCCCCACTCGCGATCGGCCGTGTAGTCGATCACGTGCGCGGCGCCCATCGACGCGAGGCGCGCGCGCTTGTCCTCGCTCTTGCTCGTCGCGATCACCTCGGCCCCGAAGAGGCGCGCGATCTGGAGCGCGAAGATCGAGACGCCGCCGGTCCCCTGCACGAGCACGCGCTGCCCCGGCGTGAGGCGGCCGTGATCGACCAGCGCGTGCCACGCGGTGACCGCCGCGCACGGAAGCGTCGCGCCCGCTTCGAACGAGAGGTGCGGCGGGCACGCCCAGAGGCCCTCCTCGTCGAGGATCGTGTGCTCCGCGAGGACACCCTCGAGCGGCCCGCCGAGCGTCGCGCGCAGCTTCGCGTGCGAGGGCGTGCCCGAGCTCCACTTCTGCGAGAACGCGGAGAGCACACGGTCGCCGACCTTCCATCGGCTCACCTCGCTGCCCACCTCGATCACCTCGCCGGCCGCGTCCGAGCAGGGCGTGAGCGGCAGCGCCTGCTTGGGGTCGTAGCTGCCGATCACCATCATGAGGTCGCGGTAGTTGAGCGAGACGGCGCGCACCTGCACCCGCACCTCTCGCGCACGGAGCGGGCGCTCCGCGCGCTCGACGAGGGCGAGGCTCGAGAGACCGAACGAGGGGATCTGCCAGGCGCGCATGGCCCGATGGTGCGCGCGCACGGCAGAGACGGCGACGCGATTCTCGCGCGGCTTTCTTGCGTCCGGGGCGCCGCTCGACGATACTGAACGAGTGAACAGTCTTCGTGCCGAATTTCCCCTGAATTCGGCCGATCCGAACCACGACGACGTACGAGGCCCCATGGACAAGCGCACCCGCTCCGACGCCCCTTCGCTCACGCCCGCCAACGGTCCGCCGTCCACCGCCCACGGCGGAGACGAGCGCGGCGAGATCACGAGGCACGAGCCCGTGCGGGATCCGATCACACCGTTCGCGCACGGCGTGCTCGAGCTCTTCCGCGGTCCGCTCTCGGACGTGCGCTTCCCGGACACCGACCGCGTGAGCCTCGAGGCGCTCGCGGAGGCGTGCTGCGAGGCGCAGCTCGAGGTCGAGGCGCTCGAGGCTGCGCTCGAGTCGGCGCGGGCGCGCACGCGTGGCGCGCAGGAAGCGCTGGCCGATCACGCGAGCCGCGCGCTCGCGTATGCGCGCGTGTTCGCGATCGGACAGCCCGAGCTCGAGGAGGCCATCGCTGCGGTTCGCAGCCCGAGCCAGAAGACCGACACGCGCGACGCGAAGACGACGAGCTCGACGGGGCAGGTCGAGGGCGAGGTGGTCCGCCGTCGCGGCCGACCGCGCAAGGTCAGCGGTGAGCCGCTCCTCCCGATGGACGAGCCGAGCGAGCTCGCATCGGTCGGCGCGGCCGAGTGACGCCCTCGCGCCTCACGGCACACGGAGGCGGACGACGAACGCGTCCTGCATGCCCGTCGAGGTGAGGCCCGCGCCGAACGCGGGCGAGGCGGCCGCCGTGACGGTGCCCCGGAACAGACCCGTGACGTAGAGCCACTCGCCCGTGCGCCACATGCGCTGCACGACGCAGTCGGTCGTGGCGGTCACGCGATCCCACGCGACCGGTGCGCCAGTGTCGGCGCTCACGCGCATCACCCAGCCCTCGCGGCCGCTCGTGCGACCGGTGAGCTCGGTGAGACCGGCCGGCGCGACGAGGTCGGGCGCATAGCCGACCGCGAGGATCGAGCCGTCGTCGGCGACGTCCATCGCGCCGACCACGTCTTCCCCCATGCCCGCGATGGGCCGCGTCATCCACACGATCGCCCCCGTCGGATCGAAGCGGGTGATCACGATGTCGCCGGGATCCGTGGCGTCGGTGCCGCGCGAGATGGGCGCCGTGCCGACCCACTGGAAGTCGCCGAAGCGCGCGCGCGTGCCGACGAACGAGTGGCCCGCCGCGTTCATCGTGACCGCCTGCACGTATCCCGAGCCCGTCGAGTCGTACGTCCAGAGCGTGGAACCGAGCGCGGCGTCGACGAGGCGCAGGGTCGCCCGGTCGGTGGAGCCTGGGTTGAAGTAGCCGCCGACGATCGCCCCTGCGCCACCCACGTCGAGCGTGAGGTTCAGACCCGTGTGGGTGCGCAGGCTGGACGTGCGCGCGAACGTGGCGGTCTCGAAGAGCGAGACGGTCGTGTCCGCACCGCCGGAGGCGAAGCCGGTGGCGTAGATCTGCGAGCCCGACGCCACGGCCTGGGTCGGCTCGTCGATCTCGGGCGAGCTGGCGGGGATCCCCCGAGACGTGCAGGAGCACACCGGGCTCGAGCGGAGGAGGTCCTGCGTCCATGCCCACGTCGGGCCCGCTCGCGTCGGGGATCGTGTACGCATCGATGGGCACGGCCGCGTCGATCACGCTCGCATCGACGACGCTCGCATCCGTCCCGCCCGCATCGACGACGCTCGCATCGATCGCGCTCGCATCCACCGTGCTCGCATCGATCGCGCCCGCATCGATCGCGCCCGCATCGATCGCGCCCGCGTCCGGATCCGGCATCGCGCCCACGTCGGGCTGCTCCGACCACGCGTCGTCGGGGGCCGCACCGACGTCGGCGCCGGGCCCTGCGTCGAACCGATCGTCGGGATGATCGGGCAGCGACTGGGGTGGCACGAAGAGATCCTCGCAGCGCCCGTTGCGGCACGTCGTGCTCGGGTCCGAGCAGACCACGTCGTTGCACGTGGTCGTCAGGTAGACGCGCAGCGAGAGCGCACGCCCCGCCAGGTAGCCGCTCCGGACGTGGGCCTGGGCGATCTCCGATCCGTCGTCGCGCTGGGCGATCACGTGCACCGTGAAGCGCCGTGAGGCGTCGCCGCCCCGGGGCTCGAGCGCGATCGAGAAGGGCAGCGGCGGATCGCCCGCACCGGGCGACAGCGTGGCCTCACGCACCACCGCGTCCGTGTCGTCGCGCACCTCGAGCGCGATCGTGCGCGTGTCGCGGCGCACGAGCGCATCGCCGTCGAGCACGACGAACGTCTGCGTGCGCGTCGCGCAGCCCGCGACGAGGATCGCGGTGAGCAGGGCGGCCAGGGAGACGCTCGCTCTCATCGCACGCTCCAGGTGAGGGTCTCGATGCGACCGAGCACGTCGCCACCCATGCCGGGGCCCGGGGTGGTGAGGCCGATGCCGATCGCCACCGCGCCGCCCACGACGAGCACACCACCTCCCACGAGCACCCAGAACCACGCCTCTCGCGTCGGGTCGCCGCCGGGCTCTGCCGTCGCGACGCTGCTCGACGCGATGGCCACCTCGCCCTCGGGCGCTTCGATCGCCTCACCGCCCGAGCCTGCGCCCTGGGCCTCGCGCGCCCGACGCTCGGCGTCTCTCGCCTCGGCCAGCCGTGCCTCTTCGGCCCTCGCGCGCTCGGCGGCGGTCTCTTCTTCGATCGCGCGATCGAGCGCCGCGAGACGGTGCTCGAGCAGCCGTCGATCCTCCTCCGTGGTGTCCGGTGCGCCCGCCGCGAGGTACGCGCGCAGCGCCTCGGCAGCACCGCGCACGTCGCCGGCGTCGCGCCGCGCGAGGTAGAGGTTCCGGAGCAGACCACCTTCGTGCGAGAGCGAGTACGAGCGCTCGAACTCTCGCGCCGCTTCGGCGTAGCGCCCCGCCGCGTAGAGGCTCACGGCGACCTGGAACGCCTCGCGCGCACGCTGCACGTCCGAGGGCGAGCTGGCCGTGGCCGCGCCGGCCTCCTGGGCGCGTGTGGGCTGCGTGTGCCACGGCATCGCGAGCACGAGAGCGATCGACACACATCGAGTCATCCGCACGGTGAACCTCCGAGTCGATCCGAGCGCCCATGATAGAGTCGTCGGCCTCCACGATGGACGCGAGCGAGCCCCGCGGCG
>JBILLJ010000031.1:0-69804 GCA_044376125.1 Sandaracinaceae bacterium
GAAACCTGCCCGCGGCCGATCGTGCCGATCGCGCCGAGCTCGCCACAGTGGCGCGCCATCCACGTGTAGCCGCGGAGCGCGATGCCGCCTTCGTGCACCCACACCTCGGTCCACCCCGCGCGCGTCGAGGGCGCGAACGACAGGCGTGCATGGAGCGCGGTGCGGATCACGGGGCCGCGCACGCGCGGCTCGGGCCACAGATGAACCGGCGCACACGGCTCGTGCGCGCGTGTGTCCGCGGGCGTGACGTCGCGCTCGCCCGCGACGCGAAGCCGCGTGTGCGCGGTGTCGAGCCCAGTGACGGGCAGGCTCTCCTCGAGCGCCACCTCCGCGAGGGCACCGTGGAGCAGTCGAACGCTGGTGCCCGGCTCGACCTCGATGCGAAAGGGCGAGCCCCCGAGGACGATCCGGCGCGCAGAGCGGATGCGTGCCTGACCTTCGGAGAGATCCACCGCGCCGCGCAGCTCGAACGCCGAGGTGCGGAAGGCCACGTCCGCATGCGCCGCATCGCGGAAGCGGATCGTCGTGGGCACCGCCCCCGAGAGGTCACCGACGATCGGCCCGCCGCGGCGCTGGTGGAGCGGTACGTCGAGCACCGTGTCGTACGCGGCCGCTCGTGCGGGAGCGCATGCGATCGCGAAGATCGCGATGAGCACACGCGCAAACCGGGTGAGTCGACCGGACATGGGCTCTGCCAGACACGCGCGAGCGCCGAAGGTTCCCGCGTGTCGACGCGCGTCGAGCGAAAGGTTGCCGCCGCGTGTCATGCTCGTTCGGGTGGATGGACGCGACGGAGCGCTCCGAGAGGGCGCGCGGCTCGAGGGCCTGCCGAGCGCAGGCGGGCGCGCGAGGCCGCTCGTTGCGTCTCTCCTCGTGGTGATGCTCCTCGCGCTCGTGCCCGACCGCGCGCACGGCCAGATGGCCTCGATCACACCGGGGGGTGACGAGGAGGCGGCCGCGAGCGCTCGAGGCGACGGCGGCGTGTTCGCGGCCGCGATGATCACGTGCAGCGTGGCGAGCACCGCGATCGCGGCCGTCAGCCTGGTACCCGCGGCCAGAAGCGATCCGTACGCCGTGTTCGTCGTGAGCAGCGCGCCTGCGAGCCTGCTCGCGCACGTCGAGCTCCTGGCGTGCCCCGCGATCGCGATGGCCCTCGCAGGCCCCACGCGTGGCAGGCTGTTCGGTGAGCTCGTGCTCGGCGCGGCGATCGGCCTCCTCGCGGGCAGCGCCGGGCGCGCTCCTCGTGTGGCCCGTGGATCAGGCGTCATCGGGACGACCACCCGCTGCGACGCTCGCCATGGTCGGCGCGTTCGTGCTCGGCTCGCTCGGCACGACGATCGGCGCGATCACTGCCCATGAGCTGCACCTCGGTCGAGAGCGCACGGTCGTCACGGCCGTGCCGCTCGACGGAGGTGTCTTCGTGCAGACGACGGGCCGCTTCTGATCCACGGGGGCCCGCGTCGCAGCTCAGATCGGCTTTCGCGGAGGCACGGCGGCGGTGGCGACGAGCATGCCGGCGGCGATGGCGAACGCGATGAGCAGCATGCGAAAGCCCGTCTCGATCGCGGCGGTCACGTCGCCCTCGAGGAGCGAGCGCACGCTGAGGAAGCCGACGCTGCCGGGCACGAGGAAGAGGATGCCCGGCGTGAGGATCAGCGCGATGGGCCGATCCTTCATGCGCGCGAAGACGTGCGCCGCCGAGGCCACGAGCATCGACGCCACGAACGCGCCGAGCTCGGCACCGAGGAGCCAGCCTCCCAGGCGCGAGCCGACGAGGGAGATGCCCGCAGCGAGGAGGATCCACACGCGATCGCTCGGACGCGCGCGCAGGAGAACGGAGAACGAGAGCGCAGCGGCGAAGGGCGCGGCGAGCTCGATCATCCACGGCAGATCCGGCGCTTCGCGCACGCGCGGCACGTGCGGGAGGAGATCCGCGACGTGGCGTCCGAGCGCCACGCCGAAGCCGAGCTGGAGGAACGTGACGACCGCGGCCATGAGGCGCGAGGTCCCCGACACGAGGTGCGCGGTCGCGAGCTCCACCATGGCGGTCGTGAGCGTGAGGCCGGGAAGGAGCACGAGGGTCGCGGCGAGCAGGAGCACCGAGGGCCGCACCGCGAAGCCCTGCACCGCGATGAACGTGGCGCCGAACGACACGGTGAAGGACGCGAGCGCCGGCAGGAGACGCGCGAGCGAAGGCACCTTCTTCGCGAGCGCCTCGAGCACGCCGACGACGAGGCCGAGCAGGCCCGCGAACGGGATGTCGAAGCCGCCACCGCCGAGCAGCGTCGCGGACACCGCGGACACGAGCGCGTACGCGAGGGCAGTCGAGACGTCGCCGTAGCGCGGCGGGCGCGCGAGGATCGCGTCGAGCCGCTCGGCGGCGTCGGCGGGCGCGAGCTCGCGCTTCTCCACCCGACCCACGAGCTCGTAGAGCGCGCTCAGCTTCTCGAGATCCGTCGCCCCGGGCTGCACGCGGATCACGCGCGTGCGCGCGTCCTCGGCGCTCGCGAGCGTGACGATGAGCGCGGTCGGTGTGCAGAAGACGTCGATCTCGAGATCGAGTGCGTCGGCGACGCGCTCGAGCGCGTCCTCCACGCGGTAGGCCGGCATGCCGTACGAGATGAGCCCTCGCGCGAGGCGCAGCGTGAAGCGCAGCGAGGGATCGAGCCCTGCGTCCGCGAGCGCGTCGTTGGGCCCCGCCGAGACGAGCTCGTCGAGCGTCGTGCCCGCGCTCGTGCGCGACTTGCGCGAGCGGCGCTCGGTCATCACACGCGCCGCCTGGAGGAGCCAGAGATCCACGCGCGAGGTGTGCCACGAAACGTCTCCGAGGCCCGGCCGTCCTCTTCCGTGGAACCAGCGCCGATTCCCGCGGACTGCGATGGTGATCCCTCGCAGCACATGGGTGCTCGTGGCGCTTCTCGGGGCATGGCGGAGCCCAGTACCTTCCGCGGCCATCGGAGGCTCCATGCGGCGATCGCGGACGGATCTGCTCCCCTCGATGTTCCTCGCGCTCGGTGTCGCAGCCTGCGAGCCGACCCCACCGAGCCCCGACGCGAACGCCGGCGATGCAGGCGCGAGCGACGCGCCGCTCGATGCCGGCCCCTCCGACGCCGGCCCTGCCACGCCGCTCCCCACCGATCACTGCACGTACGCGCCGATGCCCACGACGGCACGCGCGGGCGGCACCGTCACCGCGGGCGCCATCCGCGTCGGCGTCGCGATGCGCCGCATCGATGCGCCGATCGGCTCTGCGCTGGGAGGCAACACCTCGCGCGCGATCCTCTTCGAGGGGCAAGGCGCGATCGACGCGCGCGACGTGCGCCTCTCGGGGAGCTTCACGCCCTCGGTCGGCATCGAGACCGTCCCGCACGCGAAGGCGATCGCGATCACCGCCGGTGACGAGACGATGGTGCTCCTCCGCACCGATCTGATCTTCGCCGACGACACGATCACCCACGAGGTCACCGAGCGCCTCGGCCCCGAGCTCGCCGGCAAGGTCCTCTGGACGAACTCCCACAGCCACACGGCCCCCGGCTCGTTCTCCGCGGACCTGAAGTTCCAGGTCGGCGCCGGGCCGGTGCGCGCGCGTGTGCGCGCTGCGGTGATCGACGCGCTCGTGGGCGCGGCCGAGGACGCGCTCGCCGCGCGCGCGCCGGCGCGCATCGGCATCGCGACGGACGAGGACTTCGATCCGGAGCACCACGTCTCGTACGACCGCCGCCCCGAGAACGACGACCTCTTCGGAGGAGAGGCGCGCGCCGATCGGCGCCTCGCGGTGATCCGCATCGATCGCGCGGACGGCACCCCGCTCGCGATCGTGCCGATCTTCGGCGTGCACTCGGCGATCCTCGACGACGACGTGTCGGTCTTCTCGACCGACGCGAGCGGCGCGTTCGATCACGCGATCGAGGAGCAGTTCGATCGCGAGGTCCTCGTGATGCACGTGCAGGGCGCCGCGGGCGACGTGCTCGGCGAGAGCCACGGACACCTCGACTTCGCCGACGACGAGCCGCGCTGGGACTTCGCGCGCAACGAGGAGTGCGCGCGCTTCGCGACCGCGGAGATCATGGACGCGTGGACGCGCGCGGGCGCCGACATGCAGGACGAGCTCGCGATGGAGATGGTCACGCGCTCGGTCGCGATGGGCCCCGACTGGGAGACCTTCACCGTGCGCGAGGGAGCCCTGGCCTACGCGCCGTGGGACGGCCGCACGCCCTGCGATCGCGAGATCTTCGGGGCCGACGGCATGACGATCCTCTCGCCGATCGACGAGTTCAACGCGCCCGGCGGGGCCTCGCTCTGCGGCGACGACGCCGATCCCCAGCTCGTCGTCGCGCGCCTGCCGAACACCGAGGGCCTCTACCCGTATGGCACCTGCGCCTCGATCCCGCGTGTCACGCGCGTGCTCGGCCCCGCGCTCGACTTCGACTTCGGTCCCGCCTCGCCGATCTGTGAAGGCACGCGCACGACCGTCGGTGCGTGGAGGCTGGGCGACTACATGTTCGCGATCGCGCCCGGCGAGCCCGTCACGCAGTGGCGCGACGCCGTCGTCGCGCGCTCGCCCTTCCCCGTCGAGCGCACCTTCCTCATCGGCTACGCGCTCGGCCACAACGGCTACATCCTCACGCCGGAGGACTGGCTGCGCGGCGGCTTCGAGCCGACCATCAACAGCTGGGGCCCGCTCGAGGGCGAGTACCTCGGCGAGCGCATCGTCGAGCTCATGGCGCTCGCGGCCACCGACGCGCGCGAGGACGCGGCCGCGGGCGGCGCCGATCGTGTCGTGCCGCCGAGCTTCACCGACACGGGTGTGCCCGATCCCGATCCCGCGCCGCGCGCCGGCGAGATCCCCGCGAGTGTGCCGACCGAGGTGTGGATGCGGCGCGGCGTGCACCCCGCGAGCGGTCAGCCGAGCGCGACGATCGAGCGCGTCACGGGCGTCGCGCGCTTCGTGTGGATCGGTGAGGACCCGCTGAGCGGCACGCCGCGCGTGCGCCTCGAGCGCGAGGTGGGCGGCAGCTTCGAGCCCGTGCGCAGGCGCAGCGGCCGCGAGGTCGAAGACCTCGACTTCCTCGTCGTGTGGACGCCCGTTCCGCTGCTCCAGACGGGCGATCCGCGCACGCACTACTGGGCGCTCGAGTGGCAAGCCGTGGGCGTCGAGCACGGCGCGCTCGAAGACCGCGCGGGCCTTCCGCTCGGCCGCTATCGCTTCCACGTCGAGGGCGCGGGCTACACGATCGACAGCGCGCCCTTCGAGATCACGCGCGGTTCGATCGACGTGCGCGCGAGCCTCGAGGGCGCCGCGATCGCGATCGACGCGCGCTACCAGCCCCGCGAGGGCTGGCGCCTGCTCGATCTCGAGGGCCCCGCCGATCGCGACGTGCCCGTGCTCGCGGGCCCGCTCGAGGTGGTGATCGAGCAGGAAGGCGGCGGCAGCGAGACGGTGTCGGCCGCGCTCACGGGCCCGGGCCTCGCGCGCGTCACCCCGAGCGGCAGTGGCCGCGTCACGCGCGTCGTCGTGCGCGATCGCTTCGGCAACGAAGGGGTCACGAGCCTGTGAGCTCCGCGCGTGGAGCCCTCTCGTGTCGATGACGGACAGTGAGCACCTCGTCTGGAGCCCTCCTGCCTACGGGGTCATCTCGGTCGGAGACGCGATCGTCCAGCTCTGGGAGCGCGAGGCGCCGGCGAGCGCCTTCCGCGCGCTGCTCACCCACCTCGAGGAGCGAAAGCGCGCGAGCCCCGACCGACCGCTCTGGATGATCGCGATCTCGTCGGATCAGGCCGAGATGCCCGACGCCGAGGCACGCAAGATCTCCGCGCGCTTCCCCGAGTTCTTCACCGCGTTCGCGCTCGTCATCGAGGGGACCAGCTTTCGCGCCTCGGCGGCGCGCGGCGTGATGGCGTCGATGACCATGCTGTCGAGCAGGCGCTCGCACCCGGCGATCGTCGCGACCGTGCACGAGGCTTGCGTGACGCTCGCGCGAGAGAGCCTGGGGACGCTCGATGCGAGCGCCCTCGTGCGCAGCATCGGCGAGGCGCGCGATGCGCTCCGGCGATGAGCGGAGACGGCGTGAGCGATGGCCCGCGCGGAGCCCTGCGCGGATGCGGCACGTGCCATGCTCGTTCGGAGCGTGAGGTCTCCACTGCACGCAGCGATTCCGCCACGCCGCGAGACTTCGCCCCTCGCTCGGCCGCTCACGGGCTGGACGCCCTCGGGCCGCGGAGCACACCGATCTGCTGCCTCGAGAGAGCGGCTCGTGGTGTCTGTGTGCGTCGCGCTCGCGCTCGCGGGCACCGCGTGCTCCTCGCGCATCGAGAGCTCGATGGACGACGCGGGAAGCCCCGCGGATGCACACGCGAGCGCGCTCGATGCGCCGCGCGCAGGCGATGCGGCCGCGCGCGAGGACGACGCGCCCGCGCCCATGGCGTGTCCATGCCTCGCCGGTGACGGCACCTACTGCGAGCCCTACATCGCAGCGCTCGCGTCCGCCGAGCGCTGCGTCGTGGAGGGCGCGAGCGCGACGGGCGATCGGCTCTTCGCGTGCAGCGGAGGGACGTGGTCGATCGGCGAGACGTGCGCCGCCGGCTGCGCGATCGGCGAGACCGGCGCGAGCGCTGCGTGCGAGCTGCCCATCTGCGACTGCTTCGTGCGCGTGTCGTGGTGCGGCGCGAGCGCGGCGCGTCACGCGCTCGGCCTCGATCCACCGTGCCGCGTGCCGCTCGTGCCCGAGCACGACGACGACGTGCTCGGCTGCGACGGGGATCGCTGGATCGTGCTCGAGGCGTGCGCCGAGGGCTGCGCGGAGATGGCGACGGGCACGCCCGACGCGTGCGTGTCGCGCGCCACGCCTGCGGATCCGGGCTGGGCCGCGTGTCCTTCGCGTCCGCTGCTCCACGCGGGCCTTCACCCGGAGGCCTCCGATCGCCTGCGCTGTGCGGGCGTGAGCGCCTCACGCATCACGCAGACGATCGGCAGCGCGCCGGCCTCGGCCGGCTACCACGCGGCCGACGGCACGGCCGATGGCCTCGCGTACACCGCCGCCGTCGATCTCTCGACGCGTGATCTCAGCACGACCGAGATCCGCGATCTCCTCCAGCGCCTCGGCGAGAACGGCTTCGCCGCGTGGTACCGGCAGCCCGGCGCCGACGGCTGGCCCGCGAGCGAGGCCCCGCACATCCACGCGGTCTTCGCGGGCGTCGTCATGAAGTCCGCGCTCCGCGGTCAGGTCCGCGACTTCCTCGACGGCCGCAACGGCCTCACCTCGCACACGATCTATCGCTTCTGGCCTCCACCCGCCGACGTCCGCGAGATCGTGCGCCTCCTCTTCTCCCGCCACTACACGCCCTGAACGCGGGCTGATCAGGGCGAGCCGTCTCGGCCCTCGTGGACGTCCCGCAGACGACCCTCACGTCGGCGCATCGAAGACGAACGGGTACGTGACGAGCACCGGGCCGCCGTCGGTCTCGGGGAAGCTCCAGCGGCGCACGACGCTCGCGACGCAGGCCTCGACCTCGGCGCTGCCGAGCGTCGAGCTCCCCACGGTGTTCGACTGCACGCGGCCCGTCTCTGCGATGACGAACGTCACCGCGACGCGCCCCGCGAGATCGCCTCGCCTCTCGAGGCCCTGCTCGTAGCAGAAGCGCACCTCGTTCATGTGCCGACGCACGACGCGCCGCACGAGCTCTCGCGAGAGGCCACCGCGGACGTCGAGGCGACATCCGGGTGAACAGGTGCGCGGGACCCCGCTCGTGCGCCCACGAAACCCGCCCGCGCCGCTCCCGTAGCCGGAGCCCTGCAGCGGTCCGGTGCCCGCGCCGTGGCCGACCGTGCCCAGCGTGCCGAGGCCCACCGTGCCGCGACCCGAGCCGCCTGCACCGCGGCCGGTCCCGCGGAGACCGAGGCCCCCGACACCGAAGGTGTCGCCGACGTGATCGCCCATCAGCGCGCCGAGCGCGCTGACCGGATCGGCGCCCACCGCGCTGCTCGCGTAGGGCGAGCTCGGTGTCCATGCGTCGCTCATGCGCGCGAGCGCGCCGAGCGCCCCTGCGGTGCTGAGGACCTCTCGCGAGCTCGTCCGCGCGAGCCGCGCTTGCCGCGGGCGTGCGCGCCCCTCGATCGCGTAGCGACGCGACCTCGCAGCAGACGACGGCGCTCCCATCGCACCGCTCGAACCCTCGTGGCGCGTTCCCGTGCCGCCGACCGGGCCGAGGATCCAGACCTCGGGCTCGGGCTCGATCTGGAAGCGCCGCAAGTGCGCGGTCGCCGTGGGCAAGAGCTCCGGTGTGAGCGCCGGAGGCCGCGGCGGCATGAGGAAGAAGACGAGGAGGATCGCCGCGTGGAACGCGAGCGACGCGGCCATCCAGGCCTCTCGCTCGGCGCGGAGCCACGCCGCGGGGCCGATGCGCCGGCCTTCGTGCGTGGGCTCGAGGAGGAACGTGAGCGACCCGATCGTGATCGCGGCCGTCGCGTCGCGCGGCAAGCGGAGCGCGCCCGCACCTTGCGCAGAGACCGACGCCGCACGTCGGGCCGCGAGCGCTTCGAGCGTGCGCGTGACGCCATCCACACACACATGGCCCTGCGCGTCCTCGGGCAGCACGAGCTCCACCTCGCCCGTCGCACGGACGTCGAGGGAGAGCGCACACGCGCCGAGGATCGAGCCCGTCACGGAGTACGTGCACGGCCCGCGGAGGTGCACGACCTCGAGCACGCTCGCGTCATGCTCCCCCGCACCTCGCGCGTCGGATGCCCCAGGCGAGGACCAGAGCACGGTGAGCTGCGTCGCCCGCACCTCGCTCTCGAGGTCGCTGCGGGCGGGCGCGAGCACAGTTGCGCTGGCGAGAGTGCGGTTCGTGGCGTCCACACCTCTTGCGACACGCAGCGCCCACCGAAGTTCCGGCAGCCCGCCGCTCCCCAGCCTCTCCCGCCACTACATCTCGTGACGCAGAGTTCTGCTCCGGAACTCGACCATTGCGCCCGACTCACATGCTCGGGAGTGTCAGGGCAAACGTCGAGCGTACCGTCGCGGGGACGTCGTGCGCTAGCACGTCGCGCGCAAGGCCAGCGAACACAGCAGAAGGCGCAAGGTTTCGATCGACGAAGTCCTGAAAGACCAGCTGGATCGTCGGTAGATCCCCTGTCTGCAAGGCTCCCGCGACTCTGCCTCGGTCCTTCCGGAGGGTGTCCTCCGCATGGAAGGTGTAGAGGTCGACCAGGTCTGTGCGGTCCAGGCCGCACGTTCGGATGGTCTCGTCACCGCGTCGGCTTCCGGCACGAGCTCGGGGAACCCAGCGAACCTTGCTGCTCGAGTGGTCTGCGACGAACTCGATGTGATTGCACGGCGACTCGCTCGCCGGGTCGATCAAGAGCGGGATCTCTCCGCCGGGCGGCACCTGCGATGGAACGAGCGCGATGCTGCCGCTCTCGAGCGGGAACTTGTCGAGCTTGTAGGGTGCTTGGTTACAGTTGCGACAGGCGAACAACAAGTTCTCCCATGTGTAGGCAAGCCACCAGTAGCCGTGAGTCGCCACCGAGCCCGGAGCACGGTTTGCGCGCGTCGCCGGACGGAAGTGCTCTACGTCGTTCCGCTTCGATTGCTCACGAGTCTCGCAGTAGGCGCACTTGAAATGCTGAGCCCGCCAGAGCGCATCGTGAGCCACCTTGTACGTGCTCGGCAGGTCCTTTCGGGTGGTCGGACCGTGCGGTGCCAACTGCAGCAGCGCGGCGGCCCGAGCGGCCGCTAGGCCCACAGGCTCCTGCGCAGGTCGAGTCACCCGGATCAAGAGGAACCTCGCGAAACGGGCTCCCATCCTGGATCGAGATCCAGCGCGCGTAGGCGATCGCGGATTCGCTCCATTTCCGCCTGCTCTTCGTCGGTGCGACGCGGATTGCCCACGAGGAACGAGTAGCGCTGTCGCTCCACCCAGAGTCCGGCAGGCTCAGGCCCAACCATGCCGAAGAAGTCGCGATAGATCTCGGTTCCGCTCTGCAGCATCGGGGAGTTCTCGGGTTCTCGTGGGACAACGCTGCCGTCCTCGTCGATGTCGAGCAAAACGACCTCCTCCCGACGGAGCGCCGGAAGCACCATCGGAGAATGCGTCGTCACGACGAACTGAACGCGCGGCAGCGCAGCCTTCAATGAGGTGATGAGTCGCGCCTGCCAGCGTGGGTGGAGGTGCAGGTCGATCTCGTCGATGAGGACGAGGCCCTGGACTTCCGACAAGGGAACATCGGTGTCCGTGCCCAACTCCAGCACCAGATGGCCGATGAGATCCGCGATCCAAGCGATGGTCGATTGATAGCCCTGCGACAGCCACGTCGCAGGGATGGACATCTCGCCTGTCCCGCTGCGGAGCCTGAATCGGCTGCCTTCGATCAGATCCTTGCTGGAGCGAATCCCCCCCCGCCCACGCAGCTCGAGATCCAAGGCTTCGGATGGAAGGACTCCACCATCTCCGATCAGGACGCTACGCAGGAGCCGACTGAAGGCTCGAGGGGATTCCAAGAGGTCTGCGAAACCGGTCCCGATCAACATGCCGCGGTCGAACAGGCTGGCGAGACGAGTCGTCGAGGGATTCGAGAGGCGCTCCATCGAGACGGCACCAGCAGCTGGAAGTACACGTGTGGTCCCGTAACCCGCGACGAGCCACAGGGGGAGGTTGCCGCCGCGAATCTCGAACAGGACGTCGTCGAGGGGCGTACTTGTCGGCGCGACAACGGTCGACGACTGCCCGAGAATTCGGCCGGTGTGCGGGATCAGTCGCTCGCCTCCAAACAGGTAGTGGGAACTGCCGCGCATGGACGTCAGTCCGTTCGGCATGGTGAGCTCGGAGAACAGGCCCGTCGGCGTGTGGGGTCCAGCACCTGGAAACGTCCGCTTCGGATGGGGATCGAGATCGAACGTGGCCTGGATGCGGAGGTCCTCTGCGACACGCCGATCCGGCAGCGATGCCAGGTCGGCGAGCTCGTTGCCCCGCGCTGCGCCGCTCGCGGCCAGCGCGATCGCGCGAAGGATGCTCGTCTTGCAACGCCCGTTCTCACCGACGAGGACGGTCCACATTCGCGGCGCGCCGTCGTCGTCCACGAAGCGCAGAGAGAACTCCTCGAGGAGTTTGAGGCGCTCGATCTTGAGGTTGGTCAGGTACACGGAAGGAGCGTAGCGCGAAGGAGCGGCCGCCTGCTCTACGGCCGAGCCGAGAACGGCTTCGCCGCGTGGTACCGGCAGCCCGGCGCCGACGGCTGGCCCGCGAGCGAGGCCCCGCACATCCACGCGGTCTTCGCGGGCGTGATCATGAAGTCCGCGCTCCGCGGCCAGGTCCGCGACTTCCTCGACGGCCGCAACGGCCTCACCTCGCACACGATCTACCGCTTCTGGCCTCCACCCGCCGACGTCCGCGAGATCGTGCGCCTCCTCTTCTCCCGCCACTACACGCCCTGAGCGCGCGAGCGGCGCGAGCAGCACACCACCGATCCCGGTGCGATCGAACTGCTCGCTCTCTCGCCCCTCGCGTACGCTGCCCGCACGCGTGTCGCGAACGACCGAGGAGTGAGCGTTGCAAAAGATCTTGGTCGTGCTGACCCACGTCATGGCGGCGCTCACGCTGCTCCTCTTCGTGCCAGTCGGGGCCCTCGGGACGCTCCTTCTGTGGAGGGCCCGCTCTTCGACCCGATCGCGCACGGCCTCGCCGTGATCACCACGACGGGCCTCGTCGCAGGCATCGCGCTGATCGTCGGAGGCTTGGGCCTCTCGTCCGGCGGCGAGGGCCTCGCGCGCGCCCGCGTCGCCGCGATCCTCTCGGGCGTGCACCACGCGGTCGTCGCCGCCGTGCTCTTCGTTCAGGCCGTTCGTTCGGACGCCGACGATGCACCGCCCTGGATCATCCTCGGATCCCTCGCGCTGCTCCTCGGCGGCGGCCACGCCTTCGCACTGGCGCGCACGGCCACCGCGGACGGCACAGCGTCTTCCCCCTGACGAGCTGAGCCCACGGCGGGACCGACCACGTGCGATGGCCTCTCACGAGAAGCTGCCTCGATCCCGTGAGAACCCAAACGAACTCCGGAGGCTGGACTCTCGGCTCCGCGTTCAGCCTGTGTGCACGCGATCACTCGATCGCGCGGAGGTCGGGGCGATCGGCGTCGAGCGAGAAGACCGGCGGGCTGCCGAGGGGGGCGTCGATGCGAACGGTCTGGCCGCCGACGTACATCATGCCGGTCCACACGTGGAACCACGTGCCGGGTGGGAGGTAGACCTCGCGCGCGGTCTCGCCCTCGTGCACCACGGGGGCGACGAGGAGGTCGTCGCCGATCATGAATTGATCGCTCACCGCGCGGCTGTCGACGTCGTCGGGGAACACGAGCGCGAGGTGCCGCAGCGGCGGGATCGACGTCTCGCTCGCCTCGCGCGCGAGTGCCTCGAAGTCGGGCGCGAGCGCCTCGTGCACGCGCGCGAAGCGGCGGAAGTGCGCGATCGTCTCGGCGTCGGAGTTCCAGTTCCAGTTCGAGAGCGCGTTGAGCCCCTCGTGCGTGCGCATGAACGTCGTGAACGCGCCGAGCTCGGTCCAGCGGAGGTACAGCTCCTTCGTGCTCGGCCCGCCGCTGTAGCCGGCGATGTCGTGCGTCACGAGCGGCGTGGCCGAGAGGCCCAGGTTGAGCATCGCGGGCACGA
This sequence comes from Sandaracinaceae bacterium, assembly GCA_044376125.1. Lineage (GTDB taxonomy): Bacteria > Myxococcota_A > Polyangia > Polyangiales > Sandaracinaceae > JAFLCL01. The sequence continues at coordinate 12,660 of JBILLJ010000031.1, forward strand.
CCGTGGGCAAGCCGTCTTCGGGCAGGAAGTCCGCCTCCTGATCGCCGATCCACACGATCTGCTGCTCGCGTTGATCGCCCGTCCATCCCGAGCGCGAGAAGACGACCCAATCGCCATCGGGCCGCAGCTCGTCGAAGATCTCGCGCGAGGCGCGGTGCCAGAGGCGCGGATACTCGTTGTGCACGAGCAGGGGATCGCCCTCGTGGAGGGTGGCATCGGGCGGAAGCCACTCGCCGAAGTCGGCCATCCAGCCGTCGAAGCCATAGTTGCTCACCATCGGGCGGAGGAAGCTCTCGACGTAGTCGTACGTCGCGGGGTTGGTGAAGTCCGCGACCGAGCCTCGGTTCACCACGATCGGGAACACGTATGGCTCGCCCTCGCGCATCGGCAGAAGGCTCATCGCTGCCATCGTATCGAAGTGATCGAGATCCTCGATGACGAACGAGTTTGCGTACGCGAGGAAACGAATGCCGCTCGGCGCAGAGGTGCTCGTGCGCGCGTGGAGACCTTCGACCAGGCCCGCGAGGTCCGGGTAGAGCGTCTCGTCGGCGATCCAGCGGTAGTAGAGGTCGTAGATGTCGCCCGAGATCACGCGACCCCCGGGCCAGTCCTGCACCCACACCGCCGAGAAGGGGATCTCGGCGTCCTCGAGCTCTTGCACCTCGCCGAGCACGGCCTCGCGGCCGCCCTGCATGCCGATCCACGGTGAGAAGGCCCAGCTCGGCGGCGTCGGTGGGCGTCCGACACGGTCACCGAGCTGCGTGATCACCTCACGCGCGCTCGGGCCGTGCAAGACGAGCGTGCGCATCGAGCGCTGCTCGTTCGTCGCGTCCGGATCGCGGTGCTCGGTCTCGACCCACGCCGCGTCCGCATCGGTCACGCAGAGATCCACGTTCACGCGCGCGCTCGTCTCGGTGAGCACGCCGAAGCCGCGCCAGTCGAGCCACCACGGCATCGGGAAGTAGCTCGTGTGCTCGTCGCCCGAGATCGCCGTCGTGCCCGTGCGGCCGATGCCCTGCTCCTCGACCCAGAGCGGGAAGGCCTCGCCGCGCTGATCGGTCTGGTGGTACTGCGCGCCGAAGCCCGCGAACGTCGCGTCGTCGTCGCACGCGAAGGGGATCGCGTAGCTGAGCTCGCCCTCGCCCGGCGTCACGCCCTCGACCTCGAGCTCGATCGACGTGGCGACGTCCGGCGTCTCGACGCCGACGGTCAGCGTCGCGCGCTCGCCCGTCGTGCTCGCGAAGCGCACGACGACCACGTCGCCCTCGAGCGCGCTGCCCTCGAACACCGAGAACGACGTCTCGGTCACGTTGCTCCGGCGGAACGTGTAGAAGCCCTGCACCATCGTGGCGCGCTGTGCGAACGTGCGCGCGAGCGGCCCGTGCGCCGCAGCGGTGGCGGCGAGCGCGTGGCCGCTCTCCGAGGTGAGCGAGATCGCGCCGTCGGAGCCGACGTCCACGCGCGTGCCGTCGGGCAGCGTGTACGACGCGGGCGCGATCGTGCTCGGGCCGCCGCCACACGAGGCAGCGAGCAGCGAGAGGGACACGGCGACGAACGGTGTCGGAGCGGTGAAGCGACGCATCGCCTCCGATCATCGCACGAGGCGCATGCCCGCGGCGTGACGGTGAGCATCGTGCGCGCCGATCACGCGCGCTCAGCGGCCTGCGACGAGCGCGGCGCGCACGGCCGTCGCGATCTCGAGCGCGTGGGACCCATCGCCGTGCACGCAGATCGTGTCGTGGCCCTCGCGGGCGAGGCGTATCGCCTGGGCGGCGGCGAGCGAGGGATCGGTGATCAGCGCGCCGGGCTCGGTGCGGGGCACGAGGGAGCCGTCGGGGCGCAGCGCGCGGTCGGCGAAGCCTTCGCGCTCGAACGGCAAGCCTTCGCGGAGGCAGAATTGTCGTTGTTCCCCGCGCGGTGGGCCCACGACGACCACGGGGCCGAGCGCCTCGCAGACGGCGCCGAGCACGAGCGCGGCGAGCGCGGGGTCGCGGTCGGCGTCGTGGTAGAGCGCGCCGTGGAGCTTCGCGTGCGCGAGGGGCACGCCGAGCGCGCGCGCGTGCTCGCGGAGCGCGCTGCACTGCGCGAGGATCGAGGCGCGCAGGGCCCCGCGATCGATCGACATCGTCGTGCGGCCGAAGCCCGCGCGATCGGGATACGAGGGGTGCGCCCCCGCGCGGATCCCGTGCGCGAGACAGGCGCGCAGGCAGCGCGTCATCGAGGCCGCGTCGCCGGCGTGGCCACCGCACGCGATGTTGAGCGCGCCCGCGGTGCGGAGGAGGGCGTCGGTCTCACCGTCGTGCTCGCCGGCATCGAGGTTGAGGAGCTTCGGGCTGGCCACGAGGAGGATCGGAGGGGTGGTCACGAAGAGAGCGTGCCCGATTCCGTCACCACGCGAGCGTGTCGGCCTCGCCTGCGGCGGCGGTGCGCGCCTCGACGTGCGCGAGGATCGCGGCACGGCGCGCCTCGAGACCCTCGAAGCGATGCGCATCGAGCAGCTCGCCGAAGCCCTCGGCGTCGAGGCGCTCGCGGAGCGCGTCGAGCTCGAGCGCACGCAGGCTCGCGATCGTGCGACGACGAAAGCGCTGCGCCACGGCGAGGCGGCGATCCATGAAGCCGATCTCCTGCATGCCGGGCCCGAAGCCACCGCCCTGATCGAGGAAGACCAGGGGACCCCCTCGGCCGCGCGTGCGCACGTTCGTGAAGCCACCGCCCCAGCGATCGATGTTGAGCACGAGGTGATCGAACACGACGAGGTCCGACAGCTCCGCGCCGCGGCCCTCGCGATCGGGCTCGCCCGCAAAGGGCAGCGTGCGGCCCGCTTCGTCCATCGGAAGCACGATGGGCTCGCGGCCCGAGGCCTGCTCGAGATAGACGCGCGGGCGCTGGAAGGGCGTCAGGTACGGCGGGGGCTCGACACGGAACCAGCGCTCGAAGCCGACGCCGAGCAGGAGCGGCACGAGCGGTTCCTCGATCCAGAACGAGAGCGAGCCGCGCACCGTGCCATCGGGTCGCACGATCACCTCGGCCGCGCGTGGATCGCCGTCGATGATCGGCGCGAGGCGCGACCACGGGATCGCGCGAAGCGTGGTGGGCGGGACGCGGCCGAGGCCGAGCAGGCGATCGAGGTGATACGCAGCGACCTCGGCCACGTCGCTCGCACCGGAGAAGGTCTGCTCGGGCTTGAAGTAGCCACGCGAGCCATCGGCGAACGTGAGGCGGAAGCCGACGCTGCGGCCACCGGAGCCGCGCTCGACGCGCACGATCGGGGCGTGACGCAGCACCTCGAGGCGCGGCGCGTCGAGCTCGTCGAAGAAGCTGTCGTGCGCGTCGCTCGGCGCGACCACGGGCTCGCCGAGCACGAGGCCGGGCTCGACGGCCGCGTCCTCACCCGCGTCGGTCGGATCGACCGCGGCGCGCGACGCTTCGTGCGTCCCGGCGCTGCTGTCGGTCGGAGCCTCGCAGCCGACCGCGGTCATGCCGAGCGCGGTGATCGTCAGGAGACGATTCGCGAGCCGGCGTGCGTCGCTCGGGAGAGAGGCCATCGCACGATCGTCGAACGCCCCGCGCCCGAAGATCCAGTTCCGTGCCCGTGCCCGTGCCCGTGCCCGAACTCGAACCATCGAGGACCGTCCCCCTCCGGTCGGACCGTCAAGGGATGACCCACGCGCCCATGCCGACGTTGCCGACGAACGGCTCGGGGCCCGATGGCGGCGGCAAGGACAGGACGACGCCCACGATGATCGCGCCGACGACGACCACGCCACCCGCGACGCCGAGCGCGATGAACGGCGTCGGATCGTCTCCACCGCCGCCGCTCGCGCCGGGACCCTCGCCGGGCGTCGAGACCACCGCAGCGCAGAACACGCGGAGCTCGATCGTCGCGCGACCTCCGGGCGCGACCTCCCGCGTCTGGGAGCCGCAGCGCGCGTCGCCGCGGCGCACGGTCACCTCGTGCGGCCCCGGATCGACGGGCAGATCGAGGCCGAGGCTCGCGCGCGCGAGCGAGGCCCCGTCGAGCAGCACCTGGTCGTTCGCCTGCGCGCCGAAGACCACGACCTCGAGGCGCCCGATCCGTGGCGTGAGCGCGGCGATCGACTCGCGCGCCCGATCGCCGTGACGCTCGAGCATCTCGGGCTCCGCACGCGCGAGGAAGCGGCGGTACGAGTCGATCGCGGCGACGACACGTCCCGCGCGCTCCTGGACCTGCGCGAGGTTGAGCAGCGTCGCGTCGCGCGGCGAGAGGGCGTAGCTCCGCTCGAAGCGCGCGATCGCCTGGTCGAGCTCGCCTGCCTGCGCGGCTTCCACGCCCTCTGCGTAGAGCTCGCGGGCCGCGGCCGTCTCGCTCGCGTCGCTCTGCGCCGCGGCGCGCGCGCTCACCGAGAGCGCGAGGCTCGCGACGAGGCACGCTGCGATCCAGACACGATGCATCGAGAACGTGGTGCTCATGGGCAGGCCGCCGGGTTGAGCTCGATGGACTGGATGCCTCCCCAGCGCACCGCCGTCGCCGCGCCGAAGGGCAACGTGGCCGACACCGCGTCGCAGGGAACGCCCGCACCGCCGGTCCCCGGCACGCTCCTCACGTCCATCACGCGCTGCGTGAGGAGGTTGAACGCGGTGAGGTACATGTCCGCGTCGGGGCTGCCCGTGCACACGCCGATGTCGCCGAGGTGGCTCAGCATGTCGACGAAGGACCAGCGACCCGTCAGACGCGCGTTGCTCACCGTGCGACCGTCGGGGGCGAGGTCGAGCACCGCGATCGGCGCGGTGAGCCGGATGCGTCCGACGCCGCGAGGCACGGGAAAGTCGATCGGCGCACGATCGGGCAGGCGCGCGACGAGCGTGTAGCCGGTGACGTAGGCGTTGTCGTCGGCGATCAGCGGAAAGCGCTCGTCCGCCGCCGCGAAGTAGTTCGCGGCGACGTAGGCCGTGTCGGTGCCGTCCCAGCGAGGCGAAGGCAGCATGTTGTCCACCTCGAGGCCCGTCGGCGGCAGGCTCGTGCCCTCGGGCAGCACGTCGATCGCGGCCGAGATCGAGAGCGAGACGCGCGGATCGTCGGCCTCGCCGTTCCAGCCGGCGATGCGGAGGATCGGCACGGAGCGGCCGCGGCGCGCCGACTCGTTCGTGTCGCGCTGGAAGTCCGGCAGGAACGTGAGCAGCGAGATGTACACGCTCTGCCCGACCACGTTGTCGACACCGCCCGGGCCATCGGCCTGCACGGGATCGCCGAGCGGCGCCACGCACTCCTGCGGCGAATCGGGCGAGAGCGGGTTCGTGCAGAAGCCATCGAGGTCGAAGGACGAGCTGGCCCACAGCCCGCCGGACTGATCGATCACGGGATCGAGCAGCGCGAACGTGCGCACGAGGCCGTCGTCGCCTCCGTCGCCGCCACACGTCACGCGCGCGGGCGGGCGTGTGAGCACGCAGCCCTCGGGCATGCCCGACCGACCGGCGTCGCCCTCGCACGTCGTCGCGTCCAGGGCCGCGTCGCGTGCCGCATCGGAGGGTGCGTCGGGTGCAGCGTCGTTGCCGACGTCGAGCGGCAGAGGGGCGTCCATGCCTGCGTCCGGGCTCGCCGCATCCATGCCCGCATCGAGCGTGCCTGCGTCGGGGAGCGTGCCCGTGTAGCGAGGCAGCGTGCTCGGATCGAGCTCCGGATCGACGCAGCTGCCGGCGCGACACGTGAGGCCCGGATCGCACGTCCGCACGTAGCACGCGCGCTCGAGGACGATGTGCACGACGCGACGGTCCCCGGGCACGAAGCGGGTCTGCACGCGTCGCGAGATCGCGAGCATGTCGGCGAGGTAACCCTCGACGAAGATGTCGAGGCCGTCGGGCTGATCCTCCGCCTGCCTCAGGCCGAGCGTGAGCGGGAAGCCGCGTGCGTCGGGCCCCGTGAACGGCACGCTCTCGCGCACGAGCTGCCCGCTGATCCGCTCGATGCGGATCGTGGCGTAGGTCATGTCGCGCGGGACCTCGAGGCCGTCGCCGAGCTCCACCACGACCACCAGCTCGGTGAGCGGCGGCGCGCTGCACGAAACGCACAGAGACACGGCGATCGAGCACACGAGCGCCCACACGTGGCGGAGACTGCGGTGCACGGCGACATCGTAACAGAGCACGGGCCCGCTCACGGACATCCGGTGGGGCCCGCGGGCACCGTGAGCACACCGGCCCAGCGCACGGGTCGGCCCACGGCGAAGGGCAGCGCGGTGGAGATCGCGTCGCACGGGATGCCGGATCCACCAGTGCCTGGCGTCGCACGCACGTCCATCGCCCGCCGCACGACGCGCTCGAACGTCGCGAGGTACGCGTCGCCCTCCGCCGTTCGCGGGCAGATGCCGACGTCACCGAGGTGCGCGAGCATGTCGGTGTAGCTCCACCGACCCAGGAGCACCGCGCTCGTGATCGTGGTGCCGTCGGGTGAGAGGGTCGCGACGAGCCGCGGCTCGGTGAGCCGCACACGCGCGGGACCGCGCGCCGCGGGGAAGTCGAGTGGGCTGCGATCGGGCAGGCGCGCCACGAGCACGTGGCCGCTCACGTACGCGTTGTCGTCGACGATCGTGGGCTCGCCCCCGACGAAGCTGTCGTTGCCGAGGTGCGCCTCGTCGAGCCCGTCCCAGCGGGGGATCGGGTTGTCGAGCACGTGCGCCGGATCGGGCGCGGGCTCGCCCGCCGGCACGATGTCGAGCGCGGTCGCCACGACGACGTGCACGCGCGGATCGTCGTCTGCGCCGTTCCAGCCCGAGATCTGCAGCACGGGCACCGCGTGGCCCGCGAGCGCGCGCAGCCGCGCGAGGTACTGGAAGTCCGGCACGAGGGTGAGGATGGTCGGATACACGATCTGACCGACCACGTTGTCCACGCCACCGGGCCCATCCGTCGGCGGGAGATCACCCGTGGGCGGCACGCACTCGGTGGCGGGCGCGAGATCGCTCCCGTTCGTGCAGCGCCCGTCGAGATCGAACGCCCGGGTCGCCCACACGCCCGCGGACTGATCGTAGAGGGGATCGATCAGCGCGAACGTCCGCACGAGGCCGTCGTCGCCGTCGCCACACGTGGGGCGCGTCGACGGACGCACCACCATGCACTCGGCCGGCTCGACGCTCAGGCGCGCGTCGCTGCGGCAGCTCGTCGCGTCGAGCAGCTCGGGGACGTCGCGGCGATCGGCGTCGCGCGCGGCATCGATCCCGACGTCCATCACCGCCGTTGCATCGAGCGCGTCCTCGCGCGCTGCGTCGAGGCCCACATCGGCGAGCGCGCTCGGCCCCGCGTCGTCGCGCAAGCCCGCATCGGGCAGCTCGCCCTCGAAGGGCGGCAGCGTCGCCGGGTCGATCCACGGCTCGACGCACTCGCCCGCGTCGCACGTGCGCCCGGCCTCGCACTCGCGCACGACGCAGGCACGATCGAGGCGGACGTAGAGGAGCCGCCGCGCGCCCGACACGAAGGCGGTGCTCACGAGACGGCGGATCGAGGGCCGGCTCGCGCCCGCAAACGCTTCGATGCGCACGTCCACGTGATCGGCCCGCCCCGAGGCCTGCCGGAGGCCGAGCGTGAGCGGGAAGCGCTGGGCATCGGGGCCCGTGAGCGCGACGCCCTCGCTCAAGAGCTCGCCCGAGGCCGTGCTCACGCGGATCGTCACGTAGGTGAGATCGCGCGGGACCTCGAGTCCGTCGCCGAGCTCCACGACGAGCACCAGCTCCGTCGGCGAAGGCGCGCAGGCCGCGAGCGCGACGAAGGCCCAGAGGGCCAGCCGCGCGCCGAACGCTGCCGGGCCGCGTGTCACGCGATCGACGCTAACACCACCGCTCGCCACGTTGCGAGGTGACCGCGAGGCCGTGGCAGACTCGCAGCGTGACGCTGCGCCCCGGCGACGTGCTCGGCCGCTACCAGGTGCTCTGCCCCATCGGCGCGGGCGGCATGGCGGAGGTGTACGCGGCGCGCGTCGTGGGCGCGGAGCAGTTCGCGAAGCTCGTCGCGCTCAAGGTCATGCTGCCCCATCTCTCGCGCGACCCGAAGTTCGCGCGGATGTTCGTCGAGGAGGCACGCCTCGCGGGCAACATCGAGAGCGCACACGTCGTCACGACGCTCGATCTCGGCAAGGACGAGCGCGAAGGCCTCTACCAGGCGATGGAGCTGGTGCTCGGCGCCTCGCTGCGGCAGCTGCTCGACGCGGACGAAGCACCCCTGCCGCGCGGCGCCGCGCTGAGCATCCTCGCCGAGCTCGCGCGAGGGCTCTCGGATGCGCACGCCGCGCGCGGCAGCGACGGGACACCGCTCGGCCTCGTGCATCGCGACGTCTCTCCCCACAACGTGCTCGTCGGCCTCGATGGCCGCACGCGCCTCTCGGACTTCGGCGTCGCGCGCGCGGCGGCGAGCGTCTCGGCGACCGAGAGCGGCGAGCTCAAGGGCAAGCTCGCGTACTCCGCGCCCGAGCAGCTCAAGGGCGAGGTGGCCGACGCGCGCAGCGACGTGTTCGCGCTCGGCGTGGTCGTCTGGGAGGTGCTGGCGGGCAGGCGGCTCTTCACCGCGGAGAACCCGCTCGCGCTCGTCGACATGATGATGACGCGCCCGATCCCGCGCCTCGACGAGGTGCGGCCCGAGCTCGGCGCGCCCATCGCCGAGCTCTGCGCCGCGATGCTCGTGCGCGAGCGCGACGAGCGCACGATCACCGCGAGCGAGGCCGCGAGCCGCCTCGAGCAGCTCGCGCGCGACGCGCAGGGATCGGCCGCACGCGAGGTGATCGGCGCGCTGGTGCGAGAGCGCGCCGGGGCTTCGCTCACCGAGCTCGAGAAGACGATCCGCACGCGCGCCCAGGCGCTGCCGACGCTGCCACAGTCGGCCCCGGCCGCAGCGGCGACGACGACGACGAGCACGCTGTCGCGCACGCTGGGGATTGCGGTCGTGGTCCTGCTCGTGCTCGTGCTCGGGATCACGGTGTGGCGCGGCCCCGGCGACGACACCGACGATCGAGGCCCGACGAACGGGAGCACCGCGAACGAGCGCACGACGAACGAGCGCGCGGCGAACGAAGGGTCGACGCAGGAGGCCTCGACCTCCGCGACCGACGAAGCGGCGACGAGCTCGACGAACGAAGGCGAGGGCGCGACGAACGAAGGCCCGACGAACGAAGGCACGACGAACGAAGGCCCGACGAACGAAGCCGCGACGCGCGAGACCACCGCGGTCGCATCGGGTCGTGACGAGGGGAGGCGCGCCTCCACGGGCCGTGGGGATCGCCGCGGAGGGCGCGCCGGAGACGACGACGACGCGGGGACACCCGCTGCGGCGCAGGGGCTCGCGGCGCCCGCGTCCAGCGAGACATCGACCTCGGGGACACGCACGACGATGGACGAGCCGCCGGCCACGACCGGGCTCCTCGGCGTGGAGGACTTCGATCGGGGCGGCGAGCACGCGCCGTGACCACGCGCCGTCCTCACGCGCGTGACCACGCGCCGTCACCACGCGCCCTCGCGATCGTCTCGTGATCGCGCGCTGATTCGGGCACTCTCGCCGCGATGCCGGCCTCGCGGCGCCACGCCCCTCCGCCTCGCTCGATCGGACCGTACGAGATCGGGGGTCGCATCGCGTCCGGCGGCATGGCGGACGTCTTCGTGGGGCGCCGCATCGGCGCGACGGGCAGCGCCATCGCGATCAAGAAGCCGCGGCCCGACCTGGTGAGCGAGCCGGGCTTCGTGAAGATGTTCCTCGACGAGGCGCGCCTGGCCTTCCACGTGAAGAGCGTCCACACGGTGCAGATCCTCGACCTCGGCACCGACGCGGACGGAGCGCCCTACTACGTCATGCCGCTCGTCGTCGGCGGCGCGCTCGCGCGCATCGTCGCCGCAGGCGTGATCGAGCCGGCGATCGCCGCCGAGATCGCAGCACAGACCGCCGATGGCCTCCACGACGCGCACGTGGCGCGCGACGATCGCGGCAACGAGCTCGCGATCGTGCACCGCGACGTCTCGCCGCAGAACATCCTGCTCGACGTGGAGGGCCGCGTGCGCATCGCGGACTTCGGTGTCGCGCGCGCCGCGCAGCGCATGACGCGCTCGCGCACCGGTCAGGTGAAGGGCAAGGTCGGCTACCTCTCGCCCGAGCAGGCGCGCGCGAAGGAGGTCGATCGGCGCAGCGACGTCTTCTCGCTCGGGATCGTGCTCTGGGAGATGTTGACGGGCGCGCGTCTCTTCAAGGCCAAGAACCTCGTCGACGTGCACCAGCGCCTGCTCGTCTCGCCCATCCCGCACCCGAGCGATCACGCGCCGAGCGTGCCGCGCGCGCTCGGCGACGTGGTGCTCGAGGCGCTCGATCGCGATCTCGATCGACGCATCCCGGACGCCGCGACCTTCGCGGAGCGGCTGCGCCTCGTGGCGCCGCGCCGCGTGCACGCCGACGAGCTCGGCCGCCTCGTGCGCACGCAAGCCGCCTCCGAGGTCGCGCGCCTCGAGGCGATCGCGCGCGCGGTCTCCGCGCACCAGGAGACGCTTCACACGCTGAGCCTGCCGATGCCGCCGGACGACGGCAGCGAGCTCACGCCAGTGAGCGGCTCGGACGCGCACGACACGATCGTCACGCCCCCGCCCACCGACGTCGCGCCCGCGCCGGCCCAGCGCGTCGGTCTCCTCGGATGGCTCAGCCGCCTGCTCGGAAGAGGTCGATGAGGTCGCGAGGCCCTACGAAACTGCGGGCGTCGGTGCGACACTGCCGCGATGTCCTTCGAACGTGATCGCATCCTCCCGCTGACCGACGTGCTCCTCGGCGCGGTCTACGCCGACTCCGAGCGCACCGACGCGGAGATCGAGGCCGTGAAGAAGCTGCTCGCGAGCGTCTTCGACGGTGATCTCCCGAAGGAGGTCGCGACGCGCCTCGACGGCTTCGACGCCAAGGCGTTCGAGCTCGACGCCGCGCTCGAGCCGTTCGTCTCCGATCCACCCGAGCTGCACCGCAAGCTCCTCGAGCTCGTGGCCGCCGTGCGCGACGCCGACGAGATCCACGACCTCGAGGAGGACGCCTACATCACGCGCGTGGCGGGCATGCTCGGCGTGCCGAAGACGGCGTACGCGGATCTCGTGCTCGACCTCGAGATCGAAGATCTCGGCGAGGTCGCCGAGACCGTCGCGCGCGGCAAGCCCTGACCCCCAGGCAAGCCCTGACCCCGACACGCTGACCCCGAGGGGCACGAAAACGAAACGGACGCGTGGCGCGTGCGCCCTGCGTCCGTCGCGTCGAGCACGCGTGCGCCGCGATCACTCCTCGGCGGCGATCGCCTCGAAGCTCTGGGACGCGTGCTGCACCCGCGACTCCTTCGGCGCTTCCGCCGACGCGACCGGGCTCGCCGCGCCTCGACGTGCGGCCCAGCGCTCCTTCACGAGCTCGCCCAGGAGGCGCGCATCGACACGCAGGCGCTCTCGCGCGCCCTCGTCCGACAGCGTGGCCAGGAGGCCTCCGAGCTGCTTGCCCGCGACCTTGCCCTGCTTGGCGAGCTTCGCGAGACGACGCGACGCCCGGATCTCGAGGCGCTTCACGCGCGAGGCCTTCACGAGCGGCGCGATCTCGTGGAGCAGGAGGGCCGCGCGGCCCGTGACGCCCTCGGTCTTCATCGGCTGGCGCAGCGAGCTCGCGTAGCGCGGGTGCGCCTTCAGGAACGCGCGCGCCTCGGCCTCGGTGATGCCGAGCGACTCGTACGTGCGCGCGAGCTCCTCCTCGGCGGCGCGCTTGGCCGAGAAGAGGGTCATGAGCACGCGCGAGTAGAAGTTCGTCGCGCCATCGCCGCTCGTCTCGACCGCCACGAAGGGGACGTTGTCGAACTTCGCGGTCACCGCGGACTGCACGCCGTCGGACACGCCGCTCGAGGGCATGCAGCCGAACGGCTTCACGCTCACGACCATGTGCGACTTCTTGTCGACCGCGTTCATCACGAGCTTGCCGACCTCGAGGTGTCCCTCGCCGCCGCGGAGATCGTGCGCGTAGAGATCCTTGGCGAGCTCGGCCACGCGCCACATGTCGGGCAGCTCGTAGCCGTGGAGGCCCGTGAGGTTCGCGAAGCTCTGGAAGATCGCTCGGAGCGCGAGGTTCGCGAGCTTCATGTTCAAGAGGCGCTTGCCCGCGCCGAGCTCGTCGAGGTCTCCGAGGCCCCAGAGCGCGCGGTCGGCGCCGCGCACGGCGAGGCGCTCCTCCGTGTCGCGCGCGACCTCCCAGATGTTGTAGAGGATGGTCGCGAGCACCGGCTGCACGATGCACTCGCCGCCCTCGCTCTCGAGGAAGCTCTTGAGGTTGTAGTTGCCGTCGCCCTCGGTGTGGAGCGCCCAGAACTCGCCGATCACCGAGACCTTCGCGCGGCAGCGCAGCGGATCGATCTCGACCTTCTCGAAGATCGCCGCCGCCTCGCGCAGCGCCTTCACGTAGGTGGTCCACGGCTGACCGCCGTGCTCCTTGAGCGCCCCGTGGATGACGCGCTTGGCCTCGTCCATCGCGCGATCGGTCGCGCCCTTCTCCACCTCGTAGGGGCGCAGGCGCCAGCCGATCGCGTTGAGCACGTCGCCCGCGATGAGCGAGCGCGCGACGGCGAGGAAGAAGTCGAGATCGAAGACGAGGCCGATGTCGTCGCCCGTCACCTGCGAGAGGCCGCCCTGCTGCTGGAAGAGCATGACGCGGAAGCCGTCGAAGCCCGCGTCGCGCAGCGCCTTCCTGTACTCGGTCACGTACATGCCGAAGCGGCACGGACCGCACGCGCCCGCCGTGAGGAAGACGTAGTCGCTGATGACCTTCTCGGCGGGGATGCCCTCGACGTCACGCAGGCGGATGAGCTCCTGCACGAGGTTTCCGACGGTGAAGTGCGTGGGGTTGCACTGACCGCGGTTGCCGAATTCCTTGCCCACCTGGAGCGCGGTCTGATTCGCCGTGCCGATCCAGCGCATCTTGTAGCCCAGGCCCGAGAGCGCGCCCTCGACGAAGTAGTCCTGCGCCGGCGTGAGGCCTGTGTTGAGGATCTCGATCGAGTCGCGCTCGCGCTTCTTCACCACGGGCGTCGTCATGCGATCGACCCAGTGGTTCTTGCCGCGCGGATCGGTCGAGAAGAGCTGGGCCTGCTCCGCCTCGAGCGCCGCGAGCTCGAACTCGATCTCGTCGAGCTTGCTCTGATGCGCCTTGCTGGTGGGGGCGTCACCGCCGAGGACCGGGAGCCTGATTGCCGTCGCCATGCACGCGAGACTGACCCGCGGGTCATTTCTACGTCAACGCCCTATTTCATGGGGGAAGCGGGGCACTGGAATGCGCCCCGCTCCGTACCCGTGCCCGTGCCCGTGCCCGTGCCCGGTCTGTCAGCCATCAGGCTCCGCCTCCTCGATGGTCCCCCTCATCGCCGCCTGGAACGCGTCGAGCTCGGCGGCGGGGACCCACAGCTCGGTGTGGTGGCGCGCGCCCACGCAGCGAACCGGCCAGCGCGCGAGCGCCGCATCGTGCACGCGGAAGCGGACCACGTGGATGCCGCGACCCTCCGCCGCGTTCCAGCGCTCGGCGATCTCCCTCGCGTACGCGAGGTTGGTCACCGGATAGAAGATGGGCTGCTCGGGCAGGCGCGGAGGAAAGGTCTTCCACCCGCTCGCCGCGACGAGCGCGAGCTCCGCGTCGCCAACGGGCCGATAGAGCACGACGACGCCGGGCTCCCGCTCGAGCGCGACGACATCTGCGCCCGTGTGCGAGCGCAGCACACTCTCTCCATCGAGCGCGCGCGCCGACTCGAGCTCGGGCCGCGCGATGCGCAGCGCGTCCGCGCCCCGTGAGATGACGAGCGCACCATCGTCCTCGCGCACGAGCTCCACGCCCTCAACCGCCGCATCGATCTCCGAACGCAGATCGCCGTTACCGGGCAGCGCAATCGGCCAGATCAGGACGACGTGTGAGTAGCGAGTCGGCATGCGATGGCTCCGTGGCGCCACAGACACACGGCACGCGCGTGGCTGACGACTCTCTCGAGGAAGCCGCGTCCTCGAAGGCCAAACGAAGGAGATCGTCGACGCGTAGCTCGCGCGAGAGCGAGCTCGATCTTCGCGAGGTGAGCGCGTACACGATCGGCGAGCTCCTTGCCGTAGTGCAGCTCGGCCCAGAGGAGGCGCACCTCTTGTTCACTGAGCTCGGGGTGTCGCTTGCGGATCGCGCGACGCGACGCCGCGATCATCGCGTTCGAGAGCCGCAGCGTGAGCGCGAGCCGACCGCGCGTCCCCGCCTTGCGCAACAGCTCCAGCTGCAGGCGCGCGGCCTCGGGATGCGCATCGCTCGGCTCCGTCATCGAGACGCGCGTACGGCGTCGGCGCGCGAGCCGTCGAGCGTTGCGAGCAGGCGATCCTCGCGATGACGGCCTCGAAACACGCGTCCTCGATGGCTCGATGCCGGCCGCGAGGTCGGCTTCACGGCCGGTCCACCGAGACGAGCTTTCCCTTCGTGTCGAGCTTCGCCTCGAGCCCGTGCTCCGCGTCTTCGTTCGCGGCGTCCTCGAACATCAACGTGGTCCGCCGTCCATCGAGCATCACGCTCGCGAGCTTCCAATCGGAGGGTTTGGGCCCTTCCGGCGGAATCGACGCCGCGCGCCCGCGAACTTCCTGCTCGATCGTGGTCCAGCGCGCGATGACATCCTCGAGACGCGTGACGTACTTCGCAACCTTCTTGCGAACAGCAACCTTCTCAGTGGATCCGTCGATGTCAAAGAATGCCTCGACGTCAATACCACCCACGACGACCATGCCAGTCAGCGTGACGTAACCAGGCATGAAGTACGCGTCGCGGAGGACACTTGGAAGATCGATCAGTGGAGGCGGCTCAGACGGGAAACCCGCTTCGGCAGCGGAGAGCGCCACGAGATCGATTGTGCTGACGTCGACGCCGCGGAGATCGAACTGCGGATCGACTGGCGGCGCGGGCGCACAGCATATGACGAGCCCGGTGCTGTAGAGGCGCGCCGCCTTGACTGATCGGCATTCCGCCTCGCTGAGGGGCTGACATTCGACCCGCAGTTCCTCCCATCGAACCGGGCCCTCGCCCAGACGCCAGGGAGCGAGACCGAGGACAAGTTGCTCCCGGCCATCGACGTTTCGAAGCAACGCCGCTGGGCTCGTGAGAACGCCGACCAAACCTCTCTTTGTCATCTTCAACTCTGCCAATTGGTCCATTCATATCATGGGCAGGGGGCTGGCAACGGTGGAGGGGGACGTCCGCGCAACCACCCTCGGGTCTGCGCGTGATGAACAGCAGCGCGAGTATCGTACCTTATCTTGGTGGCAATGCGGAACCCGTGAGCTCCGCCCGAGTGACGGATGCCCCGATGTGCCGTAGTCCGTACCAACTGCATTCGCATCTCGCCCGTGGTCGCATCGAAGCTCACATGGTGCCATGTGTAGCCGGCTGGAGCGGTTCGACCCGGAATCAGTGACCTCAGCCCGGCGCGATCGCGTGCGAGTCGGAAATCGCGCGTTCGCGTACCTTGGGCCTCGATCCGCAGGTCAACGGGCTGGTTGTTCGGCCCGACATAAAGGTCGCTCGCAGCGAAGACGACTTGGTTGTGGACCAAGACGCGGACGCCGTCCGCTTCCACGAAGAAGGTGTGGATCCCCTCCACCGTCAGGTTGTAGGTGTCGGAGCGGCGCTCCTCGCGCTGAACTGCCGTGACCTCGACGGATCCGAGCTCGTCGTCCAGCAGCAGGTCGCCGGGCTGGAGCGCAGACGCCGCGACCCAGCCCGAATCGAGCACCCAGAACGGGTGCTCGGAGGTTGCTTCGAGGAGCCCCTCACGCCCGTCGGCGGCTCGAACGGTCACGCCGACGACCGCGGTCGTCGTCGAGTGACTCACCGCGACGATGCGATGTCCCGCGGGCAGGAGGTCGGACGCCGGATCGAGGGCGAGCACCGACATCCCGGGGCGTAGCGACTCGATGGGTGCGCTCTGCCCATTCGCGAGGACCACGAGCGTTCCGGGCAGGAAGCAGCCACAGCCCAGGCAGCCCGGGGGTCTGGGTCCCGCGGTTGGTGGCGCCTGCGCGCAGCCTCCGACGGGACACGCCGTCGCCGGACGCGCCGTCGCGGCCGGAGGAGTGGTCGTCCGCGCCGCACCCGTGGACGTTGCCGTCGACGTCTCCGCTCCAGCGGCGGTTCCCGCACGCGAGGCCGCACCGCCGACCCCCGCGACCGTACCGAGCACCAGCGCGGTGCCGCCGACGACCTGAAGCGACCGGCGCGCTCGAACCGGCGCGGGCGCATGAGGATCGGTGATGGACGCTTCACTCGCGTCCCACACCGCGCCGATCGCGTCGTTGATCAGCGCGAGGTCGTCAACCACCTCGCGCGTCGCCCCGAGATCGGGCCGAATTCGTCATGGCGTCGACGCAGCCCTCCGGAGATCGATCACTCCGCCGCGTCGGTCGCGGCCGGGTGTCGTACGGTACGCCCGAGCTCTGCACGATCGCGTCGACGATGCCGTACGTCGGCGCGTCGTGGCCGCACCTGAAGCTCGAGAGGTACGTTCGGGTGAAGCGCGGCGACCTTGGCCGCCAGACGCGCTCGGCCGAACTCGTCGAGTAGTTCTCCGGCCACACCGTTGATGTCGAGCGTTCGCGAGGCGGCGGGCGGCTATGACCACGCGATCTGGGCGAGACCGTGGTTCTCGATCTGATGCTGCACGACCTTGCGCGACACGGCGAGCTCAGTCGCGATCTCGCCGACGACCTCGTCGCTCACGATGTCACCGCGGAGCCGCTGTCGGATCACATCGACGGGCGCGAGCAGCTCGGTCGCGAACGCTCGCGCGACGCGCTGGGGTCGTGAGCCTGCATCCGTGACGAGCCGCTCCCTCCGACCGAGCAGAGCCATGCCCAGCCCCCGAGCGCGCAGGAAGCGCGATCCAGGGCGGCTGGTCATGGGCTGGACGACGCAGCGCGAGGTTCCTTCCGCATCTGCCTCGACCCAACCGAGAACGCCTCCACCATCGACCAGACCGGGCGTCACAACGATCAGCTGGCGATCATCGATCGCGGCATCGAGTGCCGACGCGACCAGCACCCCGTCGGCGCCGAGGACTCGCTCCCTGAACTCTCGAGCCAGCGACCAGCCCGCTCGATAGGCCAGCCCGTCCTGATCGATGGCTCCAAGCTGCGCGCGCGCATCGCGGAGCGCCGACCCGCGAGGAACCGCAGCGAGGCTCGCTCGAGCCCCGCGCACCGCGTCGAGACGAGTCGACGAGATCGCGGTGTCTTCGCGCAGCTCGAGCACATCGCCAACGAGAGATTCCGGCAGTCCCACACCGAGCGCGCCCAGCGCTGCGAGCTCTTGGTCGCTGACGGACGACGGGTCATCGGCATTGCGGCCGAGAGCCGCGGCTCGCATCGCGACCAAGCGCTCGTCGCGGCTCACGCCCTTGCGCTCTTTCCACAACTCCACGAGTGCAAGCGCATCCGCGTCGGTACAGCCGTCGAGCCGCTCCGCGACCGCATCGATCAAGGAACTGAGGGCGGCACGGAACTCGCCGAGATCGACCAGCGCCTCTCGGCTCTCGATGAAGCGAACGGGAGCGTTGGCGTAGACGCGCTCGTCCGCACGCATGGAGAGGCCGACGAGATCGTCGTCTTCGCGCGCGATCGTCAGGTCGGGCAGCGGGTAGCCTTCGCGCGCCGCGAGGAGGTTGTGTCGCCGGAACCACGCAGTCGACGCGCTCTCCAGGCGGGGGCTCCTCCAGCGCAGGCCTGCGGGCGCGGTCTCGGCGAAGAGGAACCACCAGTTCGCCGCGACCCATTCGGCCAGTGGCATGAGGGGGAGGTACACGCCATCACGGGTCGAGCCGGTGCGTTCGCTCGACACGCGCGTGAGCGCGCGAGCATCGACACGAATGACGAGGCGACTCCACGTGCGCGCGTGCGAGCTGATGCTCGCGCTCGGCGCATCGAGCCACTCCCACTCGAGGTGAAACCGCGAGTTCGTCACGCGGTCGCTTTCCGAAGGCCAGCCAGGCGTGCCTCAGGATCCTCGGGGTGCTGCTCGGGCTCGAGCAGGTAGGCCTTGTAGTAGGTGCCCGGCGGCTCGGTACGGTGGCGTGCCTCGAACACGCGTTCACCAAACCAGCCCCACACGTAACGCGGCCAACCGTTCGTGCGTTCACGACCGGGTCGTTGATCGGGATCGAACTCCGCGCTGGTGACCTGGGCCGCAACGGACCGGCGAAGCAACGCCGTGAAGTCTGCCCATCGCTCGCGCGGATACTCCTCGCAGCGGAAGCCGTCGCTGCGCTGATGCGGCGCCTCGCCATTGACTGGGTTGACGTAGTCCTTGTGCTCGGGACTGCCAAGGTACTCGACCTCCGCAGCGACCTCCGCCGATGCGCGCGCATCCTCCGGCCAGGGGCCGATCGGCACCGGCTTTTTCGACACCGGCTTGGACGCCGCACGCGCACGAGACCGCATTCCGGTCGGACGTTAGCACGTGGGGCACGCGAGGTGCCCTCGCCGAACGGAGGCCGAGACCCTCGGGCAATCTCGTCGAGGGCGCCGGGATCGCCCAGCGTCAGACGCCTCGAGGACTCGCGTCGCTGGAGCCGACGCTCACTCCGCGGCGTCGGTCGCTGCGCTCGTCGTGGCGGGCGTCTTCTTGCGGAGCTGAACGAGGCCGTTCGAGGGCTCGGGCTTCTTCGGGAGGGCGTCCTCGACGCGGCGGCTGACTCGGTAGCTCGCGACCTTCGCGGAGAGCTCCGCGATCATGCCCTCGAGCTTCGGGTCCGTGAGGCGCATCGCCTCGAGCTGCTCTCGCTTCTTCTGGAGGAGCTCGAGGCGCTTCTGCTCGAGGTCGTGCGCGACCTTCTTCTTCTCGGCGCCCACGTCCTCGAGCGCCTCGCGGCGGCGGCTCAGCGTGTGGTGGTAGGTCTTCACGCGGATCTTGATCGAGCCACCGGGCTTGTTCGCGTCGAGGTCGTGCAGCGCCGCGTGCGGCACGCCCGAGCTCTGCACGATGGCGTCGACGATGCCGTACGTCGGCGCGTCGTGGCCGCACTTGAAGCTCGAGAGATCGAGGATGGCGAGGTTCGGGTGGCGCGCGGCGACCTTGGCCGCCCACACACGCTCGGCCGAGTTCGTCGAATAGTTCTCCGGCCACACGTCGTTGATGTCGAGTGGCGAGAGGTTTCGGCCGCCAGTGTCGTGCGCGCCGTCCTTGAAGAAGCGGCGCAGATAGTCGAGGTCCTTTGGCAAGGATCGCACGGACAAGATGGGATATCCGAGCGCCTGGAACTCCTCGGGAATGCCGTGGTTCAGGCCCGGATCCGAGTGGTAGGGGCGCCCGAGCACGAGGAGGGCAATCCGGTCTTCGCGCTCGACCTGATCGAGGATCTGCCGGCCTCGCGCCTCGAGATCATCGGAGAACGCGCGCAAGGCCTTCATGGCCTCTGCGTGCGCGTGATCGCACTCGTCGCGCGTGACACCCAATCGCGGGCCCCACGTGGCCCACATGCGCTCTCGGGTGAGCAGCGGCTCGGTGAAGGTGAGCGCCGGATCGAGGTACTCGATGCCGCGCTGCTTGAAGAAGTCGACCTCCTTCGTGAACGCGCTCTTCATCACCTCGGGGGTGCCGGCCACGATCGGACAGCTCGCGTGATCGACCAGGTTCAGGAGGTCGCTCTTCACGTGCGTGAGGATGGGAAAGAAGATGTAGCTGAGCGGGCGGTTCTTCTCCGGCTCGTGCTTCACGAACAGGAGATCGTGCACGTGCGCCTGCACGACCTTGCTGGGGAAGCACGGGTCGATCGAGCCGTACTTGCCGCCCGTGACCCACAGCTCTTCACTGGTCTCTTCACTGAAGACCACGTTCTTGGGCGGGATGCCCAGCGCCTCGAAGTACGCGCGGAAGTACGGCGCCGTCGAGTACATGTTGAGCACGCGCGGCATGCCGATGCGCGTCTTCTTCAGCTTGCTCCGCACCTCGACGCTCGAGCGCAGAAAGCCTCGGCGCACTTCCTTCCTGCGAAGGCCCAGGAAGCCGCGCTCGATCACGATGTCGTCCGTGGGCGTGCCGGCCTCGGGCAGCGGCGTCACCGGCGTCACGTGCGCGAAGGCGCGCCACGCCTCGTAGGCGATCATGTTCGGGTGCGCCTTGCCGAGCTCTTTCCTGTGCTCGACGACCTTCTTCATCTCCTCGACGCTCTCGACGGTGCCCTTCTCGCAGGAGAAGCCGGCGATGTAGCGGGCGATCTCGCCGTCGGGCCGCTTGGTGTCGACGAAGGTGCGCTTGCACTCGTTCGGACAGAAGTGACACGTCGTCGACTCGTCGGTCTTCGTCGTGACCTCGAGCCCGATCGCCGCGTCGAGGCCGACGAAGCTCGAGCGCCCGCGGCGCTTGACCACGCGCAACGCCTCGAAGGCCGCGCCGATCGCGCCGGCCTCGCCGCAGTGCGGGTGCACGAGCACCTCGGCGTCCGGCACGCGCTCCTTGATGTAGTCGACCTGCGCCTTGACCGCGGCGAGGTTGTACTGGGTGCCGCCCTGGAGGACGTACTTCTTCCCGAGCGCCGCCAGGCGCGGGATCTGCGCGACGTACTGCCAGACGTTCTTCGGCAGGACCTGCGCGAGACCCGCGAGCAGCTCCTCGCGCGAGAAGCCCTCCTTCTGGAAGTTCACGCGATCGGTGTCGAGGAAGACCGCGCAGCCGTAACTGAACTTCGGCGCGAGCTCGGCCGCGAAGGCCGTCTCTGCATAGGCGGTGACGGGCAGTCCGAACTGGTCCGCCATGGCCTGGAGCAACATGCCATTGCCCGCAGAGCAGGAGTTCGAGAGCCTGAATCCCGCGATGTCACCCTGCTTGAGGAAGAGGACCTTGATGTCCTGTCCACCGATGTCGCAGACGACGTCGATGTCGCCGAAGTACGCCATGGCGCTCGCGGCGTGCGCGACGGTCTCGACGACGTTCGCGTCCGCGAGCACCGTCTGCTCGAGCACGTCGGCCGCGTAGCCCGTGGCGCCGAAGCCGAGCACCTCGAGCTCGGCGCCCTGATCGCGCACGTGCTCGCGGAGCTTCACGAGCAGCTCCTTGGTGTCGTCGATCGGGTTGCCCTTGCTGAGCTGGTAGGCCTTGGCGATCACCGCGCCGGCCTCGTCGACGAGCACGGCCTTGCTCGAGGTCGAGCCGCCGTCGACGCCGATCACCGCGCGCACCGTGGTGCCCGCTGCGAGCGGCGGCGCCTGGAACTTCGGGATGCGGTAGGCATCGACGAACGCGCGGGTCTCGTCGGCGTTCGCGACGAGCGGCGGGCCCGCCTGCTCGCCGAGGCGCTCCTTGCGGCCCTCGGTCACGTAGCGCACGAGCTGCGTCAGACCCGCGTAGCGCAACTCGCTCGGCTCGCTCAGGCCGTACACGACGGCGCCGAAGGCCGCGTAGTACTGCGAGCCGTCGGGCGTGAAGATGAGCTCGGAGATGGGCGCTTCTTCGTGGTAGCGGAAGCCGCGATCGCGCCAGGTCTCGGGGATGCGCAGCTCCCAGCACTCGCGCAGGAACGAGAGGTACGTGTTGGGCCCGCCGAGGAGCATGACCTTCGGCTTGAGCGTCGAGCCGCGCGTGAGGACCGAGAGGTTCTGGAGGACGATCGCGTCCGCGAGCGAGCAGAGGATCTCCGGCGCAGGCACCGCGCTCTTCACGAGGTTCACGATGTCGGTCTCGGCGAAGACGCCGCACTTGGCCGCCACGTGGTGGATCTTCGAGGCGTCGAAGCGGATGTCGCGCACGAGCTCGGGCGCGAGGCCCACCTTGATCATGCACTTGTCGATGGTGGCGCCGGTGCCGGACGCGCACTTGTCGTTCATCGACGGATTGGCGTTCTTGCGGAGCTTTCCGTCGGGGCCGACGGAGTCCTGGAACATGATGATCTTCGCGTCCTGACCGCCGAGCTCGATCACGGAGCCGACGTCGGGGTGCAGCTCCTTCGTCGCGAGGACGACGGCGTTGACCTCCTGCACGAAGCGCCCGCCGATCACGGGGCAGAGCGGGCTCGCGCCCGAGCCCGTGGCGAAGAGCTGCCACTCGCTCCGAGGCGACTCGGGGAAGATGTGCTCGAGCTCGCGCAGCATCGCGAGCACCTTCTCGGGCTGCCGCGTGTGGTGGCGCTGGTAGTCGCGGTGGAGGACCTCGCGCGTGCGCGGGTCGATCGCGACCACCTTCACCGTGGTCGAGCCCACGTCGAGGCCGATCGCCAGCGGTCCGGCGTGCGGGTGCTGCGGGAGCCCCGCGCGTGGCGTGGCGTGCGAGGCGTCTTCGCTCATCGACTGCGAGACTGACCCGCGGGTCAGTTTAGCGTCAACACCCCTCTTCGTGGGCGTTTCGGCGGACGGCGCTCGCCGTCGGCTGACCGCGGGGTCAGCGTCACGGCGCGAGCGTCACGGGCCCGAAGACCTGATCGCAGGGCTCGGGCGCCGCGGGCATCGCGCGCGGATCGTAGCCAAGACACATCGCGACCGACACGCCGTTCGGGCCCTGCACCTCGCAGAGCGTCAACACGGCCGGCCCCGACGCGTGGGTCGCGACGACCACCAGGGCACGACCCGACATCTCCCCCAGCCGACAGCTGGCCGGGAGTTGCTCGGTCAGCGTGAAGCCAGCGGCGGCGAGCGCGCGCGGGTACGTGTCGATCCCCCCGCGGGCACCGTTGCGCCAGTCGAGCGCGCCGCCCGCGCAGCGGATCCTCTCGGCGCCCTGGAGCTCGCAGCCCTGCGGCACCGTCAGCGGGAGGCCGGCGACGTTCATGTCGCTCGGAGGAAACGCCGCCTCCGTGGGCAGACCCACGCGCGCGATGCGATCGAAGATCTCCATGCAGGTCGCTTCGGTGGCCGCGCACGCGCCAGCGATCTGGGGCGCTGGGTTCGCGAGCCAGGGCCAACCCTCGAGCTGCTCCGCATGCGCGACGGGGTAGCGCTGCCCACCGACCTCGCGCTCCGAGAAGGTCGCGCTCGTGGGCTCGACGCCACGAGCGCGCAGCATCGCCTCGAGGCCCGAGCGGCCTTGGAACACGTTCACCCGCATCACGCGGATGCGCCCCTCGCTGCAGTGGATCTCGAAGACTGTGCCCTCCATCGCGCGGACGGAGCAGCCCGACCACGGATCCGAGCTCGAGGTCCGGCTCGTGACTTCGCTCGTGTCGCTCGCCGCGCTGGCGCCGCCGCACGCCGAGGCGAGCGAGACCAAGAGCGTGATCGAGGCGAGCGAGCTGGCGCGCGAGCGATGTCCCCGGAGCTGCATCGACGCGATGCTGACCGCCGCACGCGATCCGCGTCAACGCGTCAGCTCAGTGCCGGACCCACAGGTTGAGTCGGTCGCGTGGGCCGCTTCGATACACCCAGCGGTTCAGCGCGTCGGGGGAGTCGCCGAGGCCCATCGGATCGGGGCCCCAGTGCAGGTTCTCTCCGCCTGCGCCGCAGGTCTGGAAGATGAGTCGGTCCAGCGGCTCGGGCTCGACGTTGTTGCAGGTCGAGGTCATCCGAGGTGTGTCGGCCCCGCGCCAGCGAACGCTTCCCGCCTCCGCGCCGACCGCATGCAGCGAGCGGTAACTGCGGAGTTGGCCGAGCACGTAGGTGTCGTCGCTGAGGACCGACGCAACGATGGGGCTACCCGGTGTCGAGTCGATACGCACCTCACGCACATCGGGCAGCGCAGCCACGACCTCGGGCGCGAAGATGTCGTGCGACTGCCGCGTGACGGGGCCAGTCGTCGTCTGCATCAAGCCCATGCGGCCCCTGGTCGCGTCGTCCGCGCTCGCGATCAACATCCAGCCGCCCCCTTCGCCGTCGTCGACCACGGCTCGAAACGAGAGCTCCCCGATGGAGAAGTCATAGATGCCGCCCTCGACCCCCATCAACTGAGCGAGCGTCGTGAACGGGCACATCGCGCCGCCGGTGGGTCCAGCGGGGCATGGCCCCGAATCCGAGCCGGCGTCAGCTCGAGCGCTGTCCGGCTCCATTCGGACATCCACCTCTCGCTGGGCGTCCACCACGGCCGAGTCGGCGGGCGCGAGAAACGCGTCCAGGTCAGGCGAGCGTGCGTCCGCGTCGAGCGTGAGTGCGTCGCCGATTGCATCGCCGGACTCCAGTGGGCCGCGATCGATCAGGCACCCCGTGACCGCGACACCGAGCGTCGCCACTGCGACCACGGCGGCTCGTGATCCGAACACCATCGATCGATGGTCGTGGAGGGCTCGTCGGCGGTCAAGCGCGCGTCGATCCCTCAGCGGCGGCAGATCGCGATGCCGAAGCCTGCGACGGGCTCGCAGCGCCAGCCCGTGGGGCAGAGGCCGTCGTTGCAGATCCGCGTGCAGTAGCCGCCGGTGTCGCAGAGCGCGCTCGTGCACTCGCGGCCCGTGCCGCAGGCCGAGCCGAGGTCGCGACCGCCCGCGCGTGAGCACACGAGCGTGATCGAGCCGCCGTCGACGAGCGGATAGCAACCCAGGCCCGGACCACAACCGCCCTGCGCCGTGCAGCCCGTGGTGCACATCGGGCCGAGCGGCGCGGCGTCGTCACACGCACCGCTCCTGCACTCGTAGAGGAACGTGTCCGGATCGATCACGCACGAGCTGCCGGCCGCGTCGTCGCCGACCACGTCGCTCGGGACGACGCAGATGTTCGTCGTCGAGCCGTACGCGCGACCGCACGTGTAGCCGGGCAGGCCCGCGAGGCGACCAGGACAGTCGGCGGGCGAGTCGCACTCGGAGGTGCAGCCGAGCGTGGGCACGCAGAGCCCGCTGCCGCAGTCCGCGGGGCCCGTGCAGGGGCGCTCGATGTCGACGCAGATCTTCATCGACGAGCCACCGGCGCGCGTGCATGCGTAGCCCGCGGGGCACTCCGAGGCGCTCGCGCACGTGCGCGTGCACGCGCCGCCCGCGCCGCTACCGAGGCACAGGCCCGCCGAGCACGACTCGGGCGTGCCCACCGAGCAGGGCTCGCCGGTGTCGTCGGGCAGGCAGGTGCCTGCCACGCAGAGGTGCTCGTGCGCGCACTCGAGGTCGCTCGCGCACGTGCGGGTGCAGAAGCTCGTGCCGCCGCGATCCGCGGCGCAGAGACCACTCGCGCAGTCGCCCGCGCGCGTGCAGCGATCGAGATAGCGGCCCGTGCCCGTCGTCATCATGAACGCGTCGGGCGCCGGCGCGCTCCAGGCATCGGTGCCGGGGAGCACGTACGCGTCGACGGGGACCACGTACGCATCGACGCCCGGAGGCGCATACGCGTCGGGCATCGGCGCGACGTACGCATCGACACCGGGCGGCACGAACGCATCGAGGCGACCTGCGTCGCGTCGGAGGTCGCGCTCACCATCGGCGCAGCCCGCGACGAGGACGAGGAGCGTGAAAGCGAAGAGGCTCGATCGACGAGCAAGCATGGACGGCCAGCATACCAGGCCACCGCGGAGCGGTGACGTCCTCGGCACCGCGCGTCGCGGGCTGCGCAGAGTCGCGAGGCGGTCGAGCTGTGGTGGTACCCTCGCGCGTCATGCGCTCTTCGTCTTCGCTCCTCGCCGCGCTCCTCGTGCCCGTGTTGCCGGCCGCGCTCGCAGGCTGCTCGTGCGATCCCACGCCGGGCCCCGCCGATGCGGGCACGGACGCACCGAGCCTCGAGGATGCAGGGCCCGACACGGGGCCGCCCGACCCGCCGCTGCCCGCGCCGTTCACCGACGTCGAGACGACCGAGCGCTACGAGATGCCGGGGCTCTCGGCGCCCGCCTTCGTGGTGCGCACCGAGCTCGACGTGCCGCACGTCTACGCGGCCAACCGCGTGGACGCGAACCGCCTCCTCGGCTTCACGATGGCGCGCGATCGCTTCTTCCAGATGGATCTGACGCGTCGCCTCTCGCAGGGCCGCATCTCGGAGCTGCTCGGCGACGCGGGCCTCGAGACGGATCTCGAGAACCGCTTCACCGGCGCCGCGCACATGGCCGACCTCTACCTCGCGGGCGTGGACGAAGAAGAAGGCGCGGAGCTCGACGCCTTCGCGCAGGGCATCAACGACTACATCGCGCTCGTGCGCGCGAGGCGCCTGCCCGCGCCGCGCGAGCTCCAGCTCGGGGCGAGCTTCCTCGGCGCGCGCAACCCCGCGGACCTGATGGCCGACTGGGATCGACGCGACGTCGTCGCGACGGGCGCGAGCGTGCTCTACGGCACGAGCTTCGAGGGCGGCGACGTCGGGCGCAGCCGCGCGTTCGAGCGCGTCGACGAGGTCTTCGCGGCCGACGCGCCCAACCGCGCGCTCCGCGTGCAGGGCCTGCAAGAGGACATCATCGATCACTACGCGCCGCCGAACGACGTGAGCTCGGCCTACGGCTGGGGCGTGGAGACGGCGGGCATGGGCGGCGGCGGCCCCGGAAGGCCCGGGATCCGAAGGGAATTCACGCCCGAGGCGCTCGCGGCGCTGCGCGGCGTGCTGCCCGAGCGCGGCATGCTCGATCGGCTCGTCGACGGGCTCGGCCGCGTCGAGGCGCGCTTCTCGCGCGACCCGGACGAGGGCTATGGCTCCAACGGCTGGGCCGTGATGGGCAGCGCGACGACCGACGGCAGCTCGCTCCTGGCGGGCGACGGTCACCTCGAGCTCAGCGTGCCGCCGCTCTTCTGGCAGCTCGGCATCGACACGATGCTCCTCGGCGGCCCGAGCGAGGACACGCGCCTGCTCGGCGCGACGATCGCGGGCCTTCCGGCGATGGGCGTCGGCACCAACGGACGCATCGCGTGGACGCAGACCGCGTACTTCGCCGACGTGACCGACTGGTACACCGAGGAGCTCGTGCTCGACGCGAGCGGCCTGCCGCGCGGCTCGATGTTCGACGGCACCGAGCGCGCGCTCGTGCGCATCGACGAGGCCTTCGAGGTCGCCGACGTGCCGGCGCTCGGCTCGGTCGGTCGCACCGAGACGATCGCGCGCTTCACCACCTTCGACGGCCGCTGGATCACCGCGATCGAGGGCCGCCCGACCACCGCCGACGAGGTGATCGGCGCGGGCGAGTCGAAGGTGCACACGCTGAGCGGCCTCGTGGTGCCGGACGACGTCGACGGCGACGGCCGCATCACGGCCGTGAGCTTCTACTACGGGCCCTTCGACGGCGGGACGCTCCTGCGCGCCTTCCGACAGTTCACGATGGCCGACACCGTCGAGGACTTCCGCCAGGCCCTGCGTCACTTCATCGGCTACGGCGGCTCGATGATGGCCTCGGACCGCGAGGGCTCGGTGGTCTACAGCGCGTACCACGCGGTGCCCGCGCGTGATCACCTGCCGCGCGATCCCGGCACCAACCGCTGGATCCCCGGCGCCGATCCGCGACGCCTGATCGACGGAACGCGCTACGGCGCCTGGCACCTGCCGCTCGATGCGCGTGGTCGCGTCGACGAGGCCGCGGCCGCCGCCGGCGACGCGAACGAGCACGTCGTGCCGTTCGATCAGTGGCCGCAGGCGCTGAACCCCGGGCGCCAGTTCGTGATGATGGCGAACAACGATCCGGGCGCGATCTGCACGGACAACGATCTCTTCGACGACCCGTACTACATCGGCGGTCCGTGGATCGAGGGCTACCGCGGCGAGCGCATCGCCGAGCGCCTCGAGGCCGCGATCGCAGGCGACACCGCGAGCCTCGAGGAGATGCAGGACATCCAGGGCGATCACCACTCGAACCTCGGTGAGGAGTGGGCGCCCGTCTTGCTCGACGCGATCGACACCGCGCGACGCGCCGCCGCGGGCACGCCCGCGCCCGGCACCGCCGAGGCACGCCTCGCCGCGCGCTGGACCGCGGCGCAGGCCGACTACGAAGACATCGAGCGACGCATCGAGGCCTGGCGCGACGCGGGCTACCCGACTCCGTCGGGCGTCGAGACCTTCTACGCGCCGCTCGCGGCGGGTGACGCCGAGAACAGCGTCGCGACCTCGATCTTCCACGCGTGGATCGCGACGTACTTCGCCGAGGTGCTGAACGACGAGGGCATCCCCGGCGATCTCTCGCCTGCGGTCACGGGCGACACGTTCCGCACGCAGACGATGCTGCTCATGGAGCAGGGCCGCGGAACGGGGAATCCACTGTCCCTCGGGAGCTTCGATCCGGCCACGAACGAGAGCGTCTTCTTCGACGACCTCCGCACGAGCGAGGTCGAGTCGAGCCGCGAGATCGGCGTGCGCGCCCTCGACCTCGCGCTCGCGTTCCTGCGCTCGCCGCCGAACGAGGAGCTGCGCGGCGGCTTCGGCACGAACGACGTGGATCAGTGGCGCTGGGGCTACCGCCACCAGGTGCGCTTCGACTCGCTCGTGGGCAACGCGCTCGGTGGTGGCTCGAGCCCCGAGCTCGAGCTGCTCCTCAGCACGTTCCAGATCACGCCGCGCAACCTGCCGCTCATGCCGGATCTGCCGATGGACGATCCGCGCGCGTCGTTGCCGCACTTCCCGCGGCCCGGCGACCAGTTCGACGTGGACGCGGCCAACCCGGGCCTCGACACGAACGACTGGACGCACGGCTCGGGGCCCGTCTTCCGCATGGTCATCGCGCTCGGACCGAGCGGCGTGCGCGGACAGAACATCCTGCCGGGTGGTCAGTCCGGCTTCCCGACCAGCGACCACTTCGACGACCAGGCCGCGATGTGGCTCGCGAACACCACGATCCCGATGCGCTACCTCCCCGAGGAGGTCGCCGACGGCGCCGTCAGCGTGGAGCGCTTCTTCCCCTGAACGTCCCGGGCCAAGCGCGCCCCGCGACCACGACGGCCCGCTCGACGGACTTCTCGATCTTCCGTGGCCCGGCTTGGTACGCTGCTCTTCGATGTCACGTGCCGTGGTTTGGCTCGTCGTGGCGGCGGGGGCCAGCTGCGGCGGTGGCCGCTACCGCGTGGAGGTCGCGCTCCCGCCCGGGTCGAGCCCCGAGCGCGTGCTCGTGCAGGTGGTGTCGAGCTGTGCGGCGGACGCGCGCGTCGTCGCGAGCTCGGTCGTCGAGCGTGCAGGCACGGGCGCCATGGCGATGGAGCTCGGCAGCGTCTCGGCGGGCTCGTATGGCGTGCGCGCCCTCGCGCTCGATGCGAGCTGCCGTGTGGTCGCCGAGGGCTGTGTCGCCGTCGAGGCAGGGGGCGCTGGCGGCACGGTGCGGGTCGAGACCGCGGCCGTGACTGCGCGCGCATGCACGGCGAGCGAGTCCTGCACCTGCACGCTCGCCGATGCGGGCCCCGCGGCGGACGCACCGATGTCGGTGCCCGATGCGAACACGTGCCTCGAGTGCGACGGCGTGGGCGCCTGCGAGGATCTGCTCACCAATCGCCGCCACTGCGGTCGCTGCGACAATCCCTGCGCGGGAGGCACGCGCTGTGTCGGAGGCCGCTGTGAGTGAGCGTCGTCGCACGAGCCTCGCAGCGCTCGTGGGCGCGCTCGGTCTGCTCGCGTTCGCGCCACCTCTGGGCGCGCAGAGCGCCGAGGCTCCGGGCGCGCCCTCCGCGAGCGCGCGCGCCGAAGAGCTCTACCTCGGCGCGGACTTCGACGCGGCACGCGCGGCGGCGGAGGCGAGCCTCGCGTCGCCGACGGCCACGCGCGAGGAGCTCGTTCGCTCGCTCCGCGTGCTCGTGGCGCTCGAGTCGATGACGGGGACGCCCGACACGCTCGCACGATCGGCGCGCTCGCTCGCCCTGCTCGATCCCGCCGCCGCGCCCGCGGACGGTGCACCAGAGAGCGCGCTCGAGGCCGTGCAGGCCGCACGTTCGACGCCCGCGCCGACCGTGGAGCTGATGCGGGAAGGCGACGTCGTCTCCGCCACGGCGGCGGG
This sequence comes from Sandaracinaceae bacterium, assembly GCA_044376125.1. Lineage (GTDB taxonomy): Bacteria > Myxococcota_A > Polyangia > Polyangiales > Sandaracinaceae > JAFLCL01. The sequence goes on from JBILLJ010000031.1 coordinate 42,438, forward strand.
CACGCCGTCGGTGGCCTCCGAGCTCGCGCTTCGCTGCGAGGACGCCGCGGGCACGCACGGCAGCACGGCGCCCGCGACGGGCGAGGTCACGCTCGAGGTGAGCGGCGAGGGCGAGATCGCGTCGAGCGCGGGCGGCACGTCCTTGCGGATCGACGCGACGGCCGGCACCGGTGCGTGCAGCACGTTGTGCACGGTCGCCCCTTCGTTCGCTCCACGGAAGAGGCGTCGGTTGGTGAGGAGCTCCCAGAGCACCACGCCCAGGCCCCACACGTCGGCTCGCCGATCCGCGGTCTCGCCCGAGAGCACATCGGGCGCCATGTAGGCGATCTTGCCCTTGAGCTCGCCGGTCTCGGTGCTCGAGAGGCGCTCGCGCGCCTTGGCGACGCCGAAGTCGATGACCTTCGTGACGCCGTCGTAGAGCACGAAGACGTTCTGCATCGAGACGTCGCGGTGCACGACCTCGAGGTTCTCTCCATCGGCGCCGCGCGCCTCGTGCGCGGCGTGCAGACCACGCGCGGCGTCGGCCACCACGCGGAGCGCGAGCCACACGGGGATGCCGCCCTTGGGCGCCGCCTCTCTCACGAGCGCCCAGAGCGCCTCGCCGAAGAGGTGCTCCATCACGAGGTGCGGGGGCGGGCCCTTGCCGTAGTCCGTCACCGCGCAGACGTTGGGATGCACGATGCGGCTCGTGATGCGCGCCTCGTCGAGGAACATCGCGACGAAGCGCGGCTCGCGCGCGAGGTGCGGGTGCATGATCTTGATCGCGACCCACCGCGCGAAGCCGTCGTCCGCCACGTGCTGCGCGAGGTAGACGCTCGCCATGCCGCCCTGCGCGATCAGGTGACGCAGGACGTAGCGGCCGAGCGTGACGCCCTCGAGCGACTCGGGGGAGCCGATGCGAGAGACCGCGTGTGGCGGAGGCTCCTCGGCCCCGGGGACCGCCGTGCGCGTCGGTGGCTCGGAGAGCGGCCGCGCGCTCGCGTCGCGAGGGCTCTCTGTCTCGACGACGATCGGCATCGACTCGCGCGCAGGCGCGGGCGCCCCGTCGCGCTTCGCCGCGTCCTCGCTCCTCGCGCCCTCGTCGGCCATGCGCCCGCCGCGCTGGGACGTGTCGTCGGCCTCCGGCGGCTTCGCGGTGCTCTCCGAAGGCTTCGCGCCGGCCTCTGAAGACTTCGCGTCGGTCTCCGGAGGCTTCGCGTGGGTCTCTGGAGGCTTCGCGTGGGTCTCTGGAGGCTTCGCGTGGGTCTCTGGAGGCTTCGCGTCGGTCGCTTCGCTACCTGCCTCGAAGGTGCCCGAGGCCTCGTCCGGGCTCGCGACGACGCGCGCGCTCGACACCTCGCGCGGCGCCTCCGGCTGTCCGCGCTGCGTCGCGGCCTCGGCACCGCGCGGGGCTGGCGCGGGCACGCGCGGTCGCGGCATCGCGCGTGGCGGTGGTGGTGGAGGCCGGCGGGGCGCGTCGTCGCTCATCCGCTCACCACCCGATCACGACGGGTGCGTCGAAGCGTGGCCCCGACGAGCTCGCCGCCACGACGATGCCGATCACGACGCCCACCACCACGAGCCCGCCTCCGACACCGACGAGGATCCACGGCAGCTCGTCGCTGCTGCCCGCGCTCGAGCCGCCGCTCGGTCGCGCGCCGATCGTGCCGCTCGCGAGGACGATCCCCCCCGCCGTGCGCAGCTCCGCGGTGCAGCGGATCCTCGCGCGCGCGCTCGAGCGCGATCTCTCGCGCCGCTACAAGACGGCCGGGCAGCTCGCCGACGCGCTCGAGGAACAGCTCGCGAGCATCGGCGGTGTGCACGGCGCGATGCAGGTCGCCGCGTGGATGGGCGAGGTGCTCGCCGAGAAGAAGGCCGCCAGGGAGAAGCTCCTGCGCGCCCTCGGTGACGATCCCCACGCGCGCGCCGAGCCGCTCCTGCGCGACGACGGTTGGCTCGAGCCCTCGGATGCGAAGGAGATGGCGCTCGGCACGGCGGTGCGTCGTCCCGGGCGGGCCTGGGCCGCAGCGGCCACGTTGCTGCTCGGTCTGGTGCTGTCGGTGACCCTGGGCTGGACGCTCGCCCCAGGGTCGGAGCCCGTCGCGACCTCCCGGAGCGCACCACGCGCTGAGGGCACGCCCGCCGAAGACACGCCTCCCGCGACCGCGGCGGCGGCCGATCCGCGCGCGACCGCCGATCCAGCGGCGGGCGAGGAGGCCCCGCCAGCGACGACGGAAGGGACCGCGACCGCGGTGGAGATCGCCGCGACGAGCGGCGAGACCGAGACCGGCGCAGTGGCGGGTGCGGCCGTGCTCGAGCCTCCGACCGCGGATCCGGAGACGCCTCGCGCCGAGCGCTCCGAGCGCTCGCGACGCGGCTCGCGGAGCGGCACGGCCTCCGGGACGGACGAGCCTCGCGCGCCGCGCGGCACCGCCTCGAGCGGTCGGCTCAACCTGATGGCGATCCCGCCCGCGGAGGTCTTCCTCGGAGGGCGCTCGCTCGGACGCACGCCCCTCGTGAACGTCACCCTGCCCGCGGGACGACACCAGCTCACGCTGCGGCCGATTGGCGGGGGCACCGCGCGCACCACGACGGTCACGATCCGCCCCGGAGAGCGAACGCTCGAGTCCGTTCGGCTCTGATCGACGACTTCCGAGAATCTTCGCGCCGCGCGAAGACTCGGAAGCTCGGGCTGCGGCTTCGCTGGCGCGCACTCACCAGCGCTCGATCGGCCAGCCGCGACGCCGCGCCGTCCAGCGCAAGCGCGGATCGGGATTCACGACGCGCGCCTCGCCCACACGCTCCAGCATCGGCAGATCGCTGATCGAGTCCGTGTAGAAGACGCTGCGCGCGAGATCCACGCCGTGCGTGCGCGCCCACGCCTCGGCGAGCTCGACCTTGCCTTCACCGAACGCGAGCGGCGCGACGACCTCACCCGTGAAGCGACCTGCGGAGACCTCGAGACGCGTGCAGAGCACGTGGGGGATGCCGAGCTCGGCCGCGAGTGGCTCGGTGGCGTAGGGGCTCGAGCCCGAGAGGATCGCGAGCACGTAGCCTTCGCGCCTCTTGGCCTCGACCTCCGCACGCGCCCGCTCGGCGACGCGCGGGAGCACGTCGTCACGGAACCAGCCGCGGCACTCCTCGGCGAAGCCGGCCTCGTCCACCCCCGTGAGCGTGCGCGCCGCGAAGCGGCTGACCGCCTGCGCATCGACGATGCCCAGCGTGTACTGCACCGACCACGAGAGCACGCGCGCCAGCTCGCGCGCAGGCAGCTGCTTCTGCCGCACGCGCCAGCGCGCGTAGAGCACGCCCGTGTTCGCGCGCACGAGCGTCTTGTCCATGTCGAAGAGCGCGGCGCGCACGGTCGTCATCGCGCGATCTCCTATCGCGTGCAGACCGCGACCACCAAGCGGCGCGCTCGTCGTGCTCGACGCGACCTCGTGCGGCACGAACATGTGACCGTGCGTGCTGCAAGGTGCGCCGCGAAGCTCGCCCGTAGCCAGCCTCGCGTGCGAGACTGAGCGCGTCATGCGGAGCCATCGCTCGCTCGTGCCGACGTGGACCCGGCTCGCGAGGTCCTTCGTGCTCGGAGTCCTCGGGCTGCCCCTGGGCATCGCTCTCGTGGCCCTGGGCATCGCTCTCGTGGTGCTCGTCCCGCGGCCGGTGCGCGCGCAGGAGACGAGTGACTCGACCGAGCCGCCCGGCTACGCCGCGTTGATCGACGGCGCGCTCGCCGAGTTCCAGGCGAGCCGCTGGGCAGAGGCGCGCGCGCTCTTCCAGCGCGCACACGAGAGCTACCCGAACGCACGCACGTTGCGTGGCATCGGCATGGCGTCGTTCGAGATGGCGGACTACCCCGCGGCGATCGAGGCGCTCGAGGGTGCGCTCACGAGCGAGGTCCGGCCGCTGACGGAGGAGCAGCGCACGCAGGTGAGCGCGCTCCTCGAGCGAGCGCGCGCGCTCATCGGCCACTTCGTGGTCCCTGCCGCCGGCGAGGACGTCCGCCTCTCGGTGGACGGAGTGCTCACACGCCCCGAGGGCGACTGGCCGCGCACCGAGGGTCGCCTCGCGCTCGGCGTCGGCAGCCACGAGATCCTCCTGCGCGATTCCGACGGCCGCACCGCGCGTGTGCGCCTCAGCGTTCGGGGCGGCGAGGACACGCGCCTCGACGTGGTGCCACCGGGCAGCGAGATCGCGGGCAGCACGAGCAGCGACGCCGCGAGCGACCCGGGGCCCTGGATCCTCGCGGGCGCGGGCGCGGCGCTCGTGCTCACGGGCGCGATCCTCCACGGCGTCGGCGCGTCGGACATCGCGGCGGTCAACAGCGCGCCGGCAGGCACCGAGTGGTCGAGCGTCTCGGGCGTCTACGACACCGCGCCCGTGCTGACGGGCACGGGCATCGCGGCGCTCGTCGCCGGCAGCACGATGGTGGTGATCGGTGTGGGCTGGGGCCTCGCGGGCGCGCTCTCGTCCGACGGTGGCGACCGGCGTCGCGCGAGGGCTCGCCTCGAGCTCCGCCCCACCGGCCTCGTGCTGAGAGGGAGCTTCTGATGCGCACCGTGACGACGTTCCTCGCGGTCGGCGTCGCACTCGGCGCGATCGCGTCGGGCTGCTCACCGAACCCGCCGACGGATGGATTCTTCGGCTGTGCGAGCGCGGGCTCTCGATGCCCTGCGGCCTTCCCGTATTGCGATCCCACCGACCATCGCTGCTACGCGACCGCGCCCGTGGACTCGGGCCCGCGGCCCGACACCGGTCCCGTGCCGGACACCGGCGCGGCTGGCCGCGAGTACATGACCTGTGGCGCGCCGGCCAACTGCGGCGGGCTCGCGTGCGTCGGCGGCTCGTGCATGACCCCCTGCGCAGGCGCCGGTGGGTGCGGCGACGGACGGATGTGTGTGCCCGTCTCGATGACGGCCCCCGCCATGGCGTGCGTGCCGTCGTGCAACGCGGCGATGCCCGACTGCACGATGTACCCGAGCACGCGGGCACGCATCGTCATGGGTGGCATCTGCCAGTGCGCGCCGATGACGTGGCCGTGAGAGCACGTGTCACTCGCGTGGATCGATGCGAGTGACACGGGCTCGACCCGGCGGGAGAGAGTCTCTCGCCGAGTCAGTACGGCGGCTCGTAGGCGAGGTGCGTCGAGCCCAGATCGAGCCACACGACGATCGCACGGGCGACGCGCGTCGGCGCAGGCGTGAAGCGCAGCGTCGCGAGACGATCCGCGTCCTCGCCGGAGAGCACGTAGAGGAGCGCATCGCGGGTGCGCGGCGCGATCAACCCGCCGGCCATCGGCGTCGCCGTCACGACCGCCTCGCCGGCCGAGGCCGTCGCGTCCGCGAAGAGCGTCGAGTCCCACGCGCGACGAAACGCGCTCACCTCGTCCGGGGTGAGGCCGGCCTCCGCGAGCGCGCGACCGAGCGCATCGGCGCCTTCTCCGAGGCTACCGGTGGGCACCTCGCTCTCGAGGCTCGCGCCGGGCGCCGGGGCCTCGAGCACACTCGCGCTCGTGCCCCGCACGCGCACCAGCGGGCCGATCACGCCACGCACGGCCTCCACGCGGTACCGATCGGCACCGAGCGGCGTGACCGCGAGCGGGAAGCTCGGGGGCGCGCTCAGCTCGCCTCGATAGAAGAGGTGATCCCAGCGCGCGCCCGCGTAGCCGAGGCAATCGCCGTCGCGGGTCTCGACCGTCGCGAGCTCCATCGCCTCGCAGCCGTCGGCGCCCATGAGCGTGTTGCAAGGTGGCTCGCTCGGGCTCGGGTAGCGCGCGCCACTGCAGGTCCCCTCGTCCACCGTCACGCCGCGCCACACGAGGGGCCCGCCGCTCGCACCGCTCACGAGGGGCCAGTGCTCGACCATCGCGCCGCTGCTCAGCGTGACCTCCACGTCGATCGACAGCGGCCCGTCTCCGTCGCGGTGCACGTAGAGGACGGGCTTGGCGATCGGGATCGGCGTGGGGGCCCGACGCGGGCCCGAGAGCACGACGTGATCGGCCATGTTGCCGCGCACCAGCCCCCACTCGTGCACCTCGTAGCGCAGCGCCTGCGTCGATGGCGCCTGCGCGACGACGGGCCGAGGACCTCGGTTCGAGCTCGGCACCGACGCCGCGGGCGCGCTGCACGATCCGCAGCCAGCAGCCAGCGTGAGCAGAGCGAGCGCGCCGAGCGCGAGCGAGGTGCGGTGAGAGTGGGTCACGAGCCCAGGTGACCACGACCCCGCCGCTCGTGACCACTTGGTCTCTCCGTGTTGCTGCGCCTTCGGCGCGCTGGGGGAGCGTAGCTCTCAGTCGATGCCGATCGTCACGCCGGTGCGCAGCTCGAGGCGGCTCGCCTGATCACCGAGGATCACGCCTGCGGTCACGCCACCGCCCACGACCACGACGCCGATCACGATCCAGAGCCACGGCTCGGAGGCGATGTCTCCACCACCACCACCGCCAGCGCCACCGCCGCCCCCACCAGGCGCGGTCGAGACACGGCCGACGACACGCGGCTCGAACTCGGTGCCGAGCACGAGGATCTGGTTGCCGAACGGATCGACGAGCTCGACCCAGTACTCCACACGATCGGCCGTCGCGGCGCCGTCGAGGCGCGCGAACATCACGGGCTGTGCGGCCTCCTCGCGCGTCGCGAACTCGAGCGTCCCCTCGAGACGCGCATGAACGCGCAGCGTGCGGCCGAGCTGGAACGGATCCGTGAGCGCGACGTGCAACGCGCTCTGCACGCGCGCCAGGCCCACTTCGGCGCCCAGGCGCGCCGGTCGCGAGGTCACGATGCCGCGCGCCTCGAGGAACGGCGCGCGAAGACGCGGCGGCACGGTGTCGTCGAGGTCCGCGCTCATGTCGATCGCGAGCATGCGCACGAAGAAGTCCCGCGCGCGCTCGTTCTCGCCGACGGCCGCAGAGCTCACACCGAGCAGCTCGTAGATGCGCACCAGCTGCGCGGGCGTGTGGCCACCCTCGCGCAGCGCCTCCTGTGCGGCCGAGAGCGTGCCGTCGAAGTCGACGTCGAGGTACGACTGCTCGGCGCGCGCGAGCGCCCCCGAGCTCGCCTGCGCCGCGGCGCTCGACGAGATCGCGAGCGTCGCACCAACGAGCATGCACGCGAGCGACACGACGAGACAGCCTCGGGTGAGCACGGCCTTCACGTGCCACCTCGACATCGATCCTCGATGTTCTCGCCCGAGGCGGGCATGTCCGCCTGGTAGGCGGCGTCGTAGCGGCTCGTCGGGAAGAGCGCGACGCTCACGCGCGCGCCGACATGGACTTCGTCCTGGCTGCAGCCGGCGAGGATCGTGTTGTTGCCCGTCGAGTCGAGGCCCTCCACGAGGAAGCCGCGCAGACCACCGCCCACGTCCGGGACCGCGACGCCCGCGCGGACGTCACAGGGCGAGGCGTCCGCCAGCTCGAAGAGCAACTCCCCCTCCGGATCGCGACCGTTGACCGCCGCGGTCACGAGCGAGGCACAGCTCGTGGCCTCGTCGATCGCGTAGATGCGCATGCGCATGGAGCGCGTGACGAGGAAGGTCTCGGTGGAGGGGAACGAGATCTGGAGCGGCACGGACGCGGGCCCACAGCCCAGGCCCAGCGCGAGGCTCGACGCAGCGGCGACGGCGGCGATCGCCACGCGGCCTCCGAGCGCCGATGCGCGTCCGGTCGAGGGCCTCATCGCAGCTCCGTCGCGAGGATCGTGCGGATCTGCTCGATCCCCATCCCATCGGCCGTCACGCGCCACACCTCGTAGTCGGCGCGCACGTCGCCCGTGTCGCTCACGTCGACCGAGCCGCTGGCGCCTTCGTAGTTGATCTCCCCACCCGCTCGCAGCCGCTCGAGGGCTTCCGAGAGATCGCCCACGCGGACGATCACGCCACTCGAGGAGCCCAGGGCGCGCACCGACTCCATGATCGCGCGACCGCCCGTGGACCGGGCGCGCGCGATGCCCAGGTAGAGCAGCGCCGCCGCGTCGTAGTTGTTGCTGACGAAGGGGCCCGGCTCCATGCCGAACGCTGCGCGGTGCCGATCGGCGAAGCTGTCGTACGCCGGGCCCATCGGCTGCGTGATCGGCGCGGCGCCGTAGAACTGGATCGTGGCCAGGAGCGAGCTGCCGACCTCGTCGACGAAGGTGTCGCTGCGCAGGCCGTCGGTGCCGATCCACAGCACCGAGGGCGGCATCGAGAGGCGCGTGTAGTCGCGCAGGATGGTGCCCGCGGTCTCGGGGTAGGCGATCAGTGCGACGCAGCCGGGGTTGGCCGTCGCGACGCTCATCACCTCGGTGGTGTACGACGGTCGCTCGTCGACGAACGGCACGGTCGCCACGACGGTGCCGCCCAGGCGCGTGAACTCCGCCTGGATCGCGGCGGCGAAGGGCGCGCCGTAGGCGTCGTCGATGTGGAGGATCGCGAGGCGCGTACACATCTCGTCGTCGGCGATGCGGGCGACGACCTGACCCTGGAGCGCGTCCGAGGGCGCCGTGCGGAAGAAGAAGCGATCCTCGAGCGGCGTGCTGGTGGAGGCGTCGGTGAGGCTCGGCGACGTCGCACAGCAGCTGACCTGCGGCACACCCTCCGCGGCGGTGACGTTCGTGTAGATGGCGAGGGTGCCGCCGCTGCCTGCGTCGCCGATGATGGCGACGACGTTCTCTTCCTCGACGGCGCGCTGAGCCTCGGTGACGGCGACCATCGAGTCGGTCCGGCTGTCGAGCACGACGAGCTCGACGGGACGGCCCGGCAGCGGTCCACCCGCAGCGTTGATCTCCTGCGTCGCGAGCTGGATGCCCTTGAGCCACAGCTGGCCGTCGGTGCCCAGCGTCCCGGTCTGCGGCATGACGACGCCGACGCGGATCGGCCCGTCGTCGATGACGGACGCGCCTCGTCCGCAGGAGAGCGAGCTCGCAGCCAGACCGCAGGCCGCGGCGATCGCCAGGACGCGCTCGGGCCGCGCGCGCGAAGGAGCAGTTCGGGGGCTCTGGGGTGGGTGGAGGGAGTGCCCCGCCATGTCGGCGCCGAGTATACCGAACCGCGCGCCTGTCAGACCGAGAACCTCGCGCCCGTCCCGCCGGGGTGAGCATGCTACCCCTCGCCCTCGCAGCGGACGTCGGCCCGAGCGACGGATCGCCCTCCCCCTCGAGCCCCTCCGTGACAGCGCGCGAAGCCAACGAACGCGGCCCGATCGATCTCCACGCGTGGCTCGCGCGCGCGGACGCGGTCGCGTTCCTCGGCGGTCTGCCCGATGCGTCGGTGGACCTCGTGGTGACCGACCCGCCCTACGAGTCGCTCGAGAAGCATCGCGCCGTGGGCACCACGACGCGCCTCTCGCACTCGAAGTCCTCGAGCAACGACTGGTTCACCGTGTTCCCGAACGCCCGCTTCGAAGAGCTCTTCGCCGAGGTCTTCCGCGTGCTGCGCAAGGACACGCACTTCTACTTGTTCTGCGACCAGGAGACGGCCTTCGTCGCCAAACCCGTGGGCGAGAAGGTGGGCTTCAAGTTCTGGAAGCCGCTCGTCTGGGACAAGGAGAAGATCGGCATGGGCTACCACTACCGATCTCGCTACGAGCTGATCCTCTTCTTCGAGAAGGGGAAGCGACGCCTCGCGGATCTCGGCATCGCCGACGTGTTCCGAGAGCCGCGCATCCACAAGGGCTATCCGACCGAGAAGCCCGTCGCGCTCAACCGCATCCTCGTCGGTCAGTCGAGCCTCCCCGGCGACGTCGTCGTCGATCCGTTCATGGGCACCGCGTCGGCCGGGAGCGCGGCGCTCGGCCTCGGTCGCTCGTTCTGGGGCTCCGACATCTCGGACAAGGCGATGGAGATCGCGCGCGAGCGGCTCGGTGCCCTGCAGACACCCACGCCCCTGCGCTTCGTCGATGCGCTGCCCGCGCGCGGACCGAGCCCCACGCCACGCGAGGATCAGCTCGCGCTCTTCGCGCCCGACGACGAGCGCTGAAGGGGCAGGCCAGAACGCGCCTGGAAACAGCAGGGAACGCCCGGAACACCAGGGAACGCCCGGAACACGTCCGGAACACCAGGAGACGAGCGGCCACACCGGCAAACGCGTGGCCCAGAAATAGAGGAGCCCCAGCGCCGATGGGGGGTAGCGCCGAGGCTCTGCGCGCCCGTGGGGGGGAAGGGGAGGGCGCGCATCCAGACTGTAACGGAGCGGTGCGGCTGTCGTCCAGCGGTTTCTTTCAACTCTGCAAGTAACCGTTTCCGTTCGGAAATTCGTCGGATGTTCCCCGCGGAGAGACAGCCCTGAGGGTGACACCGGGGGTCGGCCGCCTCCCAGATGGGCCCCTCCCCGGCCCTGGAAAGCGCGGCACGTAGCGCAGACTCGAGCGCGTGCGCCGACGACGGCGGGCGCGCGTCTCAGAGCGGGCTCGACCGGGCGCGATGGTCGCTGCGCGATCGGCCTCTCGTGCGGCTGGCGCGGGTGCGCTAACAAGGCGCCCACATGTGCGGCATCAGCGGCGCGGTCGGCGCCATCGACGACGAGATCCGAGCCGCGGTGGGCCGGATGCACGACGCTCAGGTTCATCGAGGACCTGACGCAGACGGCCGTTGGGAGCACACCGAGCGCGGGCTCGGCGCCTTCTTCGCGCACCGACGACTCTCGATCCTCGACCTGTCACCCCTCGGGCGGCAGCCGATGCGACACGAGCCGAGCGGTCACGTCGTCTGCTTCAACGGCGAGATCTACGGCTACCAATCGCTCCGCAAAGAGCTCGCCGCGCGCGGAGAGCGCTTCCGTTCGCAGAGCGACACGGAGGTGATCCTCGCTGGCTACGCGGCGTGGGGGCGCGACGTCGTCACGCGCCTGCGCGGCATGTTCGCGTTCGCGCTGTGGGATGCGCGCTCGCGCACGGTCCTGCTCGCGCGCGATCGCCTGGGCATCAAGCCGCTCTACCTCGCGGAGCTCGAGCGGCCCGGCGGTGAGCGTGTCGTGCTCTTCGCGTCGGAGGTGCGCTCGATCCTCGCGAGCTCGCTCGTCGCGCGTCGCATCGACCCCGTCGGCCTCTCGAGCTTCCTCTGGAACGGCGTGGTCGCGACACCGAGCACCATCGTGCGCGGCGTGCGCATGCTCGAGGAGGGCACGGCCCTCACGATCGACGAGCACGGCCGCATCCACGACGAGCGTCGCTACTGGTCGGTGCCGCACGTCCCGACCGAGACCTCGAGCCCGACGGCGCAGAGCGACAGCGTCCGCGAGCTGCGGCGCGTGCTCAAGGAGACGCTCGAGCAGCACATCCTGAGCGACGTGCCGCTCGGTGTCTTTCTCTCGGGCGGCATCGACTCGAGCGCGATGGCCGCGCTCGCGAGCGAGGTCTCGCCGCGACGCGTGCGGACCTTCAACGTCTCGTTCGACGAAGCGCAGTACGACGAGTCGCCCCACGCGCTCGCCGTCGCGAACGCGCTCGGCACCGACCACACGGACGTGCGTCTCACCGAGGCCCGCTTCGCGCGCGAGCTGCCGGCCGCCCTCGAGGCCATCGATCAGCCCTCGTTCGACGGCATCAACACGTACTTCGTGAGCCGCGCGGTGAAGGAGGCGGGCATCACCGTCGCGCTCGCGGGCACGGGCGGCGACGAGCTCTTCGGCGGCTATCAGAGCTTCCGAGACGTGCCGCGCTCGCTCCGCGGCGCGAGCGCCGCTCGCGTGTTGCCCTCGGGCCTCCGTGGGCCCGTGCTCCGCGCCGCGACGCGGCTCGCCTCGGGCCGCCCCGGCGAGATCCGACCGCAGACGCGCTGGGGCAAGCTCGAAGATCTCGGCGAGGCGAGCGATCTCTACGAGGCCTACCAGGTCTCGTACGCCATCTTCACGCGGCGCTTCCAGTCGGAGCTGCAGCGGAGCGTCGCGGCCGAGACGGACTGGGGGCTGCCGCGCGAGCGCGCACGGGCCCTGCGCGAGCGCATCGCCGGCGAGCCGGACCTCGCGGCGGTGTCGCACCTCGAGCTCGGCTGCTACCTGAGCGAGCGCCTCCTGCGCGACTCGGACTGGGCCTCGATGGCCGTCTCGCTCGAGCTCCGCGTGCCGCTGCTCGATCACGTGCTCCTCGAGACGCTGTGGCAGGTGCCCGTGCCGCGACGCTACCTGCCGCTGCAGCGCAAGCAGCTCTTGCGAGACGTGGGCCTCGCGCGCCTGTCGCCGGCGCTCTTCGAGCGACCCAAGCGCGGCTTCGAGCTGCCGATGGCGCTCTGGGCGCGACGCGCGCTCCGAGGCGAGATCGAGCGCACGATGACCGACGTGTCCCTCGCACACCGCGTGGGCCTCGACGGCGAGGTCGTCGCACGCACCTACCGCGCGTTCCAGGACGGAGCGCCCGGTCTCTACTGGTCGCGCGTGTGGGCGCTGTTCGTCCTCTTGCGGTACGCGCGCACGCACCGCCTGGAGCTGTGATGACCGAGATCCCCGCGCACCGCCGCTACGTCCTCGTCACGCCGTGCCGCAACGAGGCCAAGTTCCTTCGTGTGACGCTCGACTCGACGCTCGCGCAGACGGTCCCGCCGTCGAAGTGGGTGATCGTGGACGATGGCTCGACGGACGAGACGCCCGCCATCCTCGCCGAGTACGCGAGCGCGCACCCCGACGTGATCCAGGTCGTGACGCGTCGCGATCGCGGCACGCGCAGCGTGGGCCCCGGGGTGATCGAGGCCTTCTACGACGGCCTGCGCCACGTCTCGCTCGACGACTTCGAGTACGTCTGCAAGTTCGACGCGGACCTCGACATGCCGCCGCGCTACTTCGAGCGCGCGATGGAGCGCATGGAGGCCGACCCACGCCTCGGCAACCTGTCGGGCAAGATGGTCGAGCCACAGCCCGACGGAACGCTCCTTCCCATCTCGATGGGCGACGAGAACGCCATCGGCGCGCTGAAGTTCTATCGCGTGAAGTGCTTCCGCGAGATCGGCGGCTTCGTGCGTGAGGTCGCGTGGGACGGGATCGACGGTCACCTCTGCCGCATGCACGGCTGGGTGCCGATGAGCGTCGACGATCCCGAGATGCGCTTCGTCCACCTGCGCCCGATGGGCTCGAGCCACGGCGACATCCTCGAGGGCCGCAAGCGCTGGGGCCGCGGCAAGTACTTCATGGGCTCGGCCTGGTACTACGTGCTCGCCTCGAGCGTGTACCGGATGCTCGAGCCGCCCTACGTGCGCGGTGGCGTGAACATCTTCCGCGGCTACCTCACGGCGCTCCGCAAGGGCGAGTCGCGCTACGACAACCCCGCCTACCAGCGGTACGTGCGGCGCTTCGAGCTCGAGCAGCTCGTCGTCGGCAAGGGGCGCGCGGCGCGGTGGGAGAACGCCCGAGTGCGTCGGCGGCCCGGCCGCTCCAGCTGAATCGTTCCGTCACCGTCGTCCGCAGTCGTCTATCCTCGCGCCGCCGCCCTGCGCCACGGTGCGCGAGGCGGCCACGAGGACAGAGGCCCCGATGAGCGACGCGACGACGACGAGCTGGATCATGCGCCTGGGCGCCATCGGCGATCGCCCCGACGACACGGAGGCCCAGAAGCTCCAGCACCGCCTCCTCGTGTACATGGGCGTGCTCATGAGCGGGGGCGGCATCCTCTGGGGCTCGATCTCGGCCTCGCAGAACCTCCTTCTGCCGTCGGTGATCCCATTCGGCTACACGGTCATCACGTTCTTCAACCTGATGTTCTTCCGGGTCTCGAAGAACTTCCCGGTCGTGCAGGTGATCCAGGTCTTCATCAGCCTGCTCCTGCCGTTCCTCTTCCAGTGGGTGCTCGGAGGCTTCTCCCCGAGCGGCGCCGTGATGCTCTGGGCGATGCTGGCGATCGTCGGCTCGCTCACGTTCGCAGGCTCGGGGACCAGCCTCTCGTGGCTGATCCTCTACGTGATCCTCACGGTCCTGAGCGGCCTCATCGACGGCGTGGCGCGCCAGCACTTCAGCATCGAACCGCCCGAGACGGTGCGAACGCTCTTCTTCACGACGAACATCACGATCATCTCGAGCTGCATGTTCGGCCTGATGATCTACCTGCTCTCGGAGCGCGAGAAGGCGACGCAGGCGCTCGAGCGCGCGAACCACCGCATCACGGAGCTCAACGAGCACCTCGAGGACGAGGTCGCCGCGCGCACCGTGGAGCTGCGCGCCGCCCTCGCACGCTCGCAGGCCATCCTCGACCACATGGCAGACGGCCTGGTCGCGGTCGATCACGAAGGCAGCGTCCAGGCGGTGAACCCGGCGTTCTCGAAGATCCTCTTCCTCGAGCACGAGATCGCCGGCAAGCGCGCGGCGGAGGTGATGCCCGAGGCACTCGCGAACCTCGCGCGCCAGTCGATCGAGACGTGCGAGGTCGGCAAGACCGAGCTCGCGTTGCCCGGCGACCGCACGGGCGTCGCGGTGGCCTCGCCCATCCAGACGATCCTCGGCGACGAGCGCAAGGAGTGCGTGGGCTCCGTCGTGATCCTGCGCGACGTCACGCTCGAGAAGGAGATCGATCGCATGAAGACCGACTTCATCGCGACGGTCAGTCACGAGCTGCGCACGCCGCTCACCTCCGTGCTCGGCTTCGCCAAGCTCACGAAGAACAAGCTCGAGCAGTCGATCTTCACGCACGTCCCGGCCGACGACGGCAAGTCGCAGCGCGCGCTCGGACAGGTGCGCGGCAACATCGACATCATCGTGTCCGAGGGACAGCGCCTCACCACGCTCATCAACGACGTCCTCGACATCTCGAAGATGGAGGCCGGACGGATGGAGTGGAAGATGGCGGCCCTCGATCCCTCGGGGCTCGTGGCGCGCGCGACCGAGGCCACCTCGGCGCTCTTCGCGGGGCCCGACGTCGTGATGCAGACGGAGGTCGAGCCCGGCCTGCCGCAGCTCGAGGGCGACTTCGATCGCCTGCTCCAGGTGCTCATCAACCTCATCTCGAACGCCGCGAAGTTCACCGACAAGGGCTCGGTCACCGTGCGCGCGCGCCGCGTCGGCAGCTCGGTCGAGCTCTCGGTCACCGACACGGGCGGCGGCATCGACGTCGCCGATCAGGCGGCGGTGTTCGAGAAGTTCAAGCAGGTGGGCGACACGCTCACGAACAAGCCGAAGGGCACGGGCCTGGGCCTGCCGATCTGCCGTCAGATCGTGACGGCGCACGGCGGCACGATCGGCGTCGAGAGCGCGATCGGCAAGGGCTCGACGTTCCGCGTGCTCCTGCCGCTCGGTCGCGCGGCGGGCAGCTCGCCCTCCCTGCCGCCGCCGCCGCCGAGCTCGGGCTCGGACCTCGACACGCTCGTGCGTCGGGTCGAGGCGACGATCGATCACGCGCTGCCGCAAGCCGGCGGCGACGTGCTCGTCGTCGACGACGATCCCTCGCTGCGAGAGATGCTGCGCCAGCAGCTCGCCGAGCGCGGCTACGAGGTGCGCCTCGCCAAGAACGGCTACGAGGCGATCCAGTCGGTGCGCGCGAAGCGGCCCGACGTCGTGATCCTCGACGTGATGATGCCGGAGATCTCCGGCTTCGACGTGGCCGCCGTGCTCAAGGCGGACCCGCAGACGCACGGCATCCCGATCATCATCCTCTCGATCGTGCAGGACGCCGAGCGCGGCTACCGCCTCGGCGTGGACAAGTACCTCACCAAGCCGACCGAAGCGGACGTGCTCGTCACCGAGGTGCACCGCGTGCTCGCGAAGAACCGCGGCGGAAAGCGCGTCCTCGTGGTCGATCCGGATCCGCCGGCCGCGAGCGAGGTCGAGCGCGTGCTCAAGAGCCGCGGGTTCGAGGTCGTGGGCAGCGTCGCGTCGCGCGACGCGCTCGCGCTCGCGCGCAAGACCAAGCCCGACCTCGTGATCGTCGAGATGCAGAGCGCCGAGGGTCAGGCGCTCGTGAGGGCGATCCGCCTCGAGAAGGCGCTCGAGGGGACCCACGTCGTGCAGCTGCTCGACAAGGATCGACCGCATGGCACGTGAGCTCGCTCGACTGCTCCGCGGCTCGCAGAAGCGCGCCGTCGAAGAGCTCGTCGCCCTCGCCGGCACGCCGCTCCGCGTGGAGGACGCGCGGGGCAAGGTGATCGTCGCGGCGGAGCCGAGCGAGCCGCTCGGGCGTGTCGCGATCGCCTCGGGGGGCGAGTCCCTCGGGGCCGTCGTGGGCCCCGCGGACGCGATCGGACCGATGGAGCGCGTCGCGCGCCTCGTCGCGCACCTCGCAGACCGCGAGCAGGAGAAGCTCGCGCTCGCGGCCGAGACGCTCGGTCGCTACAAGGAGCTGACGCTCCTCTACGACATGTCGAGCTCGCTCTCGCGCGTGCTCGACGTGGACGAGGTCGCCGAGAAGATCGTCGCCGAGGCGCATCGCTTCCTCCGCGCGAGCGAGGCGGCGCTCTATCTCCTCGACCGACGCGGCGAGATGCTCCGGCCGTGCTCGTCCATCGGGCATGCGGCTCCGATCGCGCTCGACGGCGTGGGCATGGAGCTGCGCGCGCTGCGCTCGGCGCAGGCCGAGCTCATCGAGGAGATCGCGCCGGGCCTCGGCTCGGCGATCGTGGCGCCGCTGCGCTCGGGCGACGCGGCCTTCGGTGTGCTGCGCGTGCTCGGGGATCCGGCCTCTCGCTGGACGGCGGGCGAGCTCAAGCTCGTCACCTCGCTCGCGGAGAACGCGGCCTCGGCGATCAGCCACGCCATGCTGCACCGCGACCAGCTGCGACAGCAGGCGCTGCGCAACCAGATCGAGCGATTCGTCTCGCCCTCGCTCCTCGAAGCGGCGCTCGAGGATCTCGGCGAGCAGGCCCGGAAGCGACCGCTGATCGTCGTGTACTTCGACGTGAGCGAGCTGTCGCGGTCGATGGATCAGCGCGCAGCGGCCGAGCAGGTCCTGGGCGCGATGCTGACGGCGACGTGCGCGGCGATCGACGTGCTCCTCGCGCACGGCGCGACCGTGAGCACGGCGCAGGGCGAGATGGTCGTCGGGCTCTTCGGCGAGCCGACCCAGGACGCGGGCGCGGCGCGACGCGCGCTCGATGCGGCGGTGGCCCTCACCCGTCAGCTCGATCGCCGCCACGGCGGGCCCCTCGCGCGCTGCCCCGGCATCGGCATCGGCCGCTTCGTGGCCCAGGGCAGCCTCGACGCGTTCTTCGAGGGCGTGGGGGTCGCGGCGACCTTGCAGTCGCACTCGGAGGGGCGGATCCTCGTCGAAGCCGACGTCGTGCGTGAGTCCATCGTCCATCCGCTGGGTGCGGCGCCGTCCGAGCGCCCCGTCCCCGAGCTCGCCCGAGGTGCGTCGGTCGAGACGGCGCGCGGGCTCGTCGAAGTCTACGAGGTGCGTTCGTGAGCAAGAAGGTCCTGATCGTCGACGACGAGTCGCACATCCGTCTCCTCCTCGAGCAGACGCTCGATCCGCTGGTGGACGCGGACGTCGAGATCACCACGGCCGACAACGGCGGCGCTGCGCTCGAGGCCATCCGTCGCGAGCGCCCCGATCTCGTCCTCCTCGACGTGATGATGCCGGTGATGAACGGCTTCGACGTCTGCCGGACGGTCAAGAACGACCCCGCGCTCAAGGCGACCTTCGTCGTCATGCTCACCGCCAAGGGCCAGGAGCTCGATCGCGCGACGGGCGCCGAGGTCGGGGCCGATCTGTACCTCACCAAGCCGTTCGATCCCGACGACGTCCTCGCGCGAGCGGCCAAGGTGCTCGGGATCGAGCTCGACGGATGAGCTCGGCGGGCGAACGCACGCGGATGGCGCGGCCCGAGCTCGAGGCGCTCCTGCGAGAGCACGGCGTCGAGGGAGAGCTCGCGGATCGCCTGCGCGCGCTCGTCGGCGAGCTGCCGACGCACGAGCCTCCCCGCGATGCCGAGGGCGCGGCCGCGAGCGAGCAGTCGCAGTCGCGCGCGCGCCCGCCCGTGCCACCGACCCGCGACGGACGCGCGATCGCCCAGGAGCGTGAAGGGCACACCGCGCGACGCGCCTCCCTCGCGCGGCTGGGCGAGCTCGTGACGCACCCGGCGCGCCCGCACGCCCGCACCGACGTGCCCGACGACGTCGACGGAGTGCCGACGGCACCAGCGCCCACGATCCCGGCCGAGGCACGCACCACCAGCGCGCCGACCGATTCGCTCCTCGTGCCCGTCCATCTCATCGCCGAGGGCGGCATGGGCGAGGTGCATCGCGCGCGCGATCACGCGCTCGGTCGCGACCTCGCGATGAAGATCCTCCACGAGCACCTCGCCGGCACCAAGCGCATGCGCGAGCGCTTCCTCGACGAGGCGCAGATCACCGCACAGCTCTCGCACCCGAGCATCCCGCCGGTGCATGCGCTCGGCGCGCTCGCCGATGGCCGGCCCTACTTCACGATGAAGGAGGTCCATGGGCGCACGCTCGCGGATCTCCTCACCGAAGAGGCGCTCTCCGAGCAGCGACGCCTCGAGATCTTCCAGCGCATCTGCGAGGCGGTCGCCTACGCGCACGCGCGCGGCGTGATCCACTGTGATCTCAAGCCGCTCAACGTCATGGTGGGCGCGTTCGGCGAGGTGCTCGTGATGGACTGGGGCGTCGCGCGCCTCGTCTCGCCGACGCGACCGAGCGACACGCCGGAGCCTCCAGTCTCGACGACCGCGAGCGGCACGATCACGAGCTGGGACGTCGCGGGCACGCCCGCCTACATGCCACCCGAGCAGGCGCTCGCCGAGGCCGATCGCATCGGCCCGCCCGCGGACGTCTATGCGCTCGGCGTCGTGCTCTTCGAGCTGCTCGCGGGTGAGCGGCCCTACCACGGCGGCGTCCCACAGCTGCTCTTCCTGGCCTCGCAGGGGCAGGTCCCACCTCTTCCGCGCCGCGAGGGCAGCGCGGTGGACGAGGAGCTCGATCGCATCATCGCCAAGGCGATGCGGCCGGATCCCGCCGAGCGGTACGCGGACGCGGGCCTGCTCGGCCAGGAGATCGCGCGCTGGCGCGAAGGCGCGATGCGGCGCGAGAAGGCGCTCGGGATCGTCGCGAGCGCGACGAAGCTGCTCGTCGAAGTGCATCCGCTGCGGGCCCAGGCTCGCGGGCTCGCTCGCGATGCGCGCCTGCAGCTCTCGCAGCTGCCGGTGGACGCGGAGCCCGAGGAGCGACGCGAGGCGTGGCGCCTCTCGGACATCGGCCGCGCGCTCGATCACGAGGCCGAGCTCCGCGTCACGGAGGTCGAGCACCGTCTCGAGGCTGCGCTCGTGCACGCGCCCGGTCTCCTCGAGCCGCGCAAGCTGCTCGCCGAGCTCGCGCTGGATCGACACAAGGACGCAGAGCGACGCCGCGCCTGGGACGAGGCCGCGCGCCACGAGGTCGCGCTGCGCGCGCACGACATCGGCGCGCACGAGCGCTACCTCGCAGGCAAGGGTCGCCTCACGCTCGCCACCTCGGTGCCGGCCGTCGCGGAGCTCTTGCGCTACGAGCCGAGCGATCGACGGCTCGTGCTCGAGCCCGTCTCGACGCTCGGGCGAACGCCTCTCCTCGACGTCGAGCTGCCGATCGGCAGCTACGCGATCGAGCTCCACGCCGAGGGCCACGCGCTCGTTCGCGTGCCGTTCGCCATCGAGCGTGAGCAGCACGTGCTCTTCGCGAGGCCCGATGCGACGGAGCCCACGCCCATCACGATCCCCCGCGCGGACGAGATCGCGGAGGACGAGATCTACGTGCCCTCGGGCTGGCTCTCGATGGGCGGCGACGACGGCGAGAGCGATCCGCCGATCTGGGTCGAGGGCTTCGTCATCCAGACCTTCCCGGTCTCGGCGCGCGCGCTCGCCACGTTCCTCGCGACGAGCGCAGGCGCGCCGTTCCGACGCAGCGCGATCCGCGACGGCCTCGGCCTGTTCCGTGCGGACTGGCCGGGCGTGGGCCTCTCGTGGGAAGGCGCGCAGGCCTATGCGCGCTGGCTCTCGGAGCGCACGGGCAAGGGCTGGCGGCTGCCCTACGAGGTCGAGTGGGAGCGCGCCGCGCGCGGCGCCGACGGTCGCTTCTACCCCTGGGGCGACGCCCCCGAGGCGGCGTTCGCGAACCTCCGCGCGGGCGGCCGCACGCCCCCGCGACCGGGTCCGAACCGCACCCATCCGCACGACGTCTCGCCCTTCGGCGTACGCGGCCTGGCGGGCAACGTGCGCGACTGGTGCGCGGACGTGTCGCTCGTCGCGAGCCGCTCGGGCGAGCACTCGATCGACGGCCGCACGCCGAGCTCGGCCTCGGGTCGACGCGTCGTGCGCGGCGGCTCGTATCGCCTGGCGCTCGATGCCGCGCGCACGACGGCGCGCGCCTCGCTGCCGGCGGGTCAGGGCTTCGTCGACGTGGGCGTCCGCCTCGTGCGCTTGCTCGGTCGGTGACGAACGCGTACGGAGGCTTTCGTGCAGACCTCGCTCCCCCCCGGACCTCGCTGGCCGGCCCTCGTCCAGACCGTGCAGTACGCGACGAGCACGCGTGAGCACCTGCTCGCGCTCCGCGCGCGTCACGGTGACTTCTTCACCATCCACGCGCTGAACGGGCCGGTCGCGCTCGGATGCACGCCCGCGCTCGCGAAGGAGATCTTCACCGCGGATCCCGATCACTACCGAGCCTTCGCCGTCGATGCGACGACGTCGATCCTCGGCAGTCGCTCGGTGCTCGTCACGCACGGCGCCGAGCACCGCCGCCAGCGAAAGCTGATCGTCCCGCCGTTCCACGGCGCGCGCATGCGCGCCTACGGCGAGGCCATGTGCGGCGCCGCGCTCGACCGCGCACGGACGTGGACCGCGCGGCCGGAGCTGCGGCTGCACGACGAGGCGATGGAGATCTCGCTCGACGTCATCCTCCGAACGGTCTTCGGCACGAGCGCGGGTCCCGACGCGGACGAGGCACGCGCCACGGTGCAGAGCCTGCTCCACGGCTTCGATCCGATCCTCCTCTTCACGCCGCGCACCCACCACCCGCTCGTGCCTGCGTGGCGGCGCTTTCTCCGCGTGCGCGCCGTCTTCGACGCGTTCGTCACGCGCTGCATCGCGCGCCGCCGCGAGGCCGGTGAGGGCGCCGACATCGTCTCGATGCTGCTCGCGGCGCGCACCGAGGACGGCGCGGGGCTCGAGGACGCCGAGATCGGCGATCACCTCCTCGCGCTCCTCGTCGCGGGCCAGGAGACGACCGCGATCGCGATCTCCTGGATGATCTACCTCGTCTTCAAGCACCCCGACGTGCTCGCGAAGGTCCGTGACGAGCTCGACGGGTCGGCGGACGCGGAGCCGGACGCCATCGCGAAGCTCCCCTACCTCTCGGCCGTGTGGGACGAGACGCTGCGCCTCGAGCCCATCCTGTCCGACGTGATCCGCACGGTCGCGACGCCGCTGCGCATCGGCGATCACCTCTTGCCGGAGGGCTCGAACGTGGGCGTCGCGATCGACGTGATCCACCGCGACCCGACGCTCTACCCCGAGCCAGAGCGCTTCCGCCCCGAGCGCTTCCTCGAGCGCCGCATGAATGCGTTCGAGCACCTTCCGTTCGGCGGGGGCCACCGCCGCTGCATCGGCGCGGCCTTCGCCGAGTACGAGGGCAAGCTCGTCTTCGCGAGCCTCGTCTCGCGGTTCGACTTCGAGCTCCGGAGCGTCGAGCACCGCAGCCGGCGCAACGTCACGCTCGCGCCCGCGCACGGCGTGCGCGTCGCGGTTCGCCCGCGCGCGCCCAGAGCATGAAACGCTCAGCCCGGCGTGAGGCCCGCGCGGCGCAGGCCCTCGGCGACGAGCGCCGACTGGTCGACGTCGTCGGGGTGGAAGCCCGGGCGGAAGTAGTCCGCGACGCTGCGCGCGAGCATGGGCAGCGTGCGTCGCACGTTGCGCGCGAAGCGACGTCGCGGCTGGGTGCGTCCATCCGCCGCGTGCTCGCTCAGCATCGCGAAGCCGCGTGACCAGAAGAGCGCGAGCATCGCGGTGCCGATGCCGAAGCCGAGCGCGCGCGTCGAGAGGCGCGGGTCGACCTCGGCGAGCACGTCCCAGGCGACCGACCGGTGCTCGATCTCCTCCACGGCGTGCCAGTAGAGGAGCGGACGCACGGCGGGGTGCGCCTCGTCGAGCACGGGCGTGGTGAGCGCGACGATCGCGAGCGTCGAGGTCATGTGCTCGAGCGCGACCGTGGTCGCGAGGCGCAGGTGCGGAGGCGTGGCCTTCTCGATGCGCTCGTAGGCGAGCTGCCGGTAGAACGCGAGGAAGCGCTCCACGGGGTATCCGCGCGCCGCGAGGATCTTGTTCCAGCGCTCGTGCTCGTGGCCGTGACGACCCTCCTGGCCGATGAAGCCGCGCACGCGCGCGGCGAGCTCCGGGTCCTTCTCGAAGACGTCGGCGTAGTGCTTCACCGAGCGGATGAAGAAGCGCTCGCCCTCCGGGAACACGAGGCTCAGCGCGTCGACGACCCGGCTCGCGAAGGGATCGTCGTCGAGCCACGCCTCGGGCGCCTCGACATACTCGAAGCGCGGCGCACGCACGGTGATCTTGGGCGGGGTCGTCGTCGTGGCAGCGAGCGTCATGGAGCCTCCGGTCTCGAGGGGTTCAACGGCGCGGGCGCGACGAGCGCGGCGCGAGCATGGCGAGGACCTCGCGCTCGACGCCCGCCGCGTCGTAGGGCGCGCCGAGCTGCGCAGCCGCCTGCACGCCGAGCACGATCGCGAGCAGCATCTCGGCGAGCGCGTGCGGGTCGCGCGAGGCGTCGACGGTGCCGCCCGCGATGCTTCGCTCGATCGCGTCGGCGATCCGCCCCTTGGCGATGAGCAGCATCGCGAGGAAGCGCACGCGCAGCTCCGGCGAGCGCATCGAGGCCTCGAGCACCTGCGAGAAGCGCACCTCGCGCGAGAGCGGCAGCGCGCCCGCCGAGAGCGCCGCGACGAACGAGCGCACGATCGCCGGCAGGTCCTGGTCGGGCCGCACGATGCGGTCGAGCAGCTCGGTCAGGGCGAGCTCCACCACCGCAGCGACGAGATCCTCGCGGCTCTTGAAGTGCACGTAGAAGGCGCCACGCGTCTTGCCGGCCTCCTCGCAGATCGCATCGAGGCTCGGCACGTCGAGGCCGTCGCGCAGGAAGAGGCGAGAGGCGGCCGCCACGAGCGCCGCGCGCGTCTCGTCGGGCGCGCGAGGGCGCGGGCTCGAGCGAGCGGGCTTGCCTCGGACCGCGGGCTTGGTCCCCGCCTGGGGCCTCTTCCGCGGCTTCTCTCGATCCACGAGCGCCTTGCTCGCGCCCTCGGGCGCGCGTCGACGAACGGACATACGAACCCGTATGTAACACGCTCGCGCGCTACATACGAGTCCGTATTTTCGTCGCGCCCCGCGCGGGCGCCCGATCAGGCGCCGGATCAGGCGTACGCGACGAGCACGAAGGCGAGCGCGGTCGCGAACGCGAAGGTGGGCACCGCCCACGTGATCACGCGGAACATCTCCTCCTCGACGAAGGGCCCGAAGCGGGTGCGGAGGAGGCGGTAGCGAAAGACGAGGAGGTTCACCAAGAGCGCGGTCGCGAGGGTGAGGTAGTTGAGCGAGAAGAGGCGGGAGACGGTGTTGTCGCCGCCCGCGAGCGTGCCGAGCTCCGAGCTCACGGTGAAGTTCAGCGCGATGACGGCAAAGAGCCCGCCGACGATCACGTTCGCGAGCTCGAACGCCTCGATCTTGAACTCGCCCTCCTCGAGCTTGTTGAGCCAGATCGCGAGGAGCGGGATGAGCAGCGAGGCCAGGAGCGGGATGAAGATCGGCGCAGCGGTGACGGCCGCGTCGCGCGCCACGGTGAGCGTCGCGTGCACCGAGTCGTGCGACTCGCCGTGCCAGCCGGCGACGATCTGGCGCGAGAGGTCCACGCTGCGCGCGTGCCAGCCGTCGGCCTCGGCGCCCCGCGCGACGCGCGTGTAGTCGAGGTCGGCCTGGCGGAACACGAGGCTCACGTGCTCGCGCGGCGCGCGGTCGGCGACGATCTCGACGGTGAGGCCCTGACGATCGAAGGGAAAGCGCTCGACGTCGAAGGTGGCGTGGAAGCTGGCGGTGGTGCGCACGATCAGCTCGACCTCGCCGCGTGGCCCGATGCGCAGGCCCCGTGCCGTGTAGGCGGGCTCGCCTGCCATGTTGGCGAAGCGCAGGTGCGGCTCCCACATCGTCGCGAGGCGCGTCTCGGCCTCCTCGTCGCGGTAGGAGAGCCAGCCGGCCGGATGCGACGCGGGCGGATAGGCGAGGCTCCGATCGATCCAGGTGATCCGCGCATCGAGCGTGGCGTCGAAGGTGCCCTCGTTCTCGTCGACGCCGCGCAGCTCGAGGAACGCGACACCGACGTGGACCTCGAGCGGCAGGCCGAGATCGTCGGGCACGCCGAGAGGCGCGCCGTTCTCTTCCGGCGCGGGCGCGGGCGCCGCCTCGACGACGGCCGCGACCGGCGCGGCGGTCGCCTCGACGCTCGGCGCGGGGGCGTCACGGCGTGACGCCGCGTGCGTGTCGGGCGAAGCGTCGTCGGTCCCCGCGGGCTGCGACGTCTCGGTGCCCTGCGGCGCGTCCCCTGCCGGCGGAGGTTCCTGCGCCATCGCTCGACCCGTGGAGAGCCCCATCGAGACGAGGCCCATCGAGGCGAGGCCCATCGAGGCGAGGCCCATCGAGGTGAGCGCAGCGAGCGCGAGCGTCGCGCGGACGGCGCGGCTCACGACGACTCTCCCGGACCGTAGAGCGTCCGCACGTTCTGCTTGGCGCGCAGGGTCTCGTGGTGCTTGGCGATCTCCTGCAGCTCCTCGGGCATCGCGTCCGTGTCGGCGATCGGCGCGCCGGCCTCACCGCTCGCGAGCTCGCGCATGGCCGAGGAGACCCGCGCCAGCGGCCGAAGGAGCAGACCTCGGAGGATCACGAGGACCGCGCCCGCGATGATCACCGACGCGAAGAGCGCGAGCAGCGACTGCCACACGAGCGAGCGACCCGCCGCCGCGCGCGTCGGGGAGAAGTCGCGCGCGACGCTGATGACGCCGACCGGCTCGCCCGCGATGTTGCGCACGGGGAAGAGCAGGACGCCGTACGGCACGCCATCCACGTCGCGCGTGTAGCGAACCGGCTCCTCGATCGAGCCGAGGTCCGAGGCCGTGACCAGCGCCTGCGTGAGGGCCCAGTTCGTCGAGTACCACTTGAGGTAGTTGCCGACGCGGTTCTCGTCGGCGAGCGCGGCGGGGTTCACGTGCGTCGAGATGTCCCGCAGAGGCGCCTCGAGCACGAAGAAGGTGCTGTCGAGCCCGAACGACTCATCGAGGTCGTCGAGCATCGGGCCCACGTCGAGGCCGAGCTCGACGCTGCCGGCGTGTGTCCCGTCGGGACCGTTCACGGGCACGACCGCGAGGATGTTGAGGCCGGAACGGCTCAGCTCGAAGCCGTGCCGAGGCGCGTGATCGGCGTTCACGGCGACGACGCTCGGCCGGAACGCGCGAAGGTCCTCGGACGGTCGTTCGGGGGCGTGCACGCGCACGAGGGCGAGCGCTGGCGGCACCTCGAAGACGAGCGTCGACAGGCCGAACTGATCGTGTTGGTGCTGGTAGATGTCGCGCGTCTCGGCCACCAGGCCCTCGCGATCCTGGGCTGCGAGGTGCTGGCGCACGCCGCGCATGTCCGCGACCATCGCGGCGCGGGTGATCGCGCGCCCCTCGGTGTTGCGGATCTTGGACTCGACCGTGGCTTGCATGAGCTCGAACTGGCTCTCTTCCACGGCGCTCGTCATGCCGCTGAAGAGCTGGGTGGAGATCGCCGTGGTCGCGGCGATCGTCACCGTCGCGATGCCGATCAGGATCGTCGTGGCGTGGTTGCGGACGTTCATCTCTCGCTCCTCGGGCAGGCCCGGGCTCGTCGTGGTCCCCGCTCTCTCGGGTGGTACGCGGGGCGGGCGCGATTCTGCCCAAGCCCGAGACCCACGGGGCGACAATCCTCGGCGCGCGCGCCGACGCGCCGAGCGCGGCATGATGGGCCGATGGACCGTTTGCTCCTGCCTTCCGCGCTCGACGGTGCACGCCGGATCCTCCTCGCCGGCGCGGGCGGCGGCTACGACGTCTACGCGACGCTGCCGCTGCTCGCGGCGCTCGAGACGCGCGGCGCCGAGGTGGTGCTCGCGAACCTGTCGTTCACCTACCTCGGTGGCACCGACGCGCCGCGCCTCACGCCCGCGCTCTACCGCGTGAGCGCGACGAGCGACGGGCCGTACGACTACTTCCCCGAGCGCACGCTCGCGCGCTTCCTCGAGGGCGCGGGACGCGGCCGGCCGATCTACGCGATCGAGAAGGTCGGCGTCGCGCCCGTGCGCGAGGCGTATCGCGCGATCGTCGAGCGACACGCGATCGACGCGATCGTGCTCGTCGACGGCGGCACCGATCTGCTCATGCGCGGAGACGAGGAGCGCCTCGGGACACCGCAGGAGGACGCGACGAGCCTCGCCGCGATCGCGCGGCTCGAGGGCCTCGTGAAGCTCGCGGTCTGCGTGGGCTTCGGCATCGATCACCACCACGGGGTCTCGCACGCGCTCTTCCTCGAGAACGTCGCGGCGCTCGCGCGCGCAGGCGGTTTCCTGGGCACGCAGAGCCTCTTGCGCTCGATGCCCGAGGCGCGTCTCTACCTCGACGCGGTGGAGCACGCGGAGCGTACGGCCCCGAAGGCGACGAGCATCGTGAACACCTCGATCGCGTCGGCGATCGAGGGGCGCTTCGGCGATCACCACCGCACCGAGCGCACGCGCGGCGGAGAGCTCTTCATCAACCCGCTCATGGCGATGCTCTGGGCCTTCGATCTCGAGGCGGTCGCCCGCGCGAACCTCTACCTCCGCGCGCTCGAGGGCACCGAGTCGATCTTCGACGTCGAGGACGTGCTCGAGCTCTTCCGAGAGCGCGTCCAGCGCCGGCCCGCGCGACCCATCCCGCATTGAGAGATCGAAGGCCGTGCGCGGGTCGCGGTGCCTCGCGCCACGGGGACAGAGCGGCAGCGGGGCCATGGCGGACTCGCGCCAGCGCTCTCGAAGACTTGGATCGCGACGCAGGAAAGACGGCAGCGGGGCCGTGGCAGGCGTCGCGTCAGCGCGATGATCGTCGGGGCCGTGGCGTACGTCGCGTCGGCGCGATGATCGTGAGGGCCGTGGCAGACGTCGCGTCAGCGTGATGATCGTCGGGGTGGTGTGCTCGTCACTCCCCTCGATCCTGCCGGGCGCATTCGCGGCGACGTGATCGCCATCGACGAGGCCCAGGTGCTCGGTGACCGTGCTCGAGCGCGTCGCGCGGCTCGGTGCATGGCCTCCCGCGTTCGTGTGCTGGTGGCTCTTCACGCGTCGTGTGTCTCCGCAATCGTTGACGATCCGTGTGCACGGCTCCTCGCGAGTCGTGTGCTCGGCTCGTCGCGAGGACGCCGCGACGTCCCGCGTGTGCCTCGAGCATCGTGTGCTCGTGGCTCGTCACACCGAGACCACGAAG
>JBILLJ010000032.1:0-69703 GCA_044376125.1 Sandaracinaceae bacterium
CGCGGCGCGCCGAAGCTCACCACGACGCGCGCGGGCATCTCGACGCTCGAGCGCAACGTCTGCTCGAGCTCGAGCACCACCTCGGCAGGGCGTCCCCAGCTCGGTGCGGGCGGATCGATCGAGATCACGCGGACCACGGCCCACGAGAGGCTCGAGTCCGTGAGCGGATCGTAGGGAGGCATGATGCCCATGACGCACACAGCGTAGACGAGGATCGCGGGCTTGAGATCCGGCCGCGACGCGTCGCGGGTGACGTGGCATCGTCGCGGACATGGACTTCCGGCCGTTCAACCAGACGCCCCCTTCCCTCTCGAACCAGTACGACGCGGACCGACCGCTGCGGAGCCTCCTCGCGCGTGCGACGCCGAGCGACGTGGGCACGGGCATCGCGCCGAGCCTGCGCGAGATGGGTGAGCTCGCAGCGACCGAGCTCCTGCGCATGCAGGCCGAGGATCGCCTGCGCGATCCGGAGCTCGTTCAGTGGTCTCCGTGGGGCGAGCGCATCGACGAGATCGTCGTGACGCCGCTCTGGCAGCGCTGCGCGCACGTCGTGCCCGAGCACGGCGTCGTCGCCGCAGCCTACGAGCCGACGTACGGGCCGTACGCGCGCCTTCATCAGTTCGCGCTCGCGTATCTCTTCGGCCCCTCCAGCGACGTCTACACGTGCCCGCTCGCCATGACCGACGGCGCGGCGCGCACGCTGCTCGCGTCGGGCAACCAGGCGCTGATCGATCGCGCGGTGCCGAGACTCACGACGCGCGATCCCGCGCGCTTCTGGACGAGCGGGCAGTGGATGACCGAGTCGACCGGCGGCTCCGACGTGGGCAAGAGCGAGACGGTCGCGGTCGAGCACGACGGCGCGCACCGCCTCTACGGGCGCAAGTGGTTCACCTCCGCGACCACGGCGCAGATGGCGCTCACGCTCGGTCGGCCCGAGGGCAACGGGCCGGGCGGCAAAGGCCTCGCGCTCTTCTACGTCGAGACGCGCGACGCGAACGGGCGCCTCCAGAACATCGAGGTCAACCGGCTCAAGGACAAGCTCGGCACGCGCAAGGTCCCCACCGCGGAGATCATGCTGCGCGGCACGCCCGCCACGGCCGTGATGGGCCTCGGCAACGGCATCCGCAACATCACGCCGATGCTCAACGTGACGCGCACATGGAACGCGGTGATGAGCGTGGCCTTCATGCGACGCGCCGTGGCGCTGGCGCGCGACTACGCGCACAAGCGCGAGGCGTTCGGCGCGCGCCTCGCGGACAAGCCGCTCCACCTCGACACGCTGGGTGCGATGGCCGCCGAGACCGAGGCCATGCTCCACCTCGCGTTCGAGGTCGTGGCGATCCTCGGCCGACTCGAGCGCGGCGCTGCGCGCGCACACGACGAGACGCTCCTGCGCCTGCTCACGCCGGTCGCGAAGCTCACGACCGGCAAGGCGACCGTGGCGGTCACGAGCGAGGCGCTCGAGTGCTTCGGTGGTGCGGGCTACGTGGAGGACACGGGCCTGCCGGTCATGCTGCGCGACGCGCAGGTCCTCCCGATCTGGGAAGGCACGACGAACGTGCTCTCGCTCGACACGCTGCGCGCGCTCGGCCACTCGCCCGATGTGCACGCTGCGCTCGAGAGCGAGGCCGCGCGCCTCACCGGCGACATGACCGACGGGGAGCTGAGCGGCCTCGCGCGGAGCGCGATCGACGCCATGCAGCGGGCCCTCCGCTGGCTCGCGGAGACCGCCGCGAGCGCACCGCTCGACACCGAGGCGAGCGCACGCCGGTTCGCGCTCACGCTCGGCCGCAGCTACGCGCTCCTCCTGCTCGCGAGCCACGCGGACTGGTCGCTGCGCGTCGAGCGCGACGCGCGGAGCAAGGCCGCGGCGCTGCTCTACGCCGGTCAGCCGTACGATCTGCTCCGCGTGGTGCCGCGCGATCGCGCCCGCATGGTCGCGCTCGACGAGGCCTGACTCCGCGAGGAGCGATGACCTCGGGCGCGAGCTCCGTCACGCTCTCCCCCATGCGCTCATCGCTTCTCCTCGCCCTGGCGTTCTCCCTCCCTCTCCAGCTCGTCGGCGCGCACGCCCGGGCCGACGACGTGCTGCGCGTCCTCGAGGTCCGGCTCGATCGGCCCACGCTCCACGCGCTCGGTGTCCAGCTGCTCGTCAGCGACGACGACGACTTCGACGCCGAGGTGACGGTCCGCGTGCGTGAGGTGGGAGGCGCGTTCCGTGATGCGACGCCGCTCGTGCGCGTGCGCCCCGACGCGGTCGTCGAGAGCATGCGCGCGAGCGTGCCGGCGCAGTTCGCGGGGAGCATCTTCGATCTGCGTCCCGACACCGCGTACGAGATCGAGCTGCATGCGCGTGACGCCGACGGCCCCGTCGACGAGATCCGGATGCTGAGCGGCAGGACGCGGCCCGTCCCGCGGACGGAGGCGATCGGCGCGCGTCGTATCGGGGTGACGGACGCGACGTCACTGTCCGCAGCCCTCCGAGACGCCGTGGCCGGCGACGTCATCGCGCTGGCCGACGGCCTCTACACCGGCCCCTTCTCGATCGCGGCGAGCGGCACCCCGGACGCGCCGATCGTGATCCGCGGCGCCACGCAGGCAGGCGTGATCCTCGACGGCGGCGATTGCACGGACTGCAACGTGCTCGAGGTGTACGGAAGCCACGTGCACGTGGAGCGCATGACGCTGCGCGCCGCGCAGCGCGCGCTGCGCTTCCAGGGCGAAGGCAGCACCGGCAACGTCGCGCGGCACCTCCGCATCGAGGACGTCGTGAACGGCATCGGCTCGCGGGCCGGGCAGAGCGACTTCTACGTCTGCGACAACGACCTCGACGGGCGCCTCGCATGGCCGTGGACCTTCGCCAGCGACGCGACGACGCACTGGGACGACCGCGGGATCGACGTCAACGGAGACGGCCACGTCGTCTGCCACAACCGCATCCGTGGCTTCGGTGACCCGATCATCAACGGGACCTCGCTCGCTCGCGCCTGGGACGTGTACGGCAACGACATCCTCGACTGCTACGACGGAACGGAGCTCGATCGCGCGAGCGGCAACGTGCGGTTCTGGGGCAACCGCTGGGTGAACGTGATGGCCGCGATCAGCCTGCAGCCCATCTACGGCGGCCCCGCGTACGTGTTGCGCAACGTGGGGCTCAACATCCCCGAGGAGCAGATCAAGCTGAAGTCGCTCGGGGGCACGGACCTGCCGAGCGGCGTGCTCGTCTGGCACAACACCTGGGTCAGCCCCACGCGCGCGCTGAACCTCCAGACACCGATCAGACAGTCTCACTTCCGCATCGAGAACAACCTCTTCGTCGGGCCCGCGAGCCCGCCCGGCCGCAACGTGGAGTGGACGGCGGAGATCGTGGACGGCGTGTTCGACCACGACGGCTACTACCCGGACAGCGGCTACTGGCTCGGCACCGTGGGTGGCTCGTTCCGCACCTTCGCGACGCTGGCCGAGGCGCAGGCAGCAGGCATCGAGACGAACGGCGTCGTGCTCTCCCCGCCCATCTTCGAGAACGGCATGGTCGGTCCCGTCGACGGGATGACGCGCGCGGAACCGCCGGCGTCGTTCGCGCTCGCCTCGACGTCGAACGCGATCGACCGCGGGCGCACGATCCCCGGCATCAACGCGCACGCGGTGGGCGCACCCGATCTCGGCGCCTGGGAGCGCGGCTGCCCTTCACCCCGCTATGGCCCTCGGCTCGAAGGCGACGAGTCGATCACCGCGATCGACTGCGACGCGAGCCCCACGAGCCCCACGGACGCGGGCACGTTCGACGCGGCGGGTGCGGACGCGGCGCTTGCGAACGACGCTGGCGCTCCGGTGTTCGATGGCGGGGGCCTCGACGCGGGCGGCTCGAGCACGGCGTCCGGGTGTGGCTGCCGCGCGGTGGAGGCGCGCGCGGGTGGCGGCCTGCCGCTCGCGCTGGCCATCGTCGCGCTCGTGTGGCGGCGCGCGCGCGGGCGAACGAAGGCGAGCGCGATCTGATCGCACGCGTCGCGCTACCGCCGGTCGCGGCTGCGTGTCTTACTCGCGTCTCGCGCAGCGAAGACGCCGCGCGCTGGGCTCCACCCCCAGACCCGCACGACCATTCGACCACGAGAAGCGTCGCTTCATGCCCATCAGCGCGCCGTACCGCAGCTCGCAGCGTGTCTACTTCGACGACCTCGACGCGCTGAACATCCTCCACAACGTCCGCTACGTGCTCTTCATGGAGCGCGCGCGCGGCGAGCTCTTCCAGGCGCTGGGCTTTCGCTGGGAAGACGACCTCACGATCAACCCCGACAAGTTCCACGTCGTGGCGGCGCACGAGATCGAGTACCTCGCGCCCGTGCGCGGCGAGGGCGAGCTGATCGTCGAGCTCCAGCCCAAGAAGCTCGGGACCTCGAGCTTCGTGCTCGGTGCGAAGGTGGTGGGCCTGCACGGCAGCGAGGTCTTCGCGCGCGGCACCACGCGCCTCGTGCGCCTCGACCACGCGAGCTTCAAGCCGTGCCCCTGGAGCGAGCGGTTCCGCAAGGCCATGGAGCCGCTGCTCGAGAAGGCCTGAGCGCCCTCCGCGCCTCGCCTCGGCGACCTGGCCGCGGAGGCGGGTCCGCCGGTCGCCGAAAACCCGCAGGTTGCCGGGGCGTTCCGGCGCGTGCTACCCCGGCGCCCTACCGATGTTCGAGACCCTCTCCAAGGGCTTCCGCGCTGCGCGGAACCGCCTCATGGGCGTCACCGAGCTGGACGAGGCCAACCTCGAGCCCGCGCTTCGTGACGTCCGCCTGTCCTTGCTCGAAGCCGACGTCGAGCTGGGCGTCGTCAAGCGCTTCCTCGAGCGCGTGAAGACCCAGATCGTCGGCGAGACGATCCAGAACGAGGTCGAGACCAAGGGCAAGAAGATCAAGGTCGGCCCGGCCGAGCGCTTCATCAAGGCGTGCCAGGACGAGCTCGTCGCGATGATGGCGAGCGAGGGCCCGGTCGTGACCTTCGCGGCCAAGCCGCAGCCGACCGTGATCATGATGGTCGGTCTCCAGGGCTCCGGTAAGACGACGACGAGCGGCAAGCTCGCGCGCCTGCTCGAGACGCAGGGACGCAAGGTCCTGCTCGTCGCGGCCGACGTGCAGCGCCCCGGCGCCATCGAGCAGCTCCAGGTGCTCGGCGAGCGACTCTCCATCCCCGTGTTCGCGGTGCCGGGCGGCAACCCCGTCGACATCTGTCAGCGCGGCCTGGCCGAGGCCAAGAAGCTCAAGCGCGACACGGTGATCTTCGACACCGCGGGCCGCCTCGCGATCGACGAGCCGCTCATGCAGGAGCTCTCGGAGATCAAGAGCTCCACCGGCGCGCAGAACGTCTTCATGGTGGTCGACGCCATGATCGGCCAGGACGCGGTGAAGACCGCGGCCGCGTTTCACCAGCGCCTCACGCTCTCGGGCGTCGTGATGACGAAGCTCGACGGCGATGCGCGCGGCGGCGCGGCGCTGTCGATCCGCGAGGTCACCGGCGCTCCGCTCAAGTTCGTCGGCACGGGCGAGGGCCTCGACAAGCTCGAGGAGTTCCGCGCCGAGGGCATGGCGAGCCGCATCCTCGGATTCGGCGACATCGTCGGCCTGATGAAGGACTTCGAGGGAGTCCTCGACGAGAAGAAGGCCGAAAAAGACGCGGCCCGGATGCTCAAGGGCCAGTTCACGCTGCAGGACTTCCTCGAGCAGCTGCGGATGCTGCAGTCGATGGGGCCGCTCCAGCAGATCTTCGAGAAGCTCCCGTTCTTCGCCGACAGCGTGCCCGAGGGCTTCCAGGTCGACGAGAAGGAGCTCAAGCGCGCCGAGGCGATCGTCAGCTCGATGACGAAGCGCGAGCGCCTCGATCCGGACGTCTTCCTCAAGGAGCCCACGCGCATCACGCGTGTCGCGAAGGGCTCGGGCAGAGAAGACAAGGACATCGTCGATCTGCTCCAGCGCTTCGCGTTCATGAAGCAGATGATGGGAGACATCGGGCAGCAGGCCGGCCTGCTGTCGAAGATCCCCGGGCTCAAGCAGCTCGCGAACGCGCGACGCCTGCAGGACGCGGTGCGCACCACGGGCCTCGAGACGAACCCGATGATGTCGACGCTCGCCGACCAGCTGCTCGAGGCGGCCGTCGCGGGTGGAGGCAAGGGGGGCAAGAACGCGCAGATGCAGCAGCTCGCGCAGATGCTCCAGGGCGGCGGCATGCCGCCGGGCATGGGCCTGCCGCCCGGCATGGGCCTGCCGCCCGGCATGGGCCTTCCGCCCGGCATGGGCCTTCCGCCCGGCATGGGCCTTCCGCCCGGCATGGGCCTTCCGCCCGGCATGATGGGAGGCGCCGCCCCGCAGCGCGCCGCGCTCAAGCAGTCCGAGAAGGACAAGAAGAAGCAGCAGCGCAAGCAAGAGAAGAAGGCGCGCAAGAAGTCGCGCCGCTGAGTCCTCGACGCGCGAGACGCAGGGGCGAGCGACACGAGAAGAGCTCGGTGCGAGCTCGGACACGAACGAGTTGGGAGCTGGATATGAAGCGTGCTCTGAAGGTTCTCCTGGTCCTGGCGCTCGGCGCGGGCAGCGCCGCGCTGCCGGCGTGTGTGGAAGAGTCACCCGAGCTCACCGCGACGGAACGTGAAGCCCTTCGCGAGTTCATCATGAGCGAGGCCCCGCACCCGCAGCACGAGCTCGACATCCAGTTCGAGAACAAGGTGCGCCTGATCGGCTACGACATCGACGTCGAGAGCATCACGCCGGGCCAGCCCTTCACCATCACGTGGTACTGGCAGGTGCAGCGTCGCCTCGGCGGCGGCTGGCTGCAGTTCACGCACCTCGCGGATGCGTCCGGCGCCGACCGGCTGAACCAGGACAGCAACGGCACGATCCGAGAGCGCTACCAGGCCTCGCGCTGGCGTGCGAACGAGTACATCCGCGACGTGCAGACGATCACGCTGCCGCCCGACTGGGGCTCGGATCGCGTGGTCTTCTATCACGGCTTCTGGCACGAGGCGCACCGCCTCCAGGTCTCGAGCGGACCGAGCGACGGTGACAACCGCGCGCGCGCGGCGAGCATCCCGGTCGCTGCCGCAGCGCCGAGCCCGACGCCCACGACGATCGTCGCACCCGAGCGCCCGACGGCCGCGATCCCGTCGCTCGATGCACGTCGCGTCGCGGGCGCGATCACCGTGGATGGTCGCCTCGACGAGGCGGACTGGCGCGACGCGGCGCCGACGAACGCGTTCGTGAACACGATGAACGGCAGCGCCGCGCAGCCCACGGCGAGCGCGCGTGTGCTCTGGAACGACGAGTCGATCTTCATCGGCTTCGACGTGAACGACGACTTCCTCCAGAACACTCTCACGGGGCGCGACGCGCACCTCTGGGGGCAGGACTGCGTCGAGGTCATGGTCGATCCGGACGGCGACGCGGCGAACTACTTCGAGCTCCAGGTCTCGCCGACGGGCGAGGTCTTCGACACGTTCTACGACTCGCGTCGGGTGCCGCAGCCGATCGGGCACGCGGACTGGAACGCGCAGATCGAGACGCGCGTCGCCGCGCGCGGCACGCCGAACGACGACACCGACGATCAGGGCTACTCGGTCGAGATCCGCATCCCGTGGTCGAGCTTCCAGCACGGCAGCTCGCCCGCCATGGGCACGCCGCCCGCGGGGTCGACGTGGCGCGTGAACTTCTACGTGATGGACACGCGCCGCGGCGGTGGACAGCGCGCGGTCGGCTGGTCGCCGCCGCTCGAAGGCGACTTCCACGTGCCTGCGCGCTTCGGCCGCGTCCGCATGGCGGCCCCGACAGCCGCTGGCGCGGTCGCTGCGCCGTCGGCCGTGCCGCAGCTCCAGATGCCCGCGGGCCTGGCGCGTCCGATCGTG
The DNA here is from genome assembly GCA_044376125.1 of Sandaracinaceae bacterium. Classification (GTDB taxonomy): domain Bacteria; phylum Myxococcota_A; class Polyangia; order Polyangiales; family Sandaracinaceae; genus JAFLCL01. The sequence continues at coordinate 7,865 of JBILLJ010000032.1, forward strand.
GGCGAGCTCCGCGGCGCACGTCAGGAGCTCCCGCCTGGCCGTCAGCCCGTGCAGTGAGGGTCTGACTCTGGGTCGATCGACTGGGTCGATCGACGTTTCGGTGCTCAGGACACGAGTCCGGAGGAGTTGCTCATGATGCGGCCGGGCTCGATGCCCGCGCCGCGGAGCACCGTCGCCCAGCGCTCCTCCATGTCGCACTCGAACACGATGGATGGATCGAGCGCGAGCGGTAGCCACACGCCGCGCTCGAGCTCGCCGTCGAGCTGGCCTTCGCCCCAGCCCGCGTAGCCGACGAGCAGCATCCGTCGGCTCGAGGTCCCTTCGCCGAGCGTCTCGAGCGCCTTGCGCGACGCGGTGACGGCGATGCGCTCGTGCACGCGGACCGCGTCCTCGAGGAGCGAGGCGTCCGCTTCCGTCGGATCGAAGAGCACCCAGCCCGTGCGCGAGACCGGCCCGCCGACGAGCACGGGCATCTCGACCTCGGCGTCGACCCCGATGGACTCGGCGACGTCCTTGAAGGCGACCGGCGCGAGCCGGTTGACCACGAAGCCGATCGAGCCCTGCCGGCCGTGCTCGACGAGCAGCACGACGGTGCGCGCGAAGTTCGGGTCGCGGAGCGACGGCGCGGCGACGACGAAGCCCGGCGCCACGGAGCGATGCGGTGCCGGTCCCCTCGGCCTCCGAGGCTTGGCCTTCTCGCGCATCCGACGAGCGTGCCAGAAAAGCCGTCGCGTCGTGTCGAGGATTCGAGCGCCCACGTCGAGGGGCGCGCGTGAGGTGCCAGCGCTCGGCGTCGGGTCGGACGTCGGGAGCTGGGCGACACCGAGCCACGGCAACACCGAGGCTCAGCGACGACGGCGCAGGACGATGTAGTGATAGCCCGCCGCGTAGGGCACGACGGCGACGACCTCGAAGAGCGCGCGCATGCGTGCGTCGGAGGCGAGCGCCTGCTCGACGGGGTGGCCTCGCATCGCGGTGATCACGTCGCCTTCGATGCGCGGCTCCGAGCCGGAGTGCAAGACGACCATGTCGACGTCGCGCGCGAGCAGGTCGTCGAGCATGACGGGCTTGGCGCAGTGCGCGCCCGGCCTCGTTCCGACCTCGGGATCGGTGACGCCCGCGAGATCGAAGGGCTCCCACCTCGCGCGGTACGCGAGGAAGCCCACGTCGACGAGCGCGACCACGCGCGCCTCGCGATCGAGCAGCCTTCGCAGCTCGGTGCCGGCGTGCTCGCGCGAGCGCGCGACGTCGCCGGCCTGCTGGACGACCAGCGTCGTGAGCACCAGCTGAGGCGCCAGCGCGAGGAGCGCCACCGCGACGACCCACGTGGGCGCACGGCCGCGCGCGCCGCTGCGGGCGAAGCGCGAGACACCGATCCCGAAGAGCATCCACGTGAGCGGCGCGATGGGCACGAGGAGGCGTCCGCCGGGCATCCAGTCGCCACCACCGAGGATGACGGTCGCGAGCGTGACGAGCAGCGCGAGACCGAGCGCGCCGTCGTCGCGGCAAGAGCGCGCGGCGTGCAGCGTGGGCACGAGGGCCAGGCCGAAGAGCACCGAGAGCGCGACCAGCGTGTAGCCCAGGCCGTTGCCGAGATCGGTGGGCTTGGCCTGCGCCGAGAGCGGGATTGCGCTGCCGAACATCGCGACGCGGAAGGCCACGACGCTGCCGAGGCCGAGCACGATGCCGACGCCGAGCGCCACGAACGCGCCGTTGGCGAGCGGCGCCGTCTCGCCTGCCGGCGGTCCAGCGCGTCGCCGCGCCCAGACGAGCGCGATCGCGATCGCGACGGGCACGAGCTCGGGTCGCAGCCACGGCACGAGCACGAGCGCACCGAGCGGTCCGGCTGCGGCGAGAGAGCGGTGCCGATCTCGCGACGTCGCGCCGAGACCCGCGAGCGTGACGACCAGCGTCGCGAGGCCCGTCTCGAGGCCGGACTGCGCATGCATCGCGACGGCGCCGGAGACGCAGAGGCCCGCGACGACGAGCGGCGCCGCGAGCGTCCCGGTCGCACGCACACGCACGCGAGCGACGACGAGTCCCGCCGCGAGCGCGACGGCGAGCGCGCCGAGGACCTTGGAGGCGATCACCGGATCGAGCCCGAGCGCGACCGCGACGACCTCGACGAGGAGGAGCAGCGGCCCCGTCACACCGTCGGTCGGCGGACCGTCGCGAAACGTGTAGCCGTGCCCCGACGCGAGACGAAGCGCGTAGCGACCGGGGATGAACGCGTCGTCCGAGGTGTAGCCGCGGCCGAGCCACGCGAGCGTCAGCACCGCGATGGCGCCGAGCCAGGGCATCGCGGGCGCGAGAGCGCGGAGCAGTCGCGCGGGAGACGTTCGCTCGCGGGCCGACATCGTTCGGTGGCCCCCTCCTACGTCGCGAGGGCCCGACGTGCACGTCGCGATGCGTCAGTGGCCGCGCGCGCGGTGGACCGTCGTGGCGACGGCGCCCAGCACACGCACGAGGGTCTCGCCGTGGTTGCCGACGCTGAAGGTGACCGTGGCGCCGTTGGCCTGGACCTGCAGACGATCCTCGAGCGCGCCGACGAGGAGCGGGCTCGCGATGCTGGCCAGCGGGACCACGACGCGCTCGTCCCCGTCACGCGCAGCGAGCGTCTGGTCGGTGAGAACGATCGCGTCGCGACCACCGCCCATCAGCGTCAGGTCGAAGAAGGCCACGATCGGCTCGCCTGCGTGCGCGCCGAGGATCTCGCGCGCGTGCTCCGCCTTCTTGGGCGGCAGGTCCTCCGCGAAGTGGAGGCGCCGCCCCCGATCGACGTCGCGGAGCACGCCGGGTGGAAGCGGCGCGGGCGCAGGTGCGTGAGCGACAGGCGACGTGCCCACGGAGGGCGGTCGAGCGTTCGGCACGGCCCCGCGCTTGCGAAGCGCCGCCTCGGCCTCTTCGATGTTGTCGCGCACCATCGTCGGGTCCTCGCCCCACTCCGCCGAGGTCCGGTACCACGTGATCGCCTCCTCGTAGCGGCCGAGGAAGTAGAGCGCCGCGCCGATCTGGCCGGCCGCCAGCGCGCGCTTGTCCGGCTCGGCCTCGCCGATCCCCTTGTACGCCGCGATGGCCTCTTCGTAGCGACCACCGACGAGCAAGCGCGCCGCGGCGTTGATCGGCGACTCGCGATCGGCCGGCGAGAGCGCCGCCTGCACGCTCGCCTGGAGCTCGCGCGCGCGCCCCATGTCGAGGCCCTGTGGCGCCGCGCCGACGAACGCAGACGTCGAGACGTGGCCGCGGCCGTCGGCCTCGAACGAGATGCCGGGCCCTGCGACATTCGGCCGTTCGAGGCGCAGGACGCCGTCGATCCCCGCCGCGCGACGAGACGCTGCGTCAACGCGCCGAGGCCCAGCGTCCGCGTGAGCGCGATCTCTTCGGCGTAGAGGGGCACGAAGGAGAGGAGCTGCACGTTGCGCGGGCCCCCTGCGCCCGGCACCGACGCGGTGTGCGCGGCGGCAGAGAGGTTGGGAGCGTTCAGGAGCGCCGCACCCGCGAGGCGCGTGCTCGGGTGGTACGGGGCCGGGGGCTCGCCGTTGCCGAGCGTGTGGCCGTACGCGAAGTAGCTGCCGTGCTCGTGCGGAAGGCGCGCGAGCCCGCGCAGCGTCGCGATGGGCCAGAACCAGCGATCGTCGGCGAACGACGCCTCGTCGATGGGCCACTCGCGCGGAAGGAGCGCGAAGAGCTCGGCGTACGTGTACTGCTCGGCGCCACTGGGCACGCGCATCGGGAGATCGCTCAGCCCCGACGTCATCGCCACGCGGTAGGGCAGCTGCGGCACGGCGGCCGTGAAGATCACGTCGACGTGCACGGTCTCGGACACGATCTCGGCGAACACCGTCTCGACCGGGGCGACGTGTCGCTCGAGGTGGGCGACGAGGGCCTCGGTCTGGTGATCGCCGCGGGGCGCCGTCGGGCGAGCGGTGTGCGGGTGGTAGCGGAACACGGTCATGCGAGACGCGTTTGTATGCGAGTCACGGCGTCGCGCGACGCTCGTCGTGGTCGATGGAGGTGGTTTGACGTGGTCCGCGTTCTCGCACCGAGGCCGTGGCGTCGGCTACCCTCCACCGCACGTGATCCCTTCTCAGCGCCCTCCCCTCGCGCCGGGGACGCCGATCGGCAAGTACGTGGTCGAGGCGCACCTCGGTGCAGGCGGCAACGGCGCCGTCTACGCCGCGCTCGACACCGTGCTCGGGCGCCGCGTCGCGCTGAAGCTCCTCCACCCTCAGCTCGTCTTCGATCCGCAGGTCGCCGGCCGCTTCCGCCAGGAGGCGCAGGCGATGGCGCAGCTCAACCACCCGAACGTCGTGACGGTCCACGACTTCGTCGGCGACACGGGCACCTGGGCGATCGTCATGGAGCTCGTCGACGGCGGCGAGACGCTCGCGTCGCTCCTCAAGCGCGAGGGGCGCCTTCCACCCGTGCGCGCGGTCCGCCTCATGAAGCAGGTCGCCGCCGGCCTGGGCCATGCGCACGGACGCGGCGTCGTCCACCGCGACGTCAAGCCGGCCAACGTGATGATCGTGCGCCACGGCCCGAGCGAGATCGCGAAGATCAGCGACTTCGGCATCGCGCGCCTCGTGCACGGCGAGAAGCGGACGCAGGGTCAGCTCACGCTCGGCACGCTCTGGTACCTCGCGCCCGAGCAGGCGCAGAGCTCCTCGGTCGATGCGCGCGCCGACGTCTACGCGCTCGGGGCCACGCTCTACGAGGCGCTCACGGGCCGCGTCGTGTTCCCGTACGACAACGTCGCGCGTGTGCTCGCGGCCGCGCTCGCCGAGCCTCCGACGCCGCCTTCGTCGCTCGCCCCCGGCATCGCGCCGGCGCTCGACGAGCTCGTGCTGCGCTTCATCGCGAAGCGGCCCGAGGCGCGGCCCTCCAACGGCGACGAGGCCCGCACGCTCCTCGAGCACGTCGAGCAACAGCTCGAGGCCACCGACGATCGCTCGGGGCCCTTCTCGATCCGCAGCCTCACGCCGAGCCGCGCCGTGCAGGATCTCGCCGCGATCGCTCCGGCCCACGGCGCACCGAGCCCGTCGATGGCCCCGACGACCCAGGCTGCGCCGCCCGCGACGCCGCAGCCCTCGCACGCAGCACCATCGTTCGCGCATGCGCCGGCACCGTTCGCACACTCGCCCGCGCTCGCCTCCCCTGCGCAACCGCTGGCGCCAGCTCCGGCCGCCGCTCCGCTCGCGCCGCCCACGAGCAACGTCCCGACCGACAGCAACCAGCTCGGCCTCTGGATCGGCGTCGGCGTCGTCGCGCTCGTGTCCGTGATGTGCCTGCTCAGCGCGTTCCTCTGCGTGGTGAGCGGCTTGCTGCGAGGCTGAGAGATCAGGGGCCGAACGAGCGGAGGTGGCGCACGATCGCGGCCACGCCCGTCGCGGGCAGCCGATCGCCGAACGCGGGCATGAAGCCACCGCGCCCCTGCACGATCACCTCGGCGAGCTGCTCGTCGGTGCGCGCCTGGATCGCGGGGTCGACGAAGCTCGGCACGCGCGCCATCGGCGGCGCGCCGGGTCCGTCACCACGACCCGAGAGGCCGTGGCAGCTCGCGCAGTGCGTGGCGTAGAGCGCTGCGCCGGGATCGGCGGCGGTCGCGGCCTGCTGCTCCGCAGCCGCCTCGTCGTAGCCCTCGGGCAGCTGGTGATCGCTCGGTCGCCACTCGCGCAGCTCACCCGCGGGCGGCCCCTCGGTGCCGCACGCAGAGACCGAGGCGGCGAGCGCGACGGCGAACGCGACGCTCGCGGAGCGGGAGGAGTTTGGTAGGGTCGCGCGCATGCTCAGTGGATTCGTGGCTTCGGGCTGTCGATGAGGAGGACGCTCCCATGGAGGGACTGACCTCGCTCCTCTCGGGCGGCTTCAGGAGCCCCGTGTGGGTCCTCCTGCGCATCGTGTTCGTCGCGGTCGTGGCGTGGCTGCTCTATCACGCGCTCGCACACTTCGGGTATGGGTGGGCGATGATCCCGATCGCGCTGGTCGCGATCGGCCTCTGGGCGGCCGAGTCGTGGCGCATGCGCAAGCAGCGGCGGGATCGCGAGGCGGCCTGGGATCGCTGGGAAGCCGCGGTGCTCGACGACGAGGCCCGGCCGGCTGCGATCCAGGAGGTGCGCGAGGCCCTCCGCCGCGCGAACCGCCTCGGCACGCGCCTCAAGGTCGAGCAGGCGCACCTCTCGGTGATCCTCGCCGAGCTGCTCGACGCGAGCGACCGCGCCGAAGAGGCGTGCGAGGTGCTCGCGCGCGTGAAGATCGACGACCTCGACGACGCGCGCCGTGCGGTCGTGCGGCACACCAAGGCCGTCGTGCAGATCTCGGCGGGTCGCTTCGACGAGGCCGAGGCGACGATCCGCGCCCATCGCCCGCCGAGCGAGCCCGACGTGGACGCGCGCATCGAGCTGCTCTCCCGCATGGTGAAGATCGAGAAGGGTGAGGCCGAGGCCGCGATGGAGGGCCTCGACTCGATCCTCGCGAAGGTGCCGGGCGACGAGACGGGCCTCGCCGACGACGTGCTCGTCGTGCGCGCCGCCTGCCTCGAGGCGCTCGGGAAGAAGGACGAGGCGATCGCGGAGCTGCGCAAGCTCGAGCCGCCCGTCCTGGCGAACCTCGCCAGGCTCGGCGCGCCGCGCGTGCGCGCGCTCGCCAAGGCCGCCCTCCCCGCCGACGCAGCGCCGAGCGAGCCGAGCCCGGAGGCGAACGAGACCGCGCCCGGCTGAGAGCACCTGGCACTCGGATGGATCGATGCGAGTGCCACGGGCTCGAATCGGCGGGAGGGAGGCTCTCGCCGATTGACTCGGCGATCGCCAAACGCGTGGCGGAGTCTCTCGCGGTTGCGCGGCCGGCGCGGCCTCGGCACGATCGGGCGATGTCGTCGTTTCCGTCGCGCGATCTCGCGCTCGTCTTCTTGGCTTCGTCGTTGTTCGTCGGTTGCGCGCAGGGTGAGGTCACGCCGCCCGCGGACGCAGGTGGTGGCGGCGGCGCCGACACGGGCGCACGCGATGGCGGCGGCGCGCGCGACGGAGGCGGTGGCGGGCCGGGCGACGCCGGTCGCGTCGATGGTGGAGGTGGCGGACGCGACGGGGGCATGACCTCGTGCCCGAGCGGTGAGCACGCGTGTGGCGCGGGCTGCGTGCGCGACCTCGCCAACGATCCCGCCAATGGCTGCCGCCTCGGCTGCGGCGAGGCCTGCGACGCGCCCGCCATGGGGGTGCCCGCGTGCGGGATGGACGGCCGCTGCACGTGGGACTGCGAGCCTCCCTACCGACGCATGGGCGACACCTGCGTGTGCATGGCGACGACGTGCGAGGCGATCGGCTACGAGTGCGGCGCGCCCGACGACGGCTGCGGCATGCCGCTCGATTGCGGCTCGTGCATGGACGGCGCCGCTTGCACGACGGGCCGCTGCGCGTGCACGCCGGACGGCTTCGAGCCCAACGACTCGAACACCACGCCGACGACGCGACCGGGCCTCAACGACGCCGACGATCCGCCGGACGTGATCCTCAACGCGAACATCGACGAGATGCGCGACGAGGACTGGTTCTCCTTCCCCATCACCGACGGCAGCGACGGGGGCAACCCGCGCATCACGGTCACGCTCGGCGACATCCCGATCGGCAGCGACTACGCGCTCTCGGCCTACTACGTCTGCGGCGACCGCACCGACAACAGCACCTGCGCCGTCGGCATGGCGGACAACTACCTCGGCAATGGCTGCGCGGGAGGTGCGACCGGCAGCTCTCCGGAGAGCGTCGAGATCGAGACCGACTGCAGCCGCACGCTCTCGACCGACGACAGCGGCACCCTCTTCGTGCGCGTCACCGCGCCGACGTGGATGACGACGTGCGGCCCCTACCGCGTCGTCGTCCGTGTGCGCTGACGATCAACGAATGGCCGCGCTCACGTCGAGGCGACCCGCGAACTCGATGCCGAGCGCGGAGGCCGCGATGCTGTAGAGGTGCCCCTCGCGGATCTCGTTCCGCCCGGGCGTGCGCTCGCCCGTGACGGGATCCCAGCCCTCCGTGATCGCCGTGTCCGCCGCGACGCCGCCGAGCACGCGGTTGCCGCGCAGGAGCGGCGAGAGGAAGAGGTTGCCGTTCGAGAGGTGGTGGCCCGTGCCGAAGCCGCCCATCGCGCCCGCAGGGCGGACGCGCTCGCGGCCGAAGTCCGTCGCGACGTAGATCAGGCTGCGGTCCCACAGCGTTCCGTCGTCGGTGGGCGTCTCCTTCAAGAGGCGCACGAGGGCGTCCACCATGCCCGCGACGCGGCTCCACATCACGTTCTGCGTGGTGACGTGATCGTTGTGGCTGAAGTCGAAGGAGATGGGCGTGTCGGTGATCGTGCCGTCGGAGAGGAAAGACGGCGCGAAGCCCGGGCCCCAGCACACCGCCGCCGAGAGGCCCTCGCGCGCCAGGAGGTAGGCGAGCGCGGTCTGCGCCTGGAAGCGATCCTCGAAGAGCTGCGGGAACCGATCGAGCAGGCCCATCTCCGCGATCGCCGGTGCGGGCGCGAGGCCGTAGCGGGCGAGATCGACGCCCGAGGACACGAGCATGAGGCTCTCGATCAGCTCGGCCGCCTCCATGCGCGGCTGGAGGGTGCGCCGGAGCTCGAGGTAGCGGGCGCGCATCGGGCTCGTGCGAGACGCGAGGGGTGAGAGATCCTCGAGGCGCTCGCGCGCTCCGCGTGCACGCGTGAGGAGCGCGCTCCGTGGCATGCGCGGATCACCGACGGGGAAGAGGCCGCGCGAACCGTCGGTGCTCGCCGCGAAGCGAAGCGGATCGTTCACGATCTCCGCGCGCGCCCAGTCCGGCGTGTCGGCGCGCGTGCCCGCGTCCAGGTAGCCGCCGGACGCGAGGTTCACGGCCGGCAGGACGAGCCCGTCGCCGTGCGTCATCGCGGCGGCCTCGAGGATCGTGCGACCACCATCGATCCCCGCGCCGTTGAGCGCGCGCGCCTGCGCCACGACGTGGTTCACGCTCGTGTTCTCGACGGTGGCGAGCAGCATGTCGGCGCCATGCGCCCGCACGAGATCGCCCTGCTCGAAGCTGCTGCGGAAGAGCGGGCTCGTCGGGAAGCCCGCGTTCGCGAGGTTGCGCACCACGCGGAACGCCGAGCCCGGCGCCTGCTGCACGATCGCGTCCGGGTACGCGACGAGCGTGTCGCGCGAGGCGGGCGCGGCCTCGCTCGACACCAGCGGCAGGAACGAGTCGATGATGCTCGCCCCGCCGGAAGCGCCGATCACGAAGAGGAGCCGTCGCGCGGGCGTCGCGGCGCGCGCGCGCGGCGCATCGATCGACGAAGCGAGGGCCGTGGCCGCACCCGCGGCAGCGAGGCCGCGGAAGAAGGAGCGTCGAGACGTGGTCATGGCTGCCTGATGGTTGGGGGAATCGAGGGGGCTCGAGGGGCCAGAGGTCCCTCGACCCGGGAAGCTCAGTAGAAGACGTTGTCGGTGCGCGAGCCGATCGCGAAGCAAGTGAGCGTCGCCCACTCGCGCGCGGTGGGCGTGAGGCCGTCGGCCGGGCGAGCGAGGTCCACGAGCAGAGCGAGCTCGTCGGCGCTCGGGTCGCGCGCGAGGAGGCGCCGGTGGAGCTCCGTCGCGTCGGTCTCCATCGCGTTGCGCGTCGCCGGGTCGTCGGGGTCGAGCGAGGCCGCGTCGAGATCGATGCTCCGCACGATCTCCGCGGGCCCCGCGACGTCGAGCGAGACGCGCTCGGCGCAGGCCGCGAGCACGAGACGATCGACCGCATTGGGCGTCGTGAGGCCCGGGCGCGCCGGAGGCACGTAGAGGCCCGTCCCGATCGGGTCGCTGCCACCGAGCGCGACGCGCTCGGCCTCGACGCACGGAATCACGCCGAGCTCGCGGCACATCGCGTCGGGCGAGAGGGCGAGCGCCAGCGAGAGATCGGCCGCGAGCGCGTCCGCACGCTTCCACACGAGCGTCTCGGGCATCGGAGGCTCGGCGTCCTCGCACGAGAGATCGGGCGGAGGGGGCGGTGGCATCTCCTCGCGCGGCACGATCGGAGGGAGATAGAGCTCCTCGACGCCGCAGCCCGAGAGGGCGAGCAGGGCCGTGAGTCCGCAGACGTGAGCGTGAGCGCGAGTCATCCGCGACCTCCGAAGGCGTGCGTGTCGACGAGGCGGTGCACGAGGCGGTTCGCGGACCAGCCATCGCGCGAGAGCGAGCGCCAGACGACGCGCAGCTCCGAGAGCTCGCTCGGCGTCGGCTCTCGACCGAGCGCGTCGCGGAAGAGCATCAGCGCGAGGTTGCGCGCGAAGGCCTCGGTGCTCACCGCGTGCTCGGCCCAGTCGCGCACGTCGCTGACCGGCTCGCCGAGCAGGTAGGTCTGCGGTGCGGTCCATCCCGGGATGACGCGCGCGGGCCGCCCCGCGTCGTACGCCCCGGTGCGCGGCCCGCGGATGCCCTCGAACGAGGCGAACGCGTAGCTGAGCGGATCGAGCGTGGAGTGGCACGCCGCGCACTGCGGCGACGTCACGCCCCGCTGATCCACGTCGCGCGGCTCGCCGGCGATCGGGTCGATGCCCTCGAGGCGCGCGATGTCCATGCCGAGCCACGCGCGGTAGGCCTGCGCCGCCGTCGTGCGCGGCATCGCGCTGAACATCGTGTTGATGGAGAAGAACCACGACGTCGTGATCATCCCGGCGCGACGCGTGGGCTCGAGCGGCTGGCCGGTCGGATCCGTCCTCGGGATCGCGCCCTCGACGCGGCTCAGGGTCCCGTCCGGTGCCTCGGTGACGTGGTAGTCCGCGAGCAGCAGCTCTCGCACGTCGCGGTCGTCGGTCATCACGTAGCGGAAGAGCCGGTAGTCCCACTCGTAGTCGCCGATGACGATGCCGACGGGTGAGTCCGCACCGACGGCGCCGATCGGTCGGATGCGCGCATCGACCAGGCGCCTCAAGCCGGTGCGACGCCACGGCGCCGAGTCGAGACAGAGATCGACCGTGGCGTGCAGGCGCTCGTAGAGCACCTCGGGATCGGGGCCGCCCGCGCGGAACGTCGCGAGCTCGTCGTAGGTCGGCTGTCGCCCGCAGTACGTGATCGCGACGCGACGAACGGCCTGCTCGAAGTCGAAGCCCTCGGGCACCGGCACCGCCCCCGTGGGTGTCTCGGGCGCACACCACGGCCAAGCGTCGTCGGGATCACCGGGGCTCGTGCCGAGCAGGAGCTCGTCGGAGCTCGCGACCCCGTCTTCGTCGCTGTCGAGCGCCTCGACCGCGCGCAGCGCAGCGGGCAGCGAGCTCTCGAAGCTGCCCTCTCCGATCGCGCCCATCACTGCCAGGCCGTAGGGGTTCCACGCGGGCGGCCACGTCGAGGTGTGGCAGGTGCTGCACGTGCCGAGCGAGCCCGAGCACTGCGGCGCGTCCGGATACGTCTCGCACAGGATGCTCGGGGCAGTGGGCCTCGCGAGGGCAGTGCTCGCGTGGAGCGCGCCGACCCACAGGGCAGCGAGCGCCAGCGTGCCCCTCGTGACGCGGCGCGGGCCACGGTGAGGGGGAGAGTGCGTCAGCGTCATGACCGCGAGCTCTGCAGCGTGCGTGCCCACACCGAACGCCGCGGATCAGCGAGATCTCGCTCACGCGCGCGAGGTGCCCATCCCTCGATCCGAGGGATCGATCCCTCACCGCGCTCGCGACACGCGCGGGCATCGACGCGACGGAGGCGTCACTGGTGCTGCGCGATGATCGACTCGATCACCGCGCGGTCGGTCGCGGACGGCGAGAGCTCGAGGTAGCGTCGATACGCCACGACACCGCGCGGGTAGTCGCCCGCACGCATGTACGCGCGCCCGAGCTGCTTCTGCACCTCGGCATCGGCGGGCGAGAGGCGCGCGGCCTCCTCGAACGAGCGGATCGCACCTCGGAAATCCTGCGTGAGGAAGGCGCTCCGCCCCGCCTCGAAGGCTCGGCGCGCCGGCGAGAGCTCGGCCGGCTGGACGCTCGTCGGTGTCGAGGTCGGCGGCGGCGTGCCCGTCGCGCTCGTGACGGGCGGCTGCGGGCTCACCGAGGCCGTCGTGCCGGTGCGCGTCCCGAACGGCGTGATGCGTCCCGAAGCCGACGTGAGCGGGCGCCGCGTCGGGCTCGTCTCGGTGGTCGCGACCTCGGGCGTCGTCGCCACCTCGGGCGTCGTCGCGACCTCGGGCGTCGTCGTGGTCGGCGGAGCGATGTCCGGCTGGATCTCCGCCGGGGCCTCGCTCGTCGGCGGCGGCACGACGACGGGCACGCTCGTCGATGGCGGCATCGCGGTCGTCGTGACCTCGTGCCCGTCGCGCGCGGTCGGCTCCGTCGGCGCCGGGGCAGGGCGCACGAGCGACCAGGCCGCGGCCGCGAGCGCCAGCACCGCGACGCCGGTCGCGATCATGCCCCACGGCGCGCCCTGCACGGGCAACGCCACGCTCGAGCTCGTGCCCGCGCGCGTCTCGCTGGCCAGAACGGCAGGGCGATCGCTCTTGGCGAGCGCTTCTTCGGTGCGTCCGCGCGCGAGCTCGGCTTCCTTGCTCGCCTGCTCCGCGAGGCGCCCTTCGCCGAGGCGCTCGTCAGCGAGCGGACCGAGCTCGTCGATGGCCGCCTCGAGCGCGTCCGACATCTCCTTGGCCGTCGCGAAGCGCTCGTTGCGCGACTTGCTCATCGCCTTCTTCGCGATGCGCTCGAGCGACTCGGGGATGCCGAGCTCGGGGCGGCGCTTGCGCGGCGGCACGGCCTCGTCGGTGAGGTGCTTGGTGATGATGCCGAGCGCCGTGTCGCCGGAGAACGGCGGCGAGCCCGTGAGCATCTGGTAGAGCACGACGCCCGCCGCGTAGATGTCGAGGCGCCGATCGACGTCCTCACCGCGCGCCTGCTCGGGGGCCATGTACTGCGGCGTGCCGCAGACGAAGCCGTCGACCGTGATCGACTGGCCCTCGCCTTCCATGATCTTCGCGATGCCGAAGTCGCAGACCTTCACGAGGTCGCGGCCCGCGCGATCGGTCAGGACGACGATGTTCTCGGGCTTGAGATCGCGGTGGATGATGCCGACGTGGTGCGCCTCGTCGAGCGCGCGCAGGGCCTGCCCGAGGATGCTCACGATGCGCCGCGGCGTGAGCGGGAAGTCGTGGTCGAGGATCACCTGGAGATCCTCGCCGTCGAGGAGCTCCATCGCGATGTACAGCACTCCGTCGTCGGTGCTGCCGAAGTCGAGGATCTGCACCGAGTTGGGATGCGAGAGGCGGCTGGCCGCGCGCGCCTCGCGGTGGAAGCGCTTGGCGACGCGATCCTCTCCGCCGAGGTGCTGGTGCAGCACCTTGATGGCGACGTCCTTGTCGAGCAGCTGGTGATGGGCCTGGTAGATCCGGCCCATCGCGCCCTCGCCGAGGAGGGAGTCGAGGCGGTACTTGCCTGCGAGCGTGCGCCCGAGGAGTCGATCGGGGTCGCTCGCCGGCAGCTCTCGCGGTCGCTCACCGCTGTGCGTCGGCGAGGTCCGCGCGCCCACGGCACGGCCCTCGAGCGCCGAGCGACCATCGGAATGGCTCGGGGGGCTCTTGCGAGCCCGGCGCTGCTTCGGGTCCGTCGCGCTTCTCGAGGGCGCAGTCATCGACGCCGCGAGTGTAAGCGAGAAGTGGGCCGGGGTTTCCATAGGAGAAACGAGGTGGTGACCGAAGGGCGTCGGGTCCCTAACGCATGATCCGCGAGTGCGATTTCGTGGCTCACGCCTTCTCTCGTCCGTGGCCAGACCGAGCTCGTTCCGTCGCGCAGGGTGGCCGCCGCGCCGCGCTTGACCTGCGATCACGAAGGGCACTACTGTCCCGCGGGACCTACGAGAGCGCGCAAGCCCTCGAAGGCGAGCCATGAAGGAGCTCCGCGGTGATCGTCTGCCCCCGTTGCAGTAAAGAGAACCAGGACCACTACAAGTTCTGTCTCGGTTGTGGAGCGGAGCTGCCGCGCGACGCGGCCCATGCCCCCAAGAGCTTCACCGCGCCCACGCCGCCGGCTGGCCGCGCGCCGGCGCCGATGGCCGCGCCGCCGATGCCGGCGATGCCGCCCATGGCCGCACCTCCGATGCCGTCGTTCGGTGGTGCGCCGGCGATGCCCTCGCCCGCTCCCGGCCCCGCGATGGCCGCCCCGCCGATGCCGTCGTTCGGCGGGCCGCCGATGGCCTCGCCCGCGCCGGCGCCGTCGTTCGGTGGCGCGCCCGCGATGCCGGCCCCTGCGCCTGCAGCGCCTCCGATGGCGGCGCCCCCGATGCCGTCGTTCGGCGGTGGCCCGCCGATGGCCTCGCCCGCACCGATCGCTGCCCCGGCAGCCAGCGGCGATCAGCTCATCTGCCCCAAGTGCGGCACGTCGAACAACCGCAACTTCAAGTTCTGTGGAAGCTGTGGCCATCCGATGGGCGCCTCGATCCCCGCGCCGCCGCCAGCTGCGCCGATGGGCGCGCCGGCCATGGCGATGTCGAGCGGCCCGCAGCGCGGCTCGCTCGTGCTCATCCGCGCCGACGGCTCCGAGGGCGACTCCTTCGCGATGTCGGAGACGACGATCGTCGGACGCGAGACGGGTGGCCTCTTCGCCAGCGACTCGTACCTCTCGCCGCGCCACGCGACGTTCACGTTCGGCCCCGGCTCGCTCGTCGTGCGTGACGAGAACAGCCTCAATGGCGTGTACATGCGCATCGGCGTCGATCAGCCGATCGAGCTCGTCGACCGCGCCATCTTCCGCATCGGCCAGGAGATCATCCGCTTCGAGCGCCTCGGGGTTCGTCCCGCACAGGGCGGCGTCGAGCTCATGGGCAGCCCGAACACGGGCCTGGCCGGACGCATCTGCCTCATCACGGGCCGCGACACGACGGGCAACTGCTACGGCGTGCCCTCCGCAGGCCTGCACCTCGGGCGTGAGCGTGGCGACATCCTCTTCCCGGAGGACGGCTACGTGTCGGGTCTTCACTGCCGCATCCACGAAGAAGGTGGTCGCGTCTTCCTCACGGACGTGGGCAGCTCGAACGGCACGTTCGTGCGTGTGCACGGACAGACCTCGATCCCCAGCGGCTCGCTGCTCCTCATGGGCCAGCAACTGTTCCGCGTCGAGTACTAGTTTTTCTGAGGGGCCGTGCGGCCCCTCCCCCACTGCGTGGGGCCCCCTCCCGCTCCGCTCGCGATGCGAGCGCTGCGCGCGGGGCCCCAGCCCCGCTTGCCTGGCCTCGCCCCGCTCGGCCAGTCCCCACTCGCGATGCGAGCGCTGCGCCCGGGGCCCCAGCCCCGCTTGCCTCGCTCCGCTCGCGATGCGAGCGCTGCGCGCGGGGCCCCAGCCCCGCTTGCCTCGCCCCGCTCGGCCGGTCCCCGATCGCGATGCGAGCCCCCAGCCCCGCTTGCCTCGCCCCGCTCGGTCCCTGCTCGCGATGCGAGCGCTACGCGCGGGGCCCCAGCCCCGCTTGCCTCGCCCCGCTTGCCTCGCCCCGCTCGGCCGGTCCCCGCTCGGGAGAGTTGCTGCGGTGTGCGCGACCCCCCGCGAAGGCGTTCTTTCCTCGACGTCATGGGCGTAATCTTTCCGTCGTGAACGTTCGACGGACGCGAACCTGTGAGCTGTCGCTGCGCGACGGTGTGATCCACGGCGTCTTCTTGGCGGGCGCCGAGGTCGCGCTGGTCGACGCCGCAGAGAACCTCGCGGCCACCGCCGAGCTGGTGGAAGGCAAGGCTCGGCCTGCCCTCATCGATCTCCGCGGATTGAGGTCCCAATCGGCCGAAGCGCGAGCACACCTCGCAGGGCCCGAAGCCGACGCCGTCAGCTGCGCCGTCGCGCTCGTCATCGCGTCGCCGCTGAGCCGGATGATCGGCAACTTCTATCTCGGCTTCAACCGACCGCGAGTGCCCACGCGCCTCTTCACCGATGCTGGCGAAGCAGAGCAGTGGCTGCGAGGGTTCCTGTGACCGAAGACGGCCAGCGCCTCAACGAGTTGATGGACGAGCTCATCGCGCTCGCGCGAAAGGACTACTCGCGCCGCGCCACCGTGGGCAGTGGCGAGGACGTCCTGGACGGCATCGCGGTCGGCTTGAACATGCTCGCCGAGGAGATCCAGAAGCAGTCCGAGAACGAGCGCGAGCTGAGGCGCCGCGCTGCGCACGCCGATCGCCTCGTGCTGCTGGGTCAGCTCGCGGCGGGCGTCGCCCACGAGATCAACAACCCTGCGGCCTTCGTGCTCCTGAACCTGAAGGAGCTCGACGAGCTCCTCCACAAGGCGAGCACGACGACCGACACGTCGACCGCGCTCGCCGAGGCGCGGGCGCTCGCGAGAGATGCAGGGCTGGGTGTCGAGCGCATCGCCGGCGTCGTGCGCGACCTCCAGACCTTCGCTCGCCTCGATGCGCCCGAGCCGAGCGACGTCGCGCTCGCGGAGGTGGTCGAGGAGGCCACGCGGCTCGTCGGGCGCGAGCTCGGCTATCGCGCGCAGCTGGTGCTCGACGTCGCGCCTGACGCGCGCGTCCGCGGCTCGCACACCAAGCTCTGTCAGGTGCTGACGAACCTGCTCCTCAACGCGGCGCAGGCGATCCCCGAAGGCGCGCCCAAGACCCACCGTGTCGAGGTCACGGTCCGAGACGACGCTCCGGACGTCGTCGTACGCGTGCGCGACACGGGCGTCGGCATGCCCGAAGAAGTGCGCGCGCACATCTTCGAGCCGTTCTTCACCTCCAAGGCGAGGGGCCGTGGCATGGGGCTCGGTCTCACCATCTCTCAGGAGATCATCCGACAGCACGGCGGCAGCCTCGCGTGCGAGAGCGCGCTCGGCCGCGGCACGACCTTCGAGATTCGATTGCCCCGCGCCGCCCAACCGCCGGCGAAGCGCGAGGAGCGAACGCTCACTCCATCGCCCGCGCCGAGCGGTCGACGCCGGATCCTCATCGTGGACGACGAGCCGGCCATCACCGCCACGTTCGCGCGGGTGCTCGCGCGGCACTGTGACGTGGTCACGGCCGCGAGTGGGCACGAGGCCATCACCGTTCTGTCGGCCGACGAGCGCTGGGACGCGATCGTATGCGACCTGATGATGCCCGAGGTCGATGGCGTGGCGGTGCACGCGTGGCTCACCCAGCACCGCCCCGCGTTGGCTCAGCGCTTCGTGTGCAGCTCGGGCGGCGCGTTCACCGGACGCTGCAGCGCGTTCCTCGAGCGCTTCGACGGCCCGGTCGTGCACAAGCCGGCGACGCGCGCCGAGATCCTCGCGGCGATCGATCGAGTGGCCTCGATCACGCCGACCTGACGCGGCGCGGGCGCACGCTCACCGAGCCGGGGACGCTGCGCCGAGCGCGTGATCGAGGTCCGCCCAGAGGTCCTCGACGTCCTCGATGCCCACCGAGAGGCGCATCATGCCGTCGGTGATTCCGCCCGCGAGGCGATCGGCGCGCGGCATCGACGCCGAGGTCGTGGACGCAGGGTGCGTGAGGAGGGAGCGTGCATCGCCGAGCGACACGGCGCGCGAGATCACCTGCACCGCGTCGTACACGCGCGCGCCCGCCTCGAGGCCCCCGCGCACCTCGAACGCGATCATCGCGCCGTGGCCGCGCTCCATCTGGCGGTTCGCGAGCGCGTGGTGCGGATGCGACGGCAGGCCCGGGTAGTGGACGCGCTCGATGCGCGGATCGGCCTCCAGCCGACGCGCGAGCTCGAGCGCCGAGGCACTCGCCTGCTTCATGCGGAGGCCGAGCGTGCGCACGCCGCGCGACACGAGCATCGCCGTGAGCGGAGAGATCACCGCGCCGGCCGTGCGCGCGGCGTCCGCGCGGAGGCTCGCGATCAACGACGCGCGGCCCGACACCACCCCGCCGATCGCGTCGCCGTGACCCGAGATGGCCTTGGTCATCGAGTGCAGGACGAGATCGGCGCCGTGCGCGAGCGGCCGCTGGTGGTAGGGCGTCGCGAAGGTGCCGTCGACGACGAGCAGCATGCCGCTCGGGTGCGCCTCGCTCGCGCACGCGCGCAGCATGTCGGCGAGCGCGCGCAGATCGGTGATCGCGAGCGTGGGGTTCGCAGGCGTCTCGGCGTACACGATGCGCGTGCGCGGCGTGATCGCGCGGCGATACGTCTCGACGCTCACGTCGTCGAGGAACGTCGTCGTCACTCCGAAGCGCGGCATGCGCTCGCGGAGCAGGCGCGCCGTCTCGGCGTAGAGCCCGCGGGGCGCCACGACGTGATCACCGCTGCCGACGAAGGTCTCGATCGCGCCGGTCACCGCGGCCATGCCGCTCGCGAGCACCACCGACGCCTCCGCGCCCTCGAGCGCCGCGAGCTTCTGCTCGAGCGCCTCCACCGTGGGGTTGGACCAGCGGGTGTAGATGTGGCCGCGCTTGCCGGAGCCCGCGCGGAACTGCTCGGCGGCGTCCTCGGCGGACTCGAACGCGTACGCGCTCGCGAGCGTGATCGGCGGCTCGAGCGCGCCGCTCGTGGGATCGGGCGACTCGCCGGCGTGCACGGCGAGCGTGTCGAAGCGGTGCTGCATGCCGCACCGTGTCTCCGCCTCGCTCGGTCGGCCAGCGCAAGGAGCGTCCAGCGGCGCGGCGGTCGTGACGGAAGCGAGGGCTCGCCGCACTCACGTGCATGTCCACCACACGCCTGGTCTCTTCGCTCCTCGTCCTCGGCCTCGTCCCCGCCTGCGCGCCCGCGCTCGAGGCGAGCGAGGTCTCGATCCCTCCGACGCTCCGCGGCTCGTTCCACCTCGATCCTTCCCTGCCGAGCCCGCGCATGGTGCCGACCAACTCTGCACCGCTGGCGCCCGGCACGTGGACGCGCCCCGACGTCACGCCCCCCACGCCCCGCGACTGTCACGAGGCCGCCGCCATCGTCGTGAGCGAGGGTGTGAGCCGAGCGCTCTCGTTCGCCGGCGCGTTCGACTCGTGGGGCGCCACGTACATCGTGACCGACGCCTCGGGCGCGGAGAGCACGTACTTCGTGGCCATCACTGGCACTGACAGCGCGGAGCGCCCGCACGTGCGGGTCGCGGACGGAACGCGCGTCGTCTCGTACGGCTACGATCTCTTGCTCGTCGGCCCGTCGCTCACGGATGCGTCGGTCGAGCTCGTGAGCGGCTGGGGAAGCACGGTCGACTGGGCTGACGATTCCGTCACGTGGCCCGCGGAGCTCGCGGGCGCGCGGGTGCTCGCCGCGTTCGGCACGCCGAACCGCTGCGGGCGCGAGGCGACGCTGCTCGTCGAGACGACCGAAGGGGCGCGAAGCGTCGTCACGCTGCAAGGGCTGCCCATCACGGTCGCGCGCGCCGTCGATGTCGCCTCCACGGGCACGCTGGGTGTGTCACCCACGGAGGTCCTCGATCTCACGAGCGCCGAAGGCAGCGGCTGGGCCCGCGCGCACCGTCACGGCGCCGAGGGATGGTCACTCGTGAGCGAGACCGATCTCGGCGCGATCGAGCCGCTCGATGCAGCGCGGGCGTACTCGGGCTGGAACATCGTCGGCGCGACCGGCGCGGGCCTCGAGCTCACGACGCTCGGTGACGACGGCGCGCTGGGGACACCCGTGCACCTCGCAGACGACCACGGTGACGTGGCCATCGGCTTCGTGGTGGACGCCGCGCTCGTGGCGACCGGCACGCGCCTCGTGGGCCTCGACCACGGGACGATCTCGGTCGACGAACCGCTCGCGCTCTCGGGCGCGCACATCGCGCAGAGCGGATCGCAGGAGCTCGCCGTCCTCGGCACGAACGACGACGGCCTCGTCATGCGCTGCTTCGCCTGGAGTTCGCTCCGCGCCCCCGCGCCCTGAGCCGAGGCGCGACGAGAGCGCCAGGGGACGCGAAACGAGTCTCGCGCCGAGCGCACGACGAGACGCGACGAGGCTCACGCCGAGAGCGCGATGCGAGGCGACGCGACGGGGCGTGCGATGCCGAGGTGCGCGCGGGCCTCGTCGAGCGTCAGCGGCATCAGCGACCAGTAGTCCCAGCGACCGAGGACGTCGACGTTCAGGCGTCGACCACGGAGCCACGCGGCCAGCACGCGGCGTGGATCGAAGGCCCCGGTCGCGGGCGTCACGATCGCGGGGCTCACGGGGAGCCCGAGCTGGAACGTCGCGAGGACCGTGACGATGAACGTGAACGAGTCGCCCGGCGCGCACGCGGCGTAGAAGCCACCGAGCTCGCACTCCCCCGCGGGATCGGTGTCGTCCCCGTCGAGCACGTGCATGAGGTCGTGGTGGATCATGCGCTCGGGCAAGCCCCCCGCCTCACCGGGAAAGGTCATGCCGCGCGAGACGAGGTGATCGTGGAACGTGCGGCCGAGGGTCCCTTCGGCCAGCGCCCCGAGCGCGCGGAAGCGCGCCGCGAGCGGGGGATCGCGAAAGAGGCCGAGCGTGAAGAGGAGCGCTCTCCAGAGCCCGATCCACCGCTCTTCCTCCCAGGCGCGCGAGAGCACGCGGCGCCCGTCGGGCGAGCGAGGGAAGAGCTGCCGTCGAACTCCCCAGACGCTGCGACGCCGCATCGGCCCGAGCACCTCGACCCAGTGCGACTCCACCTCGAGCACGCGCGCCCAGCGACGCACCACCACTTCGCGCGGACGCGTCACCTCGCACTCGATGGCGGCGGGGATCACGAGCGCATCGACGAGCGCGCGCCGCTCCGACGAGCGCTCGAACGCGCCGCGCACCGCCGCATCGCTGGGCACGGCGATCGTCTGCCATCCAGAGAGGTCGAGGGCTTCGGCGAGCACGTCGAGCAGCGCGCGGCTCCGCGGGCCGACGGCATCTGCCTCCACGACCGACCGCGCCACGCCGAGGATCACACGCGCCTGTTCGCTCGTGAGCCCGAGCTCCTTCTTCAGCTCACCCTTCATGGTCCGGCTCCTCGCCTCGGCGTCGTGCTGCTCCGAGGCCTTCGAGGACCACCCTGATGCCGCCGCGACGACCGCGAGCCCGGTTGAAACGCACTGCAACGTGGGAGAGCCTTCTGCGCGCGACCGAGTCGGTTCAGGCTGTGGGAAGCCATGGATCCCACATCGGTGAGCGTGCTGCTCGTGGAGGACGACCTGCGCCTGGCGGAGCTGACCAAGCAGTTCCTCGAGCGTCACGGGCTCCGCGTGGACGTGGTCGACGAGGGGCGCGCGGCGCTCGCGCGGGTCGCGCTCGGCGTCGACGTCGTGCTCCTCGACCTGACGCTGCGCGGCGCGATGGACGGCCTCTCGCTCTGCCGCGCGATCCGGAGCTCGAGCGACGTCCCCATCGTCATGATCAGCGCGCGCGGCGACGAGCAGGACCGGATCCGCGGCCTCGAGATGGGCGCCGACGACTACCTGCCCAAGCCCTTCTCCAGCCGAGAGCTCTTGGCGCGCGTGCAAGCGCAGGCGCGGCGTCGCCTGGGCAAGCTCGTGCCGCGGCGCACGATCGACGTCGGCGCGCTCCGCTTGGACCTCGAGCGCCGCGAGGCGTGGCTCCGCGATCGCCCCCTGGCGCTGACCAAGCTCGAGCTCGACCTCCTGGTCGCGCTCGCGTCGCGCCCCGGCACCACGCTCGGGCGTGAGCAATTGCTCGATCTCGTGCACGGAGGTGGCGACGACGTGTTCGATCGCGCGATCGACGTCCTCGTGAGTCGGCTGCGCACCAAGCTCGGTCCCGAGGGCCACCTGATCCGAACCGTCCGAGGCGTCGGCTATCGGCTCGTGCCACCCGAGGAGCCATGAGTGAGCGCGACGCCCAGCCACGCTGGTCTCGACGCGCGCTGCGGCCTGCCCTCCAGCTCGCGGCGGTCCTCTACGGCTCGTCCCTGCTGTCGTTCGCGACGCTCGCGGGCGCGGCGATGGTCGCGCTCGAGAGCACACCCGGGCCCGAGTCGGTCACGGAGATCGCGGGCTATCTGCTCGCTGCCTGCGAGTCGAACCCGGACCCGGTCGCGTGCGTGGAGCGCGCCAATCCGCTCTTGCCAGGCACGGTGTCTCTGGTGGAGCCCGACGGCGAGCGACACGGCGCCTCCCACGGCGACGGTGACGTCTGTGGGCGAGCGACTGGCACTCTGGGAACGATCGAGCTCTGCGTCACACCGCCACTCAGCCTCTCGTCGATGCTGGGAGCGCTGCTCCTGGCCGCGCTGGTGTCGATCTTCGTCGCGCTGGTGCTCACGAGGCGCTTCATCGGCCCGCTGGCACAGCTCACGGCGGCGGCGCGCGCCGTCTCCCGAGGCGAGCTGCGCGTGCGCACCGGCATTCGCGACGACGGCGCCTTCGGCGAGGTCGGTCACGCGTTCGACACGATGGTCGACGACGTCCGTGGGCTCCTCGACGCGGAGAAGGAGCTCTTGGCGAGCCTGTCCCACGAGCTCCGCACGCCGCTCACGCGACTGCGGCTCGCCCTCGACCTCGCCGCCGACGGCGTGGCCCTCGACGGGCGGGCGCTCGAGGGTGTTCGCGGCGACGTGGAAGACCTCGACGAGCTCCTCACCGACCTCCTCGACGCCGCGCGACTCCAGCTGACGGAAGGACGCGCGGCGAGCCCCCTCGGGCGCGTGACCCGTCGGACGCTCGAGGCCGCGACGCTCGCCGAAAGCGCCCTCACCGCGGCCAGAGAGCGCTTTCCTCGCGTCGAGCTCGTGTTGCACCCCGCGAGCGAGCGCGACGTTCGGCTCGAGGGCTCCGAGCGGCTCTTGCGCCGCGCCCTGCGCAACCTCCTCGAGAACGCCGCTCGCGTCAGCCCCGACGGAGCCCCGGTGACGCTGCGCTGCGACGCGCTCGATGGATGGGTCTCGTTCGCGATCGAGGACTCGGGCCCTGGCGTCCCCGGTGCGCTCGGCGAAGAGGCCTTTGCGCCTTTCGTGCGCGGCGAGCCCTCGGAGCGAGCGCCGGGAGCGACCGCGTCGCTCGGACTCGGCCTCACGATGGCCCGACGGATCGCAGAGGGGCACGGAGGCACCCTGTCGCTCACACCACGCTCGGGCGGTGGCACGGTGGCCACGCTCCGCGTGCGGGCCGACGGGGCGCTCCCCCGCCACGGAGGAGGCGAGAACGGGCGAGCCGGAGACTCGGGGTGACCGAGGCGGATCTCCCTTCTCTTTCTCGATCTCTCAGCCCGAGCGCCGGAATCGGTACGTGGGCCAGAGTGTCAGTCCGGTCGTGCGAGTGAATCGCACGACGAGCTCGTCCCCCTCGATGCCCCACTCGAGGGCGCGACTCGCGCCGCCGGAAGGACAGGACTCCACCGCCTCGAGCGCGCTCGGCTGTGCCTCGTCGAAGGGAATCGTGAAGCTCTCGCTCGCGGGCGTCGCGACGTTCCTCGTGCCGGCCCGGATCGCGAACGTCGAGTCCACGTCGAACGAGAGCGTGCCGGCGCCGACCACGATGCGGCCACGCGCGAGCGCATAGCTCTCCTCCGGCACCAGCGGGCCAATCGGCGTCTCGCCTCCAGGCGTGGGCACACTCACCGAGACGAGGTCCCAGGTCCCCTCGGGAACGACCCCGGTCATCAGCGCCGCAGGCTCTGCGAGCACGAGCCAGTCGCCGCGCACGAGCGCGGGAGTCGCACCACCGTCCATCGCACAAGCGCCAGGCACGTAGTCCACGTCGGTGGGACGGCTCGGATCGCCTTCGTCACAGGACAGCTGGGCCGGCGGCGGAGTGACGTAGACGAAGCCATTGCACATCTCGTCCTCGGTGTTCTCCCCGAACCGGACGACGTCGTCGGTGGCGTTCGTGAACGTGCACTCGGTGTGGACGACGTCTCCGGGCACGAGCTCGGTGGGAAACGCATAGAACAGCTGCGTCCCGAAGTCCCAGCCCGTGAGCGTGACGAGATCGCGCTCGGTCCCGTCGCGCTCGAGCGTGTGTGAGAACGACGTTCCGTGCTGGTGCATGTGGGGCATTCCCGCCAGGAGCGTCATCGGCGTCTCCACACGACAACGACCGCTCACGGTCGTGCGCGCACGCGCTGGCAGCTCGAACGCCGCAGGCCCGAGCCCGATCATCCCGTACTCGAGGCCCTCCGGTGGCCCGAGGAACAGCCGGACACCGCTCGAGTCGCGCACGCCCGCGAGCCCTGCGCCGTTGTTGTAGTGGACCTGGAGGATGAAGCGCTCGCCAGGGCGGACGCGGAGCCCACCGCCCGGGAGCTCGAGCGCGGAGCCACCCGGTGCCCACGTGAACAGGTACTCGGAGCCGAAGGGGATGCCGCCGCCACCATCGCAGACGAAGAAGCCCGGGCTCGTCCTCCGCTCGGTGTCGCGAGAGAGGATCACGTGGTGGAGCACGCGCGTCTCGTCGAGCACCATCTCGAAGCGGCGGACGAAGCGATCCGACGGGAGGTCGAGATCGACGACGAAGCAGGCGTACTCGTCGCGGACGTCCTCGCCCACGGCGTGCTCGTCGGCGAGGAGGTCGAGCGGCACGGTGTCGCGCGGCGCCTCGGCAGGCGCGAGGAACGGCGGTGCGCTGGACACGAGGCCTGCGCGCGGAGGCACGTCGACGGTGCCGCAGCTCGCCCAGCCGGCGAGGACGTCGGCGTCGGCTTCGGGGATCCGCGGCATGCCCACGGGCGGCATCGAGCCCTCGGCCAGACGACGCGCGACGTGATCGACCAAGCGCTCTCCGTTCATCCCGACCGCGAGCAGCTCCTCGACGTCGAGGAGCGAGGTGGGCGCGCCGAAGTCGGGGCGCTCGCCGTGACAGCTGCCGCAGTAGCGCTCGAGGCGCGGGCGGATCTCCGTGTCGAACGTCGTGCGATCCGGCGTACACGCGGGTGGAGTCTCGCTCTCACCGCATCCTGCGATGCAGGCGAGCGTGACGAGCAGGAGGAGCACGGTCGAGGGTGAGCGCATCGCGCGACTGTGCGGCGAGGGCTCGCGTGCGACGGGCTTCTGCAATCCGATGAAACGAAGCTCGTGCCCGCGAGGCGCGGAGCATTCGCGTCAGCGAAGGGAACGGGTCCGCACGGACCGCGGACTAGACCTTCGGGATCTTGTGGCTGCCCGTGACCTCTTCCCACGTGGGAAGGAGCTGCTCGGGGGTCACGGTGAGCACGCGCAGGCGCATCACGACGCGCGTGACGGTCGAGGTCTGCGAGAAGCGCACGTGTCGTCCCTGCATCTGCTCGAACACGGCCTCGGCACCAGGGCGCGGGAACGGATGCGAGAGCTCCATCGCGTCGCCCTCGCGGGCCTGACCGCCGACGAGACGCGCGCCGCGCAGCGGGTGATCACCGTGGCTGCGCTTGGTCAGCTGATCGACGACGTCGATGCAGACGAGGCGCGCATCGAGCGCGTAGATGGTGTTGCGCGTCCAGATCTCGAGGAAGACCCACGGCTGATCGGGCAGCGGCGCGCTGCGACGCTCGTAGACGAGATCGATGTCCACCGCAGGGACGTTCGCGCGACGCGTGTGCTGGACCTCGGCGGGCTTGGCGGTCTGCGCGACGACGGGCTGCGCCTCGACCTGCATGGGCACGCGCGGATCGACGACCTCGGCGGCGCGCGGCTTCGGATCGACGGAGGTCATCTCGTCGTCGACCGCCTGCATCGCGTCGACCTGGAGCGGCTGCAGCGGTGCTTTCACCCCGAAGCCGGGCACCGTGGCGGCGCGCTTGTCCTTCTCCCGTTCGTCCGACATGGCCGCCGCGAGGCTAACGCGAACCCTCGGCGGATCCAACGGCGGAGAGAGCGCACGAAAAAACGCGAACGTTCTCGGGGATGTCAGTCGAGGTGTCAGGACTGCGTCTTGCCACTGAACTCATGTTCAGCCATCTCCTCGATCCGCCCATGCGCTCTCCTCGGCACCACTCTTCGTCCGCGCTCGATGCGTCGAGGGTGGATCTCGCGACGCTGGTCGAGCTCGCGGTGGGCCGCATCGTCGAGCTCTCGAGCGGCGCCGACGTGGCGCAAGCGAGCGCCGTCGTGTCGCTCTTGCTCGCGCTGCAGGCGCGCGGCGAGCACGTCGCGTGGGTGGCGCCTCGCGGCGCGGGGCTCTTCCCGCCGGACTGGGCGCGCGCGGGCCTCGACCTCGACGCGCTGCTCGTCGTGCACGTGCCCGATCACGATCCGAGCGCGGCCCCGCGCGCCGCCGAGCTCCTGCTCCGCACCGGTGTGATGGGCGCGGTCGTCCTCGATCTGTCGAACGTGCGTGCACGCGCGAGCTTGCGAGCGCTCGAGCCGAGCTCGCCCGCGATCGACGGCGCGAGGAGCCCGGTCGGCAGAGGCTCGCGCCGCGACAACGTCCTCCGCGGCGATGCGTGGCTCGGTCGTCTCTTCGGTCTCGCGCGAGAGCACGGCAGCCGTCTCGTCCTGCTCTCGCCCCACGATCACGCCGCGCCTTCGCTCGGCCCACTCGTGTCGATGCGCCTCGCGGTTCGTCACGCGAGCGACGAGCACGGCCTCGTGCGCGACGACGAGGGGCGACTCTCGCTCACGACGGAGGTGCTCAAAGACAAGACTGGGACGCTCCATGTCCGCGCGGCGAAGGCCGGTGCTCGGACCGCCCCCGAACCCCGTACTGCACACGAGGATCGAGACGAGCGCGCGGCCACGGACATCCTGCCCTCCGAGCAGCGCGGGCCCTCCTCCGAGCGCGGCGGCTCCGTCGCGGCCTGACGTGCGGGACGAACGACGTGGCCAAGCGCATCGCATGCGTGGACCTGCCGGCGCTGCCGCTCCAGGTGCTGCGGCGCGAGCACCCCGCGTGGGAGGGGCTGCCGGTCGCAGTCGTCGCGCGCGACGAGCCGCACGCGCCCGTGACCTGGGTGTCGGCGGCAGCGCAGGAGCTCGGCGTGCGTGTGGGCATGCGCTACGTCGCGGCGCTCGCCATCTCGCGCGAGCTGCGCGCGGCGCCCGTCGCACCACACCGCGTGGAGGATCTGCGCGCCGAGCTCGTGGGCGCGCTCCTGCGCTTCACGCCGCGCGTCGAGCCCGATCGTGCGCGGCCCGGGACGATCTGGCTCGACCCGGACGGCATGCTCTCGCTCTTCGGCACGCTCGATCGGTGGGCACGCGCGATCGCGACCGAGATGGAGGCGCGCCGCTGGGTCGCCTCGGTCGTGGTGGGGCATGCGCGGCTGCCGACGTGGGCCATCGCGCGAGGGCTCTCTCGCGCGCGCCCTGCCTCGCGAGGAGGCACGCGCGAGCCCGTGCGCGTGCTGGCGAGCGAAGAGGACGAGCGCGCCCTCGCAGCGCGCGTTCCACTGGGCTGTCTCGATCTGCCCGTGGAGCTCGCGGACGCGCTCTTCGTGATGGGCGTGCGCACGCTCGGCGAGCTCCTCGCGATCCCGCGAGGCGAGATCTCGGTGCGCTTCGGGCGCGAGGCCGCGCGCCTCTGCGCCGAGCTCGCGGGGAGCTGGGAGGCGCCCTTCGAGGCGGCGCGCGACGAGGCGCCGATCGAGATCGAGGCGGAGGTCGATCCGCCGGACGACGACGAGAGCCGCCTGCTCTTCTGCATGCGCGGCGCGCTCCACGTGATCATGGGCTCGCTCGCGGAGCGGCAGATGGCCCTGGGCGCGCTGCACGTGCGGCTCGAGAGCGAGCCGGGCCTGCACCTCGAGAAGGGACCGGTGCACGAGGAGACGCTCCGGCCCGCACGTGCGTGTCGCGACGTCGCGTCGGTCACCGAGCTCCTGCGCCTGCGCCTCGGCGCGCTCGTCGCAGACGGCCGCCTCGGTGGCGCCCGCAACGGGCGCGGCCTCGATCGACGCACCGGCTCGCGCGAGGCGACCTCGGGCGCGTCCACGTCGACCGCAGCCGATCGTGTGGGCCGCGTCCAGCGCATCGTGCTCCGCGCCGAGGCCGCGCCGCTCGACACGACGCAGCTCGTGCTCGCGACGAGCGAGCACGATGCCCGACGCGCCCGCGACCCGGAGGCGCTCACACGCGGCATCGCACGCCTGCGCGCGGCCTTCGGCGACGACGCCGTCACCGTGCCGCGCCTCGAGGACAGCTGGGTGCCCGAGCGCTCGTTCCGATGGGAGCCCATCGAGCGCATGCCCCGCGCAGAGCCCCCGTCGCGCGAGGCGAGGCGACGCGCCCCGCGAGCGCGCACGAACGAAGGCGCGGACCGAGCGAGTGACGACGCGAGCGCGCGCTTCTGGTCGCCGACGCTCGTGCGACGGATCCTCTCTCCGCCCGAGCCCTTGCCGCCCGGCCCTGGTGGTGGGCCGAGGCTCGATCCACCGCTGCGCAGCCTGAGCGGCCCCTACCGCCTGCAGTCGGGCTGGTGGGCGCGCGAGCGAGCCGAGGACGCGAGCGGCCTCGTGACGCGCGACTACTTCTACGCCGAGCGCGAGGACGGCGCGCTGCTCTGGATCTTCCGCGACCCCGCGCGCGAGCGCTGGTTCCTCCAGGGCATCGTGGACTGAGAGCACGTGGCACTCGGATCGATCGATGCGAGTGCCACGGGCTCGATTCGGCGGGAGGGAGGCTCTCGCCGATTCCGGTGATCGGACACCGCGCGCAGGCCCAAGGCCGAGCACGGGGAGAACCCGCGGCGAGAGGGAGGGGCTGCGGCCAGACCCTCCGGAAAGAAACGTCAGAGCGTGAGTCAATGCAAGTGACGCACGCTCTGAGATCACATCGCGGGGCGGAGGCCCGACGCGAGCGTCTCCCAGCCCGGGTCGCCGCGCGTGGGCGTGTCGATCCACTGGGAAGACGTCGACAGGCGCATGACGACGACGCCACCGGGCGCGTCGATCGCGCCGATCCAGTGGACCTGCCCCGCGATCACGTCGTTCAGCCGCGCCTCCATGCCGCTCATGCCAGCGTAGGTGCGCGGCCGCGTCCACTGCACGTCGGCCGCGTGACCGAGGAGATCGGTCGCCACGCGACTCGCCGCAGGACCGCCGGGCGGCGCCGCCGCGACGGTCAACGTGCTCGATCCGTCACTGCTGGTGAAGGCGTAGCTCCCATCCGGCAGCGGGCCGCCATGGAACGCGTGCTGGAGCTCGAGGCCCCACGGATCGAGCCGCGTGACGCTCCCTCCTCCACCGCTCGTGCCACCGAAGCAGCACGCGAGCACGAGGAGGGCGAGCGCAGAGAACGAGAGCGCACGGACGATTGGCTGCATGGAGGTCAGCCTCGCACGCTTCCGCCGCGCGCCGCGCAGCGTGCTCGATGTTTTCAGGACGCTTCAGGCTGCGCCGCCCCCCGAACGAACGCCCACCCCCTCGAAGCGCGACGAGCCCGCGACCTCTCGGCCACGGGCTCGACGCTGGCGCTCGTCGGCGCGGCGATCAGTCGCAGCGGCGGAGCTTCATCTGCACGTCGCTCGACCAGTGCGCGTCGAACGCACGCACGCACGTGTCGAGGTAGCGCTCGTAGTCGGTGAAGACCTGATCGCCCCACTTCGCGCGGATCGTCTTCTCGTGCAGGCGCAGCTTGCGGAGCCACTCGCCGGTCGTGCGGCCGTAGCTCGTGCGCTGCGTGCGCATCTCGACGCACTCCCAGTACGGGCGCACCGCCATGATGAGCTCCTCGAGGCGCGGGTTGAGGCCGCCCGGGAAGATCACGTCGGCCGTGAACTTGAGGTCCTCGAGGTCCTTCTTCGTGCGCGGCACGCGGTCACGGAGGATCGCCTGGAAGCCGAACCAACCGCCGGGCTTGGTGAGCTCCCAGCAGCGCTTGAAGTAGTTGCGATAGAGCTCGACGGCCTTGCCCTCGTTCGCCTGCTGCGGCGACACGACGTGGTCGACCATCTCGATCGACTGCAGGGCGTCGTAGAGCTCCTTGGGCTGGTAGTCCCAGAAGTCCTGCATCATCACGGTCACGCCCGCGTGCTTCTTGCCGTTGGCGTACTCGGCCTGCGCCGTGGAGAGCGTGATGCCGTGGCTGCGCTTGGTGCCGCGCATCGCGTGGTAAGCGAGGTTCGAGCCCCAGCCGCAGCCGATGTCGAGCACCAGCTTGTCGGGGTTCATCTCCGCGTACTCGTAGAGGATCCGGCACTTGTTCCACTGCGCTTCCTCGAGCGTCTCCTGGCCGGTGAGGTAGCTCGCCGACGTGTAGTGCATGTTCTCGTCGAGCCAGAGCTCGAAGAAATCGTTGGAGACGCTGTAGGAGAGGTCGATCTCGGCCTTGGTGGACGTCATGGCGCGCTTTCTTGGCCGAGCCTCGCGAGCAGGTCAAACGGCTCCGTGAGGCCGGCGTTTGACGCACCGCGAGCGCCCCGCTACCTTGCGGGCCCTTTCCCGAGGAGCCCATGGCACGAGTCACCGTCGAAGACTGTCTGGAGCACGACGAGAACCGCTTCGCGCTGGTCGTCTTGGCCGCGCAGCGCACCCGTCAGCTCATGAAGGGCGCACCGGCGCTCGTGGACTCGAAGAACCGCCCGGCCGTCACGGCGCTCCGCGAGATCGCGACCGGCCAGGTCCACTGGAACCGCCGCTCGCAGGAAGCGGTCAACGAGTTCATCGAGGAGCGCAAGCGCGCCGAGCGCTGACCGGAACCTCGCGGAGGCGAGGTGGTCGGTACGAGCCTGGACGCCCCCGCGTCCGGGCTCGTTTCGTTTCTTTCCCTCGAGGTGAGGCATGGACCGGAGGCTCGCCCTGGCGATGGGCGTCGTCGGGCTGTGTGTGGTCGGCGTCCTCGCGTGGCGCGCGCTCGGCCCGGACACAACGGAGCGCGACGCGCGCTCGTCGGAGGCCGGGGCTGAGTCGACCGTCGCGCCTGCGTCGTCGGCAGGATCCGAAACCGGATCCGGGTCCGAGTCCGAGTCCGGTTCCGGTTCCGAGGCTGCGTCCGGGGCCCAGACCGGGGCCGGGGCCGAGACCGGAGCCGGGGCCGAGACCGGTTCCGGGTCTGGGTCCGGGTCCTCGTCGGGGTCCGGGGCCGAGACCGAGACCGGGTCCGAGTCCGGCTCCGAGTCGGCCGGGTCCGGACCTCCGGCGACGGAGGGCGCGGCGGCGACGCACGGCACGCTCTCGCCCTCGGCGATCCGCGACGTCGTACGAGAGAACGCCGGCTACTTCCGCTTCTGCTTCGAGTGGGAGCTCGCGCGTCACCCCGATCTCGCGGGCCGCATCACGATGGAGTTCGTGATCGCCGAGGACGGCTCGGTCCGCGAAGCCCACGTGATGGAGGACGGGATCGAGAACGAGACCGTCACGCGCTGCTTCGCGGGCGTGACCTCGCGCATGACGTTCCCGCCGCCGGAGAACGGCGAGGTCACGGTCCACTATCCGTTCATCCTCGATGCCGCCCCGCCCGCGGAGCGACCCGCGGGGATCTGACCACCCACTTGTGCTCCTGGCACCAGCCCGCGACGATGTCCGGGATGGAGACGGGACGCACCGGCGTGTGCTGGTGGATCTGGGTCGAGGGCGAGGTCACCCCCGCGCTCCACGCGCGCGTGGTCGCGACGATCCGCGCGTGGGCCGCTGCGCCCGAGCCGAGCTGCATGCTCTTCGTCGCGCGCGACACGAACTCCCCTTCGCCGCAGCAGCGACGCGAGCTCGCAGGCGCCCTGCTCGAGGCGCGGCACACGAGTCAGCTCCGCGGCTTCGCCCTCGTCTCGGCCTCTCCGATCGTTCGCGGCACGCTCACGGCGGTGAGCTGGCTCCTGCGCTCTCCCGTGCCCTACGCCTCGTTCACGACGCCGCACGAGGCGCTCACCTGGCTTCGCGGTCAGCAGCGCGAGGTCGAGCCCGCGACCGTCGAGGCCGCGTTGGCGAAGGCGGTCCCGCACGCGACCACCGCGCGCTGGTGAGCGCCACCGACCGAGAGCTCCGCCGATCGAGAGCACCGATCAGAGCGTGCCGATCGACAGCACGACCGATCGACAGCACGACGATGGAGCGTGCGCCGATCGAGCTCACGCGCGGTGGCGAGAGCGCGCGAGCACCAGCGCCACCAGCACGAGCGCGAGCGTGAGCGGCCACGTGCGAGCGCGTGCCCCGGCGCGACAGCCGCAGCCATCGCTCGGCGCGGCGGCGCCTGCATCGGCCGCGCTGCTCCTCGCGTCGGGGAGCGGGCCGGCGTCCACGCCCGGCGGGATCGCGGCATCGACAGCCATCAGCGCGGCATCCACGCCTGGCGGCACCGCCGCGTCGAGATCGGGAGGCACCGCCGCATCGACGTCGGGGGGCACCGCGGCGTCGGGGGCCACGCCCGCGTCGCTCGGCGGAGGCGCGGTGCCGAACTCGTACGCGCCGAGGTCGATCGTGCCGACGAGCGGGCGAGGCACCGTGCCCGTGCCGTGCGTGGGCGACTGATCGAAGGTCTCGAGCGGACGATCGAACGGTGACGCGGTGAACGCGGGCGGCGGCGCGAGGCCGACGTCGACGACCGCGCTCGTCATCGCGCTCGGGCGCACGTCGATCCCCTCGAGCGCCGCGATCGCGACGAGGCCCGGATCGGCGCCGGTGATCGTGCCGGTCCACTCGGGCGGCACGTTGGTCGAGCCCGTGGAGACCCAGTTGTTCGTGCCTGCGACGAGGCGACCGCGCACCCACTCGGCCTCGACCTCGCGCAGGAGGTTCACCGCGCCACCGCCGCGCATCGCGAACACGTTGCCGTGCATCTCGACGCTCTCGAGGCCGCTGAAGAGGCGGAACACCGCTGCGGTCGATCCGGGCGCGACGATCACGGTGTTGAACGCGAAGCGGTAGCGACCGAGCGACTGCCCCGTGCCATCGCCGCCGAAGCGCACGACCGCGAAGGCCTCGTTCGTCCCGCGCTTCACGAAGACGTTGCCGACGACGTCCGAGTCCTCGCGCGCCGTGTCCTCGGGCACGCCGCCGGCCGGGTCGGGGCCGATGAGCTCGAGCTCGTGGTAGTACGCGCCTTCGATCCAGTTGAACCGGATCTCGTTGCGCTCGGCGCGCGACTTCACGTTGTTGCCGCCGTTGGCGTCGTGGATCCAGCAGCCGATCATGCGGAACACCGAGCCCGGATGCGCGAGCTCGTCGGTGGCCATGTAGATCTGGTGGTCCTGCGTGCCGCCGCCCGCGTGGTGGACCTCGACACGCTCGAGCGTGAGCGAGCCCGAGTCGTTGTCGGCGCCGAGGATGCCCTGTCGCGCGCAGTCGTGGACGACACTGTCGCGGAGGGTGATGTCGTCGGCGTGGTGGAACACGCAGCGACGCGCGCCGCCCGAGATGTCGAGGTTCTCGAGGACGTAGTGATCGCCCTGGAGCTCGATCGTGTTCATCCCGCCCACGATGCGCGGACGCGACGCGCCCGTGGCGAGGCCGCGGATCGTGACGGGCATGGCCGCCGTGCCGTCCCACGCGAAGTCGAAGACGACCCCGCCGGTGTAGTCGAGGTCGCCCTCGATCTCGACGAGATCACCGGGCCCGAGCGCCGGCAGCTCGCTCAGCTGTCGGAAATCGGCGTCCGTGGAGGTGCCCACGCGGTACGTCGCGGCGTGCGCGAGCGAGGGGACGAACGAGAGCAGCGTGACCCCGACCACCGCGGCCACGAACGAAGACGACGTTGCGCGCATCGCGCGAGGATCGACGAAGACGGCGCGCGGCGAAAGCCCTCGCGGCGTGCCGTCCATCACACGAACGGCGCGAGCGCTCGTCCGGTGTGCGTCTTGGTCTTCGCGACCTCGGCGGGCGTGCCCTCGGCGACGATGCGACCGCCCGCCGCGCCGCCCTCGGGGCCGAGGTCGATCACGTGGTCGGCGCACGCGACGAGCTCCATCGCGTGCTCGATCACGATGACCGTGTGTCCCTGCGAGACGAGCTGATCGAGCACCTCGAGGAGCGCCTCGACGTCGCTCGGATGAAGGCCCGTCGTCGGCTCGTCGAGCACGTAGAGCGTCGGGATGTCGCTCTTGCGCGAGAGCTCCTTGCCGAGCTTGAGGCGCTGCGCCTCGCCACCCGAGAGCGTCGTCGCGCTCTGGCCGAGCGTGAGGTAGCCGAGGCCGAGCGCGCGCAGGGTCGAGAGCCGATCCCGCAGCGCCGGGATCACCGAGAACATCTCCGCGGCCTCCTCGATGGGCAGCGCGAGGGCGTCGGCGATCGAGAGGCCTCGGTAGCGCACCTCGAGCGTGTCGCGGTTGTAGCGGGTGCCGCCGCAGCTCTGGCAGCGCACGTACACGTCGCTCAAGAGCTGCATCTCGACGCGCACGACGCCCTCGCCCTCGCAGGCCTCGCAGCGACCGCCCTTCACGTTCGAGCTGAAGCGCGCGGCGTCGTAGCCACGCGCGCGGGCCTCGGGGAGCGTCGCGTAGAGCTCGCGCAGCGGCGTCATGAGCCCCACGTACGTGGCGGGCGTCGAGCGTGGCGTGCGGCCGATCGGGCTCTGATCGACGGAGACGACGCGGCCGATCGCGGCCGCCCCCTCGAGCGCGAACGGCACGGGCCGGCCCGCGAGCTGCGCGCGGAGACACGGCAGGAGCGCGGAGACCACGAGCGAGCTCTTGCCGCTGCCGGAGACGCCCGTGACCGCGACCAGCTGCGCGAGCGGGATCGAGACGCGCACGTTCGTGAGGTTGTGCAGCGAGACGCGCGAGAGCGTGAGCGCGCCACGCGCCCGCGCGGGGCGCCGCGGCGGGAGCTTCTTGCCAGCGAGCCACGGGCCCGTGACCGTGTCCTTCGTGGTCGCGAGCACGCTCGGCAGGCCCGCGAACAGCAGCTTTCCGCCGTGCACGCCCGCGCCCGGGCCGATGTCCACGACGTGGCTCGCGGCGCGCACGATGTCGAGATCGTGCTCGACGACGACGACGGTGTTGCCCTGATCCCGCAGCCGCTCGAGCGTCGCGATGAGCCGCGAGGTGTCGCGGGGATGAAGGCCGAGCGAGGGCTCGTCGAGCACGTAGAGCACGCCCACGAGCGCGCCGCCGAGGCGCGTGCCGAGTCGGATGCGCTGCGCCTCGCCGGAGCTCAGCGTCGTCGCCGAGCGGCCGAGCGAGAGGTAGCCGACACCGACCTCGTCGAGGAAGCGCAGGCGCGCGTCGATCTCCCCGAGGAGCGGCGTGCCGATCTCGCGCTCGCGCTCGCCCCATGCGGCCGCGCGGCGATCGGGATCGCGAAGCAGCGCTGCGAGCTCCGTCACGGCGAGCGACGAGAGATCGGCGATGGTGCGATCGAGCACGCGCACCGCGAGCGACTCCTCGCGGAGACGTTGGCCGTGGCACACGGGACAGACGACGCCGTCTTCGTGGCCGTCGAGCTCAAGCTCGTCGTCGTCGCGCGCCGGCGCTGCCTCGGCGCTCGCACGCGGCGCCTTCGCGGCCGGGGCCCTCCCGCGCGGGCTCCTCGCAGCGGAGGCGGCCTTGCCCGACGATGCCTTCTCCGACGGAGCCTTCTCCGACGGTGCCTTCGCGCGGGGCGCCTTCGTGGTCGCCGCCCGCTTGCCTCCGGCCCCGCTCCCCGCGGCGGTGTTCTCCTCGGGCGCACCCACCGACGCCGAGCGATCGGTCGGAGCGCGTTCGAGCGGGATCGTGCCGAGGCCCTCGCATCGAGGACACGCGCCCTCGGGCGTGTTCCACGAGAAGGAGCGCGGCGTGATCGGGGGAAGCGTGCGGTCGCAGCTCGCGCAGATCGCGCGCTCCGAGAGCAGCTCGTCGGGCTCTCCCTCGATCGCGAGGCGGACGAGGCCACCGCTCGTCTTCATGGCGAGCTCGACGGCGTCCGTGAGGCGTGTGCGCACGTCGGGCTTGATCGCGAGCCGATCCACGACGACGTCGAGCTCGTGCGCGGCGCGCGAGTCGACCTGGATGCTCTCGCCGAGGTCGCGCGTCTGGCCGTCGAGCACGACACGGACGAAGCCCTCCTTGCGCAGGCGCGCGAGCTCGGGCGCCACGTCGCCGACCTTGCCGCGCACGATCGGCGCACGGACGACGACACGCGCACCGAGCGTTCGCTCGGCCCGATCGACGATCTCCTGCACCGTGTACGCGCGCACCTCGCGGCCGCAGCTCGGGCAGTGCGGCCGGCCGACGCGCGCGAAGAGCACGCGCAGGAAGTCGTGCACCTCGGTGACGGTGCCCACCGTCGAGCGCGGGCTCCGGTGCGGGGGCTCCTGCCGCACGGCGATCGCGGGCGAGAGCCCCTCGATCGCGTCGACGTCGGGGCGCGCGAGGATCTCGAGGTACTGGCGTGCGTGCGTGCCCAGCGACTCGACGTAGCGACGCTGGCTCTCGGCGTAGAGCGTGTCGAAGACGAGCGAGCTCTTGCCCGAGCCGCTCGGCCCGGTGACGACGCTGATCTCGCCGCGCGGGAACGCGACGTCGACGTCCTTGAGGTTGTGCTGGCGCGCACCGCGGACGCGGATCACGTCGCGCCTCCGAGGAGGCGCCGCGCGAGCGTGACCGCGGCGATCATTCCGTCCGCCTCGATGCGGCCCGTGCGTGCGGCGTCGAACGCCACGCCGTGATCGACGCTCGTGCGCACGAAGGGGAGGCCCCACGTGACGTTCACCGCGTTGCCCCAGTCGAGGAGCTTGCTCGCGATCGTCGCCTGGTCGTGGAACATCGCGACGACGCCCGCGTGCGCGCCCGCCTGCGCCTGCCGGAACGCGGCCTCCGCAGGCTGCGGGCCGACGAGCGTCAGGCGGCCCGACGCGAACGGTTCCTGGGCTCGGAGCGACGCCACGCACGGGGCCACCACACGGTCCTCCTCGTCGCCGAAGAGGCCGTGCTCGCCGGCGTGCGGGTTGAGGCCGCTCACCGTGATCGAAGCGCCGCGCGACACGCCGAGGCGAACGAGGGCCTCGGCGAGGTGACGCGTGGCACGCGCGACGCGGGGGGAGGTGATCGCGTCGGGCACGGCGCGAACGGAGAGGTGCGTCGTGACGAGCGAGACCGAGAGGCGCGGCCCGAGGAACATCATCGTCACGTCGTCGTCGGGGAGCTTCGCGCGGCGCGCGAGGTGTTCCGTCTGACCGATGAACGCGTGGCCCGACATCGTGATCGCCGCCTTCGACACCGGCGCCGTGACGACGGCGGCGGCGCGGCCCGCGAGCACCGCATCGATCGCCGCATCGAGCGACGCGAGCGCGACGCGCCCCGCCTCCGCGTGATCCGTGTGCCCGCGCACGACGGCCGCCGGGCAGCGACCCACGTCCACCAGCTCCACGCGATGCGCCAGACCGTGCGCGGCGAGACGCTCCGCGAGATCGGCCGCATCGCCGAACAGGAGCGGCGGCGGTGCATCGTCGGGCAGCGCGGCCAGCGCGCGCACCGAGATCTCGGGGCCCACGCCCGCGGGATCACCGGCCGAGATCGCCAGGCGGTGGGCGCTCACGAGCCCACCTTGTAGCCGACGCCTCGCACGGTCTCGATGGGATCGAGCGAGCCGAGCTTCATGCGCACCCGCCGCACGTGGATGTCGACGGTGCGCGAGCCGCCGTAGTAGTCGACGCCCCACACACGCTCGAGCAGCTGCTGCCGAGTGAAGACGCGGCCGGGGTGTCGCGCGAGGAACGACAGCAGCGCGAACTCCTGGTTCGTGAGATCGACCTTCTCTCCCTCGAGGCGCGCCTCGTGCGCGGCGACGTCGATGGTGAGCGGGCCGAGCTTCACGTGCTCATCGTCGGCGAAGGCGCTCTTCTTGTGCTCCTGACGCCGGATGCGGACGTAGAGCTCGACGGGCACGTAAGGGACCAGGACGATGTCGTCGAACGCGTCCTCGGCCGAGAGCCGCTGGAGCGCGCCGACCGTGACCGCCAGGAGCACGGGCACCTCGCGGAGCGCCGCGACCGCGCGCACGCGCGCGAGCGCCGCACGTCCGACCTCGACGAGATCGAGCGCCTCCACGAGGACGGCGGCGGGCGGCGCGGCACGAAACGTCGTGTCGGTCTCGAGCGGGTCCCAGAGGTCCGCGACGCGGACGCGACAGCCGAGGTCGCGAAGCGTCGCCGCGCCGCCGTCCGGGCGCTCGGCGAGCTGAGGGCTACCGACCACGAGGATCCACACCCCGCCGCTGATAGCGCCGTCTCGGCTCGAGAGCGACCCGAACAGCCCGACTGGACGGTGCCAATGCCCTTGACCGGGGTGAGGGGGCCGTGCGTTCATCCACCACCCTCGGAGAAGCCCGTTTTGTCGCAGAAACGTTGGAGACTGGTGGTCACCGAGCTCGGTTCGGAGGCGGCGATCCACGACGTGACCGTGGAGGCCCCTGACTGGATGACGGCCGTGACCATGGGACGTGGCCGCATCGGGGAGCGAGGCGGCGTCCCACCGGGTGCGATGTGCAGCGTCTCGGCGGAGGGGATCGTCACGCTCGTCGATGCGGTGACGCGCAAGCGCTACCGCCTCGAGCCCACGGCCGCCGCGCCCAGCGTCCCGCCGCTCGCCAAGCCCGCGAGCGTGCCGCCGCCCGCGATGGTCAACGTGAAGGTCACCAAGCGCACGGTCGCCTTCGACGCTGCGAGCCTCGGCCTCAAGCAGGTCGTGGGAGTCGGGACGCCAGCCCCCGCACCGGCGCCGCCAGTTGCCGCCCCCGGATCCATCGCGCCTGCCGCGCCTGCGTCCGTCGTTGCGACGCCTGGATCCGCGGCCCCGTCGGTCGCGCCGGTCGCGTCCGTGTCGGTCGCGCCGGTCGCGCCTGTGTCGGTCGTGCCGCCCGCGCCCGTGTCGGTCGTGCCGCCCGCGCCCGAGGCCGCGCCTTCGGCGACGAACGGCGCGCGTCAGAGCGCGACGAACGTGCCTCGTCCCGTGAGCGTGCCCGCGCCATCGGCCCCCGCCGCTGCGAGCAGCGCCAAGGCGAGCGCGCCAGCGAAGAAGGTGCCCAAGCACACGGTGGCGTACATCGCGGCGCCGACGTCGGGCGCGGCCGTGGCCGTGGGTGCGGAGCCCGTGACGGAGAAGACCGCCACGCTGCCCGCCCGCGAAGCCGACGTGGCACGCGCCTCGGCTCCCGTGAGCGTCGCCCCTGCGGCGCCGGTCGCAGCCGCACCGCTCCCAGCGGTGGTCGCACCGACCGCCCACGCGCCGCTCGCTTCGGCCCCCAGCGTGCCGCCCGTGGCACCGAGCCGGCCGCCGCCGGCGGTGGTCGTGGGCGACATCGCCGAGCAGACCTACGCGCGCGACGGCGAGCCGACGCAGGAGTCGCCGCTGCTCTACCGCGAGCGCCACTACTACGTGCCCGAGGGAACGCCTGCGTCGGTCGCGCGCAGCGTGATCGAGCAGCTCTTCGTCCAGATCGAGCAGAGCCTCGCCGAGCGGCCCAAGGGCAAGCTCGTGAAGATGGCGATCTTCGATCACCGCTGGCAGGGGCAGCCCAAGCGACCGCCGCTGGTCGCGCTGCAGTGGAAGGATTGGCGCGGCGCGCCCGAGATCACCGACGGCGTGACCTCGATGCAGCAGGCAGCCGCAGCGCAGCAAGCCGCGCAACAGGCCGCCGCACAGGCCGCGGCCGCCAAGCAGGCCGAGCTCGAGAGGCAGCAGCGTGCCGCCGAGGCGGAGGCCGCGAGGCAGGCCGAGCTCGAGATGCAGCGACGCGCCGCCGAGGCCGAAGAGGCCCGACGCGCCGAAGAGGCCGAGCTCGCGCGTCTGCGCGCGGAGGCAGAGCTTCGCGCGCGACAGGAGGCCGAAGCGGCGAGGCAGGCCGAGCTCGAGATGCAGCGACGCGCCGCCGAGGCCGAAGAGGCGCGGCGTGCTGAAGAAGCCGAGCTCGCGCGCCTGCGCGCCGAGGCCGAGCAGCGCGCGGCACGAGAGGCCGAAGAGGCCCGACGTGTCGCCGAGGCCGAGATGGCCGCACGCGCGGCCGAGGCCGAAGAGGCCCGACGTGCCGCCGAGGCCGAGATGGCCGCACGTGCGGCCGAGGCCGAAGAGGCGCGGCGTGCAGAAGAGGCCGAGCTCGATCGCCTGCGCGCCGAGGCCGAGCAGCGTGCCGCCAGAGAAGCCGAAGAAGCGCGGCAGGCGGCCGACGCCGAGATGGCTGCGCGCGCGGCCGACGCCGAGGAGGTCCGGCGCGCCGAGGAAGCCGAGCTCGCACGCCTGCGCGCCGAGGCAGAGCAGCGCGCGAACGCCGCGCCGAGCGAATCCCCGCCCGAGAACGACGAGCTCGCGCGGCTGCGGCAGATCGCGGAGCAACGCGAGCGCGCCGCAGCCGCAGAAGAGGCCGAGCTCGATCGCCTTCGCGCGGCCGCCGAGGCACGCGCGGCCGCGGAAGCGCAGGAAGCGGCACGTCTGGCGGCCGAGCTCGCCGCCGCGCAGCAGGCCGCCGAGCTCGCCGCGCAGCAAGCCGCCGCGCAGCAGGCCGCCGAGCTCGCCGCGCAGCAAGCCGCCGCGCAGCAGGCCGCCGAGCTCGCCGCGCAACAAGCCGCCGCGCAGCAGGCCGCCGAGCTGGCAGCACAGCAGCAGCAGCTCGCACAGCAGCAGCTCGCGCAGCAGCAAGCGCTCGCGCAGCAGCAAGCGCTCGCACAGCAGCAGCTCGCGCAGCAGCAAGCGCTCGCGCAGCAGCAAGCGCTCGCGCAGCAGCAAGCGCTCGCGCAGCAGCAAGCGGCGGCTGCACCGCAACCGGCGACCCGTGCGGCCTCGGGAGCGGGCGCGGTGGCGAGCGAGCGGCTCGCGGACGCGTTCGAGGGTCTGCAGGATTTGTTCTTCCTCCAGTCACCGCTCGAAGGCGCCGAGTTCGTCGCGCGTCTGCTCGGCGAGCTCATCCCGAGCGAGGCCGTGAGCGTCGCGCTCTACGACATCAACTCGAACGAGCTGCGCTTCGTGGCCACCTCCGGCCCCGGCGCCAGCGAGCGCAAGGGA
The DNA here is from genome assembly GCA_044376125.1 of Sandaracinaceae bacterium. Taxonomy (GTDB): domain Bacteria; phylum Myxococcota_A; class Polyangia; order Polyangiales; family Sandaracinaceae; genus JAFLCL01. Next base: position 48,439 of record JBILLJ010000032.1, read on the forward strand.
GACGCGATCCCCACCTCGCAGGGGCTCGTCGGCCAGGCCCTGCTCTCGTACGGGCGGTGTCTCCGCATCGACGACGTCGCCGCGGACCGCCGCTTCGATCCGGGCATCGACGGTCGCCTCGGCCTCGAGGTCACGACCATGCTCGTGAAGCCAGTGCACCACGACAACCGCCTGCTCGGCGTCGTGCAGATGATCAACCGCACGGACGATTTCTCGTACTCGAGCGGCGACGAGAGCGTGCTCGCCTACGTCTCGGACAAGCTCGGCGACTTCCTCGCGCAGTCCAAGGCCGCCGGCGACAAGCCCAAGAAGAGAGCGCCCGGCCGGTGAGCGTGCGGGAGGGTCCGCGGACCCTCGACGCTCACGAGCCGGGCACGTCGCGCGCGAGCGAGGGCTCAGGGACGCGGCTGGGCCACGAGCGCGGCGACCTCGCGCTCGATCGCCCCGGCGTCGCTCGAGCGGAAGCCCGCGTGCACGTGACGCACGATGCCGCGGCGGTCGACGATGTATGAGGTCGGCATGCGGGGCGGGCTGTAGCGACCGGCCACCGCGTGCGCGTTGTCGAGCACGATGGGGAACGACACCGGGATGCGGCGGAGGAACGTCTGGATGTTGCTCTCGGCGCTGTCCTGCGAGACGCCGATGATGGTGAAGCCGTTCTGGCGATGCGTGGTGTAGAGGCGTTCGAGCACGGGCATCTCGTCGGCGCAGGGCGCGCACCAGCTCGCCCAGAAATCGACCACGAAGACCTGCCCGCGCAGGCCCGCGAGGTTGATCTGACCGCCGCCGTTGGCGACGCTGGCGAGACCGATCTCGGGCGCCCGCGCGCCTGCGTCGAGGGCGCGTGCGGGGGCGGAGACCAGGAGCGAGGAGGCGGCCGCGGGCATCGCTGCCAGGCTGCCGACGGCGAAGAGCGAGCGGAGGGCGTCGCGACGGTTCATGGCGGGCTTCGACGTGGGGACGTGTGCTCGATTCATGGTGCGGTGAGTCATGGTCGTGCCTCTTGGTCCGCCGGGGCCGAGAGTCCTCGGCGCGCGGCGCGTCGACGACTCTAAGCCAGAAGCAGGCCAGGCGATCGCGCGATGTGGAGGCGCCGCAGGTCCTGGCGCGCGCGGCCCGATCGAAAGGGATGGGAGGGAGCCCGCGCCGAGGCGCGGAGCCGACGGCGAAACGCGTAGGTTGTTTCTGCTCGGGCCCTTTATCCTCGGCCCCGGATGCGACGTGTCTTGCTCCCCTTCCTCGCGGCGCTCCTCGCTGCGATGGCCGCGAGGCAGGTGCTGCACGCCGAGGAGGGCGACGAGGTCCGGGTCACCACGCTGGTGCGCGGCGACACCGACACCACGATCGTCGTGAACCCCTCGGTTCGCGCGCGCGTCGAGCTCTTCGATGCCGACACCCACGTCGACGCCGAGTACACGGCCGACGTCTGGACGAGCGCCTCGATCGACATCCGCACGGCTGCGACGCAGGCCGTGACGGAGCAGCGCGACGAGCTCAACGCCGGCATCGATCGACGCATCGACGACTTCACGCTGCGCGGCGGCTACCGCTATTCGTCCGAGAACGACTACGAGGCGCACGGCGGGCTCGTCTCGGGCGCGCTCGACCTCGCCGATCACAACTCGACCCTCGAGCTGCGCCTGACGGCCGAGAGCGATCGCGTCGGCCGCTCCGGCGACGAGCTCTTCTCACGTCCGCTCACGCTCTTCGGCGGTCGCTTCGGCTACACGCAGGTGATCGATCCGCAGATGGTCGTGCAGGTGGCCTACGAGCTCGGTCACGCCGAGGGCTTCCAGAGCTCGCCGTATCGCTTCGTCGGCATCGGCGGCGACGGCCGCTGCGGCGGAAGCGCCCTGCTCTGCGTGCCCGAGACGCACCCCTCCGTGCGCACGCGCCACGCGTTCGTCGCGCGTGCACGCCGCGCCTTCGACGATCACCTCTCGGCCCACCTCGACTACCGCTTCTACGTGGACGACTGGGGCCTCTTCGCGAACACCGCCGCCATCCAGCTCAACTGGATGCACGACGAGGACGGCCTCTTCGCCTTCCGCTACCGCCTTCATCAACAAGGCGCGGCGGCGTTCTACCGATCCACCTACCCCGAGCCCTCCGGTACGCTGCGTTTCGTGACGCGTGATCGCGAGCTGTCCCCGCTCTGGACGCACCGCCTCGGCGTCTCGTACGAGCGCGGCGTCGCGCTCGGCGAGGCGGGCCCCGAGCTGCGCATCGCGGCGGCGGTCGGTGGCACGTATCTCTTCTACGAAGACTTCGTCGGCCTGACCGACGTGCTCGCGGCCGATGCCACGATCTCGCTGGGGGTGGAGCTGTGATCACACACCGCCACACGCGCGCCCTGGCCCTCGCCGCGCTGCTCGGCGGTGCGAGCGCGACGGCGTCCGCGCAGGAGGAGGCCTCCTCGGAGCTCGCCTCCGGGGCCACAGACGGGCCTGCGAGCGCGGAGGGCACGACGACCGAGGCGGAGGCCGCAGACTTTCCCTCGGTGCTCGTGGTCGCACGACGCGACACGCCCGACACGCTCGTCTACGACGTCGAGACCTTCCTCGGCGAGGCGTGCCAGGTCATGGACTCGAGCGACTACTACCGCGAGGCGCGCTCGCGAGGCCTTCCGCCCGAGAGCGCCGAGGCGATGGCGCAGATCCTCCCCGAGCTGCACCCCGAGCTCGATCTCGTCGTCGTCGTCGGCGCCAACCGCCGCACGCGCGCGACGCTCGTGTCGCTCGCCTACCACGATCGGCACGGCTTCCAGATCCTCGAAGAAGAGCACTCGATCCGCGGCAACATGATGACCGAGCAGGCGCGGGTGCGCGTGCTCTCGGAGGTGCGCCTCGGCCTCGCGGTGATCACGCGGCCCGAAGGTGGGCTCCGCGAGCTCGGTGGTGGCGTGGCGCCGACGCCCGAGGTCGCGCCCGGCCTCGCGGTGCACGTCGCGGTGCAGGCCGGCGCAGGCTTCGGGACGCGCGAGATCTCGCTCGACACGCAGAACGGCGTGGTCGGCCTCGACACCGCGTTCTTCCCCACCGCCGGCGTGCAGCTCTCCGTCGACGTCGAGCCGACCGCGCGTGGTCAGCTCACGCTGGGCGCCGACGCCGAGTACCTCACGTCGTTCGCGCTCACGTCGGCGGATCGACGCATCGACGGGACGATCCGCGAGACGGCCTCGCGCTCGCAGCGCATCGCCGCCGGCGTGCGCCTGCACCACCGCGTCGAGCCCTCGCTCGATGCCGTCTCGCTCGGCGTGGGCCTCGCGTGGTCCGCGCTCTCGTTCTCCTCGGAGGCGCCGGTGTCGCTGCCGGACTCGACGCTCCAGGGCCCGCTGCTCTCGCTCTCGGTGATCATCCCCGTGGCCGAGCGGCTCTTCACCTTCGTGCTCGCGCCGGAGGCGCAGTGGATCGTCGACGTCGGCTCGGGCCTCTCGGCGATCGGCGTCGACAGCACGGGCGCCTCGGTGGGCGGCTCCGCGCGCGCGCGCCTGCGCCTGCTCGACGAGCTCTTCGTCGAGCTGACCTACCGCGAGAGCCACGCCTTCCTCGGCACCGCGAGCGGCCGCGGCGGCGGCGACGTCGAGCGCTTCGCGACCCTGCGCCTCGTCTATGCGCGATAGCCAGCTCAGGTCGTGGGCGAGTAGATGAGGCCGCGGATCGAGGTGCCTCGGTAGAAGTCGCTGACGCGGCGCATGTCTCCGCGCGAGACGGCGTACGTGATGGCGGCCGCTGCGGCGCTGGCGGTGGCGGCGCTGCTCATGTCGGCGTCGTTGCCCGTGGTCGGATCGAAGCCGACGACGTTGCCACCGCGACGGATGCCGCCGAACCATCCGGTCTTGAGCTGGCCGGCGCCGAGCACGTAGGTCCAGTTCGTGTCGCCGGGCGTGCCGTCGGGCCAGCCGCTGCGATCGAGCGGGTTCTTCGGCGTGTCGCCGTGGATCGAGATCACCGTGTTCTCGCCGATGCGGCTGCCCGCACAGGTCGGGTCCTCGATCGCCATGAGGTCCGCCATGAACGCGTCGAGCGAGGCGCCGGCCTCGCGCACCGTGCGGCGGAGCGAGCCCATGTCGTTGAACGCGCCGTGCGGGTCGTCGCGGAAGGCCGGGAGGATCACCTGGCTCGTGAGGCCGCGCGAGAAGGCCTTGGCCGTGATGATCAGCGCGCGCGCGATCTCCGTGTTCACGCCGCGCGAGGTCGCGCTCACGCCGTAGCGCGAGAGATCCGCGTCGGTCACGCGCAGCGCGTCCGCGAGGTTCTGGCCGAGCAGGCGCGCCGAGCCCACGCCGGTCGCGAGGCCCGAGCGCATCGTCGAGCGGCCCGAGGCGCGGCGCAGCGCGAGCATCGCGGCGTAGGTGCTCGCATAGAGCTCGGCGTCGCGGGTCTGGCTCAGTGCTCCGCCGGCGCGCGAGGCGGCGCTGTCGAAGAGCGCGACGATGTCGTTCGCGCTGCCGACGCGCGCGGGGCGCGGCGCACCGGGCGCGCCACGGAAGGGCACATCGTCGATCGCGATCACGGGCACCAGGGTGGGGTTCGCGGTCTGCATCGCGGCGCACACGCCGAAGACGTCCGCCCCCATCGCCACCGCCGAGCTCGAGGCCGGCGTGCGGGTGTGCGTCTCGTTGTTGCCCGCCATGAAGGCCGACATCTGACGACGCCCCGGCATCGAGCGGAACGGCGTCTCGGGGCCGACGATCAGCGGCTTGTCGGTGCCGGGCACCTCCATCTCCTCGCCGATCGCGTGCCACGCGAAGCCGTCGTTGCGCGCGCGCGCCACGTCGACGTGCGGCCAGAGCAGCTGGAACCACGCGAAGCCGCCCGAGCCCGCGACGATGTGCACGCTGCGGTTGGTGCCGACGCACGCGGCGTCCTGCGCGAGCGCGACCCCACCGGTGCCCTCGAGCACCTCGAGCACCTTCCAGTGCGAGAGGCCGTAGGCAGCGCCGGTCGCGAGCGCGAGCTTGATGAGGTCGCGTCGCCCCACGTCACGTGCAGCGTCGCGGGCTCGTCGGTTCTCGAAGGAATCGCTCATGGCATCTCTCCGCAGGTGGGTCGGCTGTCTCGGCGGGTGGCGCTTGCTCGGGGCGAGAGGCGGGGTCGCGAGGCTCCGCAGTGTCCGCCGTGCGTGTCGTTCAGCAGGAGCCGTGCCGTCTCACTCGCAGGTGCTCGCCGCAGCGAGCACGGAGGCGACGGCGATGACGCGGCCCGTCTCGGGGCTGCTCGAGCGCTCGACCATCTGGTCGCAGAGCGCGACGTGCTCGGCGCGGGCGGGCTCGCCGAGCAGACACGTGAGGCCCTCCTCGGTGCACGCGCCCGCGTCGTCGAAGATGCGCACGCCACGGCCGCCGATCTGGCAGCGCTCCTCGCTCTCGACGTTCTCGATGATCTCGGGCGCCGCGGCGACGAGGAGATCGAAGAGGCGCGAGGCGCTCGCGGTGGTGAGCTCGGTCGTCTCGGGGATGCGCGCGGCGTAGTTCGGCGCGCCCAGGGCCTGGTCGGCGCTGCGGTACATCGGCCCCGCGCCGTCCTCGGCGGCGGTGTCCACGCCGAACCCCCGGAGCACACGGCCCACCGTCGCGTACCGCATCTTGCGGCAGCCGTGCACACGGGCGCGGTACGCGGGCGGTCCCTCTTCCTCCATGCGCTCGAGCACCTCGCGCGCATCCGCGGTGCGGACGTTGTCGATCGACTGCGGGTGGTGGAACGTGTTGCTCACGCCACCGGCCGTGGCGAGGGGCGTGAAGGCCTGCGGGAGGAACGGCTCCTCCGACTCGGCCGACGGACCGGGGTTGCGCGGCAGCGCGTCGGAGCCCTGGCAGGCCGCGACACCGCCGAGCGCGAGGAGCGCGAAGGCGCCCGAGAGGATCCGAGAGTGCGTGACGTTCGTTCGCATGGTCGTCTCCTCAAAAACTCACGAAGTCGCCCGAGGTGAAGACGGCGCGGACCACCTCGCGGAGGTCGTGTCCGCTCGCCGCGTAGGTCGTGACGATCGAGTCCGTCACCGCGTCCGGCACCACCTCGACGCTCGCGATCACGTCCCCGTGGCCCATCGCCCAGTTCCACACGCGCGTCACCGCGCAGCGCTCGACGTCGGGGTCGGCCGCGAGGGCGACGCCCAGCTCGGGGAGGTTTCGCGCGGGCACCCCGAAGCGCCAGCCCGTGCCCTCGTCGTCGGGGAGCCAGTCCGTGCGCACCGCGGTGGGAGAGCCGTCGAGCGGCAGCATCACGGCGAAGTCGTCCTGCCAGGTGCCGTCCTCCGCGAAGCGACCGAAGAGCGGCGCGATGTGGTTCATCGTCGCGTGGCAGTTCGCGCAGATGACCGAGCTCGTGTCGTGGAAGTCGACGCGGCCCCCGTTGTCTTCGCCCGAGATGCTCTCGAACGGCCACGGCGCCGTGTACGGGGCCTCGCCGCCGACGTCGACGTTGCCGCCGACCTCCGCCGGGAACGGCGTGCACGCGAAGACCTCCTGCACGAAGCGCACGCGGCGGAACGCGAGGTTCGAGGCGTAGTGCCGCATGATGCCGGGGTGCGTGAGCAGGCCCGCATGCATGGGCACGCCGTTGTCGCAGTCGGCCGCCGTGAAGGTGTCGGTGTCGCGATCGTAGGTGGGGCAGGTGCCCTCGGTCGCGGTGAAGACCTCGGTGAAGTCGCGGCCCTCGGCCACGAGCTGCGCCGCGAACACGGGCGCCGAGTCGAGCTCGCCACCGCCCATGCGGAACGTGTCGCGGAAGAAGTCGATCATCCGCTGGTGGAACGCGGGCTCCTCGAGCATCTGATCGATCAGCTGCTCGTACGCGACACGCGGCTCGGGCGCGCCTGCGACGTAGCGGATCTCGACGAGGGTGGGCAGCGTGCCGCGCAGGCGGAGCGACGCGACGCGCAGCGCGGCGCTGTAGTCGATCACACGGCTGTCGAGCTCGCGCTGCCACTCCTCCGAGAGCTCACCGCTCGCATCGACGATGTCGATGTAGCCGTCGCCGTCCGCGTCGACGGGGCCAGTGGCTTCGGGGTCCGTGACCGCGGGATCGGTGAGCTCGGGATCCATCGACGGATCGGGCGGCGTCGGATCCTCGACGTCCGTGGGCGTCGGCGTCGTGTCGCCCGCGCCGGGATCGATGGGATCCTCGAAGCCGGGGCCGTTGCAGGCCGTGACGGTGGGCAGCGCGAGCGCGCCGAGCACCGCGAGCGAGCGGATGTCGAACAGCGCGAGCGAGCGGACCTTGGCGTGGCTGTCGTTCATGGCGTCTCCATCTCGAACCAGGCGAGGATCGAGCTGCGGAATCCGTTGAGCTCTCCGGTCGTCGCGAAGCGGAAGGGGTGACCGCTCGCGCCCTCGGGATCGGGCTGGGTGAAGAGGCCGCTCGCGCTCGGCGAGTCCGCCGAGATGCGGCCGAGGATCTGGTTGCAGCCCATGAGCGCGGTGGCGTCGTCGGCCGAGGACACGTCCGACATGTCCATCGAGGCCGTCGCGCTCGCGTTGCCGCCGCCGTGGCAGCGCGTGCAGTACATGCGGAGCTCGGGCACCGCGTTGGTGCGGAACCCCTCGAGCTGCGCGCACCCATCGCTCGTGCTGCTCCCCGTGCCCGTGCCCGTGCCCGTGCCCGTGCCCGTGCCCGTGCCGGTGCCGCCAGTCCCACCCATGAGCGGCCCGGCGCTGTCGAAGTGAATCGAGAGGAGCGCGCCGTCCGGGTAGTCGGTGAGCACGACGGTGCCCGAGTCGAACGTCGCCGAGCTGTTGGGCTCGACCTCGATCATCAGCTCCGCGAATCGATCGACGGGATCGGGGTGCGGCGCGGTGTCGATCCAGGTCACGAACACCGGGTGCTCGATGCGCGCGCCCATCGGGCCCGCCGCGATCTGCACGCTGTCGAGGAAGAGGCCCTCGCCCACGCGGCTCGCCACGAAGTGGATGCTCGAGGCCGGCATGCCCAGCGTGTCGAGCGGGATGTCGTTGAAGCCCTCGCGCACCATGAGCGGCGAGGTCGCGATCTCACGCGCCGTCGGATCGACCATCGTGCCCGCGTCGGCCTCGGCCTCGAGCCAGGTGAGCACCGTCGCCGACTCCGTGCTCGTGAGCGCCGGGCCCGCGTGCTCGCCCTTCACGAGCAGGCGCGAGGTGCGCGGGCTCTCGAGGTCCACGAGCGCCGGGTACGAGAGGAGCATCGAGCGCACGTCGGGATCGGGGCGGAGGAAGTCCGGCGCGGAGCGGCCCGCACCGTGGCAGCCGCCGCAGCGGCGCACGAGCATTGCCTCGACCTCGTCCTCGAAGAACGCCTCGGGGTCGACCTCCTCGGGCACGACGGGCGCGTCGGTCGGCGGACCGGCGTCGCTCATCGTCATCGTGCCGTTCATCGACAAGAGGTTCGCGCGGCAGCCCCCATTGAGCGCGCCGAGCATCGGGGCGCCGAGCACGGCGACCAGAGACATGGCGACGCGCGCCAGGCGAGCGCTGCGGTGGCCGGTGTTCGCGAGGTGGATGGAGGTGAGTGTCCGCACGAGAAGGCTGTTCAGCAGCCGGCGTGCCACCGCCCTCGACCGGCCGGGCGATCACGAATCACCCGGTTTCGTGGGTGATCACGAAGCTGGGTTCGAGCGACCCCAGCCCTGGCTGGGGTGGTGACCACCCGCGCGGCGGTGTGAGCAGACCCCGCGTCCTCGCAGCGCTGGGGCGGGGCCAGCGCGGGACGCACCCCAGCCCCATCGCGCACGCGCCCGGGTTACCGTGCGCCGATGGCAGGGATCGATCCCGAAGCGGGCAAGACGCCTCCGGCGCGCGACCGGCTCTACCTCTTCGTGCTCACGGGCATCGTGCTCGGCGCGCTCTTCGGGTGGCTCGACCCCACGCACGCAGAGGAGATGAAGCCGCTGGGCGACGTCTTCGTGCGCGCGATCAAGATGCTGATCGCGCCCATCGTGTTCACCGCGGTGGCCTCGGGCATCGCGAGCGCGGGCGACCTCAAGCGGGTCGGCCGCGTCGGCCTCAAGGCGCTCGTCTACTTCGAGGTGATGACGACGGTCGCGCTCCTGATCGGCCTCGTCGTCGTGCACGTGATCCAGCCGGGCGCTGGCATCCACGCCGATGCGGCGACGATGGACACCTCGCAGCTCGAGGCCACGACGCACGGGCGCGAGGCGCAGACCTTCGTGCAGCACCTCGTGGGCATCGTGCCCGAGAGCTTCTTCGGTGCGTTCGTCGACGGCGAGGTGCTGCCGGTGCTCTTCCTCGCGTGTCTCTTCGGCGCGGCGCTCGCGGGCATGGGCGAGCGGGGCAAGGTGGTGCTCGGCGCGATCGATCAGATCGGCTTCGTGTTCTTCAAGGTGCTCGGCATCGTGATGCGCGCCGCGCCCTTCGGCGCGTTCGGCGCCATGGCCTACACCGTCGGGCACTTCGGCGTCGCGAGCCTCGGCAACCTCCTCGAGCTCATGGTCGGCTTCTACGTGACCGCCCTGCTCTTCGTGCTCCTCGGCCTCGGCAGCGTCTGCGCGATCGTCGGCGTCCGCATCACCTCGCTCCTCCGCTACCTCAAGGACGAGCTCCTCATCGTGCTCGGCACGTCCTCGAGCGAGTCGGTGCTGCCGCGCCTCATGGACAAGATGACGGCGCTCGGCTGCGGGCCCGAGGTCGTGCGGCTCGTCATCCCGACGGGCTACTCGTTCAACCTCGACGGCACCTCGATCTACCTGACGATGGCCGCGATCTTCGTCGCGCAGGCGCTCGACGTGGAGCTCTCGCTCGGCGACGAGCTCGCGCTGCTCGCGGTGCTGCTCCTCACGAGCAAGGGCGCGGCCGCCGTGTCGGGCGGTGGCTTCGTGACGCTCGCCGCCACGCTCCAGAGCACGGCGACGATCCCGGTCGCGGGCCTGTCGCTCCTGCTCGGTGTGGATCGCTTCATGTCCGAGGCCCGCGCGCTGACGAACATGGTCGGCAACGCCGTCGCCACGCTCGCCGTGGCGAAGTGGGAGGGCCAGCTCGACCTCGACACCGCGCGGCGCCTCCTCGGGGACGGCCCCCCGCTGCCGAAGCGTGGAGATGTCGACGACGACGGGACGACGGACGCGAAGAAGCCCTCCCCGTGATCGGAGAGGGCTCTGTTGCTGCTCTGTTGCTGCTCTTTCGGCGCGCTGGGGGGCAGGGCGCCCCGATCCGACACGTGCTCTCAGATCCGGATGTCGAACGCGTAGCCGACCTGGAGGCCGAGGTAGATGCGGCTCGGGCGGAAGCCCTCGGTCGTGCAGGTCGACGGCGCGCCCGCGCCACCTTCGATCACCTCGCAGCTGTCGGCGCCCGAGGGCAGCTCCTGATCGACACCGCCGTTGAGACCGAGGTAGAGGCCGAAGTCGAAGCGGTACTGCAGGCCGACCGCGGCGTACATGCCCGCGCCGAACTCCCAGCGGCGGCGGACCGTGTAGCTCGCGTTCGCGTCGTTCTGGCCGCGCGCGTCCCAGCTCAGCGGACCGCCATCGAGGCCGAGGCGGAACACGAGCGCGAAGTGATCCTGCGGGAGCAGGATGCGGATGCCGCCCGCCACGCGGCCACCATCGCGGCTGACACCGCCGCCGAGCTCGAACGCGAGGGCCTCGAGGGGGGAGATCACGATCATCCCGCCCGCGACGCCGAGCGGACCGTCGACCTGCCCCTCGAGCTCGGCCGCAAGGAGGCGGCCCCAGAGGCGCGTGCGATCCGAGACCTCGGGCTCCGGATCCTCGGTCGTGCCGGGCTCGTCAGCGCGGGCGCTCGACGCGACCGAGGCGCCGAAGACCGCGAGGAGGCAAGCGAGCGCGATCGCGATCGGCGAGCTGCTCCAGGAATTGGAAACCGTCGTGCCCGAAACCGTCATCTGGTTCTCCGTTGCGCGTCAGCTCGGCCGAGGGGAGGGCCCGGCTGTGCGGCGGCGGAGTTGAGCAAATCGAGGGCCACTCGGCAAGGCTCGGAAAGCCTCGAAATCCAGGCACTTCTCACATGGCCGTTCCCACGCCGTCAGGAACGTGACGCGCGCACCGCCGATCGGCTCACCGTGTGCGGACCTCGAAGGAGCTCTCCTCGCTGCGACGTCCGTCGACGATCGCGACGATGCGGTGCGGGCCCGCGGCGAGCTCCCAGGCCTCGCCCTCGACGCGGCGACCGTCGATCTCGAAGCGGGCCTCCGGGCGCGGCGCCGATCCGAGCGCGGCACGGAGCGGGATGCGCGCGCGGGAGCCGGGCGGCGCCACGAGGATGGCCCCGTCTTCCGGATGCGTGACGCGGATGGGCAGATCGGCGGCGGCGGCGTGGCCCTCGCTGCGCAGCCGCATCGCGAGCGGCCGCGTCTCGGCGAGCCACGCGCGGTAGCGCTCGGACAGGAGCAGCGCGCCGTCGGCATCGTGGCCGTCGCACGTGCGGGTCGGGACGTGGCCACGCGGAAAGACCTCCGAGACGACGTGCGTGCAGCGCGCTCCGGGAAGGAGGCCCGTCTGATGACACACGTGGGCGTGCGCGAGCTCGCTGCTCCGCGGCGCGAGCGACGAGGCGGCCGCGTCCTCCGGAGAGCGCACCGCGGGCGCGTCGGCCGGGACGAGATCGTCGCGGCGCGCGCGCGCGGCGCCGAGGATCTGCATCGCGGCGGGCGCCGCCGCCTCGAAGCCCGACACGCGCTCCATCGGATCGCCCGAGGGATCTCCCACCCACACGATCACGGTGAAGTCGTCGTCGAAGCTCGCGGCCCACGCGTCGCGCCACGACGCGCTCGTGCCCGTCTTGAGGGCGACGTCGCTCTGCCCCGGCAGCGCGCTCCGCGCGAGCGCCGCGAGATCGTCGCCGAAGCCCGCGCGCCGCGCCTCGCGATCCGAGAGCACGTCGCGCACGAGCAGCGCCGCGTCGCGCGCGATCACCCGACGAGGCGCGAGCGGCTCGCCCTCGAGCGGGCGAGACCTGAGGGGGATGCGCGTGCCGCCGCGCGCGAGCGCGACGTAGGCCTCGGCGAGCGCGAGCGGCGAGGTGTCCGCCCCGCCGAGCACGACGGCCGCGCCGACGTCGTCGGCCTCGAGCCCACGCGCGAGCCCGAAGGCCGCCAGGCCGCTCACGACGCGGTCCTGCCCGAGGCGCCGCGCGACGTCGAGGGCCGCGAGGTTGAGCGAGCCGGCGAGTGCGGCGCGCGCGCTCACCGGGCCGCGCTCGGAGCCGTCGTAGTTCTCGGCCGCGTAGAGCGCGCCCTCGTGGCCCGTCATGGGCGCGCGCAGATCGTCGACGATGCTCGCGGGGCCCGCGCCGCGCGCGAAGTAGAGCGCATAGAGGAACGGCTTGAGCGTCGAGCCCGGCTGGCGGCGCGCGCGCAGGAGATCGAGCTGGCCGCCCTCGGCGTCGGCGCCGCTCCGCGCCGCGCCCACGTACGCACGGATCTCGCCGGTCGCGTTGAGCACCACGATCCCCGCGGCGTTGGTCGCGCCGCGCGGCGAGAGGCGCGTCACCGTCCCCGCGAGGATCTCCTCGGCCTCGTCCTGGAGAGGGAGATCGAGGCTCGTCTCGAGCGCGCCAGCCTCCGCGACGATCTCGCCGCGACGCGCCGCCTCGACCACGTGATCGACGAAGCGCGGTGCGCGGTAGCTGCGCGGGCTCTCGCTCCGGATGCTCGGGCGCTCCGCGCGCGCCGCGCGGATCTCCTCGGGGCTGCGCACGCCGAGATCGAGCATGCGATCGAGCACGTGGTCGCGCCGCGCGATGGCGCGCGCGAGGTGGCGGCGGGGATCGAGGCGGCTCGGCGCCTGCGGCAGGCCCGCGAGCAGCGCGGCCTCGCCGAGCGTGAGCTCGTCTGCGTGTCGACCGAAGTAGGCCTCCGCCGCCCGCTCGATGCCGACGATGCCGTTGCCGTACGGCAAGCGGTTCAGGTACTGCGCGAGGATCTCGTCCTTGCTCAGCCGATCCTCGAGCTCGATCGCGCGGAGGATCTCGAGCCCCTTCGAGAGCGGGCCGTGTGGTCGACCGTAGACGAGCTTCACGAGCTGCTGCGTGATGGTCGAGGCGCCGCTGCGCCGGCCGCCGGGCACGAGATCCTGTCCGATGGCCCGCACGGTCGCGGCGAGGTCCACGCCGTCGTGCTCGCGAAAGCGCTGATCCTCCACCGCGATCACGGCATCGAGCACGTCCGCGTCGATGTGATCGAGCGAGACCCACCGGCGATCGACCCGCTCGACGCGCGCACGCTCGGCCGCGCCCGTCTCGTCCGCGAGCAGCGGCCGCTCGTGCCGCAGGAGATGCCCTTCCCGATCGAGCACCGCGAGAGAGTCGGCAGGGATGGCGAAGCGCGCGTCGTCGATCAGGCGATCGTGGAGGGCCGCGAACGCGAGGCGTGCCGCGAGGCAGAGGAGGAGCGAGACGATCAGCGTGCGGCCGAGCCAGAACCGCACGCGCGAGGCACGCGTGCTGCGCTGCGGCGACGAGGGCAGGCGCCCCGCCACGATCGTCTCGCTCACGGCGCCCACCGCCTCGCGCACGGCTTCGCTCACGGGTCGACCACCACCGTGGCCATCGCGCTCCGCGCGACGAGCGTCGGGTTGCGCTCGCTCGCGAGCTCCGCCGGCGGCAGCGTGAAGGTGCCCGCCGTCGTCGCGCGCACGCCATAGGTGAGCTCGGAGAGCGAGGGCGACAGACGCGACAGGTAGTACGTGCTCGCGTGCACGTCGTGCTCGACGTGCTGCACGTAGCTCGACGTGCGCATCGCGAGCGCGCCGCGCGCGTCGGTCACCTCGTCCGACGGGCTCATCCCGAGGAGGGCCGCGAGGGCCTGCGCCGGCGAGGTCCGGTGACCCGCGTCGATCGGCTCGAGGCCGGCCGCGTGCGGGTCGCGCACCGCGAGCGCCGACTCGACGCCGTGCTCGCTGTGCACGAAGAGCCGCACGCGCACCAGCGAACCGATGGGGATGTGCGCGCCCTCGGCGATCGGCGTCCCGGCCTCGGTCTCGAGCACGCGGTGCACGGTGATGCCGTTGCCCCGCGCGATCGTCTCGGCGTCGGTGAGCGGGAGCGCCCACTCGCCGTCGAGCGCGAGGAAGACCGGCGCCCCATCGCCCGCGCGGGCCTCGAGGCGGTGCGAGCCGCTCGCGATCTGCGCGAAGGGGATGTCGAAGCTCGTCACGCTCGAGGCGACGTCCGCCGCCGCGGGAGCGCCCGCGCCGCCGAGGGCGCTGCCGTCCACGAGGAGCGAGAGCGTGGAGGGCTGCGTGAAGAGGTCACCCTCCCCGCTCCGCGCCAGGCCCTCGGCCACGCTCGCCTCGGCGCGCAGGAGCCACGCGAGCTCGAGGCCGTACGCGCTCGGCTCCGCCTGGAGCAGACGCGAGAGCAGCGCGCGCATCGCCGTGCGCGCCGAGCCGACGGTGCTCGCCGCCTCGCAGGCCGCCGCGACCGCGCGCGTGTCGCCGGTGTACGCGGGATCCTGCGGGCGGGGCTCGAGGATGCGACGCGCGGCCTCGAGGGCCAGCGTCGCGCGCTGCGCGTCACCGCGGTCGTACGCCATCGCGAGGTGCGAGAGCTCGATGGGCGAGGCGAACTGACGCCGCGCGAAGGCCGCGTCCCGCGCCGTGTCGTTCGCGCGCCCCACGCTCGCGAGGATGCGGATCGCGAGGGCCTGATCGTCCATCGAGTCGCGGCCGTAGTACTGGAGCTCGCCGTCGCGCACGAGGCGCACGAGGCGCTCGATCGCCAGCTCGCGGGCGCGCGGGGACACCACGGCACCGGGCGCGAGCGGAGGCTGCCCCTCCTGACTGGCCTCGATCAGCGCGAAGGCACCGAGCACCGTCGCCTGCGGCACCTCGCCGTCGGCGGCCGAGTACCAGCCGAAGCCGCCCGAGGCCGTCTGCCGCGCCACGAGGCGTCGCAGCGCCGCCGCGACCGCCGCGTCGCGCTCGCGATCCTCGTGTGTGACGCGGCCCGTGCCGTGCGAGAGGCGCGCGCTCGCGGCGGCCGCGATCACGATCGCGGCGTCGCTCGAGGTGGACTGCCACCAGCCGTCGCGCACGCGATCGACCAGGGCCTCGCCGTGGAGGAAGGGATGCGGCGCGATCGTCGCGCGGAGGCGACCGACGCGCACGCCGTCCGGCAGACCGAGCGTGAGCTCGCGGCTGCCCGTGCCCGCGACGAGCACGCTGCGGCGCACGAAGTAGCCGCGCGGGACCACCGGGAGATCGCGCGTGAGCTCGAGCGTCTCGCTCGCGCTCTCCACGCGCACGGTGAAGTGCGCGACGCGCATGCCCTCGATCCGCACCGGCAGCGTGATCGCCGTCTCGCTCTGCCCCGCGAGATCGAGCTCCTGCGAGCCGACCTCGCGCGCCTCGCCCTCGTCGCCGGCGAGCGAGAGCGTGACGCGCGCGTGGGTCGGCGCGTCCTCGCGGTTGTTCACGAACACGCGCGCGCCGATCTCGTCGCCGTCGGTGACGAAGCGCGGCAGCGCGGGGCGCGCGACGAGCGGACGCGTCGCGACGAGGCGGCTCGAGGCCATGCCCGCGCTCGCGCCGGCGTCGATCGCGACCGCCATGATGCGGTACTCCGTGAGGCGCTCGGGCAGATCGATCGCGCTCACCACGCGGCCGTCGGCGCCGGTGCGCAGGCGGGGCTGCCAGAGCACGGTGGGCTCGTAGCGCTCGCGCGACTCGAGGCTGCTCGCGCTGCCCTCGTAGCCGCCGTCGCCGGAGGGCAGGGTCTCGAGCGCGCCGGGCAGGCGCGAGACGAGCGAGCGGCGGAGGTCCTCGAGCGCGAGCGTCGCAGGGCGGCGGAGGAAGAAGCCGCTCGTGGGATCGGGCGTCTGGTAGCCCGAGATCCGGAGCGTTCCTTCGTCCACGGCCCAGAGCACGACCTCCGCGTTCGCGACGGGCGCGCCGTTCGCGTCACGCACCTGCACCGCGACCTCCTGGTGGCTGCCCGCGCGGACCTCCTCGGCGCTGCGCTCGATGCTCACGTCGAGGCGCGAGGTGCGCGGTCGAACGCGGATCTCCGCGGCACCGAAGCGCAGATCGGGCGCGCCCAGATCGCTCGTGGGCGCGGGCTCGGTCGTCCTGGCTCGCACGAGCACGAGCGCGACGTGGACGTTGGGCACCATCGCGTCCACGAGCGGCACCTCGAGGACCTGACCGCCCGCGGTCACGCGCCGCACCTCGCGGTGGCTGCCTTCGCCCTCGGTCACCGTGAGCAGCGCGTAGGCCTCGGGCCACGGGCTCTCGAAGGCGACGCGCGCGGTCTCGCCGACGCCGTAGTCGTCGCGCTCGGGCGTGAGGGTGATCGGCGCACCGGGCGGATCGCGATCGGGGCTCTCGTCGGGGCCCGCCACGTACACGCGGCGATCGGTGACGACGCCGTCGGCCGTCTGCGCGAGCAGGCGGTAGGTGCCCGGGCGCGTGGGCGTGTGCTCGCAGCGCACGAGCTCCGGCGCCGACGTGAGGCGGCAGGTCGCGACCGTCTCGGCCTGCTGCGCGCGACGCAGCTGGAGCGCGCCCTCGTCGTCGCCGCCGTGCCACTCCCACCAGCCGTGCCAGCCCTCGCGCACGATGCGCACCTCGAGCGGCACGCCCGCCGCCGGCTCGCCGGCGTGATCGATCGCGACGACCTCGGCCGCGAGCGTCGTGCCGAGCGCGACCCAGTCGGGCCCGGTCCGCATGCCGATCTCGTGATCCCCGGGGTAGACGACGAAGGTGCTCGTGGTCGCGGCGGACTCGCCGGACGCATCGCTCACGTCGGCCGAGATCGAGAACCGCGTGCGGCGCGCCGCGCTCATCTCGAGCGTCGTGCTGACGCGCACCTCGCCCTGCGCATCGACGTCGTTGGTGCCCTCCGCCAGCACCTGGTAGCGCGCGGCGATGCCCGTCGGGCCGAACGTGAGCTCGGACCAGCGCGAGGGCATCGGGGCCGGGCCTTCACGCGTGATCTGCCAGCGCACCTCGCCCTGCGTCACGGGCGCACCGAAGAGGTAGCGGGCGCGGATGCTCGCCTGCAGCGCGTCGGCGCCGTGGAACGCGCCGTCGGCGCGCGGGCTCGGATCGCGCGTCACGTCCACGCGCAGGCGCGGCTCGCGGTACTCGCTGACCGAGATCGACTCCTCGCCGAGCTTGGTGTGGCGGTCGTCGCGCGCGACGAGCTCGATGCGCCACTCGCCCATCGGCGCGGGATCGGGCAGCTCGAGCTCCGCGTCGACGACGCCGCGATCGTCGAGCGTGCCCTCGACGCTCGCGTACGGGATCTCGCCCGTCGGATCCCAGAAGCGCACCTCCACGGGCATCGCGCCCGCGAGGGACGCAGCGCCGCCGTCGATCCGGCGCGCGACGCCGACCGCGCGCACGCGCTCGCCCGGACGATAGATGCCGCGATCGGTCATCACCGTCGCGTGCACGTCCGAGTCGCGCGCCTCGGCCCCGCTCGAGAGACCGAGCGCGCCGCCGCTCACCGCCTGCCGCGGATCGAGCAGGAGGATCGCGCGATCTTCGGCGCCCGCGGCTGCGATCACCGTCGTGCCGAAGAGCGCGCTGCCGCCGGCCACGCGGAGGAACGCGACGCCGCTCGCGTCCGTCGTCGCCTCGCCGAGCGCGGTGCTCGTCTGGTTCCACGCCGACACGCGCACGCCCGCGACGGGCTCGGCGCGCGAGACGGAGGTGACCCACGCGAGGATGCCGTCGTCGGTGACGACGGTGCTCACGCCGAGATCCGTCTGCTGGACCACGGCCGTCGTGATCATGTCCGGCTCGCTCGAGCCGGTGGCCGACACACCAACGACCGCGACGTTGCCGCCCTGTCCCAGCGTGCCGGGGCCCAGCGCGATGTCGCCGCGGCCCCAGCGGTTGGGGCGCGCGAGCGGCGCGAGCGACGCGAGCGGCGAGACCTGCGCGTTCGCGGACGCCACGTAGACGGAGGGATGAAGGAGCGCTGCGGCCTCTTCGCCCGGCGCGATGGGGCGCACGCGCAGCTGCGCCTGGCCGAGGTTGATGCCGGAGAAGGGCAGCGTGAAGGCCGCGCCGCGCTCGAACGTGTGCGCACCCGACGCGAGCAGCACCTGCGCGGGGTGGCCCTGGCTGCGGATCGCGAGTGGGCCCGGCGCAGTGACGCGCTCGCCGGTCTCGGTGACGAGCGCACCGACGCGCACCTCGTAGACCTGATCGGGCTCCCACTCGCCGCGGATCACGAGGTGACGACGACGCTCGGCCTGCTCGCCGGCGATCGCGACCTCGAGCCCCGCGAGCGCGGGACGCACCGTGACGGCCGCCGCGCTCGTGTCCGCGAGCGCGTGGCTCGCGAGCAGCAGGAGCTCGGCCTGGATGTCGATGATCTCGCCGGGCGACTCGGTGTACGCGCAGCCCGCCGTGCCGTAGTCGCTGATCGTGCAGCCCAGGCCCGTGAAGCGCGGCCGCGGCTGCACCGAGAAGGAGTAGAAGCCGGGGGTCTCACCGCCCCACGAGAGGTACGCCGGCGCGATGGCGACACCGATGCGCGAGCCGGGCTCGAGCTCGCGGCGCGGCACGAGATCGACGCGGAAGAGGCCATCGCCCTCCTCGGTGCCGTCGGTGGGCCGCGCGTGGTTGCGCACCTCGAAGGGGATCGAGCGCGAGCCGCCGCCGGCCTCGTACACGAGCACCTGGCTGCGCAGCTCCGCGGGGCTCGGCTGCGAGGAGAAGTAGATCGCGAGCGGCTCACCGGCCGAGACGCGCGAGTCGTTGCGGATCACGCGCGGGCGGCCGTCGAGCACGATGAGGCGCTCCATCTCGTCGTCGTAGAGCGGCTCGCCCTCGAGCGAGGTCAGCTCTTCCGGGAAGCGCAGCCGCGCCTCGACGTTCGCGTCGAAGGCCGCAGGCGTCGGCACGAACGTGAGCGTGCTGCGGCTCGTCCACGTGGCGGTGCCGGCGACGGGCCCACGGCCCGAGACCGGCTCGAGCGGGACGGGCATCGCGGGCAGCGCGCGGCCGACCTGCGAGGCGCGCACCATCGGGCGGTTGAAGCGCACCTGGAGCACGTCTCCGCGCATGACGCGCGTGACGCCCTCGCGCGGCGCGAGCATGCCGAGCGCCTCGGGCTGCGCGGCGGCGAGCAGCGGCGCGAGCGGCGTGCCTTCCTGGAGCGGGAGCTCCTCGCCGGGGAACGCGGTCACGCCCTCGCTCACGTCGGTCGGCAGATCGAAGACCGACAGCGCCGGCCCGTCCTCGGGCGCGAAGAGCAAGAGCCCCGCGGCCACGAGCACGGAGCCGGCCGCGGGTGCGAGCAGCCACCTCCCCACCGCGCGCGGCGGTGCGCGAGGCGGTGCCTCGACGCTGCGGTACGGCCCCAGGGCTGCTGGCGTCAGCCCGTCGTTCTTCCCTCTGTCGCCCGAGCGCGGATCGGTGCTCATGCGGGCGAGCAAACCACGCCCCGTACCAACGCCGCGACCCCCTCCTCCCCGCAATTCCCGGAGATCGTGCGTGGCAGCACGCCCACGACGAGCGTCCCACTGGCCACGATCCGCGCCGGGACCGACCCTGCGCCCGTCGGTTCACGTCGCGAGCGCGCCCCGTGAAGGGCGCGATCACATCGGCGCGAGGCTGGAGGCGCTCGAGATCAGATGCCGCGCGGCTCCGCGCGCAGGGGGGCTTCTCCTTCGACCTGGAGCTCGATGTCCGTCGTGACCCCGGGGCCGAACGCTTCGAGGAAGAAGCGCGCCTCGGCCTCGACGTCGGCCATGAGCGTGAAGCCGACCTCGCAGCGCGTGGCGCTCGCATCACACGCGCCGAGGAGCACCGCCAGCAGGTCGAGCTGGACGCGATCCGAGCCAGTGGCGCGGGGCGTCGATTCGCCGTCTCGAACGAGCGAGAGCGAAGCCCCCTCCAGCCCGACGCTCAGAGCGATGGCCAACGCGGTTCGAGGGATCCTCGGATCGATGCGGATCACGAAACGTGCGGTGCCATCGCGCACGGCCACCGGGACCCGAGAGACCTCGACGCGACCGAACGGCAGAGCCTCGGTGCGAGGCTGCTCCGAAACACAGCCCATGAGGCCAGCGAGCAGGACGACGGGGAGGATCCACTGTGCCAGACGGTGTCGGATGGATGTCATTCCCCGGGTATCGCAACGCCTGTTCCGTCTCCGCGCAAGCGGACGTTCGTGCTCAAGGAAGCGTGGGGACTCGCGCGAGGCGAGGGAGGTCGGCGCCAGCGCTCCATGTGCCGCTGAAGTCCCAGCTGTCGAACGGCGGCTCGCGCGGGCCGAAGAACGTGGCGCGATCGTCGCGGCCCTCGGTGTCGGGACGGCACGCTGGGGAACGCGGGATCTCGGCGAGGCCTTCGGTCCAGTAGTAGACCTGTCGGACCGTGGTTCCGAGGTCGCAGTCCGCCAGGACGGCATGCGGATGCGGCAGGCCCGCCCCCACCACCGCCGAGGTCGAGATCGTCGATCCCGACGCCGTCCCCACGAGCCCGCCTCCATCGTTCGGGCCGCCGGCGTTGACCACGGCCGAGGCGAGGGCGCGCTCGAGCGTTGCGCCGCCCTCCATCTCGCCGACCACACCACCCACTTCGCTTCCGCACGTGGCGCTCGGCGTCTCGGGCACGCGCCCCTCGACCCGAACGTCGCTCAGCGATCCGCCACCCTCGAGGCGGCCGACCGCGCCACCGTAGCCGCCGGCCCCCATGGGGAGGACCTCGACGCGCGCGAGCGCCTCGCGGATGACGGTGCCTTGCGCGTCGCCGATCAGGCCGCCGACGCGGACGCAGTCGCGGGTCTCTCTCGGCTCGAGCTGGAGCGAGGCGACGGCGACCCGCTCGACCGTCCCGCCGTTGCTCGAGCCGAAGAGCAGGCCCCCGCGCTCGTCGGCGATGAAGCGATCGATCGAGACCCACGAGTCGCGCACGGTGCAGCCGAGGCAGCTCGCCGCGAGGCCGCCGACGTCCCTGCCGCCCCAGACGACGCGGCTCACGACGGAGACCCGATCGAAGGTCGTGCCGCTGCTCTCGCTCGTGACGACGCCCACGTCATCGGTCGAGGCGCCTGGCGTCACGTCCACCTCCACACGCAACCGGGAGAAGGTGGCACCCATCGTGTCGCCGAACACGCTCGTGGACGAGGGCGAGATCGTGCCGCGGATCGTGAAGCCGGCTCCGTCGAACGTTCCGGCGAAATCCTCTCGTGCGCGGTCGATGTCGAGATCGGCACCGAGCTGGTAGGACGCGCTGGCGATCCCCACCTCGACGAAGCTGTTCCACTGCGTGGCGTTGCAGAGCACGTACGGATCGACGGGCGTGCCCGAGCCGATCGCGTCGTGGCGGAGCGCACCTGGTACGCAGCCGCGCG
>JBILLJ010000251.1:0-7400 GCA_044376125.1 Sandaracinaceae bacterium
GCGCTCCGGCCGACGCGCTCGCACCGCTCCTGCGGGCCGCGGCGGAGAGCGCCCGCCAGATCGCCCTGGCCGAGAGCGCGACCGCGGACCCAGACCCCACGGAGCCCGGTCCCACGCGCGCGACACCAGGCGCGAAGCCCGCACGCAGGAACGCCCGCGGCACGAAGTCCTCGACGCGACGTCGATGAACCGAGCTGACTGGCACGCTCGAAGCGACGGTTCGCGCCGCGACAGGGCAAGTGCCGCGTCTGACGCCCTACGCTTCGACCTCGGACGAATCGAGGCCGGCTTCATCGATCTCGGGCTCGTACTCCGTGTCCCTCAGTCCGAGGATCCACTCCTCGTCCTCCCAGACCCTCGAGCGATGGGACGCGAGCGCGAAGGTTCGTTACGACAAGCGAGTGCTCGCTGAGTTGATGAGCCTTCGCTTCATCGACGCCGGCAAGAATGCGGTGATCCTCGGTGCGGTCGGAGTCGGCAAGACCTTCCTCGCGAACGCACTCGGTCACGTCGCGACCAAGCACGGCTACAACGTCATCTTCACGCGCGCAGACGCGATGCTGAGACGCCTCAAACAGAGCCGCCTCGACAACTCGCGCGAAGCGCTGATCACGGAACTCGCGACGATCGACTTGCTCATCGTCGACGACTTCGCGCTCGAGCCGATGACGCGCGACGAGAGTCGCGACGTGTACCAACTGATCGTCGAGCGATCGGGACGCGCACCGACGGTGGTCACGAGCAACCGCGACACCGCCGAGTGGCTGAGCGCCTTCGACGAGACTCTGCTCGCGCAGAGCGCCGTCGACCGCTTCATCCACAACGCCTACGACCTCGTCGTCGAAGGCGAGTCCTGTCGACCGCGGCTCAAGCCCAAGCTCCGCGATGACGATCCGCCGCCCGGCGCACCCGCCGCCAAGAAGGCACCGATCGGACGACGGCGCTGACCCAGCAGCGTCGGCCCGCCACGCGGGCCTCCGACTCGACAGCGACCAACGGAAGCCGTCATGCTCCACCTCGGCCGGGCGACTTCCCCTGGTCCCATGATCATGAAAACGGGGGCGTCCCTTGAGGGTGGACGCCGGCAGTGAGGTGAGCCGGAGTCGCCCGAGCCAGGGTCTCGCAATGCTCTGACCTCCGTACTTCGCGATAGACGTGCTTCCGCTCGGCGAGGCTCGGTAGGGAGCGTCTCGGGCGACCTGGCACCGTCGATGCGGCAGCGCGCGGCCCAACCTCACGTCCGCACGTTCTCTTCCGAGTTCTTCTCTGAGAACGGATCTTCGCCTACGACGTCGCCTCGGCTCGGTACAGCGAGACGGGCGTGCTGTGTCCATTCCCGGCCGGCACGTTTCCGCCGCGTATCCCGCTTTCGATGGAGGTGACGCAGCCCTTCACCGCGGTCGTAGAACTGCCACTCTCGCGAACAGCGAAGGGAGACGTGTCCCCGCCGGCCAATCTGCCGAGCGGGGCAGTCGTGTTCCGTCTACCCGCTGTGACCTCTGCGTCGTTCTCGTCTTCGATTGTCAGCAACCAGGGCTGCGAGCCCTCTGGACCGTCGACAAACGTGGACAGCAAACAAGTCTCCAGGTCAACTCGCGCGGCAACTTCGAGCACTGCTCTGACCGTCACTCTTCCCGGGAAGCGGCGTAGTCACGATGGAGCCGCACCCGAAGTTCAGCAGCGACCGGGGCATCGCCCGAGGCCATCCCCCAGTCGTCGCTCGACGAGCTCTC
Source organism: Sandaracinaceae bacterium (assembly GCA_044376125.1). GTDB lineage: Bacteria > Myxococcota_A > Polyangia > Polyangiales > Sandaracinaceae > JAFLCL01. The sequence continues at coordinate 1,734 of JBILLJ010000251.1, forward strand.
CGGGGATCGACGCAACCTTCCCGCCCCCCTTCACCGCTTGCAGACCGCGGGGTCGGACTTGGTCTTCTTCGGAAGTCTTCTCTGAGAACTACGCCTCTGGCACAATCGGATGCCATTCTGAGCGACAATCCGGGCAAACCACTAGAGTGGGCAGCAATTGCAGAGCGGTTAGCCACCTACGTTGGCATGCCGCGCGAATGGGCCCCGGCTCCGAAAAGACGTCGATCGCCCCTACTTCTGGGCAGACGACCGCGCCGGCACGCAACACGAGAAGGCTGTTAGCCAGAACACCCGTGTCGGACAAAAATCCGCTTTCCACGCTTTCCAACCCATCGCGAACAGTCACCGAAATGGTGTCAACAGGGGACGAGTCGGCGATGCAAGCTATCAACTCGACGGCGTCAATGGAAATCGGAGGTGCCGCAAGGTTCGCCAGCATGCCCCTCACTCTCGGGGTGCAGTCCGGGACGACGATCTCCATGGCCGTGTCGTAGGCAACCTGGAACGACGGCGGGTCGGCAACGATCAACCGGTCGCCGGCAGCGGAGAAGAGAGCGCCACGATTGTCGAGTCGCGTGGCCGCGAGCACAGTGTCCACCGGACCAGTCTCACACGGCGGCCGTTCACATTCCACGAACACCGAGTCCGCGTGGAGTTCGTAGGCGCGCAGACCCCAGTCCGGGAAGAAGCCGCTCATCGACGACTTGCACCAGTCCCCACTACAGAAGTACGACCCGTCTGGAACAACGAGTCCCCAACGGTGCAGGCGGTGCACTTCTGCATCAGCGAGACGAACTGTATGAACGCGTTGCAATACCAGTTCACCCACAAGCCTGTGGCGAGTTGCGCCTTCACGAATCTCACGGTGCTCCCCACAACCACAGGCGAACGCACTGATCAGAAGCAGTTGTAGGCGGGCAGAGGGATGACCCGTCACAGGCCCGCTCCGCCGCCGCAGCCACATCCCGCGGACGAGCGTGGCGGGATGTTCGACACGTGGTTGCGAAGCCGAAACTGAGGTCCGACTCCACCACCGCGGAAGGCTGCAGAGGGTCCGACGTCGTCAAACGCGAAGGACATCGTGCGCTCTCCCGAGCGCGCCAGGTCCATCGCCCGTTCCCCGAGCCACCGGATCTGATCACTGTCGAGAGCGGTCCCGGTACCGAGACCCATGAGATTGTTCTCGAAACCTGGTAGCTGTCTCCACGTGCGGGGTCCGCCGTCCGGGCGTTCCTCAATGTATCGCTCGTTGAGGCCCATCATGTGGGCCATCTCGTGCAATGGGTCCCGGCTCGAATCGCCCGGCAAGGTTCGCGCCAGCGTTGCTCCCTGTGTCTCGTAGTGCCCACCGCCGCTGGCCTCCCGGCCGATTGCGCCACCTACGATGACCACGTTGAACCTCAGGCGTCTCGCCGCTGCGGCCATCGCCAGATCGGCGTTATCGTTCAGCGCGAATGGGAAAGTCGGGTCCTCTGGCGAGATAAAGACGCTACGAGCCGCACTGCCGGCTGCCTGGCGAGCGGCGGCGCTGAGCGCGGCCGCCTCAGAGGCGTTGATCTCACGCACCGTTACGTCGAAGTGAAGAGTAAATCTCCTCCCGTCTGCGCCCTCCCAGGTCCCCCCTTGAGCACGCAGCGCGTCCGCCGTACGGTCGATAGTCGATGCCGCCTCTCTCTGAACGTCGGCATTTCGTCCCCAGACGGCAACCTCCAGGTGGACGGTGATGTCGACTGTTGTGCTCGTCTCGTTCACGGAAACCTCTGGGTCTAGACCGACCGGGTCCCGCGCCTGCAGCACGTTCCCACCCACGTAGTGATATCCGTTCACCGCCTCCCCACCTCCCACGGCATGCGTCTGAAGCGGATCCGGGCTAGCCCACCTCCCGAGGTGCGCCATGAGATACCGCTGTCCGAAGTACGTGAGCCCAACCTCCTCGTCGGCCTCCTTCCCCGTGAAACCCATCGGCTCGGGCGCCACGGTTTCGCTCTCGTTGCTCCGGTACGTCTCCCGCGCTCCGTTCGCGTAGTAGCTGCCGGTCTCGACGAGCTCGCCTGTCGCGAGGTCGATGACTGCCGTCGTCGACTGGATGAGGTCCGTCAGCGCGATCGTGATGCGCTGGTCGCGGTCGAGGCCGTCGTCCCTCGTCCCGCTGCGCCAGACGATCCTCGCTCCGCCGACGCCGTACTGCGTCTCGGTATCTCCGGAGATGGCCTCGTAGCTGGAGCGGTCGAGCGTGGTCTGCAGGCCTCGACGCTCGAAGTCGCCGGGGTAGACGTAGAGGGCTGTTCGCTCGGCGCCCGACTCCACTCCGCGGAACGTCGTCGTCTTCACCGTGCGCTGGTTGCTCGCGTCGTAGAGGTAGCGCTGCTCGACGGCGAGCTGCCAGTCCGCGGGGCCACTGGTGCGGTCGCGGTCGAAGCGGCGGGCATGCGCGATACGGTTCACTTCGTCCCAAGCGTACGTGAAGTGCTGCTCGACGGCACACGAGTAGGCGCAGGAGAGCGCGACCGCCTCGGTCGGGTCCGACGAGCCCGACGGGCGGCAGTCGGCCGCGAGGCCGTTCGCGAGCGGGTCGCCGCACTGGCCGTGGACGGTCACCGCGAGGGCGTTGCCGTCCTCCCCGTAGCGCACCTCGACCCAGCCGCCGTCGTCGGCGGTGACCGGGGTCGCGGGGAGGTTCGAAGCGACGTAGAGGGCACCAGTGCGGCGTGAGGTGGGTCCCGCGGGGAGGTCTGCGCCGTTCACGATGTCGCCGAGCGACCGCTCGTAGAACACGGCCGCGTCGTCGTCCCAGCTCTGCATATTGCCGAGCCAGTCGTGCTCCCACTGCATGCTCGCGACGCGCGTCTCCGGCGTGTTGCTCACCGGCGGGGCGGGCGCGGTGCGCATCGGATCGTTGCTGCGGCCGGCCTCCATCTCCGCGCGCCAGTCCGAGCTCGCGTCGGTCGGGGTGCGCGCGCCCGTGTCGGTCGTGTACTCGTACTCGGCGCCGGCCACGCGGTAGAGGGAGTCGTGCGTGACGTGGACCGACTGCGGGCGGAAGCCGTCGGGCCACTCCGTCGGGTCGCGTAGGTCCTCGATGGCGATGAGGTTGTCGGCGAGGTCCCACACGAGCATCTGGTCGTGTGGGCTCGACACGTCCTCGAGCGGACGGCCCGTGAGCTCCGGGTGCGCGTTCGGCGTGCGGGTCGTGCGCATGCGAACTGGACGGCGACGATCGTCATACGTCGTGAACGACACTGTGGGCGTGCGCGAGGCGCCGCTGCCCGTCAGGTCATCGCCGTAGGTGACCCGCTCGACGAGGCCGTCACGCGTGTACACGAGCTCGTCGACGATCGGCCGGCTCGCGCTGCCGATCGTCAGGTTCACGCGCGAAGGTAGGCCGCGCGGGTTGTACTCGAGCGTGCCGCCGATCTCGGGAGCGGGACCGTCGTCGTAGTCGGGGTCGAGCGGGAGCGTCATCGCCGTGGGCCGACCGCCATGGTCGTAGCTCGCGGTGCGCGTGTACGTGTGCTCCTCGTCGAACGTGCGCGTCCAGAACGGCGGGCTCGACTCGGTGATCTGCGGCAGGCCATCGACGAGGGGCGAACAGCCGCGGCGAACCGGGCGCTCACGTCGCACGAAACTGGCAATCACTGACGCGAGCGACCGATCGCAGTACGACGAATCGCGCGCCGCTCGGTCGATCTCCCGAGCCCCCTCGCCAAACCCCGCATTCACCCACGAGCCGCTCAGCGCCGCGTGCGCGCGAGCTTCGCGAGGCGGCGGCGCTCGGCGCGGTTCATCGGCGTCGTGTCCGCGTCGGGCGCTGCGGTCCGCTCGAGCACGTAGTCCTCGCCCCGCCCCGCTTCGACCTGCTCTCGGACCATCTGGTAGTGCCGCACGATGCGCGCGGCGTACGACTGGTCCGCGATGAGCATGCGGAACTGCCCGAGCAGTTCCTCGGCGTCGTCGTCGTGCCTCGCGAGCCGGACCAGGCCCGGGCCGCGGAGCTCGTCGAGGTCCGCCTTCGAGAGCGGGAACCCGGCCCACTTGCGATAGAACGCGTCGGGCTCCCAGCCCCAGGAGATCGTGGTCTTGGGCTCGCGCCGCGCGGCTCGATCCGAATAGACCTGGATCATCACACGACGGCAGTCGCACCCCCGCTCGTTGCAGAAGAGCTCGAGGAAGAGCCGCGCCTCCGTCTCGACGCCGTTCTCGTACGTCAAGACAGAGCGCGTCTCGCTCGGGGCGAGGTCCGGGAAATAGTCGGCGAAAGGCACGAACGGCATGGCCGGGAGGATGGCTATCCCACGCGCAGCGTCAACGGCCACGCAGTCGATCCGCCACGTCACTGCCAGAGCGCGTGTTCTCAGCGGCCATGGCACTTCTTGTACTTCTTCCCACTGCCGCACGGGCAGGGCTCGTTGCGCCCAGGCCGGACCGCTGCGCGCAGGGGCTCGCTACCCACGCCGCGCAGCGCCCGCTCGACGCTCTGGGCCTCTTGCTCGCTCCCCGCCTCGAGCAGCGCCTCGAGCATCGTCTGCTCCTCACTCTGGCGCTTGTCGACGACGTCGAGCGCGAGCAGGTCTTCACGCGCGAGGAACGGACCAAGGGTGTCTCCGCGCTGGAGCCGTCCGAGCTCCGCGGAGCTCAGGTTCGCGAACGCCTTGTCCCCCCTCCTCCCGCCCTGCCACGACGCGAGGAGCACGATGGGGTGCACGACGGCGTCCGCGAGGACGAACAGGTGGTGGGCGAGCCCCTCGGCGAACGCGAGCCGCTGGTGCGGCAGGCACGCGTTCGGGCTCGCGAAGCGCTGGACCGCGAGCCGGAGCAGGCGCGCGGCCTCGCGAGACATCTCCCCGGTCTCAATGCGGATCAACTCCGCCGCGGCGCTGTACGCGCCCTCGAACTCGTCGTCGCTCGCGGAGGCCGCTCGACGCCACGCTTCGAGGGCTTCGTCTCGCAGCTCGTACCGCTCACACGCATTGCCGAGGCGTCTCCACGCCTGTGCGCTCTCGGGATGCGCAGCGGTGAGCCCCCGCAAGTGGGCGAGCGCCTGCGAGGGCCGCCTCACGAGCGTCCCATCCCAGAGCCGCGTCAGCCCCTCGATGACGCGCGTCCCGCCGCGACTCTTCTCCCGCACGAGCTCGACGTACGACGCCTCGGTCGCTTCGTATGCATCGACGGCCCCGCACGCCGCGCAGGTGAAGATCGCCCCGAGCGCGACCCCATCCCACCCGGCCTCCACGCCGCGTTGGGCACGGGGGTCCAGCGTCACCCAAGGCACCCGCACGCGCGCTTCGGCCCCGCAGGGCGCGCACCGCACATCCAGCTCCAACGGAGCCTTCGTCTGACCGACGAGATCCTCAGGCGTCGCAAGCCGCTCCATCCGCCCGATCGTAGCAGCACGGGTTCAGCTGATCGCTGCCGCGCCGCTCGGGCTCGAGGCGCTCTTCGAGGGCTGGCTCGAGTCGATCGAGACGCAGGTGGCGATCCTCGCGCGCCTGCCCGAGCGCGGGCGGCGTGGCTCGCGCGCGCGCGACGCACCTCGCTTCACGCACGGACAACCTCGTCGGCGTGGCGTACCTGCTCGGCCACAAGCACCTCACGACGACGGCGATCTACGCGCGACCGAGGCAGCGCGAGGCGCGGTCCGTGCTGCGCGCTGTGGGAGGCGATGCGGCG
>JBILLJ010000252.1:0-7397 GCA_044376125.1 Sandaracinaceae bacterium
CCCTCCGGCAAGAAACGTCAGAGCATGAGTCAATGCAAGTGACTCATGCTCTGACTCGCCCGAGGAGTCGGCGGCATCGTCGACTGGCTCTGCTCACGAAGCGCCGCCGGGCTCGTCCCGCGCGGCGCTTCGGCGTTCCGTCGGGGCACGGAGGAGGGCGTTCTCACGTGGGTCCTGGACGAGTACGCTGTTCGGGATGGCCGAGAACCTCGGACGACGAAAGCTGCTCACGGCTGCGGTCGGTGTGGCGACGCTGGTGCTGACGCGCTGCGGGCCGCAGCCCGAGACGCCGCCGGGCAACCTGGTTGCGCCGCCGCCACCACCGCCGGGCAACCTGGTCGCACCTCCACCGACGCCGCCGCCGCATCCACCGGGCAACCTGATGCCGGTCGATCCGCCGCCCGAGCCGCCGCCGACCCAGCCCGACGAGGGTGGGCCGCACCTGCCGCAGGATCCGCCTGCACCCCCTCCGCCTCAGCCTCCTCAGCCTCCTCAGCCTCCGCCACCGCCGCCGGGCAACCTGATGCCTCCGCCTCCGCCTCCACCGCCGGGCAATCTCGTTCCTCCTCCACCACCCCCCGAGACGCACTGACATGAGCGACGCGCACGACGACACCCAGACACCGCGCCGCACGCGGCCGCGCCGCGGGCGCAAGCTCCTCGTCGCGACGCTCGGCCTCGCGACGCTCTCGCTCGCCGGCTGTGGCGGCGTGACGAGCGGCAACCTCGTCGTCCCTCCGACCGACGCTGGCACCGACGCGCCCGCCGCCTCCACCGACGACGCAGGCACCTCGAGCGACGACTCGGGCACACGATGACCGAGCCCACGAACCGGCCCGATCCGCGCTCCCCGCGCCGAGGCCGCCGCAAGCTGCTCGCGGCGACGCTCGGGCTCGCGGCCGTGTCGATGATCGGGGCGGGCTGCTCGAGCGGCAACCTCGTGAGCCCCGACGCCGGCGGAGCGCTGCGCGACGCTCCCGCGGACAGCGGCCAGAACGACGACGGCGGAACGTCGCGATGATCGCGTCGCGCGCCGCGCGAGCCACGGTCCTCGTCGCGATCGCGGCGCTCTCGGGCTGTGCGGGACGCGACGCGAGGCGCGACCGACACGGCACGATCGCGGGCGCGGGAGACGAGCGCATCGGCCTTGCTGCGGAGGCCGACCCGCCCGTGGCCACTCGCACGGAGGAACCCGCGAGCGCGGACGCTCCTGCACCAGAGGCCGCACGACGAATGCGCCGCGCCGACGAGCCCGGGGGTGCCGAGGTGCTCGATGCACGCGCGCTCGCGCATCTCGCGGAGGGTCGGCTCGCGCTCGCGGAGGACGCGGCGAACCGCGCGCTCGCGGCGGACGCGCGCTTCGCGCCTGCGCACAACACGCTCGGGCTCGTGCACGTGCGCCGCGGCGAGCTCGATCTCGCTCGTGCCGAGTTCGCACGCGCGCGGGAGATCGATCCGCTGATGCGTGAGGCCGCTCAGATGGAGGCCGAGATGGAGCGCATCCAGGCGCAGGCCGCCGCGCGAGAGGCGCACTCCGAAGATGCGGAGACGCGATGATCCCGAGGGACGACCATGACTGACTCGACCGTTCTGCCCGACACGCGTGGTGTGCTGTTCGAGCTCGAGATGCTCGGGGGCAGCTGGGAGAAGCGCTATCGCAAGATGCGCCCCGAGGTGGAGGACATGCCGTGGGGCACGCTCGATCCGCGCGAGCACCCCGAGCACCTCGTGATCGCGGCGCGCAAGAGCTGGACGGGCGCGGCGTTCCAGGAGCACCGCACGGGCGCGGCGTGCGCCGAGACGCTGCGCTGCATGATCGAGTGTCGGGCGCCGCTCGATCTCATCGCGGTCGCGAGCCGCTTCCCGCTCGACGAGATGGTCCACGTGGAGCTCTGCGCCCGCATGGCGATGGAGCTCGGCGGCGGCACAGAGATCCGGCACGACCCGGACGAGATGATCCTCAAGCCGCGCGCCGACCTCTCGCCGCTCCTTCGCTGCGCGGAGCTCGTCGTCTTCAACTTCTGCGTCGGCGAGGCTCTCTCGATCCCCATGCTCCACGGCACGTGGCAGGCGTCGGTGCATCCGCTGCCGCGCGCGATCCTCGGGCGCATCGTGAAGGACGAAGCGGCGCACGGGATCTTCGGCTGGGCCTTCCTCGACTGGGCCGACGATCAGCTGAGCGACGGCGATCGCGCGCACCTCGCGGGCGTCGCGGATCAGGCGATCGGTGCGATCCACGGCCTCTGGGCCGACATCCGGCGGCGCCCGCCCGCCAAGGACAGCACCGTGCACGCGCTCGGCTGGATGCAGACCGATGCGTACCTCGCGCTCGCGCGGCGCTCGATGCGGCACAAGGTGATCGAGCCCCTCCTCGCGCGCGGCATCGAGGTGAAGGGCACCGAGGACGCGCCGGCCGTGCGAGAGGCGGGCGAGTGAGCTCGGCGCGCGCCTCGCGTGCCGCGCGCGCGTGGCCGTGGCTGCTCGCGTCGATCTCGTGCCCGGCCTGTGGGCGCGAGCTCTACGACGCCACCGTCGATGCGGCGGAGTCGGGTGTCGATGCCGGGCCGGAGGTCGATGCGTCCCGCCCCGGCGCCGACGTCGGCGGGGCCCCCGCGTGCGACTGGCGCACACGGTTCGGTCCCTTCGAGATCGTGTACACGCCCGCGAGCCGAGCAGCCTTCGTGTCGTCGCCGTCGCTCTCGCCCGACGGCCTCACCCTTCGATTCCTGGTCGACGGATCGCTCCTCGAAGTGGCCCGCCCGAGCCTGGACGGAGCCTTCGGCGCCGCGAGCGCGAGCACCCTCTTCACGGACCTCGAGCCGGTCGCGTCGTACTTCCTCCGCGACGACGATCTCGAGCGCTTCGTCGCGCGCGGCGAGCCCGCCGACCTCTTCGTGCAGCGGCGTGCGCGGGTCTCGGATCCGTGGTCTCCGCTCGCGCCCCTCGACGCCGCGGAGCCCATCAACACTGCGGCCAACGAGTGGGATCCGTTCTTGAGCCTCGACGGACTGACACTCTGGCTCCAGCGCGAGTCGATGGTGGAGATCCGGCTCTTCCGCACCCGCCGAGCGAGCCTGGGTTCGCCGTTCGGCTCGCTCGAGGCCATCGACGTCTCGGCAGCCGGCGCCAATCCCGGCTCGCCCTCCCTGCCTGCCGATGGTCGGGCGGTGGTGTTCGCAAACGCCGACGAGATCTGGTTCGCGCCGATCGATGCCAGTGGCGGCGTGGGCCCGCCCAGTGTCCTCGTGCCCGATCCCGATCGCGTCTTCGAGTTCGAGCCGCTCGTGCGCCCGGATGGCTGCGAGCTCTTCTGGGTCCGCGAGGACGCGGTGTCCGGTCTGCTCCTGGTGCACGCGCGCCGCGCGCCCTGAGGCTCGGGGATGGTGCCCGATCACGGGCTCGACGAGACGCCGAAGGTGCCGTCGGCCCGACGCTCGAGGATCACGAGCAGCTCGCGCTCCGTCACCACGCTCGGCGCATCCGGATCGAGGCTCACGTGGACGCGCGCGGCGCGGACTCGGCGCGCGCCTCGGAGCTCCGGTGCGCTCGTTCGCGCGACGAGATCGTTCCAGTAGGCCTCGAAGGCGCGGGCGTCGAAGTCACCGTAGACACCCGCGAGGCGCCAGCTCATCGCCCAGCCGCGCGGCCCTGGTTCCTGGAAGTGCGCGCGATCGAGCACCGTCTCGTGCCCCTCCGCGTCGAGCACCGTCAACTCGAGGGCAGGCATGGTGTCCGGGGCCATCCACTGGAAGGTGGGATAACAGGCGAACGGATAGGCCTGCATGTCGCCGCGTGCGCCCGCGACGAGGATGCCAGTGAAGAGTGGCAGTGCGACCGCGATGAGGGGACGGAGCGCTCGAGGGTCCCGTTCGCGTGCGGGAGAGGCCGAGTCGGGCAACGTGTCAGTCGGCGTGTCGGGCCGCGCGGGCTCGGGGGCCTTGCGTTGGAGGCGATCGAGGAGCGCCTGCCACGGCACGAACATCGTGTACGTGGCCCAGAGCACGCTGAACTGGATGCCCATGAAGAGCTCGGCCCCCACATGGAACGCACACGCGGCGATCACCGCGAGGGCGCGCGTCCGGGGCGCGAGCACGAGGGGCAGGAACGCCAGCTCGAAGACGATCGTGGCGAGCGCGAGCCCGCGGGTGAGGGTGGGATGTCGGTCGAGTCGGAAGCTCGGCAGAAGGGAGGGATCCTGTGCCCACTTCCACCACATCTGGTTTCGGAGGTTGTCCGAGAGGGCCCACGCCAGGCCCGACTCGGCGAGCTTGTGGACGCCGGGGAACAAGAACACGCAGCCGATGACGAGCCACGCCAGCCGCACGGCGAGGCCGTGGGCGCGGCCTCGCGCGGGGCGGGGCCGACCGCGGCGCGCGGCGAGCCAGGCGTCGATGGAGAGTGCGTCGCCGGCGGGGCTCGCGGCGACGATCACGGCGAGCCAGAGGAGGTGGTGATCGTGGAAGACCGCGCCTCCGAGCTGCGGCACGAGGAGGAGATACGCGGCCGTGCCGGTGATCAGGAGCCAGCTCGCGCGGGTCGCGAGGCCGAGCGCGCCGAGGACGCAGGCGAGCCGGAAGACCGCGAGCACGAGCGTGGCCGTCGCCGCGTCGATGCGGAGCCAGGGCACGAGCCAGCCGACGCCGAGGGGGATCGTGCGCGCCGCCGCGGGCAGCGCCGCCCACTGCGGAGCGGCCCAGGTGCTCGTGTCGAGCGCGAGCACGACGGCGACCGTGATGCGCAGGACGGCGAGGTCGAGCGCGGGGCCCTCGGGCGCCAGCAGCGACGCGATGCGCGCGAGGAGCCGCTCGATCAATGGCCCGCTCCCCGCTTCGAGAGGACGCGCGCTTCGCGCGAGGCGAGGTGGACCGCGGTGCGCACGACGAGAGAGTGTCTCACGTCACACGAGGCGCGCGGCTCAGAGCATGAGTCACTTGCATTGACTCATGCTCTGACGTTTCTTGCCGGAAGGTCTGGCCGCAGACCCTCCCTCTCGCCGAGTGAATCGGCGAGAGCCTCCCTCCCGCCGATTCGAGCCCGTGGCACTCGCATCGATCAATCCGAGTGCCACGTGTTCTCAGCCGCCTTCTTCGACCGCGCGCTGGATCTGCTCGGGGGTCGCCGTGGGGAACTGATCGAGTCGCTCGCGCGGCACGGGCACGCACGAGCTCATGCGGAGCGAGCGGCCGATCGTGTCGGGGGTCGCGATGTAGAGGGTGACCGACGCGCGGTTGTTGTAGACGAGGAAGACGTCCGCGATGGCCGTCTGCGCGTGGCGCCACGTGAAGCGACGCGTCGGCAGCCCTTGTGTGTTCGGGCAGTCCCACGCGCCGCTCGGCGTCCCGTAGCGCTCGTTCATCGCCTGGAGGTGCAGCGCGATCGCCTCGAGCCGCGGCAGGAGGCTCATCACCTGCACCTGCTGGAGGTGGCCGGTGTCCTCGGAGAAGCCGAACATCATCTGCGCGCCGTTCGGCAGGCGCTCTTCGTACATCACGAGGCGCAGGCCCTCCGGCGCGCCGCGCGCGGTGGGCTCGAGGTGATGGCCGGTCGCTCGGACCTCCTCGAGCGTCATGCCGAGGGCGACGTCCGAGAGCGGCTCGGGCATGAGCGAGCGCGACTCCTCGCGCTGCCGCTCGAGCCGCGCGGCCTGCTCACGCTCCTCGCGCTCCTCCCGCGCGACGCGCGCACGCTCGGCCTCGGTGTCCTGCCACCACATGAAGGCCCCGAGCCCGAGCACCCCGAGCACGGCGAGGGCGACGGCGACGTTCCGCGAGCGCTGCATCGCGCGCACCATAGCCGAAACGTGCGCCCCATGTGCTCACCGCGAACCGCGGCCGGTTGACCCGCGGCCGCTGAGCGCGGGGTGTCCGATCTCCAACGAGCCCGGAGTCTCCGATCCGCGTCCGGCCGAGGCTTGCTTCCCGCCGATCGTCGACATCCCAGAGGTCCACGTGCTCCAGGCGATTCCCGCGGGATGCGCGCTGATGGTCGTCTCGCCCGCCTGGGATGAGTCGACGCCTCGCTACACGCCTGCTCCCGGATCGATCGGGTCGACCGGCACGCGCGGACCGACACGGCTCGACATCTCTCGCGAGAGTTGCGAGCGTGTGCTCGAGCTTGGAATCGGAACCGACGGCGTTCCGATCGACCTCGCCCAGACCGGCAGTGGCTTCCATGTCGCGACGATGGTGGAGGCGCTGCCCGACGCCGTTCTGACCGCAGGCTCCGCTCTCTTCCGCGGTATCGTCTCGCGAGGCCGCGTTCACGATCGCAGAACGTCGGGGTCGCCGCCGATCCAGTTGTCATGTGCCGAAGGAACACTGTCATCGCGCTCGTGGTCGCCGCATCTGTCCCGGTGCTGAGCGCGGGGTGTCCGATCTCCAACGAGCCCGGAGTCTCCGATCCGCGTCCGGCCGAGGCTTGCTTCCCGCCGACAGGGTGGATCCCATCCTGAGCCGGCGACCGGGACGCGGAGTGTTCTCGACGTAGGGCGGGGGCTCGTCCCCCGCCTCCTCACGGTCCGCGATGAGCCCTGATACAGCCGGATCCGCCGCTGCGTGGCTGTGCGGTACGGCGTACACCGCGGCGGGGGACAAGCCCCCGCCCTACATCCTGATGGACGCCTCGATCAGGATCGCATCCGCCTCGGGATGGATCACATCACTCGGCGAACGCGATCGCGGCCGTCGGAACCGCCCTATCGCCGCCGCCCTGGGAGACCCCGGGATGCAATCCCGGGGCAGTGAGACCGCTTCACACGACGTGGCAAGCCCGCCGAGCGGGCTCGGTCCTGCGACTCGACCCAACACTGCTGTCGTCCGATGAGGACGGCGTCACTCGCGTCGTGAGGACGCGGACGTCGTGTCGGTGCATGTTGCGTTCGGACGTGACCGCAAGGCACGAGTGCTCGCGACTCCCCTCGATCCTGCCGGGCGCATTCGTGGAGACGTGATCGCGAGCGGCGACAAGCTCGTGCTCGGTGACCGCGCTCGTCACTTCACGCGGCCAGGGGCATGGCATCCATCGTCGCGCCATCGAGCGCGAGGTGGATCCTGAGCCGGCGACCGGAACGCGGAGTGTTTCTCGACGTAGGGCGGGGGCTCGTCCCCCGCCTCCTGACACGGTCCGCGATGAGCCCTGATACAGCCGGATCCGCCGCCCGAGTGGTCGTGGTGTGCGGCGTACACCGCGGCGGGGGACAAGCCCCCGCCCTACATCCTGATGGACGCCTCGATCAGGATCGCATCCGCCTCGCCCGCCGATCGTCGACATTCCAGAGGTCCACGTGCTCCAGGCGATTCCCGCGGGATGCGCGCTGATGGTCGTCTCGCCCGCCTGGGATGAGTCGACGCCTCGCTACACGCCTGCTCCCGGATCGATCGGGTCGACCGGCACGCGCG
>JBILLJ010000275.1:0-5500 GCA_044376125.1 Sandaracinaceae bacterium
CAGCTCGTCTGTCCGCGTGGTCCAGCCGTCTTCTCCGGGCTCGGTCGCCGCTTCGAGCACGAAAAAGGGCGTCTTGTTGAAGTCGAAGAGCTCTGCCGCCGTGATGTGCTGAAGGACCGACTGGCGGAGCATCTGTGACGTGGTGACGTACAGACACTTCACCGAAGGCGTTCGCACGAAGTGCTCGATCGCCTCCACCACGCGCTCGAGCGGCTTGGTCAGTGAGTCCATGCGTGCGTCGTCTCGAGAACTACGTCAGTTGATCTTCACGACCGCGCCAGCGATGTTCACCATCCCCTGACCCGTGAGGTTGACCTGAGGGCCTGACGCATCGACGCCCGCCGGCGTGGCCTTCACAGCGCCGCCGCCGCCTTCCAGCGCGGCTTCTGCGGCGCCCGAGACTTTGGCCTTCGTCTGGCCGGTCATCGTGGCCTGAAGGCCCTCCATCGCAGCGTTGTTGGTGAGCTCCACGATGCCGCCTTGGCTCGACTCGAGCTTGGCCGTGCCGCCCTCGAAGTTCACGTGAGAGCCCGCGCTGTTCTTCAAGTCCACGTTGGCGTTCATGAACAGCTCCGCTGCGCCGCTCGACAGCACCTTCGCGTCCGCGTTCAGACGCACCACCGTCTCTTGCGAAGACTTCGCCTCGATCTGCGCCTTCTCCAGGATCAGGGTCGCGCCGCCGCAGTGCAGCTTGATCTGGCTGGGCGTCATCTCGATGTAGGTGCTCTCGCACTCGAGACGGACCTTGTCGGGGGCCTTGGCGAGGATCGTCTTGCTCGTGTCCAACTGGTAGTCGCCGGTCACCGTGACGTGACCGCCGGTGATGCTCTGTCCATCACCCGACTCGGCTCCTTGGATCGTCGTCTTGTGACTGCCCTTGATCGTGACGTTCTCGTTCTTGTCGACGCTCTTCGTGCGATTGCCAGTGACCGAGATCGTCTCGTTGGCGCCGACCGAGCGAGAGTGGTTGTTGAGGACGGTCTCGTTCATGTCCTTCTGGGCGTGGATGAACACCTCTTCGCTGCCGGCGGCGTCTTCGAAGCGGATCTCGTTGAAGCCGTTGCCGCCGGGGCTCGAGTTGCTCTTGATCGTGCTCTTGGTCTTTTCGTCGGGCAGCGCGTAGGGCGGGGGGTTCTGGGCGTTGTAGACACTGCCGATCACCAACGGACGGTCGACGTCGCCGTCGACGAACGTGACCACCACCTCCATGCCGATGCGCGGCAGAAAGACAATGCCCCAGCTCTGTCCGGCCCAGGGCTGCATGGAGCGGAGAAAGCAGCTCGAGCGCTCGTCTTTCTGGCCCTCACGGTCCCAGTGGAATTGGACCTTGATGCGTCCGTGGACGTCGGTGTGGATCTCTTCTCCGCTCGGACCCACCACCGTGGCCGTCAGCACGCTGTGCACACGACGCTTCCAGCGCGAGCGCAGAGGGCGCCACTCCACGTCTGCAGGGATGAGCTCCAGACGGTTCGTGTACTCCACCTCTCCTTCGCCACTGCCGCTGCCGCCGCCATCGCCGCGGCCGCTGCCCTCGTGGCGCACACCGACCACCAGCCACTCACGGTCGAGCTCGGCCACCGGGTGATCCGTCAGCTCGAATCGCATCCCGGGAGACACGTTCGTGAGCTCGCTACGCGCCACCCACACCTCGATGCGGGTCGCGTTCCGACGCTTCAACAGCTCAGCCTGCTTGGCTGCGTCGTCGCCGCCGAAAGCATCGCTCTGGAAGCGGCTGAAGTGAACCGATGGACCGTGGACGTACTCCTCCATCTGCGGCTCGTCCGCGCTCGCCGCGCTCTCGCCCGTGAGCTGCCCTTCGGCTCCCTCCCCCGCTCGCGGGGGGCTGGGGTGGGGGCCAGACCACCGCGAGGTGCTCGCGCGCGCTCGACCACGTCGACGTCAGTCGGCGCGCTCGATCATTCGCGAGCTACAACGCGAGGCGGCCCGTCGCGAACGATCAGGGCCGCCTCTCGTTGTCTTCGTTGTCGGATTCGGTTGTCAGAGAACAGTCAGGGACTTCTCAGCGACATCCTCACGCAGTCATCGTACGCAGATGGCCGCGGGAGATCCAGAGACCAAGAGAGTCGCACAAGAGAAAGTCGCGATGGCGCTCGGCGCGGTGCTCGCGGCCTACACAGCGATGTGCCACTCGATGATCGCCTCGCTGCTTCGCGCAGCGGTGTCGGTGGATCGGCACGAGCGATGGGCCATCAAGCGCGGCAAGCGCCTCCGAGGCCCGCTGCTGCGTCTGCTCCGCCGCTGGATGGGCTGGCCCGCTCCTCGACGCGCGCGAGGCGGCGGCGGCCGGATTCCATGGAATCGCACGCCTGCGGCGGTGGAGGACACCGTACTTCAGCTGCACCTCCGGCACCGCGACCTCGGAGGCGAGAGGCTTCGCGCGCTCCTTCGCCGAACGGTCGGAGTCCGCATCACCAGGCAGACAGTCCGCAACATCCTCGCCCGCGGTCCGCGTGTGTCCGTGGCTGCGCCCGTCGAGCCCGTGCCGCCGCGACGCATCGACGTACGTCGCCCGCGGCAACTCTGGGGCATCGACCTGACGCTCGTCTTGGTGCTCGGCTTCTTCCCGGTCTGGCTGCTTGGTGTCGTCGATTACCATGGCAGTCGGCTGATGGTCCTCGAGCGGCTGACGACCCCGACTGCCGCTCACGTCTCTGCGGCGCTCGAGCGTGCCTTTGACCTGCACGGCCGGCCGGAACGCATCCTCACCGACAACGGAAGCGTGTTCCGGTCGTCTCTGTTGGACGCCCTCCTGACGAAGCACGGTGTCGCGCACGCCTACACCCGGCCCGCACATCCGTGGACGAATGGCCGCGTCGAGCGCCTGTTCCGGACTTTCAAAGAGACGGTGTTCACGCACATCTGGCTGTTTGCGAGCGTGAGAGAGATCGACCGCTACTGCCGAGACTTCATCCTCTTCTACAACCGAGACCGTCCACACTCCCGCTTCGACGACCGCACTCCCGACGAGGTCTACTTCGGGAGCGCTCCAGTGCCCAGGCCGCTCGGTGGCGCGAGCTACTTCGACGGTCACCTCGAGTGGTACCGCTTCGGGTAGCCGTGGGCGCCGGACGAGGGGCCTTCCGGCGCCCAGCTCTTTGACACGACTGACGCACAAGACGACGCCGAGCGAGAGCCGGCCAGCGTGCCCGTGTGCCTGGCTGTCGTACTGAGCAGTCGGAGGCGCCCTCATGTTGAGACGCTCAAAAGCCCTCGGCGAAGCTGCGATGGTTGCTTTACCGCTACAAGGTCCCCGGCGAAGCTGCGAAGGTTGCTTTACCACTACACCATCCACCGCGTACTCGAACTTGGCGAACGTCTTGTCCCGTCAACACGGAGCTGACGGGTCGGTCAGATGGTTCGCTCTGTGAAGGGACGTCCGAGTCCGTTCGGCGAGGATCCGGAGCTCGTCGGTCGTTGACGGGCGCGCGCACAGCATCGGGAACGAGTCCGTCTGGAGATCGAGTACGAGCAGGTCGATACCAACGTCCGCGAGGGTCGTGCCCGCGGCGCGGATCGCGTCGCTGAGAGACCAACTCGCGCCGAGCTCGAAGTCGGGACCTGGAATGTCGTGTACACGCTCTCCCGTGGGGACGATGCGCAGCGCTGAGATCTGTTCGAGAGCCGCGGACGGCGCTTCGCGCCAGTCCAACTCGACCGCGAACGATGACTCGATGAGTGCGTCAAGCAGCGCGAGCCACGGAAGCCTCGGAACGGGCGCTCCGATGCCTCTGAGCCGGAGCGTGCGCTTGTGTTCGCTGACGTAAGCGGCCGGGTCCTCCACCGCTTTTCGAACGAGTGACGAGACCTGCACGTCGTCTCGGTCGAAAGCCGCTGCGAGCGTGATGAGATGATCGCCGGAAGTTTGGTTGCTGGCGCGGTCCACGACGATCGCTCCTCCCTGCCGCACCTGCGCAGCCACGGATCAGACGTTCCAGGGGTCGATGCCGCCGGTCAGGCGGCCCGCGTGCTCCAGCACGTCCACGGCGCGCCGATAGGTGAGATCTGTCTGCAGATCTAGCCGTCGAGGCGGACCTCGGCGGACGAACGCGGCGCCGATTGGGTTGGTGAAGAGGACGTGCGACGTGGGCAAGTCGGTCGTGAGCCCCTCGTGAGCGCGCACGGCCTCGGTGGCGGCGATCTCGATCGGCATCAGCTGGAACAGACCGAGGAAGTCCTCCGAGCCCCCTTCGACGAGACTCTGGATGTGATGCTCGCAGAGTGCTTCGAGTGGCGGCTGCGCCTGCCACGCAGAGGGGACCTGTTCGTACACGCCTCGCACGGGAACCTCCGCAGTGATGCCGAGGCGACGGGCCCCGAGCCAGAGGGCGAACAGCGCGACCGCGCGCCGGTCGGGAGTCCCAACGCGAGGGGGATCAACCCACGGTGTGCGGCCCCCGCGCAGACGACCCAAGCCGAGGTCCACCAAGGCGCGCAGACGTTCGTTGTGTCCCTGTGCGAGCACCCAGAAGATGCTGTGAGCGAGATTACTGGAATCGTTGATCGACTTCGGCTCCTGGAAGTTGTAGCGGAGGCGGGCGTAGGCCTCGTAGCGTTCGACATCGAGCCAAGGGTCTCCGCCGTCGAGCAGCTGCAGCATGAGCCTCGCAGCGTTTGCCACGCCTCGATTCGAGATCCGAGCGAGCATGTCGGTCGTCGAGACGTCTGCCGAGAGGCGCGCACCCACGAACGCAGCGTCATCGGCTGCGGATGCGAGCGTCGTGCGATCTATCTCGCGAAGCCCTTCCAGGATTCCCGCGACCACTAGCGCGGATGATTTAGCCTTCAGTTGCACCATCGTCTCACACTCGCCCCTGTTACGTTGCCTGTCGCTGCGTCCACGTCAACGTGGACATGGAAACCTTCCAGATCCGCGGCCTTGGCCGCGTCGAGGACTTCTTGCGCCAAGTCGCGCGTGCTCTGATCGACACTACCCCAGCCAGGGTGCCCGCTGATTGCACGTCCTGCTCGACTGGTACCAAAAAGGTGTGGACCGTCAGCCTGAGCGACGCTCATTCGGGACGAGTTGACCTTGACCTCTGCGATTCGAATTGGGCCGTCGCCGCGGCGAACGACCAGGTCGATGCCATGACCGGAGTTGTTCTGGACCGCCCCGAGGACCGTATAGCCCCGACTCTCGAACATCTGCCGCGCGAAATCCTCGCCGATGTCGCCGAGCCACGTGTTCTCGCCGAACGGGTCGTACTGCCAATCGGGAGACACCGGGGACCCGTACTGGCGAAAGCCCCCGTCCAGGTGCATTGGGTCAGTAGAGAGATACTGCCCCGCCGCCGGCGAGAAGTGGCGACGTCGATTGTAGTAGAGGGCAATACTCGGGTCCTCGTACTGCCCGGGCCAGCGCCAGGGGCAGTCCTCTGCGGTGCCCGCGTCGAAGCGTGGAACGCCGAAGACGTCGAGTTGCATCTTCCACGCGAGCTGGCCGACCTCGTCGTACATCTCGGTGGGGGTGCCGAGGTGGTCG
>JBILLJ010000033.1:0-69377 GCA_044376125.1 Sandaracinaceae bacterium
CGAGGATGCGGATCCTCGCGTAGCGCTTGGACACCGCAGCGAGCGCGAGCGCGATGCGGATCACGCAGTCCGGATCGGGCCGCATCAGCATCTCGTCGCCTGCGCACTTCTGCACGACCTCGTAGTGCCGCACCCCCGGCATCCACCATCGAACGTGAGCCATGACCCGAGCCTCCCCGCGCTCGACGCGAGCGCGTGGAAGACCCCTGGTGCACGCCCCGCACCGGCCTCGAAGCTCATGAAACGAAGGGAATTCGCCCCTCCGCTGGCGGATCGGCGGAGGCCTGGCGGCGGACTCCGCCGATGCGAGCCGAGCGAGGCCGACGCGCCCGTCGACGGATCCGGGCCCCGCGGGACGCGGTCGCCTCGACGCACGGCGCCCGTGAGACGTGGAAGGGCCGCGCGGCCCTCCGGCAAGTCAGGGCAGATCGATCGGGCCGGTGGTGCCGCTCTCCACGTTCGCGGCGACGAACGCGAGGACCTCCTCCGGCACCGCGTTGCGCTCGGAGTCCTCCGCGGTGAGGGGATCGATGTGCGTCATGAACGTCGCGTCCACGATGCGGTAGCCAGCGTCCGCGTCGCGCGTCGCGCCCGCGTTCACGCGTCCTGCGCCGACGGGCGCGTAGCGCATGCGTGAGCTCTCGTAGCTCGCGACGTCGCGCAGGCCCGCTGCGATCGCGAGCACCGGTGCATCGACCTCTGCGCCCTCACGACAGCGCAACCCCTGACCGTCCTGCCACGCCATCTCGCCGACCGCGAGGCCACCGCACGCCGCGAGGTCGAGGCTGAGCCGCGCCGGGAAGTACCACTCCGCGAAGTTCGTGCGCCCCGAGACCCACGCCGCCGCGAGGTTCGCCACCGGGGTCAGCTCGGCCGGATCCGCGTCGGGCGCGTCGATCCACGTGTACGTCACGCTCGGATCGGACGGGCGCTCGAGCGTCGAGCCGAAGAGGCTCTCGTAGGGCTCCACGGGCCCGACGGGCTGCCCCATCGAGACGGCCGCGAACGAGAGGCCGTTCGACGCGTCGTCGAAGCCGAAGCCGAACGCTGCCTCGTTCGTCATCGGCGGCACGCGTGCACCACCGAGCAAGGTGCGCAGCACCGTGTCGCGATCGCGATCGCCCGTGCGCACCTCGTCGGGCGCGAGCGCAGCGGCCATCGCCACGATCTCGGCCGTCGCGTACACGCTCACGCCGAGGATCGGCAGCGCGATGTAGCGCGTCTCGCTGCGGATCGCGTCGAGCCCGGTGATCGGCATGAAGCCCGAGCCGCCGCCGTCGAGGTACTCCGTCTCGGTGATCGGTGTCTCCCCCTGCGAGCCATCCACGAGCACGAGCCCCGCGAGCAGATCGCTTCCGCGCACACCGTCCTCGAAGACCCACGACGCGAACGTCTCCGTCATGCTCCCGCCGAGCGAGTGGCCGAGGAGGAACACGTGCCCGCGGCGCGCGCCTGCGGGCACGCGCTCGATCATCGCGCGCAGATCACCGAAGTGTGTCGCGAGGCCCCACTCGCTCATGAACGCGACCGCGTCCTGCGCGACGAAGCCCGCGAAGCGCTCGCCGCCGACGGTGTCGCGACCGAAGTAGTAGCCGCGCGCGATGTCCACGTTGCTCTCCGCCTCCGCCGCGTCGAGCCCGCGCAGATCCTCGAGGTGGTTCGAGCGGCGATCGATCGCCCAGACCTCGATGGGCCCCGTGCTCGATCCCATGGCGAGCGAGCGACGCACCAGCGAGCGCGCCAGTGGCTCGAAGCTGCCCGCCCCGCCGAAGATGCCCGGCATCGCGATCACCACCGCCCGCGGCTCGGTCGCCGTGCTCGCGCGATAGCGCACGAAGCGCGCGCGGTCGTACGCCGCGGGCGTGTCGACGGATCCCTCCGGATTGGGCGGTGCATCGAAGCCGTCGATCTCGACGAGCTCGCGCACGATGCCGGGCTCGACCTCCGTCGAGGCTGGCACCTCCGAGGCGGGCCAGTCGTTCACCACGACGAACGCGTCGGGCGCGAACGCGTCCTCTCCGATCGGCGCGTCGGCTGTGAGCCCCGCATCGCTCGGGGCGGGCTGCGGATCACAAGCCAGGAGCAGCGAAGAGAACGCCACCGGCACGAGCACGCGTCGAGACATGCGGGGAGGATGGAGCGGACGGCAGCGAAACGGAAGATCGCCCGGTCGCGCGTCACGCTACGGGACGCAGCGCGAAGCGATCCCCGACCCCGTGACCACCGACTCGCAGCGCGTGGTGCCGGGGCACGAGCACTGCGTCGAGCACGGCAGCGCGCACGCGCTCCCCTCGCAGATCATCCACTCGGGACAGTCACGAAGCGTCGCGCAGGTCCGACCGATCTGGCTCGGATCGACCGGTCGCGGTGCGCAGCTCGAAGGCGCACAGACGGTGACGACCCCCGAGGACGAGACGCGGGAGGCGGCCGTCGAGCCCGCCGGGCACGCGCAGTCGCCGCTCGCGAGCAGCTCGCAGCTCGCACCGGGCGAGAGCGAGCCTCCCTCGAGACACGAGAGCGCTGGCGGGCAGTCCGTGTCGTCGAGGCAAGGACGACCCGCCTGCGCGAGAGAGACGTCGGACACGCAGCCATCCAGCGGCGGGGCGGGCGCATCGTCGGGCTCGCGGAACGCGTCGGGTCCGGGCGCATCGGGGCCCGGCGCATCGGGGCCGGGCGCATCGAGCGAGGGAGCATCGATCGCGGCGTCGCGCCGCGTGCGGTCGCCCACGTCGCGCGCGGGCACCTCGCCCGGATCGCACGCGCAGCCCGCGGGAGCGACCACGAGCCAGAGCCCGACGGACGCGACGAGGCCCGCCCGCGACACGAACGTGCGCGTCGCAGCAGGCCTCGGGTGCGCGAGCGGGCTCAGCGGCGCCTCACCAGTCGAGGATCGCGGCGCCCCACGTGAAGCCGGCGCCGAACGCGCTCATCGCGACCTTCATGCCCGGCTTGAGGCGGCCCGTCTCGACGGCCTCCCAGAGGAGCAGCGGGATCGTGGCCGCGGTCGTGTTGCCGTACTTGTGGATGTTGTGGATGAGCTTGCTCTGCGGGAT
Source organism: Sandaracinaceae bacterium (assembly GCA_044376125.1). Classification (GTDB taxonomy): domain Bacteria; phylum Myxococcota_A; class Polyangia; order Polyangiales; family Sandaracinaceae; genus JAFLCL01. The sequence goes on from JBILLJ010000033.1 coordinate 3,054, forward strand.
GCCGAGCTGATCGGCGACGTACTGGTTGATCCGCATGTTCGCCTGGTGGAACACGAACAGATCGATGTCGTCGGACGACAGGCCCATCTCGAAGCACACGCCCATGAGCGACATGCACATCTTCTCGACCGCATTGCGGAAGACCTGCTTGCCGTCCATCTGCGGCCAGATGATCTCGGCGGGGATCACGCCCTCGCCGCTGCGGCCGTTCGGCAGGTTGATGAACGGGCGCTTGGTGATGTCCCAGACGCGCATGCAGAGCGCCTCGGCGCCGCGGCCGTCCGCGCCGAGCTGCCACTTGCGGAGGCCCCGCTTCGGATCGTCGGTCGCGCTGATGATCGCCGCGCCCGCACCGTCGCCGAAGAGCGAGGTGACCGTGCGACCGCGCGTCGTCATGTCGAGCGCCGCCGAGTGCGTCTCGGAGCCGACGAGGAGCACGTTCTTCGCGGTGCCCGCCTGCACCATGCCCGAGCCGACGGCGAGCCCGTAGAGGAAGCCGGAGCACTGGTTGCGGATGTCGAGCGCGGGCACGAAGCGGGGCATGTCGCCCTCGAAGAGCTCCGTGAAGCGGCGCTGCATGAGGCAGCCCGAGCCGGGGAAGTGGATGTCGGGCGAGAGCGTCGCGAAGATGATCATGTCGATGTCGCGGATCGACATGTTGGCGTTCTCGAGCGCCTTCTTCGCGGCGTAGTACCCCATCTCGGCGGAGCCCACACCCTCTTCGGCGTAGCGACGCTCCTCGATGCCCGTGCGCTGGTGGATCCACTCGTGCGTCGTGTCGATCGAGTAGCGCTTCGCGAGCTCGTCGTTGGTGACCACGCCAGGCGGGAGGTACCCACCGATGCCCGAGATGTACGCGTTCGGCATGTTCGAAAAACTCCTGCGAGAGGCCAGCGGTTAGCACGGAACGCGCGCGAGGTGAACGATCCTCGAGACGCCGCGCCGCGTCATCGAGACCGGCGCGCAGCACGCCGCGATCGCGTGCGTGCTCACGCGCCCGGGCTGCGGAGCGACTCGGTCCGGTAGTACTTCGGCCGGAGGTCGAGACGCACGTGCAGCCACGGCACGGCCATGCCCGCCGTGGAGACCCACACGGGCGCGTCCGTGCGCGCGAGGTGCTCGCAGGCGAGGTGCCCGACGAGCTGCCACAGCGCGTCCTTCTGCGCGTGGCTGGCGTGCGCGAGGAACGACGCGAGGTGCGCGAAGCGTGCACCACGACGCGGCTCGCACGGCACGACCAGGCGCGCGTCTCTGCCGAAGTTCTCGAACCACCGCACGCCCTCGGTGCCCGCGCCGCTCGCGAGGTGATCCGCGAACGAGCTCGGGTCCGCCTCCGTGCGCGCGAGCGCGGGATGCGGAAGGACGAGCTGCACCATCGCGCGGGCGGCGTTGCTGCGCGAGAGAGGCGCCGTCTCCCAGGCCAGCGCGCTCATGCCGAGCCCGAGCAGGACCTCGCTGAGCTTCGCGCGGAGCGGGGCCTCGTCGCGGAGGGCCTCGTAGAACGCCTGACGCGAGACGGGCGCGCCGCCGCGGAGCGCTTCGAGCGAGACGCCTGCATGGCCTGGGATCGCGCGGGTCTCGAGCACGAACGGAACGGAAGAAGGCATGCGCCCGCGGAACATACCAGGTGGCGCAGCACCCGAGATGTGACGACCGCGCCGGTGCGAGATGGCGGCCTCGCGGCGACCGCGGACCGTTCCACTTGCGATCCCTCGCGCCTCCGTCTAACTTCGCCGCCCTTTTTCGCCGACGGGAATTCGAATGTCGAAGCTGAGTGACTCGCTGAAGAACCACAAGATCGATGCGCGCCGCGTGGTCGGTGCCTCCAAGGGCCTCGAGCGCCGCACGCGCGAGGACCTCGCGCTCGTCGCGAAGAAGGCCGCGATGAAGGCCGGCAAGGTCGAGAAGGACGACGCGGTGATGAAGCAGAAGCCGCGCTCGGGCCGTCCGCTCACCCTGCCGCAGGTCGAAAAGGCGCTCCGTGGCGAGACCATCTCGGGCCCGGCCAAGACCCGCGTGGTGCGCGCGGTGAACGAGATCCTCAAGGCCCGCAAGAAGGCCGAGATCGGCCTGCGCGACCTCTTCTGAGGTCCTCGCGAGACGCCCCGCCGTCTGGCGTGTGGGTGGCTCGCGCTCCGGCGCCGCGTCGTGCCCCGAAACGGGGCGCGGCGCGCCGTCGTTCCGTCTCGGCCGTCCGTCGACGGCCGCTTCGTGACATCACCACGGGAAACGTTGATCTCGGTCGAATGGGTTCGGTACCCTCGGGGCGCTCATGCGCATCCCGCCTCCTGGACCTCGATCGACCGTCCTTCCCGTGCTCGCCGTGACCTCGGCGTGCTCGCTCTTCGCGGCGACCGCACTCGCGGGTGACGTGCGAGGCGCGCTGACCGTGCCGACGGACTTCCCGTCGATGACCACGCAGCCCGCCGACAGCGACGCCGCGCGCCTGCGCTACTGGGAGGAGTGGAACGGCTTCCTCGAGCCACGCCCCGCGCGCGTCGAGACCGCGCGCGAGCTCGCCGTGGTGCTCACGGGGCAGGGCGCGCCGTCGACGGGCGAGCAGCCCGCCCTGCGTCTGCACAACGGCTCGCTGTTCCCCTCGACCGTCGTGCTCCGCGTGGGCGTCGCGACGCCGCTCCGCAACGACGACGCGTGCGCGTACGAGATCTTCGCGCAGGACAACGCGGAGCTCGGCCCCGTGCAGACCGCGCCCGGCAACGCGCGCCCGCTCAACGTGAGCGCGCCCGGACACTGGGCGCTGCGCGATCGCAACCTCCCGCACGTGCAGGGGCACCTGCACGCGCTGCCCGACCTCGTCGCGCGCGCATTCGTGGAGCCCTCGGGCGGCTACGTGTTCCGCGGCGTCGAGCCGGGCAGCTACACCGTGCACGTGTTCCAGGGCGAGCTCGAGGTCGCGCCTCCGCAGGCCGTGACCGTCGCCGACACGCACGAGATCGTCGTCGCGCCGATCACGCTCGCGCGCCCCTGAGCGCTCGCGGGGGGCTCCTCGAACGGACCGCTCCCGCCCTCCGATCCCTGCTCTGCTCCCGAACCACTCGGAGAAAGTCCGCCGATGCTCCTCTCTCGTTTCTGGATCCTCGTGCTCGCCATCGCCGCAGGCCTGGGCATCGCGGTGGCCGTGATCGCGACGCGCCTCCTCGACGAGCAGGTCCGTGAGCAGACCACCGTCGAGCTCGCGCGCGATCGACTCCAGCTCGAGATGGTCCTCAAGCTGGATGCGCGAACGCGCATCGACGCCATCGGCCCGATCGCAGCGAACGGCGACGTGCGCACCGCGCTCCGCGAGGCCAACGCGCGCACGGCCGGCGCCGAGGTCCCCGAGGCCACCCGCACGCGCCTCGCGACGCGCCTCGGCGAGCTCAACGCGCAGCTCGCCGAGATGGCGGGCGACCTCGTCTTCGCGGTCGATCAGCACGGCGTGATCGTCGCGCAGGTCGGTGGTGGCCAGGCGCCGCCGCCCGGCGCGGGCCTCGGGGCCTTCCCGGTCGTGGCGCGCGCGCTCGCCGGCTACGTGCGCGACGACGTCTGGATCTGGAACGGCGAGCTCTACCGGATGGCCGCGCGCCCCGTGATCGAGAACGGTCAGTACGCCGGCGCGATCGTGCACGGCAAGCGCATCGACGACGTCTTCTGCGCACGCATCGTCTCGCGCCTCTCGGGCGCGAGCGTCGGCTTCTTCGTGCGCGACCAGATGATCGGCAGCGCGATGCCCGAAGGTGTCTCGGGCGCGCCGCGTCGCGACGACATGGGCGCGCCGCTCGCGACCGTCGTCGCGGGCCCGTTCGCGCAAGGTCAGGTGGGTGATCCGAGCGCGCTCGCGACCGGTGGCCTCGCGATCTACGCGCCGGTCGTCGGCAGCGCGTCGTACGCGCAGGCGGGCTACGTGCTCGCGCGGCCGGTGCCCACGCTCGCCTCGCCGCTCGCGATCCTCGAGCTCGCCTCGAGCGACGACTGGACCGCGGCCCTTCCGCTCATGGGCGGCGCCATCGCGATCCTCTTCCTCTTCGGGATGCTCCTCGTCTACCTCGAGCGCGATCGGCCGCTCGGCAGGTTCCGCACGGCGGCCGTGGCCGTCGGCAAGCGCGACGCAGACCGCTTCCAGGTGCAGGACTTCGGCGGTCAGTACCGCACGGCCGCGAGCGCGATCAACGACGCGCTCGACAAGCTCCAGGAGCAGGCGGGTCAGGCGAAGAAGAAGGTCGCGAACCTCGACGCGATCCTGGGCGAGCAGCCCGCACCGCAGTCGGCCTCGTTCTTCGGCTTCAGCGGCAACGCCGCGAGCGCGCCCGACGCGTCCGCGATCCCGTCGCCGCAGAGCGTGCCGAACAAGCCGCCCGCGCCCGCGCCGGCCCCGATGGCGCCCCCGGCGCCCAAGCCCGCGGCGCCGCCAGTCCCTGCGGCTGCGCCGCCGTCGCCTCCACCCCCAGTGGCCGCGCCTCCTGCCCCCCCCGTCGCGCCGCCCGCGCCGCCGGTTGCGCCCAAGCCGCCCACGCCTTCGCTCGCCAACTCGCCGCTGGCCTCGACGCTCATCGGCGTCGGTGTCGGGGGCGCGGTCGGAAGCGGCCCCGTTCAGGCGCCGCGCGCGCCGATGCCCACGCCTCCGCCTGCCTCGCCGCTCGATGACGAGGAGGACGAGGGACAGACGATGGTCTCGCGCGTGCCCGAGGAGCTGATCAAGCAGTCCGCGACCGGCGCGTTCGCGGCGATCGCTGGCACCGACGAGGCGCACTTCAAGGAGACCTACCAGCAGTTCATCGCGACCAAGCAGCAGTGCGGTGAGCCCGTCGCGGGCCTGACCTACGACAAGTTCAAGGAGACGCTCCGGAAGAACCAGGAGAAGATCCAGCAGGCCCACGGCACCTCGAAGGTGCGCTTCACGGTGTACGTCAAGGACGGCAAGGCCGCGCTCAAGGCGACGCCGATCAAGTGAGAGCACGTGGCACTCGGATCGATGCGAGTGCCACGGGCTCGATTCGGCGGGAGGGAGGCTCTCGCCGATTCCGGTGATCGGACACCGCGCGCAGGCCCAAGGCCGAGCACGGGGAGAACCCGCGGCGAGAGGGAGGGGCTGCGGCCAGACCCTCCGGCAAGAAACGTCAGAGCATGAGTCAATGCAAGTGACTCATGCTCTGAGTCGCGCAAGCAAGCGCGCGATCGCGTCGCGATCGTCCTCGCGCACGATCTCGTCGGGGGTCTCGGGCCGCTCGTAGTCGGCGCCGAGCCCCGGCAGGGTGGCGGCCCCTTCGCCGCCCGCCGCCTTCGCGTAGAGCCCCTTGGCATCTCGCTCGCGGCAGCGCTCGGGATCGGTGTCGACGAAGACCTCGACGAAGGCCGCTGGCGCCAGCTGGCGAGCGCGCTCGCGGTGCGCGCGCTTGCGCGCCGTCGCGGGCACGAGCACGTCCAGGCCCTGCGACGAGAGCAGCGCCGCCAGGCGCGCGAGCGTCTCGTAGAACGCGTCTCGGCTCGCGTCGTCGTAGCCATGCGGCGGCACGATCGCGGCGCGCACCGCATCGCCGTCGAGCACGACGATCGCCTCGTGCCCGCGCACGCGCAGCGCGTCCGCGACGCGGGTGGCGAGCGTGCTCTTGCCCGAAGAGGGCAGGCCCGTGAGCCACACGATGCTGCCCAGGCGCTGGCTCATCGCATCGCCTCGCGGCCCATCGCCGGATCGAAGCGCTCGGCGGCGAGCACGCGCTCCGCGAACCCGAGCACACGATCCCGATCCGCCGCGCGCATGCCCGGGTACCACGCCGGGCTCGTCACCACGAGCGCGCGCCAAGCGAAGAAGGGCGCGATCACGTCGAAGAGCTCGGCGTCGTGCCGCACCTCCGCGTACGCCTCGAAGAACGCGTCCCACAGGCGCCCGAGGCCGCTCGCCCATCGTTCGCGATGCTCGAGACCGAAGAAGAGGAAGTTGATCGCGAGGCAGGCGACGTCGTCGGCGGGCTCGCCCTCGGAGCCGCGGCTCGTGTCGAGGAGCGTCACGCGGTCGCCCTCGAGGAGGAGGTTGAACGGGTGGTAGTCGCCGTGCGTGCGCGTGAGGCGAGCGACGCGGTGCGCGTGGCGCTGCCTCGCGCGCAGACACGCGACCTCGATCTCGGCGAGCCGCGCACGCGAGGCCCCGGGCACGTCGAGACCACCACGACCGCCTTCGCCGTAGCCGTCGACGAGGCCGGCGATCCCCTCACCGCCACCGACGAGATCCCGCCAGGCACGCACGTACGAACCTTCGTGTGAGCCGGGTGCGGCGTGGATCTCACCGAGCAGGCGCGCGAGGGCCCGCGCGTGCTCGAGCTCGGCCTCGCTCGCCTCGCCACGCTGCGCGACGCCGCGCAGCTCGCTCGCGTAGGGCGTGCCCTCCGCCCAGCGCGTGACGAGATAGGCCTCGCTCGTCTTCGCGAGCGACACGAGCGCCCCACCCTCCCCGATCACGCCGACGTCGAGCGCCTCGACGTGTCGGGGGATCGCGCCGAAGGTGTCCCAGGCCAGGAGCATCTCGGCGACCCGATCGCTGCGGCGGTCGTGGCCGAACTCGTTGGCCGCCGCCGTGTGGAAGACGAGATCGTCGCGACCGTCGGGTCCTTCGAGCACCACGCGGATCGGCCGGCCATAGCCGATCGCCTTCTGCGTCTCGCCCTGCGCGCGCTCGTCGCCCGTGCCGAGCACCTCGACGGACACGATCCGTCCGCGTGGCACGAGCACAGCCAGGCGAGATCGCAGGCCGAGCGGCAACACGTCGAGAGGGTCCATCGCCATGCGGGATCTCCTACGCACGCGAAGGCCTCACGACGAGCCGACCTCGCCGCGTCGCTTGTGCCGCGGCCCGTTTCTTTGCTATCGAGCGGAATGCGCCACCATCCGTTCGCGGTCCTCACCGTGTGTGCGGCCTTCGGCCTCGCCCTCGGTCTCGCGCTCTTCGGAGCGAGCCCCGCCCACGCGCAGCGCGTGGTGACGATCCCCGTGAACATCGAGTCGGTGCCTCCGGGCGCGACGGTGTACGTGGACTCGCCCGACTCGACGCCCGTCGGCGTGACGCCGATCACCGCGGCGCGCATCGCGTCCGGCTCGCACACGCTGATCTTCCGCCTCGCGAACTACGAAGAGGCGCGCCTCGTCGTCACGGTCGCGCGCCGCCGCGAGACGTTCCGCGCCGTGCTGCGCGCGCTCGGCTCGGTCGAGGTCTCGGCAGCGAACGAAGGCGCGCGCGGCGCGACGGTCACGGTCGACGGCCAGCCCGTCGCCGGCGGCATGCTCCAGATGGTCCCGCTGCGCGTGGACAACCTGCCCCCCGGTCGCCACCAGATCCGCGCGACGCGCGAGGGCTACAACGCCTTCGAGCAGTGGGTCGAGGTGCAGGGCGGCCAGGTCGTGCGCGTGCCGATCATCCTCGAGCGCGCCGCACCCACGACGGGCTCGATCCTCGTCACCGCCGACGTCGAAGGCGCCGCGATCTACCTCGACGGTCGCCCCACGGGCCTCGTGACGACGGCCGTCATCGACGACGTGCCCGCCGGCAACCACACCGTCGAGATCCGCCCGTCCGAGGGCGAGCCGTTCTCGCAGGTCATCGTGGTCGAGGCCGGCCGCCGCGCCGAGGTGCGTGCGCGCGTTCGCCCGCAGGTGCAGGCCGCCACCACGGGCACCATCGCGGTGCTCGTCGATCAGACCGGCGCGCTCGTGCGCATCAACGGCACCGGCCTTCCGCCGGGCAGCTACACGCGCGAGGGCCTGCCGCCCGGCACGTATGTCGTGCAGGTGCTCCTCGAGGGCTACGAGCCCTTCCGCCGCGAGGTCACCGTGACCGCGGGCCAGACCACCACGGTCGACGTCTCGCTCACCGCGACGCAGGCGCCGCCCGGCCCGATCTCGATCCGCACCAACGTCCCGGGCGCGCGCGTGTTCGTGGACGACTCCGAGTTCAGCACGCCCTACGTGGCGCGTGATCCCGCGGGCGGCAGCCACGCGATCCGCATCGTCGCCGAGGGCTATCGCGAGCAGAGCTTCACCTGCAACAACGCCAACGGCTCGCAGGACTGCAGCCGCGAGATCACCCTCGAGGCGCAGCAGGTCGGCCTTCGCGTCGCCCTCACGCACTCGCTTCGTCCGGCGATCACCGCGCGTCTCTTCGTCGACGACGCCGACGTGGGCCCCGTGCCGTACGACGGCAACATCGGCATCGGCAGCCACATCATCAGCGTGCGCGCCGAGGGCTATCAGGCCTTCGAGCAGCAGGTGAACGTGCAGCTCGGCGAAGGCGACGTGCAGATGGAGGTCACGCTCGTGGACTCGAGCGACGTGGCCGCCGCCGCCGCGACGACGCACTCGGCCCTGCCCGTGCCGATCAACCACCCGATGATCGACGCCTCGATCGGCTGGCCCTACTTCCTCGAGCTGCGCCTCGGCATCGGCGTGCACGAGCTCGTCGACGCGGGCTTCGCGATCCGCACCTTCGGCCGCCTCACGGAGTTCGAGGGCCGCGTCCGCTTCGGCACGCAGCTCGGTGACATCCGCCAGCTCGCCGCCGGCGCGCAGCTCCGCTTCGGCGGCGGCATCGGCCCCGACACGAACCTCCGACAGCCGACCTACCCCGGGCGTATGGGCAACAACATTTGCGATCCGCAGCGAACGGACCGCGCCTACGCCATCGGGACGAACGACCCACAGCAGGCCTGCATCAACCAGGACTTGGACCCGGGCGATGGCGTCACGTCGCCCCTCCCGTACGGCGTGAACACGTTCTTCCTCAGCCTCGACGCGAACATCAGCCTCATCCTCGAGCCGGTCGCGACGGTCACGCTCTGGCTCGGCATGGATCTCTCCACCGACCAGTACGGTGGCCATGCGCGCGACTCGAGTTCGTACGCGGACTGGGGCCCGAGCGCCGACCGGATCTGCCGCGCGGCTGGGACCCCTGGCGGCCCTATGGTGGGGCTCTCGTGCAGCCGTCAGGACATGGCGCGCATGCGCCTCGGTGGCTCGATCGAGTTCAACATCGATCGCAACTGGGGCGTGTGGGGCATCTTCGAGGGCGTGCTCGCGCAGACCCCCGATCACCGCCGCGTCTACTCGGACATCATCGGCCAGGCGACGGACATCCGCATCTACCCGCGCCTCGGCTTCACGTACAAGTTCTGACCCTCTGTCCGGCATGAGCCACGACTCGCCCGCGTCGCGACGCCTGCTCGGTCGCCACGCGGGCGTCGTCGTCTCGCGCCTCACGGACAAGTACGCCGAGATCCTCGCGCTCCGCGATGCGCACGCGCGCGGCGAGGATCCCCCTGATCTCCGTGAGCGCCTGCGCGCCCTCGCCTCGCGCTACCCGGGCGCGCTCCGCGAGCTCGATCGCCTGCCGCGCGAGGTGATCGTCCAGAGGCTCGCCGCGCTCGCGGAGAACGAGCTCGCACCGTGGATGGTCGCGATGGACCGCTACCACCGCTGGCTCCGCGTCGCCCTGCGCCGCTCGCGCGCCGTGCCCCGCGTGGGTGGGCGCGCCGTCCCGGCCGTCGTCGACCGCGTGGCCGCCGAGCTGGGCCTCACGCCCTCCGAAGTCGAGGACCTGATCGGGCTGCCGACACGCCGGCCTCGCACCCCGACGTGACAGCGCCTCACCCTTGCCTCTATCCTCAGCGGCATGGCCGACAACGATGGCAGTGCTGGCGGTCCGTCGAACGCACCCGAGGAAGCCGATCTCTCGGAGCTGCCGACGTTCGACAAGGCGCCTGCGGATCTCCTGAGCGCCGAGCAGCGCGCCATCAGCGATCGATTGCGACAGAACGCGGACGACCCGAACGCGCATGGCCCGGGCGGTGCGGGCGGTCCCGACATCGTGAACGCGCAGCACTGCTCGCACGGCAGCCACGGATCGCACGGCAGCCACGGCTCGCACGGATCGCACGGCAGCCACGGCTCGCACGGATCACACGGCAGCCACGGCTCGCACGGATCGCACGGCAGCTGGTGAGCACGTGACACCGCCTCGCGAGCGAGCCGACGAAGCGCGCAGCAAGCGCGCGCTGCCGGTCCTCGGCGGCGAGCGGCCGATCGAGGCGCGCATCGAGGCCGACCGCGAGGCCGGCGGTGGAGGCCGCGTCCACATCCTCACGGGCGCGATCTGCAACAACAACTGCGTCTTCTGCATGGAGGAGGATCGCGACGGTCGCTACGTCACGAACTCCGCGACGACCGACGACACCGTGAAGCAGATCGTGCGCGCGCACCCGCACGCCGAGGAGATCTGCTTCACCTCGGGTGAGCCCACGACGAACAAGCGCTTCCCCTACTGGGTCAAGCTCGCGAAGGACGAAGGCGCCAAGCGCATCAGCGTGATGACGAACGGGCGCGCGCTCGGCCACGAGCCGTACACGAAGCTCCTCGTCGCCGCGGGCCTTCGGCGCGTGTACGTGTCGATCCACGGCCACACGCAGAAGCTCCACGAGGGCCTCACGCGCACGCCCGAGAGCTTCGAGCAGACGGTCGCGGGCATCCGCACGACGGCGCGCTTCAAGCCGTACGGCGTCGAGCTCCACACGAGCACCGTCGTCACCAAGCGCAACCTCCCGCACATGCTCGACGTCTACCGCTTCCTCCGCGGCCTCGGCGTCGATCAGGTCGTCTTCAACGTGATGCAGGCCAACGGCCGGGCCGACACGCACTTCGAGCACATCTTCCCGACCTACACCGAGATCGCGCGCACGTTCGCCGCGATGGTGCTCGAGGCGAAGAAGACCGAGGCGCGCCCCATGGCCTTCCTCGTCGACATCCCCCTCTGCACGACCGAGGCGGTGCCCGACGAGAACCGCGGCTACGTCGAGGCGTACACGCACTACGAAGAGCGTGGCAACGGCACGCACGACGAGAAGCTGCGGCCGCGCGAGGGCGCCAACGAGATCGGCGCGCTCGTCGAGGTCGCGCGCGACGACCTCGACAAGGCCCTGCGCACCAAGCGCGCCGAGTGCGCGCGCTGCAAGTACGACCGCGTCTGCGAGGGCGTCTGGGTGAACTACCTCAAGCGCTACGGCTGGGACGAGATGGTCCCGGTCCCGCCGAACGTCGTCCGCGAAACGGGTTGACCAGCGGCACCTGGGTGGGCGCGAAGTCAGCGACGTTGCGTGTGACCACCGTGAGGCCCGCCACCAGCGCCGTCGCCGCCACGAGCCCGTCCACGACGTGCACCTTCTTGCCGGCGCGCTCCGCGGATGCGGTGAGGGCGCCCCATCGCTCGGCGACCCCGTCGGTGACGGGAAGGATGCGCGCCGAGAATCGACTCCGCAGCGCCCGGTAGTCGCCGACGAGTCGATCGCGCTTCTTCCCTGCGGGCAGCCGATCGAGCCCCTTCGTCAGCTCCCCGAGCGTGAGCGCGCTGAGGAACAGCTCATCCTCCAGCGACTCCGAGAACCACTCCATCACCCCAGCGTCGGGCTGCGGCTTCCAGACCTCGGACAAGACACACGTGTCGATCAAGTAGCCCATCGTCGGCTCAGAGATCGAGCTCGCGGTCGACGTCGCGGGATCGCTCGACGTCGAGCTGCCCGAGGCGAAGCTTCCGCAGGAACGGAAGCACGGTGCCGCGTGCGCCCACGCGACGTCGCTTCTCGAACTCCTCGACCGAGACGATCACGGCAACCTCCTTGCCGTGACGCGTGATCGTCTGGGGGCCCTCCGCGAGCGCGAGATCCACGACCTCGCTCAGGCGGTCCTTCACCTGCTGGATCTGCCACGCACGCTTGGACATCCGGCCATTCTAGCCAGACTGGCCAGACTGGCCAGAGCCGCCTCAGCGCAGCGCGCGGAACTTCAGCGGCTCCGCGACGTTCTTCACCGCGGCCTGGCGCTCCTCGCCGAAGCGCTCGGCCTCGCCGACGACGCTCACGAAGGCGTCCATGCAGAGGATCTCGCCGCCCTTGGCCTGGCCCTGCAGGCGCGCCGTGTTGTTCATGCCCGCCGAGAAGCCCGTGTAGTCCTGGTCGGGCCCGAAGGTGCCGACGAAGAGCGGGCAGAAGTGCAGGCCGATCGCGACGTCGAGGCCGGGCATCTGCGACAGCTCCGGGAACTCGGGGTGACCGACCATCGCGCGCGTGTGCTCGCGGACGCGCACGGCCGCGTCGATCGCCGACAGACACGCGTCCTCGGGCGAGAGCTCGAAGAAGGGCGGGCCCCAGATCGCGATGACGCAGTCGCCGACCATCTTGTCGAACACACCCCCCGTGTCCCACACCGCGTCGACCGCTTGCTCGCTCCAGAGATCGATGAATCGCCCGATCTTCTCGGGCTTCACGAGGATCTGCTCCGAGAGGCGCGTGAAGCCGCTGATGTCCGCGAACATCACCGCGCACATCGTCTCGCGCGGCGTGAGCAGCTTCTCGCGATAGCCCTCGATGGCGAGCAGCTTGTCCACGACCGGTCGAGCGAAGGTCGTCTTGAGGTTCCGCCACTCGCGGTTGAAGTCGACGATGCGCTGACGCAGCGAGTCCGCGAAGCGCTCGAGCAGGTCGCGATCGAAGGTGTTGAACTCGCCGCGCCGCGAGGCGACGAGCAGGCGCCCCACGACCTTGGTGCTCCGCGCGCCCGTGATGAGCAGCTCCTCGCGGTAGCGCTGCACACCGAGCAGCTCGCGCAGGTCCGTGTCGTCGCCGCCGATGATGCGGTAGGCGCGCGCGCGCAGCGCCTCGTCGTCGGCCGCGTGATCCCCGGCGGGCTCCGCGGAGGTCGCGCTCCGCGGCGTGCGGATCAGCTTGAAGCGCAGCGTGTCGCCCAGGCCCTCGTCCTCGTGGCGGAAGACGAGCAGGAGCACCTCGAAGGGCACGTTGTCGCGCAGGACGCCGATGGCCTGATCGATGCCCCGATCGAGCACGGGGTCCTTGAGCGCGTCGCTGATCTGGCGCGTCAGGATGGCCTTCTTGCGCGCATCGGCGATGGCCGCGAGGTGGTTGTCGATCTCCTCGCACCACGTGTCGAGGAGCTTGGCGACGCGATCGATCTCGTGCCGATCGAGCGCGCTCGGGACGAGCACGGCGGCCGTGCCGAAGTGCTCACCCGCGACGTCGATCCGCTGCGCGACGAGCGTGCCTCGGCCGATCGCGCGCTGGACGTAGTCGTCCTCGGTCCCACCGACGTCCTTCACGATCGCCTCGGCGTCGAAGGGCAGCGACGCGTCCTCGTCCTCGGCGTGCACGTAGTCGTGCAGCGACAGCGTCTCGTCGTACGTGCGAACGAACACGAGGCGACCACTGGTCGCCCGCGCGAGCGCGGGCATCAGCGTGCGGAGGGCGTGATCGAGCGGGAGCCGATCGCGCAGGGCGATCTCGGCGAGGCCGTCGACCTCGTCGTTGAGCCGCCAGCGCTCCTCGAGGAGCGCGACGTGGGCCTCGAGCTCGGTGATGCGTGCGCGCAGCGTGGTCTCGTCGGACATGCGGGGCAGAGCATCGCACGCGCACACGCGCGCACGCGAGCGCAGCGCTCCCCGATCCGCGCCGCATCCGCTCCGCGGGTCCTCACCACGGTGGCCGCGCACCGCGAACACCGCGCCCGCGACGCCCGCGGGGACCACGCCGTCCGTCAGCGACGCGCCTCGCTCGGCGGACGCGGCCTCGTCGGTGCCGCTCCAGCCCACGATCGCGCCTCCGCGGCGATCCGATGCGCACGTCACGCGCCCGCGCGGAGCGCGCCCCAGCTCGAACGGGACGCCCTCGCGCGGACCGATCAGGAGTCGGCCATCGAAAGCCTGCGAGGCGACGAGGTCGTCGCACCGCGCAGCCGAGATCGCCCCCTCTGGCTCGAGGTGCGTGACACGGCCGTCGGCCGCATCGATCGAGAGCACCGCCTCGACGAGCACGATCTCGATCGGGCTCGGACGCGTGCGCAGCCCCCAGCCCTCGGGCGCGTGACGAGCGAGCGCGGCGTCGGTGACCTCCCAGCGCACGCGGCCCGTCGCCAGCTCGATGGCGCGCAGGCGCGTCGGACCCGAGCACGCCGGGCACGGTCCAGAGACGCTCGCCGTCGACATACGCGTAGGCCTCGAGGCGAGCGGTGTCCGGCGCGCCTTCGGTCACTCGCACCACGACGAGCTCGCTCGCGAGCACCACGTCAGGGCCGATCCCGTGAGGCATCGGTACGCGCCAGCGCGGCGGATCGCCGTCGTAGCCGACCTGCATCTGGAGCTCCCACCGCTCTCCGAGCACCCCGCGCAGACGCTCGACCACGATGTGATCGGCACGGTCGCCGGGGACCTGCTCGTCGAAGCTCGAGCCCAGGCGCGGCGACATCACCACGAGGCCCAGCCAGCCACCGAGCGCGAGAACCGCGACGGCGGCGACCGCGGTGATCACCGCGATCGCGCCGCGCGAGCGCGCGCTCGGCGCCCCCGTCACGCGTCACTCACGGCGTCGAGCTCGTGAGCTCCGAGACGCTGAGCACGGACTGGATGTTCGCGCCGGCCTGGTAGCTGCCGACCCAGATGTCGTACTGGCCCGCAGGCGGGTTCGGGATGTCGAGGAGCGGGTTGAGGTTGCCGCCGTCGTCGTCCGAGCACCACCAGTTGCCCGCGCCGTCGTTGATGATGAGCGTCGTGTCGCCGGGGGCGCTCACGTAGAAGCGCAGGAGCTGGCCGGGGTTGGCGACGCGCACGATGTAGTCGGGCTGCGCGGTCGTGTAGCCGCGGCAGTTGCCCGAGTTCTGCGGCGAGAGCGAGAGCGAGTTGATGTCGACGACGTTGCCCGTCGCGTCCGACGCGCCCGAGACGACCGCGACCTGATGGGGATCCGGGAGGAAGCCCGTGTCGAGCTGCACGGCGCCGTAGTTCGAGGCGTCACCACCGATGAGCAGCGGGCTCGCCGTCGCGACGGGCTCCTCCACCACGACCGCCGCGCCACCGCAGCCGACAGCGAGGAGCGCGAACGAGGCCAACGAAGCGGGGAGCGTGGAACGAAGAGAATGGATCATGGAACCTCCAGAGCGATGTCTGCTCGGTACATCTGACTGCCGATCGTACGGGGCCGAGACCGAGAATCCCCCACACGTCGACCGCCTCGCGCATGGGCCGACCACGACTCAGCGCCCGACGGGCCGGTGATCCTCGCGCCACTGCTGGACGCGGTTGTAGAACAGGTCGGTGAACTGCTCGACCTCGTGCGCGGGGAAGAGCGCGGCGACCTTCTGTCGGATGGCCTCCTTGGCCTCCTTGGACTGGAAGAACTCCCACGCGACCTCGTCGAGGTGGCCGAGGTGACGCGCCGTCCACTCCTCGAAGCGCGCCGTCTCGAAGCGCTCGTCGGCGATCTTCGCGTAACGATCGAGCTTCTCCTCGAAGGGAAGATCGAGCGCCGCGACCGCGTAGAACGGCTCCCAGTCGAGGTTCTTCCGCATCTTCTTCTTCGTCGCTGCGACGAAGGTGCTCCAGCGGATGTACGACTTCACGAGCCACGGGAAGTGGTAGTGCAGCGACGTGACCTGGGAGTCGGGACACGGATTGGCGAAGTCGATCGGATACCAGACTCCGTCCTTGCGGAGCGACTCGCAGCTGTTGAACTCCCAGCCGAAGAACGCGTTGATCGTCAGCGTGATCTTGCGCAGGTGCTCCTCGTCCGAGGCCGAGATGAAGCCCTTCTCGCGCGTGTAGCGGTCGTGCAGGGGCGCCGACGGATCGTAGAGGACCGTGTAGGTCTGCGGCCCGAAGCCGATGCAGCGCACGAAGCGGTCGAAGCCGTTCACCCCCGCCTGGAGGTGCATCACCATCGTGTCGCTGTCTTCGTACGCCCGCTTGAGCGCGCGCTCGTCGTCGCACTTCGTCACGGCGCGCCAGCCACCGCCGTCGTAGGGCTTCATGAAGAGCGGATAGCCGAGCTCACGGCCGATGTTGCCGAGGTCGAAGAGCTTCGCGTAGCGCGACAGCGTGGGCTTGAGATCCGGATTGGGCGCATAGCCCTTGGGCGGCACCATCCACGTGCCCGGGATCGGCATCCCGAGCGCCATCATGGCCGCATAGCTGGTGTGCTTCTCGTTGGCCTGGACGCTCCACGGGTTGTTGAACACGTAGAGGTCGTTCATCACGACGCCCTTTTTGATCCACTCGCGAGACGTGTGATACCAGTGGGTCAGTCGGTCGACGACCACGTCGTACTTCACCGGCTGGCGCAGATCGAAGGGCTCGATCGTCACGCGCTCGACGTCGAAGCGAATCGTGCCCTCGGGCGTCGGGACCTTCAGGTCGAGGCGCCGCATGATGTGCTCGTAACAGGCGGGCCAGCAGATGTCGGCGCCGAGCGAGAGGCCGATCTTGCGGTGGATGTCGTTCACACAACCCTCTTGCCGTGGATGTTGGGTCGAGCGCGAGGGCGCCCGCCTGGAGTGACCGAGACGTGCCGAGCGCACGTCACGATCATTCGTAGATCATCATGAGAGGACCGGGGAAGAGCCAGCTCATCCCCTCTCGGAGCCGATCACGCCAGTTCTCCCAGTTGTGCCCGTCACGCGACTCGACGAACTTCACCTGCATGCCAGTGGACTGCAGGAGCGGCACGAGCGAGCGGTTCTCGTAGATCAGCGACTCGTAGACGCCGCAGCTGACGAAGACGCGCTCGCTCACGGCGTTGGGGTGCCGGCGGAACGCGTTCACGAACTCGACGACGCGGTCGAAGAGCGGGCCGCGGCGGTTGTGCTTGCCGATGTCGGTGAAGGCGAAGCTCCCGCTCTGGAGGAGCAGACGTCCCCAGAAGCCCGGATAGCGGAACGCCGTCGAGAGGGACGCGACACCGCCGAAGCTCGCGCCCATGAGCGCACGCGCGTTGGGGCGGCCGATGAGCGGCAGGCGTCGCTCGAGATCGGGCACCAGCTCCTCGGTGAGGAACTTCGCGTGCGCCGCGTCGTTGGCGTACTCGCGCAGGCGATCGGGCGAGTCGGTGAAGACCACCACGCAGTCCGGGATCTCGAGGCGGTGGATGAGGTTGTCGAGCACGGCCTTCATGCTCGCGTAGTTCAGGTAGTCGCTGCCGTCGTGCACCACGAGCAGCGGATACTGGCGCGTGCGCCGGAAGCGCGCGGGCAGGTAGAGCAGACACCGCCGCTGCCCGCCGAGCGCCTTGCTCTCGAAGCCGAACGGCTCGAGGTGGCCTGGGCGCGAGATGGGGTCGTGCTTGCTCCACGAAGGCACCTCGTAGCCGAGGCCGTGCACGACGGAGTTCGCGCCGAAGGGATCTCGCGCGCGATGCGGGTTGAGCGGATCCTCGATCCAGCGCGCGTGACCGTTCTGGTGGACCTCGAGCTTGTACTCGACGCGCGAGCGCTCCGGGATCTCGACGACGAGGTACCAGAGGTCGGTGCCGTCGATGCGCGAGAGCGCCTGCGAGCTCTCGAGGCCGAAGACCCAGTGTCGGAGGTTCACGGCCTCGGCCTCGCCGCGCCACACGAACGTGACGCTGGGGCCCTCGACGAGCGGGAACTGATGCGAGGCCAGGAAGCGGTTCACCGCGTCCCAGCTCGGGCGGCTCTCCTCGAGCTCCTTGATCGCGAGCCGGCCGTGGAACGCGTCTATCTCCTCGCTCGGCGTGAGCGGGAGATCGGGCGCCGAGACCGTGCCTCCCGAGGATCGATGCCGCGCCGACGGCCGCGCGCTCGGTCGCTTCTTCATCCACCTGCTCCTTCGGACGAGCCGGGCACGAGACCTCGGATGTCGACGTGCGAGACGCGGCTCTCGGACGGTGCGCCCGAGCCCGGCGCGAGCGAGAGGCTCTCGCCCTCGCCGCGACCATCGAGGCCCCAGCGCGCGTGACGCTCGAGCGTGCCGTCCGCACGGAGCCGCTCGACGCCGTGGCCGTTCACGAACGCGGTGCCGTCCCACGTGATGCGCGTGCGGTTGCGGAACGTGAGCGCGAGCGCGGGCGCGAAGCGGCGCGAGAACAGCCCGATGCGCTCACGATCCTCGAGGCGCAGGCGCTGGTCGGGGTGCGGCAGCGGCACGACGCCGGGCACGAGGCCGAGGCCGCGATCGAGGATCTCGGCGGCGCCCTGGCCTTGCGGCGGGCTGTCGTGGAAGAGGACCACGCGCTCCGAGATCGCCATCGCGCCCGCGGACCACGCGAAGAGCGGCTTGCCCGCGAGGATCTCGTCCATGCCGAAGAGCTCGAGGCGGTTCAGCAGCGTCGCGACGTGACCACCCGCGATGGCGACCGCCGCGCAGCGCGCCACGATCTCGCGCAGCTCGGCGCGGTGGCGCGCGATCGCGTCACGGGTCGTGGGCTTCCAGGTCTCGTCGAAGCGCACACGCTCGGCTCGGCACTGCTCGAGGTGTGCCCGATCCAGGTCCTGCAGGGATCGGATCGAGAAGTGGTCTTCCTCGTGGAGGATCTCGCGGGGGGCCGTGCGCGTCTGGATGACGAACGCCGCATCGAGCTCGTGCTCGAGACGGATGCGATAGAAGTCCTGCTTGTGGCGCAGCCGGTCCTGGCGCGCGCGGTGCGCGCTGCGCAGCTCCGGGTCGCGCTTCCACACGTCGTCCGTGCGCGCGTAGAGCTTCAGGTTGACGGTGCGCTTGCCGAGGTGCTCGTGGAGCTCGCCGTCCTCGGCCTCGCGCTCCTGCCAGCCGGCGGTGATCGTGGCGATGGGCCCTTCGACACCCAGCTCTCGTACGGCCTCGCCGAGGGTGGGATCGAAACGCTGCGGTCCGAGGAGAACGACGGGCACGGACACCGGGGCGCACGCTACCGGCCCGCGATGGGGGAATCAATGGGTGAGTGCGGCGCGGCCCTCGGAGCGGGAGCAGGCTCATGCTTGACCCGCGGAGAACCCGGCTTATCGTCCCGGCCCTTCGAGACGCCGCCTCTGGAGCGAGCCCATGGCTGACAAGCGCGACTACTACGAGGTCCTCGGCGTCGCGAGAGACGCGAGCGAGGCCGACATCAAGAAGGCCTACAAGAAGCTCGCGGTGCAGCTCCACCCCGACCGCAACCCCGGCGACGCCACGGCGGAGGAGCGCTTCAAGGAAGCGAGCGAGGCCTTCGAGGTCCTCAAGGACGCGCAGAAGAGGCAGGTCTACGACCGCTTCGGGCACGCGGGCCTCAGCTCGGGCGGCTACCACCCGGGCTTCCGCTCCGTCGAGGACATCTTCGGCAGCTTCGGCGACATCTTCGGCGACATCTTCGGCGGTGGCTTCGGCGGGGCACGCCGTCGCGACGGCCCGATGCGCGGCGCCGATCTCCGCGTGGGCGCGCGCCTCTCGCTCAAGGAAGCGGCGTTCGGGACGCAGAAGGAAGTGAAGCTCCAGTACCCGTCGCCGTGCGACGCGTGCAAGGGCTCGGGCGCCGAAGGCGGCGCCTTCGAGGTCTGCGTCACCTGCAAGGGCCAAGGGCAGGTGGGCATCCAGCGAGGAGCGTTCTTCGTCTCGACGACGTGCCCGACGTGTCGCGGCCAGGGCCGCAGCGCCAAGACGGCGTGCACGAAGTGCCGCGGCTCCGGTGACGTCGAGGTCGAGCGCAGCGTGAAGGTGAACATCCCCGCCGGCATCGACGACGGGCAGAGCCTGCGCCTCTCGAGCCAGGGTCAGCCCGGCCGCATGGGTGGTCCCGCGGGCAACCTCTTCGTGACCGTCCAGGTCGAGCCCGACGAGCGCTTCCACCGCGACGGCAACGATCTCGTGCACGAGCTGCACGTGCCCTTCACCAAGTGCTGTCTGGGCGGCGAGGTCGAGGTGCCGACGCTCGAGGACAAGCCGGCGAAGCTCACGATCGCGCCCGGCACGCAGGCGGGGGCGATCCTCACGGTCGAGGGTCAGGGCGTGACGCGTCTGGATGGCCGAGGCCGCGGCGACCTCCACTGTCAGATCCAGATCGAGGTGCCGACGGAGCTCAGCGCGAAGGCCAAG
Organism: Sandaracinaceae bacterium; assembly: GCA_044376125.1. Taxonomy (GTDB): domain Bacteria; phylum Myxococcota_A; class Polyangia; order Polyangiales; family Sandaracinaceae; genus JAFLCL01. Next base: position 22,924 of record JBILLJ010000033.1, read on the forward strand.
AAGCTCCTGGTCGAGCTGCAAGAGTCGCTCGACAAGGAGTGAGCTCTGTTCGGATGAGAGGTCTCCTCGGCCACGTGCGGGCGTACGAGGTACGATGCCCGGCCATGCGCGTCACGACCCGCACGTTCGTCCCTGCGCTCACCGCAGCGCTCGCCGTGAGCGGCTGCCCCACGAGCCCCGAGCCCATGCCCGACGCGGCGATGGAGCCCGCGATCGACGCGGGCTCGGACGCCGGCACGCAGGCCGACGACGCGTTCGTCGTGGTCACGCCCGATGCGGCGGCGAACGACGACACCGGGACACCCTCGAACGGGTGCGGCCTCGACGCGGGCCCTCGCCCGAGCACCGACGCGGGCCTCGAAGGACCGCCCGCGCCCGACGCCTATCCGGTGCCCATCACGCATCGCGCAGCGCAGCGCACGTTCACGGAGGCCGAGCTCGGCGTGGCCTGCGCGGGCGGCTTCCTGGATGGCGGCGAGACCGACCGCGATCACCACAACGGCGTCTTCGTCTCGCAGGGCCTGCTCCACATGGCGTGGGCGCACCAGGACGGCGGCGGCGGCGTGTCCATCTGGGACATCGCCGATCCGTGCGCGCCCCTGCTCGTCGGACAGACCCTCGACGCGACGATCCGCGAGACGCACGCGACCGGTGAGACGGTGATGAACGGTCGCCGCTACCTCGCGACGACGTCGCTCACCGGGATCATGTTCTGGGACGTCACCGATCCGGCCGCGCCCGAGAGGATCCACGACATGACGCTGCCGGGCGTGAGCAGCGTGCCCGACGCGTACATGCACGTGGTGATGAGCGTGTTCTGGCAGGCGCCGTACGTGTACGTCGGCGCCGCCGACAACGGCGTCTTCGTGATCGACGCGAGCGATCCGCGCGCGCCGCGCATCCTCACGCAGTGGGTGCCCGAGCCGCGCCTGCGCGTCGGCGGCGTGCACGCGATCGGCAACCTGCTCGTCGTCATCGCGACCGAGGGCGGTCGCACGACGCTCTACGACATCTCGGATCCGATCGTGCCGCGCCCGATCCCGGGCGGCACGTGGACGATCGTCAACGGCGACGTCGATCGCCGCGGCCGCCCGCTCGCACGCCTCGCGTACATGGGCCACGTGAACGGCAACCGCGTGGGCTACGCGCGCAAGGACCTCGGCGGTGGCTTCATCTCGTACGACATCTCCGACTGGACGGCCCCGACGCTGCTCCAGACCTGGACGGCCCCCGATCGCGGCAGCGGCGGCTATGTCTTCTTCCGCGACGACACGGCGTTCGTGGGCGAGAGCGAATACGCGAGCGAGCTCGACCTCTCCGGCGACGCGCCGGTCGAGACGCGCCGCTACGACATCCCCGGCGACGTCGACTTCATCACGCCGATCGGCAACGTCGCGTACGTGGCCGTCGACGACGATGCGATCGATGGACAGGCCACGGCGGCGATGCCGCAAGGGCTCGCGCCCGACGCGATCCCGCCCGAGGTGAACATGGTCGTGCCGCGAGACGGCGCGACGAACGTGGCGCTGCTGTCGCGCATCGGCCTCACGCTCACGGACTTCGTCGACATGGCGAGCGTGCACGCGGGCTCGTTCTTCGTGCGCGAGGTCGGCACGAGCGCACCGCTCGCGGGGACCTACTCGACGCAGGAGGGCGCGCTGAACTTCACGCCCGCCGAGCTGCTCGCGCCAGGCACGGAGTACGAGATCGTGGTGCCCGCAGGAGGCCTGCTCGACGCGGGCGGCACGCCGATCGCGACCGCCTTCCGCGCCACCTTCACCACGGTGCCGTGCCCATGACGGTCGGCGCGCGCCTCCGGCTCGAGGTGGTGCTCCCCACGTCCGAGGGCTCGGCCTCGGTCCGTGTGCACGTGCGCAGCGAGCCGCTCCCGTGACCGGCGCACGCTCCACGCTCCTGGGCCTCGCGCTCGCGGCGACGTGGGCCGGCTGCGGGCCCTCGCCCGAGGGGAACGACGCGGGCTCGAGCGACGATGCGGCTCCGTCGATCGACACGGCGCTGGCGACCGATGCCGGCCTCGATGCCTCGGGCCGCCTCTCGGTCGCGCTCGGTGTGCCGTCGATCGGCTACCTCGACGAGGAGACGTGCATCGACGTGACCGTCGTGCCCGCGAGCGCACGCGTCTCGATCGTCTGGGGCGATGGCGAGCGCAGCGACGACGTCGGCGCGCGCGCCTGCCACACGTACGTGCTGCCCGGCTCGATCCTCCTCGGCGCGATCGCGGAGCACGAGGGCATGACCGCGGAGACCACGCGCACGCTCCTCGTCGTGCCGCGACCGAGCGAGCCGCGACCCACGAGCAGCTCCACGATCGTCTACGACACCGCGCGCGCGCGTGTGTGGGTGGTGAGCCCGGACCACGGCACCGTCGCGGTGCTCGCGCACGAAGGTGCGAGCATCACGCTCGAGCGAGAGCTCACTGCGTGCGAGGCACCGCGCACGGTGAGCGTGCTCGGTGCGCAGGCGCTCGTCGCCTGTCAGGGCGATGCGCGCATCGTTCGCTTCGACGCCGAGACGCTCGCACCGCTGTCCGAGATCGCGCTGCCGCGCGGGAGCCGCCCGTTCGGCGTCGTGCACGATCCGCGCGGAGAGGTCGCGTACGTGGCGCTCCAGGATCTCGGCTCGGTCGCGGTGCTCGAGCTCTCGACGGGGGCGATCGCCACGACGCTCGAGGTGGGCTCGGATCTCCGCAACCTCGCCGCGAACGCCGATGGCGACGTGCTCGTCACGGCGTGGCGCGGCAGCGCCGAGGGCGCGCCCGTGCACCTCCTCGACGCGCGCGATCCTCGAGCGCCGAGCCTCGTCGGGACCACGATGCTCGAGGTGCAGACGGGCCTCGACAGCGACACCGACAACGACGGCGTGCCGAGCTTCCTCTCGCAGGTGGTCTTCTCGCCCGACGGCGCGCACGCGCTGATCCCCGCGCTCAAGGCGAACGTCGCCACGGGCCTCTCGCGCACGGGGCTGCCGCTCACGAGCCAGACGAGCGCGCGCGGCATCCTCGTGGAGCTCGCGCTCGGCGCCGTGGGTGAGCCCGCGTTCGAGGTCGCGCGCTTTCCCTTCGACGATCTCGACGCGGCGAGCGCGGTCGTGTTCTCGCCCGAGGGTGGACGCACCTACACGGCCCTGCGCGGCGCAGAGGCCATCGTCGCGAACGATCCGTTCTCGTACGACATGGTCGGCTCGATCAGCGACGCCGGCGCCACGCCCGAGGGCCTCGCGCTCTCGCCCGACGGGCGCCTGCTGTTCGTGCAGGACTTCCTCGACCGCAGCGTGCGCGTCTTCGACGTGAGCGTGATGCCGATCCCGACGCTCGTGGCGGAGGTGCGCACCGCGAGCGGCGAGCCGCTCGCGCCCGACGTGCTCGCAGGGAAGATCCTCTTCTACCGCTCGCGCGATCCGCGCATGAGCCGCACGGGCTACCTGAGCTGCGCGAGCTGCCACCTCGATGGCGAAGGCGACAACCTCGTCTGGGACTTCACGCAGCGCGGCGAGGGCCTGCGCAACACGATCAGCCTCGAGGGCCGCGCGGGCACAGGCCACGGGCCGATGCACTGGAGCGCCAACTTCGACGAGGTGCAGGACTTCGAGGGCGACATCCGCTACGGCCAGGGTGGCACGGGCTTTCTGCCGGACGCGGTCTGGGCCAGCGGCACGCACAGGCAGTCGCTCGGTGATCCCAAGGCGGGCCTCTCGCCCGAGCTCGATCGGCTCGCGGCGTATGTCTCGAGCCTCTCGCGCTTCGGCGCCTCGCCGCACCGACGCGAAGGCGACGCCGCGTGGGCGGCGAGCCGCGCGCGTGGCGAGGCGCTCTTCCGCCGCGCCGACGTGGGCTGCGCGAGCTGTCACGCGGGCGAGCGCTACACCGACAGCGTCTTCCTCGCGCCGGGCATGCCCCTGCTCCACGACGTGGGGACGATCCGCGCCTCGAGCGGCATGCGCCTCGGGGGCGCGCTCACGGGCCTCGACACGCCCACGCTGCGCGGCCTCTGGCGCACGGCGCCCTACCTCCACGACGGCTCGGCCGCCACGCTCCGCGAGGTGCTCACCACGCGCAACGCTGGCGATCGACACGGCGTGACGAGCACGCTCTCGCCGACCGACCTCGACGACCTCGAGACCTTCCTCCTCTCGATCGAGTGAACGCGCGCGCCGCGTGACTTCGCGAACGCCGCCGCGTGCCGTACGCTGGGCGCATGTCGCTGCTCTCGGCGGGCCTCGCCCTCACGACCGTGCTCCTCGACGGCAGCCTCGACGGGCTCTGGATCCTCGTCGTCGGCCCCGCGGTCCTCGGCATCGCCTCGCTGCTCGGGGCCCTCGCGCTCTTCGCGCAGGCCTCGAAGGCGGAAGGGAACGCGCGCATCGGCTGGTACATCTTCGGCGGCCTCTTGCTCACCGTCGCGCTCGGCATCGGTGCCTGTTTCGGCGTCGTGATGCTGGGCTGAGGCCGAGCGCGGCCGATGACCTACGCCCTCTGCGTCGCGCTGGGCATCTTCGCTGCGTTCGCCGCCGCGCGCGTGCTGCCGACGCGCAGCGACGTCCCGCCGCACGTGCGAGAAGGCGTGCGCGCGTGGGCGCTCGGCGGCGCCGTGCTCGGCGCTCATCTCTTCGAGCTACCCGCCGATCTCCTCGGCTGGGCGGCACCGTCGCCCGACGCGCTCGCGCACCCCGGCGCGGGCACGGTGATCCTCGGCCGCACGGTGCTCGGCGGACTGCTCGGCGGCTGGCTCGCCGTCGAGTGGAAGAAGCGACGCCTGGGCTACGTGGGCGCGACGGGAGACGGCTTCGGGATGCCGCTCGCGCTCGGCCTCACGTTCGGGCGCATCGGCTGCACGCTCACGGGGTGCTGTCAGGGCCAGGTGCTCGCCGAGGGCTCGCGCTGGGCCTGGCTCCCGAGCCTCGATGGTGGGCCCGCACGCTTTCCCGCGACGACGATCGAGGCGTACTTCCACGCCCTCTGGGCCGTCGTCCTGCTCGCGATGGCCAGGCGCGACGTGCTCCGAGGGCGGCACCTCGCGCTCTACCTCGCGGCCTACGCCATGCTCCGCTTCGTGCTCGAGATCGAGCGCGAGAACCGCGCGATCCTCGGCCCGCTCACGTACTACCAGCTGCTCTCGATCGCGCTCTTCGCGCTCGCGGCGGGCACGCTGGCGAAGCGCTCGCTGGTCGCTCGAAGCGAGCGCGCGTCCGAGCCTCGAGCTCGTCGCCTCTAGAGCGGTGCTCTAGTACCGCCCAACGCCCGAGCGAGGAGCGAGAGAGAAGTCGGGACGGCTCGATTGTCACGCCAAAGCGGACAGTGTGTTCGTTCGTTCGTGAATTGTCAGTGCACTGCCGAGCGCCCACGGTGGTGCCCCGACGAGAAGGGAGCGAGCCATGTTCGAGTTCACCGTCGAGCGCAGCGTCGAGATCCGAGCCAGCCCGGAGGTCGTCTTCGGCGTCCTCACCGTCATGCGCGACTGGCCCACGTGGAGCACGATGCTCGTCGGCGTCGATCGCGGTCCGATCTCTCTGGGGTCGATCCTCTCGCTGGGGCTCCGCACCCCGGAGGCGAGCTACGACTTCTCTGCCGAGGTGACGGACTTTCGTCGAGGCGTCGCCTTCGAGTGGCTGTCACGCACGGGGGTCGCAGGCATCTTCGACGGCCGCCATCGCTTCGAGATCACGGCGTTGCCGGGCGGCCGCTCGCGGCTGCGCAACGTCGAGCGCTACTCCGGCTTGCTCGCCCCGGTCCTGCGTCGGACTGCGTCGATGAAGGCGGCTCCCGCTGGCTTCGACAAGATGAACCAGGAGATCGCGGCCCGCGCCGAAGCCGTCGCGCTCGACCGGCGCTGAGCAGGTCTCACCTCGGCGCGATGGCGCGGACCTCGCCGTACGCCTGCTCGAGCTCCGCAACCGACCACGGGTTCTCCACGCGCGAGAGCACGTTCGCGAGCCACGCGCAGCCCTCGGGCGCCCGCGCGAAGACCCGCTGGTTCGAGGCGCGCCCGCGGCCCATCAAGAGCATCGTCGAGAGGAACATGCGCGTGGCCGTGCCCGCGAAGCCCTCGACCTCGATGATGTGGGACGTCACGCCGCCCCAGCCGTGCGTGGTCTCGATGAGGCGTCGGCCTTCTTCGCGCACCTGATCGGGGAAGCTCGGCGTCCCGCGAACGACCACGTCGAGGAGGCCGTACTTGCCGTGCGTGCGATGGAGCTCCTCCACGACGCGCTGGACCGCGGGCAGGTGGCCCGGCCGCGGCGCGTCGTACCAGGCGAGCGCCAAGAGGTTCCGCCGCGTCATCATGACGAGGACCTCGTCGTGATGACGCAGACCGTCTGCGCTCATGCTCGCTCCCGCGCCGTCGCGAGGCTCATCGTGAAGGCCTCATCGCCGCCGATCGTACACACGAACGCCACGGGAGATCGACGAAGTTGGCAGCGCGTCAGGCGCGGGACACCGACTCCGTGAGCAGCTCCGCGAAGCTCTTGGCGAGCTCGGCCGGGTTCTCCGGCGGGCTGCCCTCGGCGAGCAGCGCCTGCGCGTGCACGAGGTCGACGTAGCGATCGATCCGCGCCTCGTCGGCCTTGGCCTCGATCAAGGCGACGAGGCCCGTGATCAGCGCGTGGTCGGGGTTGATCTCGAGGATGCGCTTCTGCTTGGCGGCCTCGGGCTGCGTGCTCCGGAGCAGGCGCTCGAGGTGCGGCGGAAGGCCGCCTTCCGGAAGGACGAGGCACGAGGGCGAGCTCGTGAGGCGGCTCGAGACCCGCACCTCCGACACGTGCTCCTGAAGCCGCGCGCGCATGCGATCGCGCAGCGCCTTGGTCTTGCCCTCGTCGCTCTCCTTCTTGGTGGCGTCGACGTCGCCCGCGCCGACCTCCGCGCTCGCCTTGGTCGCGTCCACGAGCTTGACGCCATCGACCTCGCTCAGGCCCTGCACGGCCCAGCCGTCGACCGCGTCGGTCATGAGCACCACCTCGATGCCGCGCTTCTCGAGGCCCTCGATGTGCGGGCTGCCGAGCAGCTGCGCGCGCGACTCGCCGAGCGCGTAGTAGAGCTCCTTCTGGCCCTCCTTCATGCGCGCCTTCACGTCGAGCAGGCTCGAGAGGCCCTCGCCGGTGCTCGTCTCGTAGCGCAGGAGCGGAAGGAGCCTCTTGGCCTGATCGGGCTCGAAGTGGAGGCCTTCCTTGATCACGGGACCGAAGGTCTTCCAGAACAGCGCGTAGTCGTCGGGACGATCCTTGGCGACCTCGCCGAGGAGATCGATCACGGCCTTCACGACCTGCTGGCGGATGGTCTTGGTGAGGCGCGAGTCCTGGAGCAGCTCGCGGCTCACGTTGAGCGGCAGGTCCTCCGAGTCCACGACGCCGCGCACGAAGCGCAGCCACTTCGGCAGCACCGCGTCCGCGTCCTCGAGCACGAACACGCGCTTCACGTGCAGGCGCAGGCCGTGCTTCGAGTCGGGCGAGAAGAGGTCGAAGGGCGCGCGCGTGGGCACGAAGACGATGCCCGAGAACTCCGTGGTGCCCTCGATCTTGAAGTGCTTGTACGCGAGCGGCGGCTGCCAGTCGTGGCTGAGGTGCTTGTAGAGCTCCTCGTACTGCTCCTTCGTCACGTCCTTGGGCGAGCGCTGCCAGAGGGCCGTGCCCTTGTTGACGCGCTCGTAGATCGGGTCCTCGGCCTTCTCGCGCTCCTTCTTCAGCTCGATGGGCCACGTGAGGTAGTCGCTGTACTCGCGGACGAGGCGCTCGAGCTCCCAGCTGCGGAGGTAGTCGAGGTGCGCGTCCTTGAGGTGCAGCGTGATGCTCGTGCCCTGCTCGGCGCGCGTCGCGGGCTCGAGGCGGAAGGCGCCCTGCCCGTCGGACGTCCACTTCCACGCGTCGTTCGTGCCCGCCGCGCGGCTCACGACCTCGACGCGATCGGCCACGAGGAAGCTCGAGTAGAACCCGACGCCGAACTGGCCGATCTGCGAGACGTCCGTCTTCTGCGCGGCCTCGAGCTTCGCGAGGAACTCGCGCGTGCCGCTCTTGGCGATCGTGCCGAGGTTCTTCTGCAGCTCTTCCTTCGTCATGCCCACGCCGTTGTCGGCGATGGTGAGCGTCTTGTGCGCCGCGTCGGGCTCGAGACGGATCGCGAGCGTGCTGCCCTCGGGGACCAGGCCCTCCTCCGTCAGCGCGCGGAAGCGCAGCTTGTCGAGCGCGTCGGACGCGTTGCTCACGAGCTCGCGGAGGAAGATCTCCTTGTTCGAGTAGAGCGAGTTGATGACGAGCCGCAGGACGGCATCGACCTCGGCCTCGAAGCGGTGCTCTTCGACGTGGCTGGCTTGGCTTGACGGGCTGGACTGGGTCTCGGTCATGGCGGGGCCGGAGGATGGCCACGACCGAAGGAGCGTCAAGGCCCGCCCGTGTCGCGCCTCAGAAGAGGCCCACGACGAAGCCGCGCGCGTGCGCGACGAGCGCCGGGAGCGCGAGCCACACGGTGAGGACGAGCGCCAGCAAGGCGAGCTCCCGTGCGCGCGCCTCGCGCTGCTCGGCGGACGCGATGGTCAGGGCAGCGAAGCGTCGCGGTAGCTGGCGCGCGCCTCGTGCCCCGCGCGGGACGATCGGAGGGCCCGGTGGCTCGCGAGCAGCGCGCCGAGGCCCGCGAGCCCGGCGAGCACGACGAGCACGCTCACCTCGCGCGGCGCGCCGAGGCGACCCAAGGCGAGCTCGGGCAGGGTCGAGGACCGAGGATCATGGAGGGAGCAGTACGTGAGCGGCCCCGATCCATCCGCGCCGCGCGCCTGCACGACCAGCGTCTCGCGGTGCATCTCGAGGATCGCGAACGAGCGCCCGGCGCCGATCGGACACGAGGGCGCCGTCGGCTCGCACAGGCGCCGGACCGCGCCGCGATCGAGGAGGAGCTCCTCGTTGCGCGGGCTCCGCCAGGGAGGCTCCGCCACTCCGCGAGCCCGGCCGCGTGCGGCACGGTGACGGCGCTCGCCCCGAGCGCGAGGGTCGCCGCCGTGCACACGCTGGCGATCGACGCCGCGCGCGGACGAAGCGCCATGAGCAGCCCGTCGAGGCCGGGCGCGAGGGTGAGCGTCCAGAGCCCGCGAGACACGACGGCGAGCATCGCGACGCCGACCGCGATCGCGACGGACCAGCGCACGCCCACGAGCAATGGCGCGAGCTCGCGCTCGATCACGACGGCGCCGAGGGGCGCGGCTGCGAGCAGCCCGAGGAGCTGCGGCGCGACACGTCGGCCACGGGCCGCGACGACGCACGCCACGATCGCGACCGATCCCACGATCGACGCGCAGGCCACGTCCTCCGCGAGAGGCCAGAGGCGCCAGCTCGTCTCGAGCACGGTGCCCGCGGCGAGCGTGGTCGCGACCCCGATCGCGAGGCCCCGGCCGATGGCCTCGGCCGAGTCGATCGCACCATCGCCACGCGGCTCCACCATCGCGACTCCTCGCGACGACGGTAGCACGCGCCTGCAGCGCATCTCGTCGACGGCGCACCGCACGACGGGGCCCCACCGCACGAGCCGGCGTTCGCGGGCCACGACGAACACGGCGACGCCGGCAAGCGACGGCGTACCATGCGCCGCATGGCTCAGAAGGAACGGCTCGTCCTCGTCGATGGGAGCTGGCTCATCTTCCGCGCGTTCTTCGCGTTGCCCGCGAACCTCTCGACGAAGGCGGGGCTGCCGACGAACGCCATCTTCGGCTTCGCGACGATGTTCCGGAAGATGTTCTCGGGGCGCGCGCCCGATCGGGGCGCCGTGGTGTTCGACTCGCCCGAGCCGACGCACCGCGAGGAGAAGTTCCCGGCCTACAAGGCGCAGCGGCCCTCGATGGCCGACGACCTCCGCGTGCAGATCCCCTGGATCCACAAGCTCGTCGAGACCTACCGCTTCCCGCTCCTGCGCAAGCCCGGCTACGAGGCCGACGACATCATCGCGACCCTCGCGCGCGAGGGCGCCGAGCGCGGGATGGAGGTCGTGATCGTCGCGGGCGACAAGGACCTCGCGCAGATGGTCCTCGATCAGAGCGAGGCAGGCGGGCGCATCCGCATGCAGGACACGATGCGCGACGTCACCTACGACGAAGACCTCGTGAAGAAGAAGTGGGGCGTGCCCGCCAAGGCCATCCCCGATCTGCTCGCGATCATGGGCGACGACGTCGACAACATCCCCGGCGTGCCCGGCATCGGGCAGAAGGGCGCGGCGGGTCTGCTCGACAAGTACGGCTCTCTCGAGGGCGTCCTGGCGCACGTCGGGGAGCTCAAGGGCAAGCAGAAGAGCGCGCTCGAGGAGCACCGCGACGCGGTGCGCACCTACCGCGAGCTCGCGACCGTCGACGATCACGCGCCGATCGATCTCGGCGTCGACGGCCTCGTGCTCACGCCGCCCGACGCGAGCGCGGTGGAGGCCCTGCATCGCGAGCTCGAGTTCTATTCGATGATCGGCTCGGGCGACGCCAAGCGCGTCGAGGACACCTCCAGCGTCGAGACGCGCATCGTCGAGGGCGGAGGTGCATTGCACGCGCTGCTCTCGTCGATCCCGCACGGAGCAGCGCTCTCGATCGTGCCGATCTACGAGTCGCCCGACCGACCCGTGCACGCGAAGCTCGTGGGCCTGGCCCTGTCCCACGAACCAGGCCGATCCGCCTTCGTCCTCGCCGAAGGAGGCGAGGTCGCGCAGGTGCTCGCGGCCTTCCTCGCACAGCGCGCCGACGCGTCTGCGGGCGCGCTCTACGTGCACGACCTGAAGGAGCTCTGGCTCGTGCTCGATCGCTGGGGTCGATCGCTCGGTGGCCTCGAGATCCCGGTCCCGGTCGAGCGCGTGATCGACACGATGGTCGTCTCGTTCCTCGTCGAGCCGAGCAAGTGCATCCCGCACCGCCTCGATCAGGTCGCCAAGGAGTACGTGCAGCGCGGCGTGCCGCTCCTCAAGGGCCTGACCGGCGGCGGGCAGAGCGAGAAGAAGCCGAGCGAGGTGGATCGCAAGGCGCTCGCTTCGTACGCCGGAGAGCTCGCCGACGTCGTGCTCGCGCTCGGTCCGGTGCTCGCACGCAAGCTCGAAGAGGCGACCCTCACCCGACACGACGAGGACGTCGAGCGCCCCTTGTCGATCGTGCTCGCGAAGATGGAGCGCGAGGGCATCCACGTGGACGCGGACGACCTCGACGTGATGGGCGAGGAGTTCCGGGCTCGAAAGGCCGAGATCGAAGACCGCATCTACGAGCTCGCGGGGCGCGAGTTCAACATCGGCTCGACCAAGCAGCTCGCGGAGGTGCTCTTCGAGGAGCTGAAGCTGCCCGTCGTCAAGAAGACCAAGACGGGCTACTCGACCGACGCCGAGGTGCTCGAGCGCCTCGCGCCCAAGCACGAGATCGCGCGCGAGATCCTCGCGCAGCGCGAGCTCGCCAAGCTCATCAACACGTACACCGACGTCCTGCGCAACGCGGTCGACGACGAGACGGGCCGCGTGCACGCGCGCTTCCAGCAGACGACGGGCGTCTCGGGCCGGCTCATCTCCACCGACCCCGATCTCCAGCGCACGCCCGTGCGCACGCCCGAGGGCAAGCGCATCCGCCGCGCGTTCGTCGCGCCCACCCGCGCCGACGGAACGAAGACGAAGATCCTCAGCGCCGACTGGAGCCAGATCGAGCTGCGCGTGCTCGCGCACTTCTCCGGCGACGCCGAGCTCGAGCGCGCGTTCGCCGAGAAGCTCGATCTGCACCGCCAGACCGCGTCGATCCTCTTCGGCGTCGCGCCCGAAGCCGTCGACGCCGAGCAGCGAAACGTCGGCAAGACGGTGAACTTCGCGACCATCTACGGGCAGGGCGCCACGGCGCTCTCGCAGATCCTCGGCATTCCGCGCAAGGACGCGGTCCGCTACATCGAGCAGTACTTCGCGCACTACGCGGGCGTTCGCCGCTGGCTCGATGCGACCATCGCGGAAGCGAACACCACGGGCTACGTGACCACGCTGCTCGGTCGGCGGCGCTACATCCCCGAGCTCTCGAGCCGCAACGAGACGGATCACGCGACGGGCGAGCGCATCGCGGCGAACACGCCCATCCAGGGCTCGGCGGCCGATCTCTGCAAGCTCGCGATGCTCACGATCGATCGCGAGCTCCCGCGCGTCGCACCAGGCACACGCATGCTGCTCCAGGTGCACGACGAGCTGGTCTTCGAGGTGCCCGAGCACGAGGTCGAGGCCGCGAGCGCGTGCGTGCGCCACGCGATGGAGACGCCCCACCCGCTGCGCGTGCCTCTCGTGGTGGGCCTCGGCGTCGGCAGCTCGTGGGGCGACGCGAAGTAGGTCCGTCGAGCCTCAGCCCCGCAGCGCCCAGATCGCGACGCCTGCCAGCGCTCCGAGGAGCGCGGTGGCGACGACGTGGGGCAGGAGCGGGTGGACGTTGTTGAGCACCCGCACCGCGTTGCAGATCCACCCCACGACTCGCTGGGCCGGCGTGCGGGGGCTCTTCGAGTACTCCATCGCGGCCTTCACGACGCGAAACTGACCCAGGTTCAGCGCGAGCAGCGCCTCGCGCAGCAGGGTCTGGCCACGCGGCACGACGAGGTAGTTGATCTTGAGAAGGATCCGGTCCGGGGCGCCCGTCACGTACTCCCCACGGACCCAGTGCAGCTCGCGATGGAAATCGAGCAGCCCCACGTCGTAGGTTCGGAAACCCCGAGAGACGCCGCTGTCGCCGAACACGACCTCGTAGCTTCCGTCGCTCGCGAGGTAGACGAGCGCCCGGACGACAGCCCCCAACGGCAAGAAGCGCAGGTTTCCGTCGTAGTGCTTGGCGAACAGCCCTTGATCCCCGCCCTGGTCCTCGTTGTAGTGGCATAGGTACAGCTCGTCGGTCTCCTCCATCGTGTGGATCTCGACGTCCGAGCCGTACTGGGCGCGGATGGCGTCCCTCGTCCGCGGTAGGTCGCGAAGCTCGGCGATGTCCCGTTGAAGCGAGACTGGCAGTCTCGTGACGTACACGTGTCGCGACGGCCGCGCCGCCAGGTCATCTGCGAACTCTCGCCGAACGGCCTCGGCGAGTGTGTCGATCTGCGCTCTCCGCGCAGGATCCGTCAGCTCGAACCAGGTGGCCCGAAAGCGCGCGCTGCGCCTCTCGGTCGGCACGTCGTGCGTGGAGCTCGCCGCAGTCATCCGCCTCCGACACAGTGAGTTGGCACGCCGTTCATAGACCAGCCGCACACCCGACGTAGAAACAGCGCCGTGAAGCAAGCGTCGCGGTTCGTGCCATTCCCGTGGCTCGTGGGGCGGCCGCGCGTCCTCACGATCGAGGCCGCCTCACTCGAGGACCCCGCGCTCCTCGCGGCGATCCGTGGGCGGTTCGCCCCCACCCACCTTCGGGTCGGTGTGGCCCGCCCCATGCCGACTCCCGCGGAGAGCTCTCCGCACCTGGAGGGCAGTGTCTTCTCCCTCCCGGGCGTGCATCGACTGCGTGCCATCGAGACGACCGAGGGGGCGCTGGACCTCCGATTTCCCCACTCGGGGCCGGATGATCGGCCGCTCGTCGTCCAGGCGAGACCCGGCACGATCGTGACCTACGACGTCGACCGCGACGCCGTCGCGTTCGAGCCAGCCCCGGGGTGGCAGGGGCGAGTCGTGGAGGTGACCTCCTCGATGCTCCCGTGGACGCTGGCGCCTCTGCCCTCGCGATCACCCATCCGCGACCTCGTCGCGCGGAAGCTGGGAGGAGGGTTCGTGCTCTGGGTCACGTGCCTCGGGCTCGCATGCGCCCTCGCAAGGAGCCCGCTCCCTGCCATCGTCGGGGGGAGCTACGTCCACTACCTCCTCTACCTCGCCGCGCTCGCGCACGGGCCGGGACTCGTGTACCCCGAGTTGCTGCGCGACGCGGTCGCCCACAAGAGCTTGTCGATGCTGATCCTCGGAGCGCTCTACCTCGCCTCGGGAGAGGTCCACTGGATCTCGCTCGCCCTCGTCGCCATCGGGCTCGCGCTCTCCAACTGGGCTGCGATCGTGCTCGGGCTCACCCGGACCTACTTCGGCGTCGAGCTCGGCGTCGTCACCCCGCAACGCATCGACGCTGCGCCATATGGCGTCGTTCCACACCCCATGATCACCGGGGCAGTCGTCGCGCTCGGGGGAGTGGCGCTCTCGCCGAGCCTCCGCGAAGCGTACCCGTGGCTCGTCCCTGGCCACATCACGCTCTACCTCATGCATCTCGCCCAGGAGATCTACCTCGGTCGCCATTCGGCCACCTGACCGACACACTCGTCACGGCTGCACCGGAGAGGGATCCGTCTCGTCGGCGGATCGACGATCAGCCGACGTTTCCGTGTGGTGGGCGCTGGCGATCCGGAATCGTGGTTGAGTGCCTCCGCCCTCCAGCCAGCGGAGCACCATGTCCGACCGTCGCATCGCCCGCGTCGATCTGCACCTTCACTCCTGGGCATCCAACGTCACCGACTACTACGCGGCCAACGCGTTCTCGATCCCCGAGTCGTACTCGGACCCGATGGTCCTCAACCGACTCCTGCGGGAGCGAGGGATGTCCCTCGTCACGATCACGGACCACAACTCCATCGATGGGGTGCGACGGCTCCGCGACGCCGGGATTCCTGGCGTGTTCCTCAGCGCGGAGATGACCACCACCTTTCCCGAAGACGGCTGCAACGTGCACGTGACCATCGCGAACGTCACGGAGAGCCAGTTCTCGGAGGCGAACCGTCTGCGGGGGAACGTCTACGAGATGATCGACTGGCTCGACGCACACATCGCGTGCGAACGACCGGGTGACGAGCCCATCGCGTACTTCATGACTCATCCATTGATGAGCACACAGAACCGACCTTACGGGCGTGACGGCTCACTGCGCGTGGAGCACATCGAGCGCATGCTGCTCCTCTGCAACACGTTCGAGGTCCAGAACGGGGCGCGGACCCGCGCGCTCAACGGTCTCACCAGCGAGATGCTCGACGCCCTCACACCCGAGCTCCTCGGTCGACTCGCGGACCGCCACGGCCTGGCGCCCAAGGGGCCCACCCCGTGGCTGAAGTCGGTCGTGGCTGGCTCGGACGACCACGCGGGGATCAACCCCGGTCGAACATGGACCGAAGTGGACATCGACTCCGACCTGACGCCGGCCGACCTCGTGCGCGCGATCCGACAGAGGCGCACCCGCGCCGGAGGCGTCCACGGGGGCCCGGTCACGCTCGCGCACGCGCTGCTCAAGCTGCTGTACGACGGCAGTCGCAACCGCGCGTACTCGACCTCTTCGGCACGGCCCAGCAGGTCCGCTCCGGCCCTCGGACACACCGCCCAGCAGCTGCTCGACCTCGTCTTCGACGGAAGCTCGCATCGCCCCATCGCCCTCCTCCGCTTCCAGGCGCGGGGTGCCTGGATCCGCGCCCGTCGCCGGATGCTCGGCGAGCCGGTACCGCCGTTCGAGGAGGTCCTCCACGAGTCCATGACCCAGATGCTCGGTGACCCCGACCTCCGCCAGAGACTGCTACGCGCCGAGAGCACGGACGACCGCATCTTCATCGTCCTCGGCACACTGGCCAACCGCCTGTTCAAGACGTATGTCGATCGCGCCCGACGCGCCGACTCGGGGCTCGTCGGAACCGTCAAGTCGCTCGTGGCCATGCTGGGCTCCACCGCGTTCTTGTCGCTGCCGTACTTCGTGTCCTTCATGCAGCACAGCTCGGACAGCCTCGTCGCGCGCGACGTGCGAAAGGCCTTCGACCTGCACCGCCCGCCTCGCCTGGTCCTCGTGACGGATACCTTCTTCGAGGTGAACGGCGTCGCGGTGACCATTCGGCGCTTGCTCCGCGAGTCCGCGCGCCGCGGCATCGACTTGACCGTCGTCACCGCGACGTCGGTCGAACGCGGCACGAGCCTCGACCCCGAAGCGCGACGCTGGGTGCAGGAGGGGCGGCTCAAGCTCTTTCGCGCAGTCGACGCGCTCGACTTCCCCGAGTACGACGGCCTCGAGATCCTGTTTCCACCGCTTCTCGAGATGCTCCGGTTCCTGCAGGAGGGCGGCTTCACCAAGATGCAGATCAGCACACCCGGCACCGTCGGCGTCACTTCCCTCCTCTGCGCGAAGTTGCTCCAGATCGAGACGTCCTCGACGTACCACACGAGCTTTCCGGAGTACGTCGAGAACTACACGAAGGACGTCGCCCTCGAGGCGCTCGCCTGGAATTACATGACGCTCTTCTACCACTCGGTCGACGAGGTGGTGGTTCCCTCGAAGTTCATCGCGCGCCTGCTCCACAAGCGCGGCCTGCGCAATCGCAAGCTCCTCGTGCTCGATCGTTGGACCGACGTGCAGCGCTTCACGCCCGCCAAACGGGACCCTTCGGTCTGGCTCCGCCTCGGCGCCGCCGAGGCCTCCACACGGTTCATCTACGTCGGTCGCATCGGCGTCGAGAAGAACCTCGCGCTGCTCGCGGCCGCGTTTCGCCGGCTTGCGGCGACGCGGACGGACATCCACCTGACCTTCGTGGGAGACGGACCGTTCCGGAAGGAGCTCGAGGCCTCGCTGAGAGACTTGCCGGTGTACTTCACCGGCTTCCTCGACGGCGAAGCCCTTCCGACCCTCCTGGCCTCGGCCGACATCATGGTCTTTCCGAGCACGACGGACACGTGGGGCAACGCTCCGCTCGAGGCCCAGGCCGCGGGACTGCCCGTGATCGTCTCCGCGGTAGGCGGCCCTCGCGAGCTGATGCTGGATCAGGAGACTGGCCTGGTGGTCAGCGGGCGTGACGTCGCGGAGCTGGCGTCGGCCATGGGGCGTCTGTGCGACCGCGAGCTCCGGGAGCGCCTCGGCGTCAACGCGCGGAAGTTCGCACTCGACAACGATGTCAAGGAGCCGTTCACGGCGATCCTGGACGCAAACGCCTATCGCGAGTCCTTGAAGCACGGGGCCCACCCGAGCAGGGCAGTCATCGCGCTGCCGCAGTCGGAGGGGGCGGACGCCGATCACTGGGTGACCGCGTGAGCAGCGCGCTCGCGGTCGTGGCTGGTGGCCTCTCCGGCCTCCACATCGCGCGCTTGCTGCGTGATCGGCTCTGGCTGTCGCTCGCCAAGCACCGGTCACTCACGGGTCACCCGAGGATCGCCTTGCGACTGAGCCGCCTTCTGCCTGGGTATCAGCTCGACGAGGACGTGGCGTTCGGCGTCGATGGCGCTCCGCCAGACGTCGTCCGGCGCCGGCGTGAGGGATTCCGAGCGCTCGCCGAGCGACAGGCGGAGCGCACGCCGCGGACGAGAGCCGAGGCCGACCGCCTCCGGCAGACAGTGTCGGACGCGGCCTTCGTGGATGCGAACCGAGTTCCCTTTCCGTTTCGCGATCTCGTCCGCGAGCGCTTCCCGGGTGGCGTCGTGCTCGACCGCAGTGAAGGCGGCCGAGTCCGCGACCTCGATGGAAACTGGTCCTACGACCTCACGGGTGCCTACGGCGTCAACCTCTTCGGCGCCGAGTTCTATCGAGGGTGCATCGAGCGGGCGAACGAGGTCGCCCGTGATCTGTCGCTCTCGCTCGGCCCCTACCATCCCATCGTCGCCGACAACGCCGAACGCCTGTGCCAGCTGTCTGGCATGGACGAAGTCTCGTTCCACATGTCGGGGACCGAAGCGGTCATGCAGGCCGTGCGCATGGCGCGCTTTCACACGCGCCGTCGCTACGCCGTGCGATTCTGCGGCGCATACCACGGCTGGTCCGACGGCCTCCAGGCCGGCCCGGGCAACCCACTGCCCGCGCGCGACCTCCTGACACTCGAGGAGATGAGCGAGCGAACCCTGAGGGTCCTGCGGACTCGGCGCGACATCGCCTGCGTGCTGGTCAATCCGCTCCAGGCGCTCAGTCCGAACGCACCCCCGCCGAGCGACGCGACGCTCGTGACCAACGTCCGGAGGGCCTCGTTCGATCGCGAGGCCTACGCCCGCTGGCTCGGGGCGCTGCGGGAGGTTTGCTCGGCGCGGGGCATCGCGCTCGTGATGGACGAGGTCTTCCTCGGGTTCCGCCTCGCGCGCGGCGGAGCGCAGGAGTACTTCGGCGTGCGCGCGGATCTCGTCACCTACGGAAAGACTCTCGGTGGGGGCCTCCCGGTGGGCGTCGTCTGCGGCAAGGCGCGCTGGATGAAGCGGTTCCGAGACGACGCACCTGCAGACCTCGTGTTCGCACGCGGCACGTTCAACGCGCATCCGTACGTGATGGCGGCGATGAACGAGTTCCTTCGCGCCCTCGACTCGGACGAGATCCGCGCGACGTATTCCGACCTGGACGCGCGCTGGGCAGCGCGCGCCCGCCGCCTCAACTCGGCCCTCGAGGCCGAGGAGCTCCCCGTCTCGATCGCGGGCCTCGTGTCCGTATGGACGACCCTCTATTCGCGACCAGGGCGCTTCCACTGGATGCTGCAGTTCTATTTGCGCGACGCGGGTCTCCTGCCGAGCTGGATCGGGAGTGGTCGCTACATCTTCTCTCACTCCCTCAGCGACGAGGACTTCGAGGAGATCACTGCCCGCTTCGTCAAGGCTGCCCGCGCGATGGAAGAAGACGGTTGGTGGTGGAGCTCCCCCGAGCTGACCGGCGCGGCCGTGCAGCGCTCGCTCCGACGGGAGATCCTGGCCGCTTTCTTCGGGCGACGATCCGAGTCGCGCCCGACACCGCTCGACGGCCGACAGGCCGACGCGGTGTGAGTCCACGGCGCGGCGATGAGATCAGGGGCGGGCGGGGGCGTGCTCCGAACCCGTGACGTGGCTCATCGGGTCCAACCACTCGCCACGCAGGAGATGGATCGGTGAGCGCCAGTACTGCCGGATGTCGTTGATCGGGTCGGTCATGATCTTGGTGATCCACACGAGACCCGTCTGGGGCGATCGGGTCACCATGAGATAGCCGACCCGCGCGAACAGACCTGCGATGGCGAGGAAGAACCAGGTCCAGCCGACACCATCCACCAGCCCGGCGAGGCTCGGCGCAGGCCCGCCTGCGAGCTGAGGACCCGCCCAGAAGGCCAGCGGGATGAGGAACCATACGCCGAGGATGACGACCTTGCGCTGGAGGTTGAACCCTACCTTGATCGCCTCCTTGGTCTCGTGAGAGGCGTTGTTCACGTGGTCGAAGCCCTGCGGCTCGAAGAAGAAGTGGCCCGCCTGGCGGGTCAGCATCGCGATCACCCAGCCGAGGATCGCCGCGTACGCGGGATAGAACGGCAGGAGCGCGTAGGTCACGAGGAACGTGCAGGCCGAGAGGAGGTGCAGAGACTGATTGACGCGACTCTGGTGGTAGTAGCGGTGATCGTCCCAGCGCTGGATGCGGAGCTCCTCGTCGAACGAGAGCGAGCCAGAATGGGGAAGCGGACTGACGGTGGGCTCGGTCATCGAGAACCTCCACGAACGCGAAAGAGGGGTTGTCCCATGCGAATCACTTCACCCTCCCGGCGGATGAGCTCCTGCTCGGGGGGCACGAAGACCAGGATCGTGGACCCCGCCTCGAAGTAGCCGAGCTCTTCACCGGCGCCGAGGGGTCGTCCGACATCGAACACGTTGGGGCCGCGATGGGCGAGGTCGAGGGTTCTGCCGAGCGCATGGACCCGGACCGTCGCCACCCCGATCGCGGCCACGGCCACGAGCACGACGGGGACAGGTGCATCACTGACACGTTCCGAGGCTGCCCGAGTGGCAGGCTCGAGCTCGAGCACGACTCGCTCGTTGCGGCAGAAGAGACGCTCGACGCGCGCGAGAGCGATGGGGTTCACGTTCCACGTGTCCCCCGAGACGTAGGTCACCCGCGACAACGTGCCTGCGACGGGCGCGTGGAAGCGGTGGTACATGTTGGCCTTCAGACGCAGCGTCGCGTACCGACCGCCCTCGAATCGCGAGGCGAGCGCGCGGTCGGGAAGGAGATCGGCGAGCTGATAGGGAAACCCCTTGGCCTGGTAGACCCGCCCCCGTTCGACGACGCCGGACGCGCCCAACACCGCATCGCACGGACTCACCAGCACCCCCGGCTCGCGGGAGATCGGTCGCACGCCCGGCCGCAGGCGTCGCGTGAAGCAGTCCTGGAGACTCTCGAAGCAGCTCTCTTCGGCCTCCTCGAGGCGGAGGTCGTCCGCGAAGAGTCCCCACACCCCGAGCGCGAGGCGGGTGAAGCGACGGTGCCGTACGCGTGAGATGCGCCCGATGGCCCGCGTCACGAGGCGGCGTGGGATGCGATTCGTGACGAGGAAGTTGAGGTCCTCGTGGAGGAAGAGCCTCGCGAGGGCCGACGCGGGCGCGACAGGCTCGTAGTCCACGGCCTCATCCACGCGGCCCCTCCGCGATGTGAACGTACGCCGGAGGGACGTTCCGCCAGACTGGAGCCGAGTGCTCGACCTTCGCGAACCGGCGACAGAGGAGGTGGCGGAACGCCGCGACTCGTCCGAGGGCACGGCTGTGCACGTAGTGAAAGGTCACGAGGCGCGCGTCGGTGCTGAGGAGCGGACTCAGCACCTCGAGGATCTCGTTCTGGACGTCGGTCGACCAGAGGGCCCATGGAAGACCGCTCACGACGCGGTGCACCGAACCTCGCGCCAGGCCCAGGGTCGAGAGGTCCTGGGCGCGCACGGCGCACACGCGCGCCGTGGGGAATCGCTGGGAGAGTCCGGCGGCGAGCTCCACACCTGGCTCCACGAGCACCAGCGGAGAGCGGGGATGACGGCGGGCGAGCTCCGCGGTGAACGAGCCGCTTCCCGCCCCGAGCTCGAGCACGGTGTCTCCTCGGCGCACACGAGCGGCGTCGACCATCGCGGCCGCAAGGTGCCGACTCGACGGGAGGATCGCGCCCATCTCCAGGGGGCGCTTCACGACGTCTCGGAGGAACAGGGCAGTCGTCACGCAAGCGCGTTCATAGCGTCTGGACGGGTGGTCGAACCGCGCGTCACAGAGTCGATGCGGGATCGTGATCACCGTCACGACTCGACACATGCTCGCATCGGTCGATGCACCGCTGTGTCTATCTGCACGGGATGGGGACTGGACCCGCGTCGGCCAAGGGCGCAGCGCTCGCTGGGCAGCTGTCACGACGGAACGTTCGAGTCACACAGCCTGACCTGCGTCGCCCCGCGCCTGGCCAGCTGTCGCTCGGGGCGATGATGGACGAGGCACGCTGCTCGGTCGCCCAGGCCGACCTCGTCGTGGGTGCGAGCCTGGGAGGCTGGCTCGCGCTGCACGTGCTGTGCGCAGCGCGCCCCGGCACGCCTCTGCTCCTCCTGGCCCCCGCGCTCTCGATTCACGCGCTCGACGCCGAGCGTCCCTGGCTCGCGAGGTTGTGGCGCCGCGTGGGCGTGCCCGTGCGCGACAAGGCGAGTCGACGGGTTCGTTGGGTGAGCGGCCGACTGCTCGACGAGTTGGTCGCGGCGGGTCCTCCGCCTGTGCCGTGTGCGCGTGTCGTCATCGTCCACGGCCGACGGGACCTCACGGTCCCGATCGAAGCCTCCCGTCGCTTCGCGTCGGGGCACCCAGGCGTGGTGCTGCACGAGGTCGAGGACGGTCATGCTCTCGCTCGCTCACTCGCTCGCGTCGTGGCGAGCGCGGAGGACCTGCTCGCCCTGCGCTGAGCGACGCCATCCCACCTCTCTGGAGTTGCCCGAGCGCGCCGGAGCGTTGACGTGCGCGGCCTCGGCGAGAGAGGGTCTCTCCATGATCTCCACGTGGCGGGTCGCGGTCGTCTCTCTGCTTCTCTCGGGATGCTGCTTCGCACCCGGTGCGTCCACGGCGGCGCCGGTGCCGCTCGCGGGTCCGCTGGGCACCGCGTGCGCGGGGCACTGGACGGGATCGGGTGTCCAGCCCGGCTATCCACCCTGGACGATCGATCTGAACGTCACACCCGAGACCGGCGAGCAGTGCGGGACCATCGAGTATCCGTCGCTCGGGTGCGGGGGCTACCTCACGCACTGCGGGACGCTCGCGAGCGGTGAGTCGTCGTTCACCGAGGTGTACACGCACACCAACGCGAACTGCTCACCCGAAGGAACGATCCGCGCATCCTGCTCGACGTCGATGACCTGGACGTGGGAAGGCGCAGGCGGCCCGGTCACGACCACGCTCACGCGGATGTGAGCTCGGGCGTCGTGCGGATCGGTGTTCGACGGGATGATCACCGCGTGGCTCCTCGGCAGCACGTGGTCCGTGGGCAGCTCGTGACGGGGATCGCGCTCGCGCAGCTCGCGCTCGGTTGCGCATGCGGGCTCGCCGATGCGCGCGACATGTGCGAGCAGGGGCTGATCGCACACCCGCGCGGCAGAGTCCGCGCCGCGCTCTTCTACGACCTCGGGCGCGTGCTCGAGGCGCAGAGTCATGCCGAGCAAGCGCGTGACGCGTACGTGCGATCGCTCGAGCTCCGAGAGAACGAGACGGTGCGCGCGCACCTCGAGGCGCTGCCGGCGCCCTGATCTCCGGCCGAGGCCGTGGTCGGCTCACTCGGGGGAGAAGACCACGCCGAGCGCGCGGTCGCGCTCACCACCGCCGTGCGCGAAGTCGTGGATCGAGGCCTCCGCGCTCACCCCCGAGAAGCCCGCGCCCTCGAGGCGCTCGACGAGGTCGCCGACCTCGCGGCCCGCGAGCGGCGCGAGCCGATCGAGCGAGACGTGCGTGAGCGTGTACTCCGCGGCGAGCATCCCTCCGCCTTCGCCCGCGCCCTCGACGTTCGCGCCGCGACCACGACGTCGACCACCACCGCCGCTCGACCAGGGCACGATCACCGCGATCGTCGTGAGCACGAACGCCGCGACCACGACGCGCCCTCGCGCGCCCGAGAGGTGCGCGCGGAGCGATGCGCGGTTCGTGTACGCGTGCGCGATCGCGCCGAGCACGAGCACCCAGCCGAGCCACTCGTGCGCGAGCTTCGCGAAGCCGCTGTCCGCCTCGAAGAAGAGCAAGACGCCGGTGACGGACGAGATCACCATCGCGCCGAGCACCGACGGTGTAGCCCACGCGCGGAGGTTGAAGCGTGGGGCTGGCTGCGAGAGCTCTCGGTTCATCGCAGAGAGGTGACACGCACGCGCGGTCGTGTCGCGCGCCGACGTGAATGCACACGAGCGACACCGCAACGAGGGAGGGCCATGTCGCGTCCTGCCCTTCCCGTGCTCTGGCTCGTGCTCTCGATCGTCTCGGCGCTCACGCCCGCGTGCGGCGGAGATCCCTCCGCACCCGACGCCGCGAGCGCGTCGGCGCCCGATGCGTTCGTGTCCGAGGGCGTCGACGCCGCGCCGATCGACGCAGCGATCACGCCGGGGGATGCGGGCCCGATCGACGGCGGCGGCGTGGCGTGCAGCCCGATGCCCGGCGCGGCGACGGGCGGTGCGTACTGCGATCTCCTCGAGCTCGCGGTGATCACGCAGGGCTCGAGCCAGGAGGCCCGCCTCTACGGGCGTCTCAGCCCGGAAGGCGCGAGCGGCTGCGTGGTGGTCGACGAGGTCGAGGTGCTCGAGGGCGGCGCGTCGATCGGCACGCTCGGAGGCGCGGGCCCGTTCGTGCCCGACAGCGAAGGCGCGATCCTCGCGCGTGGGCCCGCGCTCCCCTCGATGGTCTCGCGCTGCGCGAGCGACGAGGGGCGCTTCGAGACGTATGGCCTCCTCGTGCGTGGCCGCTACGACGGTGGCTCGTTCGAGGCCCGCTGCGCCGCGGCCGAAGGGGGCAGTCGCTGGCCGCCCGCGCTCCGCATCACGTGCCACGACAACGTCGATGCACCCGCGCGCTGGGCGAGCGCGACGGTGATGTCGTTCATGGGCTTCACGACCACGCAGCTCATGGTGAGCCTTCCGCACGGTCCGGGCGGCGCGATCACGGACGTGAGCGGCCCCGTGCACGTGATCCCACACGCGGGCACGGCCTTCGGCGCCCCTGCCCCGCCACCGCCCTTCGACGCCGTGGGCTTCATGGCGAGCGTCTCGGAGAGCGAGAGCCCGATCGTCGGTCCGTACAGCTCGGTGAGCCTCTCTGCGAACGACGACGTCTTCGGCCCGACGCTCTGCCCCGTCGCCAGCACCATGCCCATGCCCGGCGCTCCGCCGCCGCCCGTCTTTCTCGCGAGGATCGCCGGCACGAGCGCGCGCGGCGCGTTCTCGAGCGAGGCCTACGTCTCGTACTGCACGCGCCCCGCGCTCTGACGCGAAGGCGCGCCTTCGCACTGCGGACGGAACCAGGAGGCCTGCCGTGCGTGCGCTTCTACCGTCGCAGAGACGGCACGATCCTCACCGCCGATTGCCTCGTGGGCGGACCGCGACGGATCTCCGCGCTCGCCGCAGCGAGCGCAGCCGTCGCCTCCGCCGTGGGCCTGGCGGCCTCGCTCGTGCCCGACGCGCAGGCCACGCCACCGCCTCGCGCGAGTGTCGAGCCCGATCGTGTCGTGTACCTCCCCCACGACACGGGCGATCTCATGCCGCTCGCCGACATCGAGGAGCTCGTGTTCGGCGGACTCGGCGAGTACCAGCCGATCGACGAGCACGTCGCGCACACGCTCCTTCCGGAAGGAGATCGTGTGGTGGGCGAGACGCCCGCCCCGCCCTCCGCGGATCACGGCGCGAGCAGTGAACGTTGAGAGGCGCGAGGCGACCGACGGAAACGAGAACGCCGGACGCACCATTGCGCCCGGCGTTCGTCGTTTCCTGTGTGGCGAGATGGAAAGAGAGGCGGATAAGAAAGCCAAGCGGCGGCGGGCTGGGGGAAACACGCCGAGCAGCGTTGGCGGTCACGGACGTGGCGTGCCGCGAGGCACTGACACACCGTCCGCACCGCGATGGACACGAACGTCGACGAGCGCGTGGCGCTCGCGCTCGTGACCTCCGAGGAGGCTGGAGCTCGTGAACCGCCCAGAGCGTTGGTGAACGCGAAGGGCAGCTCGAGTCGTTGGGGCGCCGCGCGGCGGGGTCTGCGAGGCAGACCCCTAGAGCGGGAGCGACGGGCCGGAGGTCCCTCGGACCAGCGAGCTCAGTCGGCGATCGACGCGCGGCGCAGGTACGCCGGGATGTCGAGCGTCGCCTCGTCGTGGAGCGCGGCGGCGCCGAACGCGCGGCCGTGCGCCTGCACCGAGGGAAGCGAGGTCTGCTCGGGCGGCGTCGAGACGCGGCGCGAGGCGCGGAGCGTGTCGCGCTCCGAGGACTGCGTGGCGACGAAGCCCGACTGACGCGGGGCGGGGGCCATCGACGCGCGCGAGGCGGCCGGGGCCATCGAGACCGACGTGCGGGCAGGCACGCTCACGCGCTGCGTCTGCGGCAGCGAGAGCAGCGCGTTGCGCGGCTTGCCCTGCGCCGAGGCGTGCACGATCTCCTGCATCTGGCTCGCCTCGAGCCCGAAGCCCGTGGCGATCGCCGTGACCTTGACCACGTCGCCCATGTCGGGGTCCGTGAGGAGGCCGAAGATGATGTTCGCGTCCTCGTGCGCCGCGTGGTGCACGAGGCTCGCGGCCTCGTTGATCTCCTTGAGGCGCACGTCGGGGCCGGCGGTGAAGTTGAGCAGGATGCCCATCGCGCCGTCGATCGAGATGTCGTCGAGCAGCGGCGAGTTGATCGCCATCTCGACCGCGTCGAGCGCGCGGCGATCGCCCTTGCCGTAGCCCGTGCCCATGAGCGCGCGGCCCTGGGCCTGCATGATCGTCTTCACGTCGGCGAAGTCGACGTTGATGATGCCGCTCTGGGTGATGAGGTCCGAGATGCCCCGCACGGCCTGCACCAGCACGTCGTCGGCGCGGCGGAAGGCCTCGAGGATCGAGAGATCGTCGTCGAGGCCGAGGAGCTTCTGGTTCGGGATCGAGATGATCGTGTCGACGTTGGCCGCCAGATCCGCGATGCCCGAGTCGGCGTTCTTCATGCGGCGCTTGCCCTCGAAGAGGAACGGCCGCGTCACCACGCCCACCGTGAGCGCGCCCATGTCACGCGCGATCTGCGCGATGATCGGCGCCGCGCCGGTGCCGGTGCCACCACCCATGCCGGCGGTGACGAAGACCATGTCGGCGCCCTCGAGCGCGTCCTGGATGCGCTCCATCTCCTCGAGCGCGCTCTTCTTGCCCACGTCGGGGTTCGCGCCGGCGCCGAGGCCACGCGTGAGGCCCGGCCCGAGCTGCACCTTCGACGTCGCGAGGTTCGCCTCGAGCGCCTGCGTGTCGGTGTTGGCCGCGATGAACTCCACGCCCTCGAGACCGCTCTGGATCATCGTGTTGAGCGCGTTGCCGCCACCACCGCCGACGCCCACCACCTTGATGCGCGCCTGCATCTCGTCGCTCATGTCCGTGAATTCGATGTTCAGACCCATGATCGCCTCCCAGGCCGTCGGACAGACGCCGACGGTTCGTGACCTCGCCCGGTCACACAGAACGTTTCTCTCTCTCGCCTTCAGGAACGGCCCGCGCGGATTCGCCCGTCCGCGTGGGCCTCAGACCGCATCGCTGCTCGCCCGGAGACCGAGCGGAGCGCGCGGAAAGATCAGAACACTTCCTTGAACCACGCGCCGATGCGCTGGCCCCAGTTCGCAGAGGGCGCCGCGATGACCTGCGACTGCTCCACGACGATCTGCTGCGGTGCCGCGCGGAGCTTGCCCGCGCCGTACTTCACGAGGCCCACGCCCGTCGCGTACGCGGGGCTGCGGACCACGTCGAGGAGACCGCCCACGCCCGTCGGCACGCCGCGCCGCACGGGCAGGCCGAGGATCTGCTCCGCGAGCTCGGGCATGCCGTCGAGCTGCGTGGTGCCGCCGGTGATGACGACGCCGCTCGCGAGCACGTTGGTGAAGCCGCCCTGCTCGAGCGTGTACGCCACCGCCTGGAAGAGCTCCTCCACGCGCGGCTCGATGATCCGGCAGAGCTCGTGACGCGACATCGAGCGCGGCGCGCGGCCACCGACCGAGGGCACCTCGATCATCTCCTCGGGGTCGACCATCGTCGGGCTCGCGCAGCCGTACTTGATCTTCACGCGCTCGGCCTCGGCGATCGGCGTGCGCAGGCACTGCGCGATGTCGTTCGTGAAGTTGAGGCCGCCGATCGGGATGACGCTCGTGTGCACCACCGCGCCGTCGACGTAGACGACGATGTCGCTCGTGCCGCCGCCGATGTCGACCAGCGCGACGCCGATCTCCTTCTCGTCGCTCTCGAGGACCGCGTCGGCGCTCGCGAGCGGCTCGAGCACGACCTCGGCCACGTGGAGGTTCGAGCGCTCCGCGCACTTCACGATGTTCTGGACGCTCGTGGTCGCCGCCGTGACGAGGTGGACCTGCGCCTGCAGGCGCACGCCGTTCATGCCGACGGGCTCCTTGATGCCGCCCTGGTCGTCGACGATGTACTCCTGCGGGAGCACGTGGATGACCTGGCGGTCGCTCGAGAGCGGGAACGCGCGGGCCTGGTCGAGGACGCGCTTGACGTCCTCCTGGGTGACCTCGCGGTTCATGATCGCGGCGACGCCCTCCTTGTTGAGCCCCTGCACGTGGCTCCCGGAGATGCCCGCGTAGACCGAGCCGATCTCGACGCCGGCCATGCTCTCGGCCTGCTCGATGGCGGCGCGGATCGCCTGGACCGTCGTCTCGATGTTGACGACGACGCCGCGGCGCAGGCCCTTGGAGGGCACCGAGCCGACGCCGATGATGTCGATGCCGTCGTCGGTCACCTCACCGACGATCGCGCAGACCTTCGTGGTCCCGAGGTCGAGGCCCGCGATGATCTCGCCTTCGCCGGCGGAGATGCCGCTGCCCCCGTCCCGGAGGTGCGTCGATGCCGAGTGGATGCGTCCGCTGTTGGCCATGGTGTCTCGCCTCGTCCCGCGTTCGCATCACGCGACCGTCGGGACATGCGGACCGATAACCGGGCCGGGATCAGGAGGACAAATTTTGTGCAACGTTGGGACTGCGTGTTGCTCGCGCCTTCGGCGCGGCAGGGGGGAGCAACTCCCCCCGATCCCCCCCTCGACGCTCCCCAAGCCTCGCTTTCTCGCGCGCTCCTGGGGTCTGCCGCGAGGCGTCCCCTGAGAGCACGTGTCACTTGGACGGATCGATGCGAGTGGCACGGACTCAGGGCGTGTAGGGGACCTGGTCGCCGGCGTAGTTCAGGTAGAACCACCAGCCGCGCACGCCGCCGACCGTGTCGCGATCGCTGCCGCGCAGGAGCGACGCGATCGTGCGGCCTCCGACGACGGGCACCGTGGCCGGCAGCGTGGTCGCCATCGCGTCGGCCTCGGTGAGGAAGCCGAGGATGAGGCCCGTCGCGAGGCGCGTGGCCGGCGCGCCGACGTACTGCCCGCCGACCTGCGCGTTCTGCAGGCGGATGAGCGTGCCGCCGAGGCTGATCGTGAGCGTGGAGATCGCCGCGCTGCTGAAGCACGGCGGCGCAGGCGAGTTGATGCCGCGACCACCGGGGAAGGTGCCCGCCATCGGCGCCAGACACGCGGTCGTGCCGGTCGATCGGTTCGTCGCGGTCGAGGCCGTCGGCATGCCGCTGCCCATGCACGTCGTCGAGCTGAGCGGCAGCGTGCAGTCCGCGAAGTCCACCGACACCGGCGTCGACATCGCGCTCTGATCGAGCGGGTCGAAGTAGATCACGGGGCTCAGATCGACGATGCCGTCCGCAGGCATGTCCGCGTCGGTCGTGAGGCCCGTGCGCAGCTGATCGTTCACCTGCGAGGTGATGTCGATGAAGCCGCTCAGGAAGAAGTGCGGATCCTGGATCGTCAGGGTCGTCGCACGGAACGCGCGGGGCTCGCGGGCGCACATGGCCGAGCAGCCGTCGCCCGGCATCAGGTTGCCGTCGTCGCAGACCTCGGGCGCGGTGAGGATGCCGTCGCCACAGCGCGCCGTGCAGTCCGCGTCCGTCATGATCGTCGCGCCCGCAGGGCAGCAACCATCACCGGCCATCGGCGCCGTGATGGGCGTGTACGTGCACGCCGCGGTGCACGTGCCCATGCCGACGAGCGCATCGCGCGTGCAAGCCATCATGTCGTTGCAGGTCGTGGGGCAGCTGCCCGCGCCGCCCGCGGCGATGCCGGTGTCGCAGACCTCGCCGCTCGTCACGACGCCGTCGCCGCACGAGGCCGAGCAGTCGGAGTCGGTCGCGACGGTCGCGCCCGGAGGACAGCAGCCATCGCCTGCGGCCGGCGCCGTGATGGGCGTGTTGGTGCACGCGGCCGCGCAGGTGCCCGCGCCGCTGAGCGCGTCGGCCGTGCAGGCCGCGCCGTCGTTGCAGCTCGTGGGGCAGCTGCCCGCGCCGCTCGCGATGCCCGTGTCGCAGGCCTCGCCCATCTCGACGAGGCCGTTGCCGCACACCACCGCGCAGTCGCCGTCGGAGGCCGAGGTCGCGCCCGCAGGGCAACAGCCGTCACCGCTCGCCGCCGTCGTGATCGGCGTCGTCGTGCACGTCGCAGCGCACTCGGTGCCGACGAGCGTGTCGGTGGTGCAGGCCATGCCGTCGTCGCAGCTCGTGGGACAGCTGCCCGCGCCGCTCGCGATCGCGGTGTCGCAGAGCTCGGCGCCCGTGACGGCTCCGTCTCCGCACTCGAGCGTGCACGTCATGCTGCAGCCGTCGTCCGGATCGC
This sequence comes from Sandaracinaceae bacterium, assembly GCA_044376125.1. Taxonomy (GTDB): domain Bacteria; phylum Myxococcota_A; class Polyangia; order Polyangiales; family Sandaracinaceae; genus JAFLCL01. The sequence goes on from JBILLJ010000033.1 coordinate 52,456, forward strand.
GGTTTCCGTCGTCGCACGCCTCGTCGCCGCCGATCTCGCCGTCACCGCAGCGGTTCGCGCGCGGCGCGTCGGGCATCTCGCCGCTGTCGGGCAGCGGCCCCGTGTCCGGCACCGGCCCGACGTCGATCGGAACGCCCGTGTCGGTGCGCGGCCCGCTCGCATCGACGGGACCGATGTCCATCGCCGGCCCGCCCGCGTCGTCGACCACCATGGTCCCCGAGTCACACGCCGCGAGCGCGAGGCCCGAGAGCGCGGAGATCGTGAGGACGAGGCCCAGGGACTTCTTCACCGGCTGGATCTTCACGAGACCTCCTCGGCGCCGGGGTGGGCCCGCTTCGCGACGATCCAATCAGCGTACACGTCGCGCGGGACCGCACGCGAGCCCCGCCTCGAACGTGCTAGAGGATCGCGGCCTGGAGGGATGGCCGAGCGGTCTAAGGCACCGGTTTTGAAAACCGGCGTGGCGCAAGTCACCGTGGGTTCGAATCCCACTCCCTCCGTTCCAGGTTCTCCGCTGAATCGCCCTCCCGATAGGGCAAAACGCGGTGGTCGGAGCCGGGCGCCATCGCTGAACGAAGTGTCAGCTGATGTCCATGGATCGCCCTCGTTGTCAGTGGTTTTGCCCACGGACTGCCCACGCGGGGGCTACGTGGGCACGCCGCCGTGCGCGACGTAGTTGCGGAGCTTCTGGAGATCCGTGTCGGTATCCCCGCCGGGCTCGAAGTCGGAGCCGCACGCGGCTCGCCCATGGGCTCGCCACCACGCCAGCGTGATCGGGGTGATCTCCACGCGCGCGCCCTGGCTGTCCACGAAGCGGAGCCGCTCAGGCTCGTCGCGAAGGATCTTCCGGATCTCCCGCGCGCGCTCCCGGTCGGGGCCGAAGAACACGACCTCCACCCTCTCGGCCCCGCCGGGGAGGCGCTGGCGCTCCAGGCGAACGCCGCTCGCGACCTCGCCGTTGGGCGTGTCGGTCGAGATCCGAAGGATCGCGGCGTAGCCGGCGTCCTCGAAGCGAAACCGTGAGGGGACCTTGGTCACGACGTGAGAATGCCACGGCGTCAAGATGCGCTCGACGCGGCCCGCTTCGGGCGCCCCCGTCGCAGCATCGGCATGGGCGCGGAGACCTGGGTCACGAGCTCGATAGGGTCCACCGCGAACCCGGCCGTGAGCCGGCTCAGCGTGGCGAGCGTCAGGTTCGCGTCTCCGGCCTCGATCGCCTGAAAGAGCCGGGAGGCCATGGCACATCGGTGCGCGGCCTCCTCCTGGCTCCATGCACGGGCGGCGCGCAGTCGCCGCACGTTCCCCGCGACGCGACGCGCCCACTCGTGGAACGCGCGCGTGTCGGCCGCACCACGGAGCGATCGACCTGCCACGTGCTGGGCACGCTACCCACCCACCTCGGTTGCCAACCACGAAGCAAGATGCGTATTTTCCAGCCGAGGAGGCTGAATGACCGTCGCGGGAACACAGAAGAGCTCCACCGGGCTTGGGAAGGGATGCGCCATTGGCTGCGGAGGTCTCTTCCTCGCGGGCGCCGTCAACGCGCTTGCGATCACGCATGTGCTGGTGGGCGTTCCCCTCTTCGTCCTCCTCTCGATGGCAACGGGTGCCATCGTCACGGGACGCTTCGGAGAACGCGTCCCGCGCAACACGGCGATCCTGACGGGGGTCTGCGCCCTGTTCGCATTCATCGGCATCGGCCAGGGCTTCACGCGGGAGCGCAATCGCATTGCCGCCGAGCAGGCCGCGCAGGAGAGGGCCGCTGCGGACGCAGCTCGGGCGCATGAACGCGAGCTCCACCTGGCAGAAGTGCGCGCCAGCGCGCCCGAGACGCTCACGCGCGCTCGCGCTGCGATCACCGCAGGCCGAGCAGCGATCGACTCCGGCGCGTTCTCCGATGCCGTGGTCCGGGCCGACGAAGCCACGGCGGAGCTCGCGGACGTGGCCGCGCTCATCCCGCCAGCGGAAGGCGCGCAGAGCGCGGTCGCGGACATCGCGTCGCTCCGGGCCGACGCCGCGGCCCTGGTCTCGATGCAGAACGCGATCGACCAGGCGAACGGAGCGGCGGCCCCGGCGCCGGGGGAGAGCTTGGTCGCATGGGACGACCGGATGGAGGCGCTCGCGAACGCCCTCGAAGTGCTCGCTGTCCCGATCGCCCGCGAGCGGCTCTCCCGCGAAGCGGAGGAGGCGGCTCGCCGTCTGAGTCGACTGCGCGGGGCTCACCGTCGCGACGTCGCCCGCGCCCGCCGGCAGCTGGCCGCGGCGGAGGCGAGCGCGGCGCGGCGAGCGCGAGAGCAGTTCGCGGACGCGATGGACGAGGGCTTCATCCGTGACGGGATCGAGGTCGATGGCGTCCGAGCCACGGGCGACGACGGGACGACTCTGCGGATCGACTACGCGCTCTGCGGGAGGGTGTTCCTGGATCGCGTGGCGGGGCGGGCGGCCGATCAGGCGGCTGCCCGGCGCCTCGGGTTCCGACGCATCGAGTGTCGATCGTACTTCCAGCACACCTACTACGACCTGTAGTCGCGCCTCGCGGCCACCTCTTGCGCGTCGAGCGCTCCGCCTGCTATCTGATCGAAGCCAATCTTCTGCCATCGCGTCTCCGCACCCTACGTGTACGGCCACGGTTCAAGCCGGGCGGCAGTCAGCGACGCAGAACCAGAGCTCCCCCGACACACGCGACGACGGCGGTCAACAGTCGGAGGCAGGGGAAGCGCACACACCACGCGAGCGATCCGCTCGCGAGGAGACGCGCGTTCCATGACCACCTCTCCCATCGACACCACGCAGCTGCCCTGCCTCCTCACGATCGACGAGTGCGCCGCCTTCGCCCGCTCCACCCCGAGCGGTGTGCGCCGCTGGATCGCCGAACAGCGCCTCCCGAGCATTCGCCCGGGGCGGCGCCGCCTCGTGCGCCGTGCGGACCTCCTCAGGTTCCTCGACCTCGTCGGGACCGAGGCGACGTGACGCGGGCCGATCGCGTGCCCGCGCCGCGCCTCGACGATTACCCACATCACACTGATCTCGACCTCGATCGCCGCGCTCGACGCGCGGCCGGTCCCTGGTTGGACAGGTTCGCCCCGTGGACGCACTGGAGCACGATCACGTTCCGGCGCGACGTCCGACCGGAGCGCGCCGGACGCGTGATCGCCACGTTCGGCCGCCGGGTCGCGCGAGCGGTGCGTGACCACGTCGCGCTCGCCTGGGGGTCCGGCCCTCAGCCCAGCGGCCGCCCGCACCATCACCTCCTGGTTGCGTTGCCGAGCCAGTCGGACCTCTCCGAGCTCGACCTGAAGATCGCTCTCCGAGACGGGGACGGCGCCGTGGGGCGCGTGGACGTCGAACGGTTCCGGCCGGGGATGGGAGCCGCGTGGTACGCGGCTCGGCACCCGGTCTGGGACGTCAACTTCGGATGCCCGAAGATCAAGCGCGCCTGTCGCCGGACCTCCTGCGCCGTCGCCCGCGGCCCCCTATAGCCAGCGGCGACCCCGGGGGCGCTGGCGCGGCCTCGCCCACGGTCCCTTCGCACGCGCGTCGTCCCCGGCGCTCGTATGGGCGAGCTCTGTCCGCTGGGAGACGACGGCGCGCAGCGGGCAGTGCTCCTGGCAACCAGTAGGCACACAATGACTGACAGCAGCGGCACATCAATGAAGCGAGGGAGCATGAAGAAGCAGTCACGGAAGGACGAGAAGGTTCGGGTGGCGTTTCGCTGGGACAACCGGCTGATCGCGCGCATCGACGAGTACGCGGACCGCGTGCGGGCCGACATGCCCGGGCTCGCGTTCACGCGGACGGAAGCCGTGCGGGTGCTGCTGGAGAAGGCGCTTGCGGCCTCCGAGGCCCCGGCAAGTTCGCGACGAAGGAGGGGTTGACCATGCCGCGAGCGAACCGGACTGGCGTTCGCGGCCTGTACCGTGACGGACGCGGACGCTACCGGATCGATCTCCGCTGGCGCGACCCGAACACGGGCGCTTGGAAGCGACATCGCGAGCTCCTTCCACGCGATCTTCCTGCCCCGGCCGCGAAGCGACGAGCCGCCGACATGCAGGCGGCCGCGCTCGCTGGCACATTCGTGCCCGGCCGCGAAGCGAGCAGGAAGCTACGGAGCGCCCTGGACGAGTACCTGTCTTGGCTCGCGACGCAGCGGCCCAAGGCAGTCGCCGACCGGACGCTTCACGCGAAGAAGCTCGTGGCCTCGCTGGGCAACGTCGACCTGGACAAGATCCAGCCCTTCGGGGTCGAACGGTTCAAGAGTCACCGCAGTGCTGAGGGCTGCGCTCCTGGCACTGTGAACCGACACCTCACGACGCTGAAGCACTTCGTGCGGATGGCCGCGGACTGGAACTGGATGTCGCGCGAGGCCGCGGACGCAGTACGTCGCGTTCGGCCGCTTCGGGAGCCAGCCGGGCGCGTCCGCTCGCTGCAAGGCGACGAGGAGGCCCGACTGCTGGCCGAACTTCCAGACGCGGTGCGCGCGATCGCTGTGACGGCGATGGTGTCGGGGATGCGACGGTCCGAGATCGTTGGCCTCCGCTGGTCGAACGTCGACCTCGCTTCGGAGCGGATCACGCTGATTCGCACGAAGTCGAACCGCGTCCGGCACATCCCGATTCATCCGAGTCTCGCCGCCCTCCTGCGGCGACAGGACGCCACGGAGGGTGCGACGTGGGTGTTCCCCCTTCCGACGCTCGGCGCTGGCAGACGCGCGAAGCTCGCGGACGAGGAGACGCGTCGCCGCGCGTACGTCTCGCGCGGATTCAAGAAAGCAGCCGCCAAGGCTGGCGTGCTCGACCTCCGCTTCCACGATCTCCGACACGACTTCGCGACGCGCGCCCGAAGCCAGGGCGCAGGGATCGACGCGATCGCCAAGCTGCTCGGCCACTCCACGCTGGCGATGGCCCAGCGCTACACGCACATCGGCGACCCGACGCTTCGAGACGTCGTTCAGAGCATCGCGGCGCCCCGCACGACGCGGGACAATGTCATCGACTTGGCTGCGCACATGAGAGCGGTCGCGACGTAGGAGCCGCGCACCATGCGGCGTCACGGCGAGCCATGTACTCTCGCCCGGTGCGTCGCTGGCACTTCCCCGACATCGGCGAGCTCTCCGCCGACCGCGTCCGGCTCGATCAGCTGGAGGAGGTCGACGCGGCGTGGCCTGCGATCAGGGAGCGCATGGACCCCGACGGCACGGACCCCGCGCGAGGGTGGCTGTGGTGCACCATCGGCGGTGCTTGCTCGGAGAAGCACGCCGTGCGCGACGGCGATGGAGCGATCGTCGCGCTGTGGGCCAGCGCGAAGGAGAAGCCGATCAAGCTGCAGGAGGGGCCGGCGTACCGGCTCGACTGGCTGGAGGTGCGCGCCGATCTGAGGAGCGGTGGTCGCGGCCTCGCTTGTCTCGCGATCATCGCGGCGCGGGCGATCGAGCTCGGCGCAGATCGCGTGGTGCTCGGCGCGCATCCGGACCCGCGCACCCTCCGCTTCTACGACACCATCGGCGCCGAGCGGCGAGCACCGCGGCCGTGGAAGGCACCCCGGAATCTGGTAGCGTACGTGCTCGGCCCGAAGAAGACGTCCGAGCTGAAAGGATGGGCTGATGACCTCGAAGCGTGAACAGGCGGAGAAGGCGTTCCGTGCTCTCGCCGCGCAGCTGCCCGAGTCGCTCGGCAGTGGCGCGCTCGCGGGTGTGGCGCCGCCTGTTTCGAGCGAGGCCACCGAGGCGGCGCGCGGGCTCGTGGGCTCGCTGCCGGGGAGCGCGCACGCGCGGAGCCTCCGGATCACGAAGCTCGCCGTGAAGCTCGACCGTCTACGGACGGTCGCGGCTGCCGCGTCTGGCGCAGGCTCCGTGGCGCGCGCGCGATGACGGCGCGAGGCTCGAAGGCCGTGAGGGTCGCGAGCTTGGCCCAGGAGCGGCGGGCCGGACTGAACCTCGACCCGAAGGTGGAGGACGCGCTCCGCGACGTGGAGGACGAGCTCCGCGCGCAGTACAGCGACGCGTTCCTCGCCCTCACGAGCGCGATCAACGAGCAGGCCTCGGCGCTCAACCGCATCCAGGCCACCCTGGAGGTGCTCGTCCGCGCGATCCAGCCGACGCTGGCCAGCCAGCTGCCCGGCCTTCCTCCTGCGATCCGAGTCGCCGCCGACGGCGAGGCACCCGACCTCGCATCCGCCATCGTCGTCGCCGATCCGGTGGGCGCGGGCTACGTCCTCTCGCAGCAGGCCCTCGCGGAGACGCTCGGGGTCAGCCAGCCCGACGTCTCGATCCTCGTGAAGCCCTTCAAGCTCGCGGAGGACGGCGAGTGCGCCATCGTCGTTCGCAAGGGCAAGCAGCGCGACATGGTCAACTACCACCGGCGCGCCATCGCGAGGTTCCGCGAGATCGTCGCATCGCCGCCGTCGGTGATGTCGAAGGCGGAGCTCGCCGCGCTTGATCGGGTTCGTCGAAAGCTGCTGCGTGGCGACACCCCCTGACTGGCCCGAACCGGGCGTCTTTGCCCTCCCTATGCCCAACAAGGTGGCGGCACGATGACGAAACCGCCCAGAAACGAGGGCGATCCTGCCGTTCCGCCCGTCGGTTTTGAAAACCGGCGTGGCGCAAGTCACCGTGGGTTCGAATCCCACTCCCTCCGATCCCCACGGAACGTTCACCACGGAACGGTCCCCACTGAACCCATCGAGTGAACGACAACGACGAGCACCGTGCGAGACCTGCAGCCGACGGCCTCTTCGTGAAGCCGATCGGCTTCGTGCGGAGCCCGTTCCGCGAGCTCGCGGAGACGCCGCGGCAGCCGCGGGCCGCGGAGGGCACGCGCGGTCGCATCGAGCTCCTCGCGGGCCTGGGCTTCGAGGACGCGATCGCCGACCTCGAGGGCTGGGACTACGTGTGGGTGATCTTCTGGTTCCACCGCGCACTCCAGCCCAACGCCCCCATGCGGCCGGACTGGCCCACGCCGTTTCGCGCCAAGGTCCTGCCCCCTCGGAGCGAACGAAAGCGCGGTGTGCTCTCCACGCGCTCTCCGCATCGCCCCAACCCGATCGGGCTCTCCGTGCTGCGGCTGATCTCGGTCGAGGGGCTCGTCTTGCACGTCGAGGATCTCGATCTCGTCGACGGCACGCCCGTGCTCGACCTCAAGCCCTACGTGCCGTGGACCGACGCGATCCCGAGCGCGCGCACGGGCTGGCTCGAGCCTCCGGACGGTCACAAGCCCGGCGGCGAGCGGCCCGCGGATCCGCGGCCGACGTGGCGCGTGACGATCACGCCGGCCGCCGAGGCGCAGCTCGCGTGGCTGGCCTCGCAGGAGGTCGGCTTCGATCTGCGCGCGCGCGTCGTGGACGCGCTCACGCTCGGTCCGCAGCCGCACGCGTATCGCCGCATCAAGAAGGACGCGCACGGCCTGCGCATCGCCGTCAAGGAGTGGTACGCGCGCTTCGTCGTCGCAGCGGACGCGGCCGGCGAGCACATCGAGGTCACCTCGATCGAGAGCGGCCGGCGCGAGGAGGAGCGTGAGGGCCTGCACCTCGCGTTCACGAACACGTTCCACTCGCGCGAGGGCGCGTGAGCCGCGCGCAGGAGCTCGCCACCGCGGCGCTCGTGCTCCTGGGCCTGTGCGCGGCCACCACGGCGCGTGCGCAGCCTCGGCCCGAGCCGCGTGACCAGGCGATCGCGGCGATCGATGCGCTGGTCTTCGAAGGGCGCCTGGTCACCCTCGAGCGCACGCCGTGCGACGCAGCGCGCGCGTTCGAGCCCGAGGAGTGCGGCGCGTTCGTGGCGCGCGATCTCGACGACGGACACGAGCTCTGGCGCACGGCCGTGCCGATCCGCCTGCGCGGCGGGATCCACCTCGACCCGATCGGCGAGGGCACGGACCGAGCGCTCCTGCTCCGCGCGTTCGATCAGGCCGTGCTCTTGGACGCGACTGGTCGCGCGGGCGCCACGTTCTCCGTGCTGCCCAGCACCGCTCGAGGCTGGGTCGGCCTCCGCGCGACGCGGGGCGCGCTCGCCTTCCTCGAGCCCGGCGGCTGCAGCGCGTACGTCGTGGGGCAGAACGATCTCTCGCACGGCCTCTACGTGCGAGGGGTCGAGTCGCACGTGTACGCGAGCCTCGGAGAGCCGCACGACACGGTCTGCTTCGGCTTCTCGATCCACGCGATCGGCGAGGTCCGTGTGGGAACGCGGCCCGCCGGCCGCGGGACGCGTGGCGAGATCCGTCACGCGCTCTCGACGCGCGTGCTCGTCGCGGTCACGAGCCTCCAGCACCCCGTCGAGCTCGCGGCGCCGTCGGTCGTCGCGTTCGACGGCGCGCGCGTCGCGTACTCGACGCCGGTCGGCGCGGACGGCGAGGTGATCGAGTCGGCCGAGCTGCGCGGGGCTCGCGCCGTCGTCGTCGTGAGCGACGGGACCACCGCACGCGAGGTCGAGCTCGACGCGCGGACCGGGCAGCGTCTCGCGTCGCGCACCCTGAGCGCGGCCGAGCGCGCGAGCGCCGCGAGCGCACCTCCAGCGGGCACGCTCTACGATCGACGAGGGCTCGTCGTGCCGGTGTTCCCGAGGTGTCGCGTCGAGGCCGCCGGGGCGGGCGCGCGCGTGCGGGTCGAGGACCGCGTCGTGCTCACGAGCGAGCGGCCGACGATCGTCCTCGATCAGCGCGGATCGCGCTGCGTCGCGGTCGAGCAGGGTGGCGGTCCGACGTCCGACGTCGTGCACCTGCTCACGTGGTGAGCGCCCGCGTCGATCACGGGATCCGCCGCGTCTCGCGCACGAACGGGTGCGATGGATCCGAGAGGTCGTGCAGCACCATCGTGCCGGCGCGCAGATCGACGATCGCCACGACGGGATCGTCATCGCGCTTGAGCGTGCCGGGGTTGAGCACGGTGATGTTCTCGATCACGCGGACCATCGCGGCGTGCGTGTGTCCCGCGGCCATGAGCACGAAGCGGTCCGCGAGCATCAGGCGCCGCCACGCGCCGGTCCACCGCAGCTCATCGAGGCTCGTGTGCTCCTTCAGCACCGCGAAGTCGTCGTCGCCCACGCCGTGACAGAGGAGCAAGGGGCCGCGCACCGTGCTGACCTCGACGTACGGGAGCCAGTGGCGCACGGCCTCGCGCGCCGCGGGGTGCTCGGCCTGGAGCTGCACCGGACGCAGCGTGCGCAGCTCGTCGGTGAGGAACCAGCGATCGTGGTTTCCGCGCGCGACGATCACGCGGTGCGCCTCGAGCAGCGCGATCGTGCGATCGAGATCCCCGTGGCCGTCGCACACGTCTCCCACGCAGAGCAGACGCTCGACGCCCTCGCGCTCGGCGATCGCGAGGGCGGCCGCGAGACGCTCGTCCTCGGCGTGCACGTCCCCGATCAGCGCGAACCGAGCGAGCGGGCGATCGGGCGCCCCCGGCCCCGAGACGATGCGCGGGCAGTCGTCGAAGACGTTCGGCGGCGCGCTCACCGGAACGGGCCGCGATCGGGAGAGAGCGCTCGTGCCAGCGCGACCACGGTGCCCGCGAGCGCGATCGATCGCTCGTGATCGACACCGAAGAGCGGCGTGCCCGGCGCAGGGACGACCGCGTGGCCGCGGCCACCGTCGATCGAGATCGTGACGCCGTGTGGCAGCGCGCTCACGAGCGGACGCGCCGCCTCCGGCAACGACGCGAGCGAGGCCGCGTCTCGCTCCGGACCCACGTGGAGCGAGCCCTCGGGCAGCGACGTGACCGTCACGCGCAGGACGACGGCGCGCGCGCCTTCGAACACCAGGCCCGCCTCGAACGAGCGATCGTCGATCGCGCCGCGCAGCGCGAGATCCCCCGGGTGGAAGGTCCCGCGCGACAGACGCGCGAGCCGGATGGCCTCGGTGCGATCGATCGAGGTGCCACCCGGCGGAGGGATCGCCGCGAGCGCACCCGGCATCTCGGCGAGCACCGCGTCGATCTCGTCGACGAACGCCGTGAGCGAGGTGTGATCGAGCGTGTCGTCTTCTCGCTCGAGCTCGATCGCGTCGTCGGTCGCCGACATCGCGAGCCCCGTGGAGGCGAGCGCGATCGGCGTGAGGAAGGCGCGCACCTGCGCGGCCTCGCGCGCGGCGACGTCGTGCTGCGGGTCCCAGGCCGCCACGCCCACGGTCGTGTCGCCGACGAGCCGATCGAGCATCGACGCGCCCGCGACCTTCAGGCCGAGGCCGAGGCGCGGAGGCTCGATGGTCGCCCGCAGCACCGTGCCCTTCTCGCGTGACACCCACTCGAGGCGCGCGTCGATCGGGCCGAACGGGCTCTCGACCGAGCGCTCGAGCCTGAGACCGTCGACCGACCACGCGGGCCTGGCGCGATGCGCGGCGGCGATCAGCTCGCCCAGGCGCGCCTCACCGACGCTCGGGGCCACCAGCGTCTCGGAGGCCGCGGCGAGTTCGGCAGACTCGACCATCTCGATCGGCACGGTGAGCGCGTTCGACGAGAAGAACGAGAAGAGCCCTCCGGTGCGCGGCGTGAGCACGAGCTCCCAGCGATGTCGGAACGTCTCGGCGCTGAACGAAGGCACCGCATCCTCGAAGCGGAAGCGGAACGGAGCCTTTCCGCCGAGCGCGGGGGAGAGCACGACCGACGTCGTGAAGCCTCGTCCGTGACGGACGCGCTCGTAGCCGTTCCACGACACGAGCGTGAGCACCTCGCGCAGGGCGAGGTCGACGACGAGCGGTGTATCGAGCGTCTTCTTGAGCGCGACGAGACCCCCCACGATCCCCTGCACGGCGACGCGCTGCGACTCGAGCGAGACCTCGATCAGATCGGAGGCGTTCGTCTGCACGACCACGGGAGAAGGCGTCGCGGGGACCGACGCGGCGCGCACCGTGAGCGGCCAGCTCACGCGCGCGTCGGGCCACCACGGGATCGAGGCCTGTGCGTGGAACGTGTGCCGCACGTACGCGGGCCCACCGTGCTGCGAGGGTGGCTCGTCGAACGGGATCGTGAAGCTCGCCTGGTGACGTGTGGTGCCGGAGAGCTCGGTCTCCTGCACGAGGCGCGCGCCGACCTTCGGGTAGCGGTGCACACGCGAGACGCGGTTCTTGCCCGAGCCCACGGCCCAGCCCTCGACGCACTCGAGCGTGAGGTCCACCCACTCCACCGGCACCGGCTCTCGCGCCTCGATCTCGAGGGTCGCGACGAACGGCTCACCGACGCGGATCGGCTGCGGCACGAAGAGGCGGAGCGTGGGCTGGGTCTTCCAGAGGGCCATCGGCAGGGGCGATGGTAACAAACCGCGTGTCGGAGCGACGCCGCTCGAGGGCGCCCCGAGCGAGACGAAACGTTGGGCGCCGGAGCGCGTATCGTGTCGTGTGCCCATGCGTCGCTTGCTTCACGTCGCCTTCGTCGCGCTGCTCGCGTGCCTGAGCCCCGCCGCGCACGTGGAGGCACAGGACGAGGCCGCCGACGCCGAACGTGCCAGCCTCGAGCGCGAGCTGGCCGCCGTCGAGGCCGTGCGCACCAACGATCCTCGGTTCGTCGAGGCCGTGCACCGCGCGGGTTGGCTCTGCTTCCTCCTCGATCGCCCGTCCGACGCGATCACGCGCTTCGCGCGGGTGCTCGATCTCGCGCAGCCCGACACCGCCCTCCACGACGAGGCGCTCCAGATGCTCGGCGCCCTCTTCGCGGATCGCGACTGGGACCGCGACGGGCGCCTCGACGACGCGAGCCCGCGTGCCCGGCTCGAGGACGGCGCGCTCGTCTCGCCCGACCGCGCGTGGCTCGGCTCGCTCTATTTCGAGACCGCCCGCGCGCTCCACCTGACGTCTCGCGACCCCGAGGCGATCGCGCTGATCGATCACGCCCTCGGCCGCTGGCCGCCACCGCCGACCGGGACGCCCCTCGAAGCCGCATGCCGCCGCCACCGCGCACGACAGCAGGCGATGGAGCAGCTGCGCGGCACGCTCCCCGACACCGACGCGATCTGCGCCCGCCGCGCCCCTCGGTGACGACGGGCGCGTCCTCTCTCACGGGGTCGAGGAGAGATCGAAGGCGAGCGTGCCGCCGGCTGCGATGCGCGCGTGGGGCAGCGTGGGCGCCGTGAGCTCCTCGCGATCGAGCGTGATCCGCTCGGGGTAGATCACGTACTCGGTCGCGCCGGGCGCCTCGATCGTGAGGTCCTCGCCGCCAGGCAGGTGCACCACCGCGCGCGTGAAGAGCGGCGTGCCGAGCACGAAGTCCTCGGTGCCCGCGATCGGGAAGAAGCCCAGCGCGGAGAACACGTACCAGGCGCTCATCGTGCCCGAGTCGTCGTTGCCCGGCAGGCCCTCGGGGCCGAGGCCGTAGTGCACCGCGCGCGCCCAGCTGATCGCACGCGCACCGGCGGAGCGATCGCCCCAGAGCGCGAAGAGGTACGGCGCGTGGATGTCGGGCTCGTTGCCCTGCCAGTACCACTGCGGCGGCGCGGGCGTGCGGCGCTCGACGTAGCTCTCGCCGAAGAACGTCGTGAGGCGCCCGAGGGCCATCTCGCGACCACCGAGCGTCTCGGCCAGTCCGTCCACGTCCTGCGGCGCGAGCCAGAGGTACTGCCGCGCGTTGCCCTCGGCGTAGACGTCCTGCCAGCGGTGCTCCTCGACGGGCTCGAAGCGGCCGTCCTCGTAGCGCCCGACGAAGAAGCCCTGCGCCGGGTCGTAGATGTTCTGGTAGTTGCGCGCCCGCATCGCGAAGCGCGCGGCGTCCTCGGTCTCACCGAGCGCCTCGGCCAGCACGCCCACCGCGTGATCGGCGTAGGCGAACTCCAGCGTCTTGCTCGCGGCCGAGCCGCCATCCTCGATGCTCGCGTAGCCCAGGCGCAGGTAGGCCTCCATCGAGCCGCGACCTCCCGGTGCATCGACGTCGGCGCTCGCGAGCGCCACGTCGTAGGCCGCGCGGAGATCGAAGTCGGTGATGCCGCGGAGGTAGCTGTCGGCCACGACGATCACCGCGGGATCGCCGAGCATGCCGCCCGTCTCGCCGGTGCCGAGCGGCCAGCGCGGATAGGTCCCTCGCTCTTGCCCCATCGCGATCAGCGAGCGCACGAAGTCGCGCTGCGTCTGGGGCGCGAGCAGCGCGATGAGCGTGTGCATCGTGCGGTACGTGTCCCAGAGCGAGAAGTCCGTGTAGTACGTGAAGCCGTCGGCCACGTGCTCCATGCCGTCGATGCCGCGGTAGTGGCCATCGGCCTCGGTCGCGAGCGTGGGCATGAAGAACGAGTGGTAGAGCGCGCTGTAGAAGATCGAGAGATCGCGCTCGTAGCGGGCCTCGACCTCCACCTGCGAGAGCAGCGTCTCCCACGTGGCCTCGAGGCTCCCGCGCAGGCGCACGAAGTCCACGTCGGCCGCCTCGGCGTCGAGGTTCATGCGCGCACGCGCGACGTCGAGGTACGAGATGGCCACGGCCACGCGCACCTCGCGGTCGTCGTCGACGTCGAAGCGCACGAAGGCGCCTCCGTCGGGCGCCACGCGCTCCGTCGCGGCCTCGCTCAGCGTGCCGCTGCCGCCCTCGGTGGTGGGCGGCGCCCACGTGCCGTGGCTCGCGAACGCGCGGTTGAAGCGCATGACGAAGTAGACCGTCATGCCCCCGTAGCGATCCGAGTAGCCGCCGTGGAACCGGATGCTCCCCTCGAGCTCGCGCGCGTCGGGCAGCACACGCACCTCGGCCGCGTCGACGGTCACGTCCGGCTGCGAGTGCGCGAGATCCACGACGATCGACGCGTCGTGCGAGGGCCCGACCGCGCGCTCGGGGAAGGTCACGCGGCTCACCGCGACGCGACGCGCGGCCGTCATCTCCACCTCGATCTCACGGCCACCGAAGCGCGGATCGTCGAGCACGGTCTCGTAGGCCCCGACGCCGAGCACCTCGCGCTCGGGATCGAAGTGAGAGCGGATGCCCGCCTGGCTCGCGGTGGCTGCCGTGAAGTCGAGCGTGGGCATGAACGCGACGACGGTCTGATCGTTCACGCCGAAGCCGTGCAGGCGCAGGTGGCTGAAGCTCGAGACGTACTCGTCGTCTGCGTGGTAGCCGGTGCAGTGCGTGAAGCCCGGCGCGTAGCCGTCTGCGTTCACGGTGTCGGGCGCGGGACGGATCATGCCGAACGGCATCTGCGGGCCGGGGTTCGAGCTCCCGATGTCGTTGAAGTGCGTGCCGCCCGTGCCGACCGATGGATCGACGTACTGCACGAAGGGCGCGACGGCGGCGATCGGCTCGGGCGGCGGCCCGACGTCGCGGCCTGCATCGAGCGTGGCGTCGAGCGGGCCCGCGTCCTCGAGCGCCCCGCCATCGGCGGGTTCGGGCGTGCCACTGCACGCGAGGGCGAGGGACGAAGCGAGGGCGAGGAGGTGGGCGCGGCGCTGCACGCACCGAGCATACGACGCCGCGCCGCGCGCCACTCAAGCCTGGGGTGTCGGCGTCCGATCCGACCGACATGCTCCAGGATGGACGACCCCGCGCTGCCCTGAACCCCAACTACGGCAAGGGGACGCACACCATCGACACGATCGACTTCGTCGATTCCGACGAAGTGATCGCGTGGCTGCGCGCGCGCTTCGGCTCCAAGGACTACCGGCCCCCGGTGCTCCCGGCCGTCGCGATGCAGGTGCACAACCTGACGCGGCGCAACGACACGGCGATCACCGACGTGGTCGCGCTCGTGCGGCGCGATCCGCTCCTGGCCGCCGACGTGCTGAGGCGCGCGCAGTCGCCCATGTTCGCGACCAAGGTCGCGCCGCGCACACTCGAGGACGCGGCCTCGCGCCTCGGCATGAACGGCCTGCGCGATCTCGTCTTCGAGGTCGCCCTGGGCGGCAAGGTGTTCCGCGCCAAGGGCTTCGAGGAGCCGATGGACGCGCTGCGCAAGCACTCGCTGCTCGTGGCGTACTGCACGCAAGCCGTCGCGCAGATGACGCGCACTCCGGGCGAGAGCGCGTTCCTCGCGGGGCTCCTGCACGACGTCGGTCTGCTCGCGGCGCTCCATGCGCTCGCCGAGGGTGCCAAGGGCAAGCCCATGGACCTCTCCTTCTCCGCGAGCGCGCTCCGCGACGTGCACGTCGAGGCAGGCGAGATCGTCGTGCGGCTCTGGAACCTCCCCGACGAGATGCGCCAGGTGATCGGCGCGCACCACTACCCGCAGATCGGGCAGACCGTGCACCCGCTCGCAGCGTGCGTCGTGCTCGCGGAGTCGATCGCGGTCGCGCTCGGTGGCCCCGCGCGCGCGGGCGATGTCGAGCTCGAGAAGACCTCTCCGGCTGCGGTGAGCCTCGCGCAGCGTGCGCTCGGCATGGACGATCACAACGTCGCCCGACTCACCGAGCACCTGCGCAAGTCGTTCGGCGGCGGCTGAGCGTCGAGCGCAGGTCGCAGGTGAGCGCGCTGGGGCCTCGACGCATCAGGCTCGCGGGCCCCGCGCACCGAGGCCAACGGTGCCCGGAACTCGGGACTCCACCTCGCGAATTGCCCACGAATCGTTGGGATCCAGGATCGAGCGGGCCGCGCGAGCGCGCCTCGATCGAGCGGCCCCGGGATTGCTCCATCCGGTGGCCATGAGCCACTCACGTCCCACGACGCACGATCTCACCACGCGCCTGCTCGCCCGCGGCGCCCGCTCGCTCGCGATCGGGCTCGCGCTCGGGTCATTGGTCCCCGCCTGCGCCTCCGGTCACGGCACCGGCCGAACGGGCACCGACCAGAGCGCCATCATCGGCGGCGTCCCACACGACGGCGACCCCGCCGTGCTCTACCTCGCGACCGACGGCACGTTCAGCTGCACTGCGTCGTTGATCGCGCCGCGCGTCGTGATGACGGCGCTGCACTGCGTCGAGGAAGAGTCGGGCGGTCTGATGGACGCCTCGCGCTTCACGGTCGGCACCGGGCCGAACGCCGAGGCGGGCGAGCACTACGCGAGCGTGACGCGCATCGAGATCACCCCGGGCTCGGGCATCGAGAACCGCGACATCGCGCTGCTCGTGCTCGATCACGCCGGCGCGCTCACGCCCTACGAGATCGCGCGCGTCGCGCCCGCGCCCGGCGACATGATGGTCGGCATCGGCTACGGCCAGACCGACGGCTCCACGCGCGGCCTGCCCGCGGGCCGCAAGTACCGCGGACAGAACCGCGTCGGCGTCGTCGATGCGCGCGAGATCTCCATCGCGGGCGCGCTCAGCTGCTACGGCGACTCCGGCGGTCCGGGCTTCGTCGGCGACACGATCGCGGGCGTCGTGTCGCGCGGCACCGCCGACACGTGCGAGGCGAGCACCGCGATCTACACGCGCGTCGACGCGTTCGCGTCGTGGATCGACGAGATCGTCATGGCCGTCGCGAGCGAGCCCGAAGGCGGCGCGCCCGGCGGAGATCCGGGCGGCGCGCCTGGTGGCGACCCCGGTGGTGCACCGGGCGGTGATCCCGGTGGTGATCCCGGCGGCGATCCCGGTGGTGATCCCGGCGGTGATCCCGGCGGTGATCCCGGCGGCGATCCGGGCGCGTGGGATCCCGGCTGCGGTTGCTTCCCCGACGATCCCGGCGCGGACCCCGGTGGCGATCCCGGCGCCGATCCGGGTGGTGATCCTGGTGCCGACCCCGGCGCCGATCCGGGTGCCGATCCGGGCGCAGGCGCCGACAGCGACGGCGACTTCTGCCCCGACGAGGTCGACATGTTCCCCGACGAGTACGAGGACTTCCCGTTCACCTACTGGGGTGAGCCCTGTCTCTTCTGAGTTGAGATGGAGAAACCCCACCCGTGCCCGCGCCCGTGCCCGGCGCATCCGGACCACGCCGTTTCCGTTCAGATCGGGCACGGGCTCGCCCGCTCTGCGGGCTGGCACGGTCTGCCTTCGTGCGTGTGAGTCGCGCGCACGTGGCTCGCCTCGTGAGGACGCTGACGTGAGGCCGAGGCGATTGTTGCGTTCGGACGCGATCGCGAGGTT
Source organism: Sandaracinaceae bacterium (assembly GCA_044376125.1). Lineage (GTDB taxonomy): Bacteria > Myxococcota_A > Polyangia > Polyangiales > Sandaracinaceae > JAFLCL01. The sequence goes on from JBILLJ010000033.1 coordinate 69,357, forward strand.
CGTGTGCTCGCGACTCCCCTC